>CANQCK010000004.1 GCA_947589185.1 uncultured Clostridia bacterium | reverse complement strand
CTGTCAGACCAAACTCTGCCTCAATCAATTCAAACTTATCATCTAGCTGACAATCAAGAGGAAAGTAATCAAGCCCGCTTTTTATCGGACGTGCCATAATATATTCCTCCTAGAGATAGCTTTTCACTTATACCTCTAAAAAGCAAAAAAGTTGCACGTTTCAATGCAACGCAACGGTGCCGTTGCATCCAGTCCGCCTTTGGGTAGTTTGATTAATGTTTAACTTTGAGAAACGGCAAGCTTATACTTTGTTTAAACGGTGGGCAAGTTTAGTTTTATATTGCTGACTACTAACGTGCCGACAGTCTATATTAATCTTTTTTGCTCTGAAAACGGAGGCACAAAAGCCACCGGAGGTTCTCCGGCGGTTATGTTAGAAAAAATACCACTCTGATTTCTCAGAGTGGTATTAAAGCATATGGTTATTTGGCAGGCGTGGCTTTCTCCTGCATCTCTCGGGATTTCTCCCTGTCATTACCTTCGGCGTGTGGATGCCACGAAATTGTCCACCTCAAACAACCTTTCTTAGCTTATTCATATTATATCATATATATTCGGATTTGTAAAGTATTTTCTTGGTTCTTAAATATCGTTTGTATCTTTTTTCCTCAACCTTTAAAAAAGTAATTACAGAGTTTTTATAGTCCTGTGGATTTTCTTTCTGCATTATTATACTATAGTCAAATTTATCTAAACATTACATAATTCGCCACAATATGCCGTTTTTGACCGCTTTTGTCACTGCCCTTTATATCACAGCCGTTTCCGCTCATAAGAGTCGCTATCGTTGCTCCCTTAGTCAAGCACCTGAAAACCTCTTTGCCGTTGCATACCATTATGATCTCTTCCTCGGTCACTGTTATTGCACCCGATTTTCCAAGAGTTACTTCCTCTCCGTTTATGCGTTCGACTGCATATGAAATACCCTTGCCGTTAAATGACAAAAGTTCCTTTATCGGCGTACCCTGTTTGCTTTTTTTAAATAATTTCATAATATTCACCGACTTGTAATTGACTGATTTTTTTCAAAATTGTATATTTTTCAGCGTGCTGAAAATACTAACATATATACCTGAATTATGATTGATAAATCAGAATTTTCCACAATTTTATTAAAGGGTGATAGAATATGTTAGTAGTAAAAGTAATAGGTGCGTCGCTGCTGTCTATTGTAATAATGTTTTTGATCTCAAAGCTGCTCGGTAATAAGCAGATCTCCGAGCTTAATATGTTCGACTATATAAACGGTATAACTATAGGTTCTATTGCAGCAGAGCTGTCAATTTCCCGTCAGGCAGACGAAATCATAACAGCAGTTATTGCAATGATAGTATACGGTCTTGTGGTATTTTTGTTTTCGGTTCTTACTATAAAATCTATAAAATGCCGCCGTTTATTCTCGGGCAGAACATTGCTGTTGATAGAAAACGGTAAAATTTACAGTGAGAATCTTAAAAAATCAAAGCTCGACATCAACGACCTCTTGACGAAAGCAAGAACAAACGGATATTTCGACATTTCGCAAATCAACTACGCCATTATGGAAAACAACGGAGAAATCAGTTTTTTTCCATGTTCTGAGTACCGTCCTGTTACCGCAAGCGATTTAAAGCTCAACCCAATGCCAAAGCCCGAATACCTCAATCTGAATATTATAATTGACGGCAAAATTATGAGCCAGAACCTCAAATACTGCGGAGTGGACGAAACATGGCTAAACAGAGAGCTTTCCGCAAGAGGCAAAAAGGTCAAGGATATTTTCCTTGCCACGTTAGACCAAAACAACACACTGCATATTTACGATTTCCAGAACGAGAAAAATCTTAAGAACATCTTTGACTAAGTTTTAATTTTATTATCCGTCAATAAGGTTCAGAAATTCGATCATTTCTCTGTAGAGCCTTGATACAGGAAGACCCACTACATTGTAAAAATCGCCTGAGATTTCCTTTACAAACACCGAGCCGAGACCCTGAATACCGTATCCGCCTGCTTTGTCATAAGGCTCTCCCGACTGAACGTACTCGTCTATTTCGTCATCATCGAGCTCATAAAAGGTGACGTCTGTAGAAACAGAAAACGACATAGCGTTATCCCCGCAGATAATGCACACGCCCGTTATTACCTTATGCGTTTTATTCGACAAAAGCGAAAGCATATTCCTTGCCTGAACTTCGTCCTTAGGTTTTCCCAGAACTCTCTCTCCCAGAACTACCGACGTGTCGCACCCTATAACGATTTCATCAGTGTGATACTTTGCAATATCCTTTGCTTTCTGTGTTGCGAGAAATTCAGGCATCTCGTAAGGCGACAGCATTTTATAGTCGTCCTCATTAATGCTCGACGGCTCAACCTCATAATCTCCGAACAAATATTTTATCAGCGTTTTCCTTCTCGGCGATGCGGACGCTAATATTACCTTCTTATCTGTTTGTATAATCATACTTAAACCTTCCTTAAAATAAGAATATCCAAGCTGCCTTTTAATTATTAAATAATCGTCTTTTTTCTTTTCTCATCAGTAATATCCAAAGCATAATGAAGCATCATAAGTTCATTTTCGCAATCTGTTTTTACAAGCAGAGTATAACACTCAAGCCAGCGGATTTTTCCCGTAGTAGCTATTATCTTATACTCGCCCTTATAAAACCGCTTGCCGTTTTCATAATTTTCCTTTAAAACATCTAAATCAAATCTGCTTACATCAACTGCCGAATTTTCTGCCTTTACAACATACCTTTCTATCCATCTTCCTGCAAAATCTGATAATCTGCACGGTGCAGCTAACCCAACCGCCTTCATAAGACTGTTTCCGTCGGCGTCAACGCAGTCGGTCTCGATCAAATCTCTGCCGACATTTGCGTTAATGCAGAAATAAGAGCCTTCTGCCAATGCGTTTTTATACTGCTCTTTAAATTTCAGCTTGTTCTGTGCCTGGACAATAGTGCTTTCCAGACTTTTTCTGTCTTTTATTCTTTCCGTTTCACTTTTATTTATATTCTTGAAAAATACTGTGAGAATTATCTCACCGTTTTTATTTTTCTCAAACCTTACCGTTAATGAATACCATTCATAACCTGATCTTGTATTTTCACTGTTACGCAGTCTTAAAGTTAATTCAACATTGCCGTTCCTTTTTTGAGATGTTTCAAATACATTCCCTAAGCTGAAAAAAGACAAAAATTTATCAGCGTCGTCAGAATATACATAATTTTGAGCAACACGCTTTACAAACTCCTTTAAGCCGCCGCTTATTTTTTTCTTTCTGACGCCGTCATCGGAAAACTCGTATTCAAAGCACTCGAGAGCGGTGTAGTTTAACTCGATAACTGCATTATATACGTTCTTTACCGATCGTATGAAATCTTTTATAATTTCCCGTTCTGAATTCTGTGTTGCGTAAATCAGTTCTGACTGTGCATTGTATTTTATCTCGTAATTCTTTTCATTCGTAATGTCTCTTATAGTGCATATATCTGTCTCCGCTGACTTTTCCTGACAGTACACTATCCTGCACTCTTTCCATTCAACTAAGCCTGTATCTTTTGCCCTGAAGTGCAATCTTTCTTCCTTTTTGACGCTGTCGCTCTGCCTTATCTTTTTTATCCTCGCAGGATTTAAAAATTCTGTCAGCCTTTCAACTTCCGTACTGTCTGCTATTTCTTTCAAAATAAGCCTGCATAGTCTTGAATACGACAGCTTATCATTCAAAAATTCACTGCTCAGCGGCGTTCCGTCTTTAATGAATATTTCATACGCCTGATTCTTATTTACATCTATTTCAAATGCCGCCTCGTAAGTATTCCCGACGATCTTTTTGAGCATGTCTGACCTTTTTATAAGCTCGACAAATTCTTCGCTGTCTCTATTCTCCTTGACCGTATAGTTATTATTCAGAAAAACGTTATTTCCCATACAGCATACTCCTTTTTTCAGTTCTTCTGAACATCTGATTTCAGATTTTTTCTTTCGCACTAATTCTACCATAAAAATCAAAATTAATCAACCCGGAGAACCTCCGGTGGCTCTTGTGCCTCCGTTTTCAAAGCAAAAAAGATTAATTTTGTCTGTCGGCACGCTATTAGTTAGCAATATAAAACTAAACTTGCCCACCGTTTAAACAAAGTACAAGCCCGCCGTTTCTCAAAGTTAAACATTAATCAAACTACCCAAAGGCGGCAGAGCAACCGGCGTCACGCCGGCGGCGGTTGATATTATTTGACAAAGTATATATTTTAAATTATAATAAATATGAGAGTACTGTACATAAAAAGGCAAGCGGTTTCTCCCCGAAAGGGGGTGGTAATATGGTATCATATTATGAATTGTTTTCATTCATCAGCATGATAGCCGAGATTATCACTCTAGCTTTTCTTATATTTAATAAGAAAAATTAGAAGCTTTTTTATTTTTACATAAAAAAGAAACACCGCCACGCTTCCAATGTTGCGGTGTTTCTAAACACTATTCATGGGAGTAACCGCCTAGGCATTAGTTTGCCGTGTGCAGTACTCTCTTTTTACATTTATATTATAACATATAATTTTTATTTGTCAAGCCCGCCGAGCCGGCGGTGGCTCTGCTGCCTATTAAAAGTTTAATTTAATGTTTGACGAATCAAAACGGCAGACTTATACTTTGTAAAATAGATAGAATCTTGCTTCTTGCCTCTAAATTTCTAGCATCTAAAAGCTGAGGCAAGACCGGAGAACCTCCGGTGGCTCTTGTGCCTCCGTTTTTAAAGCAAAAAAGATTAAAATAGTCTGTCGGCACGCTAAAGTTGGCAATATTTTTATAAGTTCTAGTTAGTTATTTAAACAAAGTACTAGCCTGCCGTTGTACAAAGCAAACACATTATGCTAACTTTCCAAAGGCAGCAGAGCATCCAGCGTCACGCTGGCGGTTTTAACAATTTCAGTTACCATTCGCTAACTTGTTTTTGTGAAAAGCTACAAACTTTGAAAAACACATTGACAAAAACTGCGGAAAGTGGTATTCTGTATAAGGTTAGTTTTCGCTAACTTTTTTGATAAAAACGAGTTAGCCGATTCTAACTTTCACCTATAGAAAGAGAAAGAGATGAAATAATGATACCATTGACCTTTGCAGAAGTCGGCGAAAAGATAAAAATAAAGAAAATCAAGGGCAAAGACGAAACGAAACGATTTTTAGGGAACTTAGGGTTTGTCGAGGGCGGAGAAATACTTATCGTATCGGACAACGGCGGAAATCTAATAGTAAACGTAAAAAACACAAGAGTGGCTATCAGCCGTGAAATGGCAAATAAAATTATAGTTGCTTAATTTAAAACATATAAATAAATAAAAGAAGAAAAAGGAGAGATCTTATGCAAACATTAAAGGAAGCCGTGATAGGTCAGACTGTGAAGGTCAAGCGTCTGCACGGGGAAGGAGCGGTAAAACGCAGAATTATGGATATGGGAATTACAAAAGGCGTAGATATACATATAAGAAAGGTAGCACCTCTCGGAGACCCAATAGAGGTTACGGTAAGAGGCTATGAGCTGTCTCTGAGAAAGGCTGACGCAGAAATGATAGAGATAGAATAAATCATTCTGCATACAAGTTAGCTATACCTAACGCAAATATACAGCGTGAAAATCAAACTCACGCAGGAAAGGAACGGTCATTAAATATGAGTATCAAAATAGCACTTGCGGGAAATCCAAACAGCGGTAAAACTACCCTGTTCAACGCTTTGACAGGATCAAATCAGTTTGTCGGCAACTGGCCGGGAGTAACAGTAGAAAAAAAGGAAGGAAAAATCAAAGGTCACAGTTCTAAAGATGACGAGGTCATTTTGGTTGACCTGCCGGGAATTTATTCGCTCTCGCCTTATACGCTTGAGGAGGTCGTTTCGAGAAACTTTCTTTTAGACGAAAAGCCAAACGCTATCATCAACATCATTGACGGCTCAAATCTTGAGAGAAATCTGTATCTTACAACTCAGCTTGTCGAGCTTGGAATTCCTGTTATAGTAGCGGTCAATATGATGGATATAGTAAGGAAAAACGGCGACAAGCTGGATACGCAGAAGCTTTCAAAAGAGCTTGGCTGTGAGGTCACGGAAATCTCGGCTCTTAAAAGCGAGGGCGTAAACGATCTTATCGAAAAGGCGATAAGCGTTGCAAAAAGCGGAAAAAGAATGGTTGCTCAGCACAGCTTTGACGGAAGCGTTGAACACGCACTCGCACACATTGAAGAGGCAGTTTTGCACGATATGCCCGAAAGCGAACAAAGATTTCTTGCTATCAAGCTGTTCGAGAGAGACGATAAGGTTATCGAGAGACTGAATTTAGACAGTAAGATAATTTCACATATAGAAACTGACATCAAAAACTGCGAAGACGAGCTGGACGACGATTCAGAAAGCATCATAACCAGTGAAAGATATACATACATCGCTTCTATCATAGGCGGCTGTTACACAAAGAAAAGCAGAGGAAAACTGACTGTAACCGATAAAATTGATAAGGTAGTAACAAACCGATGGCTTGCACTTCCCATATTTGCGATAGTAATGGTCATTGTTTACTATGTTTCGGTCTCTACTGTAGGAACATGGGCTACAGACTGGGCTAACGACGGCGTTTTCGGCGACGGCTGGCACTTGTTCGGCATAGGTTCAAGCGAATACGACGACGCTGCAAGCGAGTATGCCCAAAAGGAAATATTCCTGCCTGAGGTCAAGACGGCTCTTGAGGGTGCAAGCAAAGCGGGTATAACCGGTGCAGACGAGCTTTTAACAGCCGTTGAGGAAAAAGACTTCAGTGCTTTTGAAGAGGCTTACGGTTCATACGGCGAAGAGCTTGCCGTCAAAGAGAACGGTAAGTTTGACATAACTCCTATGCTTCCTCTCAATGGAGACGGCGAGTTTACAAACACTCCCGACCCTGCTGAATACGGCGTATGGGTACCCGGAATACCTGTTCTGGTCGAAAACGGACTTGTTGCCGTAAACTGTGCAGACTGGCTTCAGGGCTTGATTTTAGACGGTATTGTAGGCGGAGTCGGAGCGGTACTTGGATTTGTACCTCAGATGCTGGTACTGTTTATCTTCCTTGCGTTCTTGGAATCGTGCGGATATATGGCGAGAATTGCATTTATTATGGACAGGATATTCCGCAAGTTCGGCTTATCGGGAAAGTCGTTTATACCAATGCTTATAGGTTCAGGCTGCGGAGTTCCGGGAGTTATGGCGTCACGAACGATTGAGAACGAACGTGACCGCCGTATGACAATTATGACTACAACATTTATTCCCTGCGGAGCTAAGCTGCCTATCATTGCACTTATCTCAGCCGCCCTCTTTAACGGAACATGGTGGGTCGCACCGAGCGCATACTTCTTAGGTATTGCTGCAATAATCGTCTCGGGCATTATGCTCAAGAAAACAAAGATGTTCGCAGGCGACCCTGCACCGTTTGTTATGGAGCTTCCCGCATACCATCTGCCGACAGTCAGCAACATTCTGCGTTCAATGTGGGAACGTGCTTCATCTTTCATCAAAAAAGCAGGAACTATTATTCTTCTTTCATCTATCGTCATCTGGGCAGGCTCTTGCTTCGGCTTTGTTGACGGAATATTCACGTTCAGTGCCGATATGGAGCTTGAAAACAGCATTCTCGGAATAGTTGGAAACGCAATTTGCAGAATATTCTCACCGCTCGGCTTCGGTAACATTAAGGCTGCTATCGCTACTATTATGGGTCTGGTTGCTAAAGAAGAGGTTGTCGGAGTGTTCGGAGTTCTCGACTTTGAGGGTATGACGCCGCTTGCAGGCTATGCGTTCTTAGCTTTCAATCTTCTCTGTGCCCCCTGCTTTGCGGCAATGGGTGCTATCAGACGGGAAATGAACAGTCCTAAGTGGACAGCTTTTGCTATAGCTTACCAATGCGTATTCGCTTATGCGGTTGCCCTTATGATCTACCAAATCGGAAGTGCATTAACAGGCAGTCCGAACATTATCGGTCTTATTGCGGCAATTCTTATTGCAGTGTTCATAGTTTATATGCTTGTTAAGCCATATAAGACTGCTGATAAACTCACTTTAAAAACCAAAGCTAAGGCTTAATACTTATCAGCTTGAACGAAACGGTGATTTCTATGATAGATTTTTTAAAAGCTAATATTTCAACAATAATAATCAGTATTATATTGCTTTTTATAGTTGCATTCATCATATTTAGAATGAGAAAAAGCAAAAAAGCAGGAAAATCCTGCTCCTGCGGCTGTTCAGGCTGTCCGCAGGCAGGCTCCTGCCACAAAAAAGGCTAATAAAAGTATGCTTCGTTAGAACGATGTTTTGTGCGGGTTTTGCAAAGCAAAATTTAGGCAATATCCAAAAATCACAAAACTTGAAACTGTATTTATTTTATAGCTTATACTTCCTCAATATTTAGTGTGCTAAAAGACCCTCACAGAATTTCTGTGGGGGCTTTTAGTAATGGTGACGTTCCATTACCGTTCGTCATTACTTGACATCGTAATTATTTTGTTTTATAATATACATTAGAGTACTGTACATAAAAAGGCACGCGGTTTCTCCCCGAAAGGGGGTGATAATTATGGTATCATATTATGAATTGTTTTCATTCATTAGCATGATAACCGAAATTATCACTCTAGCTTTTCTTATATTTAATAAGAAAAATTAGAAGCTTTTTTATTTTTACATAAAAAAGAAACACCGCCTTACTTTTCCCAGTAACGGTGTTTCAAAAACATCAATGGGAGATACCGCCTAGGCATTAATTTGCCGTGTGCAGTACTCTCTTTTTATATTTATATTATAACATATAATAATTATTTGTCAAGTAAAATAATTATTTTATTATTTATCTAACCTGCTAAACAATACTTCCCTCGCCTTTTCTTCAAGCGTATCGTCAAGAGGAGTCATCTTAACAGGTTCCTTATTACGCTCTGCACAGTATTTAATTATATAATCGGCTAGCTTCGGGTTCTTTGAAAGAAGCGGTCCGTGCAGGTAAGTCGCTATAACGTTTTTATCAAAATAACCCTCGTCTTTACTTTCAAATCGGTTTCCGTTCCCGTATATAACATTCCCGAATGGCTTATCAGTTTGCGAAGTCTGACCGCCGTGATTTTCAAAGCCTATTACCTTATACTTCTCTCCGTTAAGCTCCGCCTCGATGACTATATTCCCAATGCACCGCTTGTTCTTATTAAGCGACGCCGCCGTGTGATATGGGAACATCCCAAGACCGTTTATGACTTCACCGTTGGAATCTTTGTAGTATTCCCCCATAAGCTGATACCCTCCGCAGATAAGCAGAAAAAAAGTACCGTTATCGAACGCCTTCATTATTTCATCACGGCAGCTTTGAAGATCCTCCGCTAAAAGCTGCTGCTCAAAGTCTGCCCCTCCGCCCAGATATATCAGATCGTAGCTTGAAAAGTCAGTGTCCTTCGTTCCTACGCTGTGATGCTCGACAACCGTTTCAATGCCTCTCGCCTTTGCACGGTAACTCAATATCTCTATGTTTCCGTTATCTCCGTAAAGATCAAGCATATCGGAATACATATGCAATATTCTTATCTCTCTCATAATCATTCTTCCCTTTGGTTTTTTTCTATATAGTTTATTACAGCAGTCCTCGTCGGCTGAACCGAAGTGTAATTAGCAATTATAAACTTCTCTCCATCGGTTGAAAATAGATTTTCAACTGCCTCGTCCAAATCAGGGCAGACCTCTATTTTTGAAGCGTCATATCCGCTCGTTTTTATTCTTATAGCAATGTCGTAAGCCCGCCTTCCGCTTGTAATTACCCTCGTTACGTCTTTGAATACCTCAAAGTTTATATCCCATATCCACGAAACATCATAGCCGTCGGCTAGATTATCATTTAAAACGAACATAAGTTCTTTTTCACAGCCGGTCTCGTTCATAACGCGAATAGTCATATTCGCTCCGACAGGATTCTTTGCCAGGTTTATAACAGCATTACTTTTACCGATGCTGAATTTCTCCATTCTGCCGTTGTTGACTTCAAATGTGTCAAGGGTATCTCTGAGAATATCGCCGTCTATGTTATACAGCTTCGCAGCCGCACATACAGCCGCCATATTATAAACATAATAGATGCTCTGATTGTTTATATTGTACTCCCTTCCGTCAACGGTAAAATGACGGTTTTCAAGATCGACATTCCCGACCCTTAAGTATATTTCATTATTCCCAAATCCGCACTCGGGACATTTAAACCGTCCTATATGAGAATACTGGTAATACTCATACTCAAGCGGTTCACCGCAAACAGGACAGAACTTTCCCTCTCCGACCTCGTGTATTTTATCGGTTGCGTATTTATACTTCTCAACGCTGAAATACTTTACGTTTTTATTCTCCGGGTTGGCTTGTCCGAGACGTGCAACGTTCGGGTCGTCGGCATTTAAAATGACATTTCCCTGAAAGGTCTCCAAAAAGCCCTTTACCTTCAGAATAAGAGTCTCAACTTCGCCGTTTCTGTCAAGCTGGTCTCTGAAAAAGTTAAGAACAATAAGAGTCTCCAGCTTCAGCTTTTTGAATATAACAGGTACGTGCGATTCGTCAATTTCAAGAACAAGATAGTCTGCGTGTATCTTCCCCGTAGGAGAACACAGCTTCAAAAACAGCGAAACTATTCCCGTATCAAGGTTGTTGCCCAGCTTGTTTGTAATTACGTTCTTTCCGCTTTGCTCGAAAAGATGATTTACAAAATTGGTAACAGAAGTCTTTCCGTTTGTGCCTGTTACAGCAATAATAGGACAGTCTACCTTGAAATAACCCAGTATCCCTCTGTTTATCCCCAGCAGAATAAGTCCCGGAAGATTTCCCGCTCCCTTATGTAAAAGCTGTAATACCTTTACTATCAGTTTTCCAAACTGCAATGTCAAAAAGTTGTATAATCTCATTACTTTCTCCTAATATTATTATTTGGCTTTTCGCTTCGGCTTTGTCTTTCCGCTTGACTTTTCAGGCTTTATCTTCATTATGTACCGCCACGGACGTTCTAAGTCTCTGGGTCTTGCATAGCCTATTCCCACTCGCTTATCACGCCTTATTCTCGCCTTTATGCCCGTATCCTCTATCCACAGCGTATCGTTGTCATATATCGACTGCCAATTTGCACTCATATCAATGCCTAACTGCTTTGTCAGCTTTCCCGGACCGTTGAATTTCCCTTCGCAGGCACGGATCAATACCGCCTGAGGATCACCCTCATCTCCCGTTACAATATTTATTAGACAGTGTATTCCGTAGCACAGATATACATATACCGTACCTGCACTCCCCCAGAGAATTTTCGTTCTTTCGGTCTTGCCTCTGTGAGCGTGACAGGCAGTGTCGTCTGTTCCTTTATACGCTTCCGTTTCGGTTATCATTAAACGTCTTTCCTCACCGTCAACAATATGAACAAGCGTCTTGCCCAAAAGTTCAGGTGCAACCTTTAATACGTCTCTGTTAAAAAAATCATATCCAAGTTTCATTGTTCTGCCTTTCACTGCATTTTATTTTACTCTCAGCCTTTCGGCAAGCTCTTCATCGGGAGTTACATAAACCGTGTGATAATTTGTGAAGATAACCATTCCCGGCTTAGCTCCGTTAGGCTTTTTTACATACCTTATCTCTGTATAATCAACTGGCACGTTTGACGACTTCTTTGCTCTTGAGTGATATGCCGCAATTACGCAAGCCTCCTCTATCGTTCTGTCGGGAGGAACCTCCCCTCTGCATTTTATAACAGTATGCGAGCCTGTGATCTTCTGAGTGTGAAGCCATATGTCTGTTTTATCGCTGTCCTTTAGAGTCAGCTTGTCGTTTTGCCTGTTGTTTCTCCCTACAAGAATTTCATAGCCGTCAGATGACAGAAATTTTATGGGCGGCAAAGACTTCGGCGGCTTGCCCTTTATGCGTGAGCTCCTTATATACCCCTGCTCTGCAAGCTCTGCTCTAAGCTCAATAACGTCGCTCTCCGTTTCAGCACGAGTAAGTGCGTCAAATACGCTGTCTATATACCTTAATTCTTCCTCGCCTTCTTTGATAAGCGAGACAAGCTTTTTTTCGGCAGTGTCTGCTTTTCGGTATTCGGCATAATACTTCTGTGCATTCTGCGACGGCGTAAGCCTCTTGTCAAGCTTTATCTTAACTGTCGGCATACCCTCTTTTGTGTAATCCTCAACTTCGGCATGACCCATTCCCTTTTCAAGCCTGTAGATGTTTGACATTATCAGATCGCCCTTTAGCTTCAGTGCGTCACGCTCCGCACATTCTTTAAGCTCCTCCCGCTGATTGGCTATACGTCTTGCTGTTCTGTCAGACGTGTTTACCAGAAACTTGAATAAATCAGACGCTCTTTGCTTTGTTCTTGCAATTCTGTCTCTTGCGGAATAGAAAAAGTCTAAAAGCCCGCAGGCTGTATCAAAATCCTTTGTGACCATCAGACTTCCGTACTGATTGATACTGCAAAAGCAAAAATCCTTTAAATGACCGTCCTTAGTTCTCAGTACCGTAAATCTGTTTTTGTGAGAAGTTATCTCTTCTGCCGTTTTATTTATGAAAAACAACGCTCTGTCGATTTCATCATCGTTCAGTTCGGCACAGATCTTCTCACCGCCCCGCAAAGCGAAAAATTCAGCCTCACGGGCAAAAACAGGGGATATTCCCTCGAAAATCTTCATAAGTGCCTTTGAAAAAATCTGCTTTGAATTTTCAAAAAGACCGTTTTTGAATTCATCAGCGGTAAAATCAAATATTGACAGCCTTTTGTACTTCGGAGGAACCTGATATGCCATTCCCGGAAGAACCATTCTAACGCTTGACATATCCTGACCGACACGCTTTATGCTGTCTATTATTTTGCCCTCTGAATCAATCAAAATGAGATTGGAATGTCTGCCCATTATCTCGACCGCTAGCGTGAAACGGCATATATCTCCCATTTCGTTTGCAGAATCAAAGTCGAAATATAGTATTCTTTCGTAACCGTCCTGCCTGATCTTTATAAGCTTACCGCCCGATAAATGCTTTCTCATAAGCATACAGAACATAGGCGGAGTTTTTGGGTTTTCTATCTGCGTGTTTGTAATGTGAACTCTTGCCGTTCCTGCACTTGTGTTAAAAATCAGCTTATATGCGCCCTCACGAGTGCGAATGGTGAAAAGTATCTCTTCCTTTGACGGCTGATGTATCTTTTCCGCCCTGCCGCCAATCAAAACGCTTTCAAGCTCTTTTTTTATTAAATTTAAAAATACTCCGTCAAGAGCCATTTAAGCACTTCCTTTATTTTAGATAGTTATTCTGCTTTTCCAAAATACAAAATCAGCCCTTTGCTTCATACCAGCTTTTACCCTCGTTGACGTCCGCTTTCATAGGCACCTTAAGCTTAACTGCGTTTACCATTTCCTCTCCGAGAATAGCTTTTGCCTTTTCCTTATCATCAATTGACGACTCGATAATAAGCTCGTCGTGGACCTGCAAGATAAGCTTCGCATTAAGCCCTTCGGCTTTAAGCCTCTTATAGACCTTAACCATAGCTATCTTTATTATATCCGCAGCCGCTCCCTGAATAGGAGCGTTCATAGCGGCTCTTTTTCCAAAAGCCTGAAGCATTCTGTTTGACGCTGAAAGCTCGGGAATATATCTTCTTCTGCCGAAAATTGTTTCCACATAGCCGTTCTTTATTCCGTCCTCGACGGTTTTATCCATAAATTCCTTTACCTTAGGATAGTGATTCAAATAGTCGTTGATATACTTTTTCGCCTCTGCAACAGATACGCCTATATCCTGCGAAAGCGAATACGCACCTATTCCGTAGATTATTCCGAAGTTTACGGCTTTTGCTGTTCTTCTCATCTCAGGCGTGACAAAATCCTCCGGCATATCGAAAACCTTTGCCGCAGTTGAAGCGTGTATATCCTCGCCGCTGATAAAAGCGTTCTGCATATTTTCGTCTCCGCATACAGAAGCCAAAACCCTCAGCTCTATCTGACTGTAGTCGGCGTCAAGCAGCATATTGCCGTCTTCGGCTACAAAGAACTTTCTCATATTTCTGCCTATTTCTTTTCTAACGGGAATGTTCTGCATATTAGGCTCGGTCGACGATATTCTGCCCGTTCGCGTCTCCGTCTGCTTGAACACAGAGTGAACTCTGCCGTCTTCGCCGATAAGCTTTAACAGACCGTCTACATAAGTTGAGTTGAGCTTTGTCAGCGTTCGGTAATCCAAAATCATCGGGATAATCGGGTGAGTGTCTTTAAGCGATTCAAGCACCTCTGCATTGGTAGAATAACCGCTTTTCGTTTTCTTTTTGCAAGGCAGTGAAAGATCCTCAAACAAAACTGCCCCTAACTGCTTCGGCGACGATATGTTGAACTCCTTTCCAGCCAGCTCATAAATGCCCTTCTGAAGCTCTTCTATCTGTTCTTTAAGCCCTTTCCCGAACTCCTCTATGCCCTTTATGTCTGTCTTGACCCCTTCGCACTCCATAGACGCCAAAACCTCGCAGAGAGGCTGTTCAACATCGTATAAAAGCGATTGCATTTCTGTTGCTTCAATTTCAGCTTTAAGCCTTATACATAGATTTTTAAGCGACGAAATATCTGCGTACTCCTCCATATCACGCCGGTAGGTCACCTTATATGTTGCACATAAATTCTCAACCGAGTAATCGCTTGCCTGAGATTTCAGCAAGTAACCTGCCAAGTCGCAGATAAAACTTACGTTTTTCAAGTCAAAACCGTTTGAAAAAGCAAACTTATACGCCTCTTTACATTCAAAGCACAGTTTATCAATGTCAGATTCAAATACCTTTTTGATAATTTCATTATCATCGGTATGGTATGCCTTATCATCAAACAGGATTTCAAGATAAGCATTATCATTTTTACTTCTAAAAATAAAATATACCTCTTTTTTGCTCTGAATTACACTGTTCACCGTATCATCAGACAGAACGCTGACCTCTATTTCAGGCAGATCGCTTTTTTTCATATCAAATATTGACGACTGACTTCCGTCCTCTGACGAAACATTCTTCAAATCAAGTCTTTCGAGCAGTTTATACATCTCAAGCTCAGAAAGAGTTTCTGCCAACGCTGTTTTGTCAACAGTACCCGTCTTATAAGAATTTACATCGGTATCTATCGGCACATTTAAGACGATTTTGCCTAAAAATCTGCTCTCAAATGCCATATCCTTTCCGACCTCCAGCTTAGCCTTAACTCCGTTAGGCAGGTCGGATTCTCTGAACTCCTCATAAAGTCTGTTGATATTTCCAAACCTCTGTATAAGACTGTATGCCGTCTTTTCGCCTATTCCCTTAACTCCTGAAATATTATCGCTTGCGTCTCCCATCAGAGCCTTAACATCTATCATCTGCTCAGGTTCAACGCCGTATTCCTCCATTATCCTCTCGGGTGTGTATACCTTTGTTTCCTTTGTTCCTGCCAGCCTGACAGTCACATTGTCCCGCACAAGCTGAAAACTGTCTCTGTCGCCTGTCAGAATAAAACATTCGTTCCCGCTCTTTGAAAATATGTCTGATACAGTGCCGAGAATATCGTCTGCCTCATAGCCCTCGACTTCAATTATCTTAACCCCAAGCTCTTTTAATATCTCCTTGATCTTCGGCATCTGCATTGCAAGCTCGTCAGGCATTCCCTTTCTGTTTGCCTTGTAGCTCGATACCGCTTTGTGCCTGAATGTCGGTGCTTTAAGGTCAAATGCAACAGCCGTACAGTCGGGTCTTACCGTTTCAAGCTCTTTCAGATAAATGTTCATAAAGCCTGTTATGGCATTTGTAAAAAAGCCTTTATTGTTGGAAAGCAAACGTATTCCGTAAAACGCCCTGTTCATTATGCTGTTTCCGTCAATAGCCAATATTTTCATTTCTATCCCCCGTATTTTCGTATAAACTATATAGTGCCTTGAGCTCGTCCGAGAAACCTGTTCCGTCCTCAGACTGTGTATAAAACTGCGGTTCTACCCTCATAAACGGCTTTGAACCTTTCTTCCCCTCAACCAGAACCAGCCAAGGCGAAGTGTCTTTATTTTTAGAAACGAACCTCGCTCTTTTAGGCTCAAGATTATTCTTCCTCATAGCGACCATTATATCGCAAAGCCTTTCAGGCCGGTTGCAAACGCACAGTCTTCCGCCGAACTTTAAATTCCGTGACGCTGATAAGCAAACATCGTCAATATTACAAAGCATTTCGTGCCGTGCTATCGAGCTTGACTCGGTATCGTTTTTTATACCTGCTCCGTCTGCCTTGTACGGCGGATTGCAGATAATCAAATCAAGCTCCTCTTTTGATTTGAAATCCTTTATGTCGCCAAGCACGGGTATTATCTCTCCAGCCGTTTCAGATTTCTCAATCGACAGGCATAACTGGTCGTAAGCCTTCTTTTGAATTTCAAGAGCATATACCTTTTTCGGAGAATAGTCACGCTCAAGCAAAAGTGCGGCTATTCCGTTTCCCGAACAGAAATCTGCGGCTTTATCCTTATGCCTTGCCTTTGCAAAATCAGCAAGCAAAAATGCGTCTGTTCCGAACCTGTGCTCTGTAGATATACAAACATAAATCTTTTCAGATAATTTTTCATAGGATAAGTCGTTATACTGCATATTTATCACCAACCTTTGCTTGCAAAGGGTTACTTTCTTAAGTAAAGCATTTATAGTTTTGTAACATATATTACATCTATTTTTCTATGGGAAGCCCTCTCTTGCAGGGCTTCCCCTCTTTAAAATCAATCCACCGGATTGATTTTAAATTCACCCTTTTCGGAACGCCCTACGGATAATAAGTATTTCGCCGACTGCGGTCGGCGACAAGGCTCCGCCCTTGACCCGCAAGCCTTTTGAAAAAGGCTTGACCGAAAACTTTTAGTCTTTTACTCATTTTTCACAGTCTTCATTTTATTCCTCTGCGGTTTTTAAAACCGTGTCGCAAAAGCTCAAAAACTCATCATAAGACGAAAGCTTTCCGCAGGCGTTTCTGAAACCAGCCGCATTTTTTATGCCCTTTATATACCAAGCGACATTCTTTCTTGCCTCTTTCATTCCCTGACGCTCGCCCATGAAGTCTACTATCATTGAAATGTGCCTCTTCATAACCTCAATGCGTTCTCTGAGCGTCGGTTCGGGCAGGCTTTCGCCCGTCTCAAGATAACGCTCTATCTCCTTAAACACCCAAGCTCTGCCATATGAACCCCTGCCGACCATTACAAGGTCGCAGCCTGTTTCGTTATACATAGCCTCAGCGTCGGCACCGCATTTTACATCTCCGTTGCCCAAAACGGGAATAGATACCGCTTCTTTTACCTTTCTGATAATTTCCCAGTCGGCTTTTCCCGAATACATCTGCGTTTTTGTTCTTGCGTGAACAGCCACAGCAGACACTCCGGTTTCTTCCAGCCGTTTTGCAAGTTCGGGAGCGTTTATGTTTTCATTATCCCAGCCTGAGCGTATTTTAACCGTAACGGGGCAGTTCGCCGCTTTTACTACTGCACTTGCAATCTTCTCGGCTGTTTTAGGCGACTTCATCAAAGCCGAACCGCTTCCGTTACCCGCAATTTTAGGAACGGGACACCCCATATTTATATCAATTATATCCGGCTTGAAAGAGTTCAGAATTTCAGCTGCCCTTGCCATATAAATAGGGTCTTCGCCGAAAAGCTGAAGTGCAAACGGTCGCTCTCTGTTATCAATTTCACAAAGAGCATTTGTCTTCTTATCAGAAAAGCACAGCCCCTTTGAAGAGATCATTTCGCTTACCAGATACGACGCTCCGTACTCTTTGCACATAAGCCTGTACGCCCTGTCGGCAACCGACGCCATTGGTGCTAAGGCGGCGGTCTTTTTTATTCTGACATTACCTAACTTTAAATCTTCTATCAAAAGTATTCTCCCGTATTTTTATGATTTCAGCTTAATAGCCAAGTTCCTCACCCACTAAAATGACTTTTATTCTTCTCTTGTGACGCTGCTTTGCAGAAATAAGATAACTGCAGCAAATTCTGACATCGCTTTCACAGCCTGCCGTCATCTCATTCCCCTTGCCCTGAGAAACAGATACGCATTCTCCGCATTTACTGCAATATGTATCTATTCCCAGTCTGACTGTATTTTTAGGTGCAGCAATAGTCTTGACCCTCAAAACTGCTTCTTCCAGATTTTTTACTATCTTGTTATACCCTGCAACCATTATAACGCTCGACGGTCCGTGAGCTATCATAGAAACTCTGTTTGAATTTCCGTCAACATTATACAAAACGCCGTCCTCTGTTATAGCGTTGCTCGAGCATAAATATGTATCGCATAAGTATTGCTCCCCATATAGCCTGCTGACTTCCTTAGGAGTTCTGCCCTTTGAACGGTCGATAAAATTGTACTTTCCGCTTGTCAAAAGCTCATTGATCCCGCATTCGCTTAAAGTTACCGAACCGCCTGTTGCTACGCTCGTTCCCTCCTTCAAAAGCGACTGAACTATAACCTTTGCCTCCGCCTTGTCCTCAGCAATGTATGCCTCCATACTGTTTTTTCTCAAATTTTCCGCTACGCTTTCCAGCTTCGCTTTTAATGCTTGTTCCATAATGATCCTCCTGTTAGATGTTAGATATTAGATATTAGATGCAAGAGACCAAATGCAATAGCGGCGAGCCGCCGCTGGCACTTCGCGTTTAATAATTGTATAAATATCAAAGTATTATATCTCGCATCTTAATTTTCCATTATCCATTATCAATTATCCATTGTCAATTGTCAATTATCAATTATCAATTATCAATTAATAAGCCCGCCGTTGTACAAACTATAACAATTATCCGACTTCCCAGAGGCGGTAAAGCCTCCGGCGGCTCGCCGGTCAATTGTCAATTGTTCTACTGAACAGCTTATCGACCAGCTCATTTAAGCGTCTGTTTTCAGGCTTTGAAAGAGTTGGGTCGTCCTTTATGATCTCCCTTGCCTCCGCCTGTGCCTGCTTGAGAATTTCCGTATCCTCCGCCATATCGGCAATTTTCAAAGCAGGAAGTCCGTGCTGACGGCTTCCGAAAAAGTCACCCGGACCTCTGAGTTTTAGATCCTCCTCTGAAATCTTAAAGCCGTCTGATATTTTCGACATTATTTTAAGTCTTTTTACACATTCCTCTGTCGGGTTGTCGGTTATCAGAATACAATATGACTTCTCACTGCCCCGTCCGACACGTCCTCTTAGCTGGTGAAGCTGCGAAAGCCCGAACCGCTCGGAATTTTCTACGACCATTACTGCGGCGTTTGGAACGTCCACCCCGACCTCGACCACTGTTGTCGAGACCAAAATGTCAATATTGCCTTCTTTGAACTCTTTCATAACAGCGTCCTTATCCTTTGGCTTCAGCCTGCCGTGCAAAAGACCTACTCTGTATTCTTTAAAATACGACTTTGAAATCTTATCAGCATATTCCTTTACCGACTGAAGCTCCAAATCGTTTTCTTCGATCATAGGGCAGACTATATATGCCTGACGTCCTTCTTTCAGTCTTTGTGTTACAAAGCCGAACGCCCTTTCTCTGCCCTTACCAGTTATGGCGAACGTTTCGATAGGCTTTCTGCCTTTCGGGAACTCGTTGATTATAGATATATCCAAATCGCCGTAAATCATCAGTGCAAGCGTTCGGGGTATAGGCGTTGCCGACATAACCATACAGTGGGGGTTATTCCCCTTGCCTGAAAGATCAGCACGATGTTTAACGCCGAACCTGTGCTGCTCGTCGGTAATTACCAGACCGAGATTGTTAAACTCGGTCGATCCCTGAACAAGAGCGTGAGTGCCGACGATTACCGAAACTCCGCCCGACTTTATTCTCTCCTTTATCTCACGCTTGTTTTTAGCGGTAAGCGAACCGGTAAGCAGACATATCTTTACGCCAAGCGGTACAAGGAAGTCGGAAAGTGTCTTGTAATGCTGATTTGCAAGTATCTCGGTTGGTGCCATAAGAGCCGTCTGGCAGCCGTTTTTATAAGCGAAAAATGCACAAGCCGCCGCAACGGCAGTCTTACCCGAGCCTACGTCTCCCTGAACAAGCCTGTTCATAGGAAAGCCCTTTTTCATATCGCAAATGCAGTCGTTTATTGCACTCATCTGAGCTTGGGTAAGCGTAAACGGCAGACCGTTATAGAACTCGTCTATTGGGGTATCTTTCATTTCACAGCCTGTCTTTTCCCGGCTTCTGCCCCTGAGCTTCAGCATACCAAGACCAAGAGTGAGAAATTCATCAAACACAAGCCTGTTTTTCGCAATCGAAAGACTTAGAAAATCTTTGGGAAAATGTATATTCTCAAGTGCGAAGTTCAAAGAACACAGTCCACGTCTTGCGGCTATCTCTTTGGGTATAGTTTCATATATCTCGCCGTCGAGATATTTCAAAGCGTTCTGTACAGTCGTTCTCAAAAGCGGCTGTGTAAGACCCTCTGTAAGCGGATAAACCGGCTGTATCCTATCGTCAACACCGGCTTCTAAAATAATCGGAGACGAAATTTCCTTTCTTACAAGGTTGCCTGTGACCTTTCCGTAAAGAAGAAATTCTTTTTCCTCGATAAGCTTGTTGAATGCAAACTCGCTGTTGTAAATTACAATGGTAATATCGCTATCGCCATCGGTCATAACCGCTTTGTAGATGGTCATTCCCTTTCTTATTCTGGCGGCGGCAAGCCTTTTTACGATACGTCCCTTTATTATGTTATTTTCATCAAGCACAGCGTCATTAATTGAAACAGGACTTGAAAAATCCAAATAAGAGCGTGGGTAATGGCTTAATAAGTCGGCAACCGTCGATATGCCGAGCTTTTGATAACACTCCGCTCTTTTAGGACCTACTCCCTTGAGATATTTTATATCGCTGTCAAGCTTACTTATCATTGCATCTTCTCCGTCGGGAGACTTCCTCCTCACTGTTGGAATTATAAAACTTAACATTTATTTCATTTTAACATATTTTCAAGAAAAATAATAGACTTTTTTTAAAAAATGTGTTATACTTACTTCAAATTGCATTTTTATATGCTTAATACATTTTTGAACAATTTCAGGTGAACTAAAATGGCGGGTACGCTTTATGTTGTCGGAACTCCTATCGGCAATCTTTCAGATATGTCAATAAGGGCTGTTGAAACTTTAAAAAGTGTTGATTTCATCTGTGCTGAGGACACACGGGTCACGGCTAAATTATTAAATCATTTTGAAATAAAAAAACCGCTTATCAGCTATCATGAGCACAATGCTTTCCAAAGCGGAAAAAACATCGTCGAAAAATTACAGTCGGGCGAGAGCTGTGCTGTTGTCACCGACGCGGGAATGCCGTGTATTTCAGACCCGGGCGAGGGTTTGGTAAAACTTTGTGCCGAGAACGGAATTAAAACCGCAGTTGTACCTCTTGCATCGGCGGCAGTGTCTGCGTTGGCGATAAGCGGGCTTTCGACATCGAGATTTACTTTCGAGGGCTTTTTGTCGACAACTAAAAAACAGCGTCTTGAACATTTATCCAGTCTTGTCAATGAAACAAGAACAATGATCTTCTATGAAGCTCCTCACAAGCTGATATACACACTGAGAGATATGTTTGAATTTTTCGGAGACCGAAAAATATCTCTTTGCAGAGAGCTTACAAAAATTCACGAGGAAGTAATAAGAACTACCCTTTCAGGTGCGATTGAAAAATATGAAGCGGTCTCACCTAAGGGCGAGTTTGTGCTTATCATAGAGGGGAAACAAAAGGACAATGACGTCTCTGATACAATTGAGGACGCAATAAAGCAAGTCAACGAGCTTATAGAAAAGGGTATCAGAGTAGCGGACGCCTGCAAGCAAATCGCAAAAATCACTAGCTTTTCAAAGAGCGAATTGTATTCAGAGTATATTAAAAAGCAACTTTAGTTATCAAAGTATTTTTTACTTTAAATAATATTTGAAAGGAGAATGCTCTTTTTAATTAAGAGCAAAAGTAAAAAAATGAGCATATCAAAATTAACCAAAAGAACTTTTTCATTAGTATCTGCGTTATCTTTAATGATAACGTCAGCGTCATTCCCGGCTGTTATGGCAGAAGGCGAAACGGAAAGCGTTGTTTTTCCTGAGGCGACCGAAACAATTACCGTTTCACCCGGCGATTCCATTCAGGAAGCTCTGAACAATGCCAGTGATAATTCTGACAGTGAATATACGGAAGTTGTATTAAACAGCGGAACATATCAAATCGACTTGCCGCTTAGGGTTTATTCAAATACTATCATACAAGCCGAAGGTGCAACAATTGAAAGAACATACAACAACCCCAACGATAAGGGAACCGGTATAATTCGTAATGTTGCAAAAGACGGTTCTTTCGGTTTGGAAAGTAAAACAGGAAAATATGATCTGACAAAAAATGTGTACATAAACGGCGGCACATGGAGCGGCGGAGATATGAGTGCGGTTGATACACCAACAAGTACAAACATTATATTCTGTCACGCAGAGAATATATATCTTTTAAACGCTGCATTTCAAAACAACTACAACGGACATCTTGTTGAAATCAATGCAGTTAAAAACTGTCTTATTCAGAACTGCTCGTTCGACGGCTTGAAAAAATCGAACAGTGCCGTATCTTATATGGCTCTGCAAATTGACATAGCCCATTCTCACAGCACGTGTAACAGAAGCGACGGCGAGCATATAGAATGTCCCACCCACGAATCTATTCCTGACGGATACTACCCCGATGATACAGCCTGCAAAGATGTAAGGGTTCTGTCAAATTCATTTAATACTAAAAACACCGGCTTCGGTAACTTTGATTCAGCCTGCGGAAGCGACAAGACCTTAACAGACGGTGCCGGACCTCTCAGTAATCCGGGAGCTCCTGTTTATCACGAGAATATAAATATTTCTTATAATACAATAAATAATTGTTCTTCTGTTGCTATTGCTTCAAGAGGTCATAAAAACGTAACAATAAAGAAAAACTCAATAACCAACTGCGGAGAAAAGGGTATTATAGTTAAAAGAAGTCTCGGCGGTACGGTTACAGATAACGTTCTCACCGATATAGGCGATATGGGCATATTGTTGTTTGAAAAAAGTACACTTCCTGCAAATAATCCAAACAGAAACGTTACACAGCTTGACTCTATCAGCAACAACACTGTAACCAGAGCCGGCTATCACGGAATTGCTATTCAGGATGAATCGTCAGTTGCCAACATAGACGGCAACACCGTTACCGATGCAAAAGGTCACGGCATTTCGGCAAGCGGAAGCTCAAAAGTAACTGCAAGCATCAGCAAAAACAATATAAACAACTCTACGCTGAACGGCATTCAAATTTATGAAAACACAAGCGTTAATTCAATAACCGATAACAGCATAAGCGGTGCTAAAAATAACGGAATAATAATTAATAATAGTTCAACTGTAACAGGTAAAATCTCAAATAATACTGTAAAGGATTCAACTATGTATGGTCTGCGTGTTGCTGACGGAAGTAATACAGGCTCAATAGAGAAAAACAATATTTCCGGCTCGGGTGAGGACGGTATAAATATGTGGAGTAAATCGTCTGCTGCATCTATCTCTCAGAACACAATATCAGGCTCAAAGCAGAACGGTATAGCTCTTTCAACCAACTGTAAAATTACTGGCAATATCGAAAGCAATACAGTTTCAAATTCGGGCAAAAACGGAATTTTCGTCTACGGCAGTTCGTCTGCAGCGTCAGTCAAGAGCAATAAAGTCAGCAATTCAACTTCGCACGGTATTTCTGTCAGCACAAACTCCATCGTTTCAGAAATATCAAGCAACAATATAAGCGGTTCTAAAGGCAACGGCATTTCAGTCGGTACCAAATCAAAGGTCAATAAGATCTCAGGAAATACTTTCTCAAACAACACTGCTAACTGCAAGGTGTCAAAGGATTCTCAGGTCGCACAAAACGACGCGGCAAGTACAGTTAAGAAGTCAACGCCGAAAACTACAAAAGCAAAAAAACCGACTGTTAAAAAGGTTAAATCACTAAAAGTTAAATCCAAAAAGAAAAAGACAGTAAACGTAAGCTGGAAAAAACTAAGCGGCGTAAACGGTTATATAGTAGAATATTCTTTAAAGAGAACCTTTAAGAACGTAAAAACAAAGAAGATAAAGAAAAACGCTAAGAAATGTACTATCAAAAAGCTGAAATCAAAAAAGAGATATTTCTTCCGCATCAAGGCTTATAAAAATTACGGTTCGGGCAAGGTCGCATACGGAGCTTATTCGACAATCAAAAAGGTCAAGGTAAAATAATCAGCCTGATTTTATGTCATTAATATATAAACAAATGCAAAAAGAGCATTTAAAGGCTGTCTCGCAAATTGAAAAGGAGTGTTTCAGCCGCCCGTGGAGCGAAACCGCTTTTTATGACGAGCTTGAAAACCCTTTGTCGCTTACCGTTGTTGCAATATATACCGACAGCGGTAAAGAGCAGACCGTAGCAGGCTTTGTAAACGTAAGAATAATAGGCAATGAGGTTTACATAAACAACATTGCCGTATCGGAGAATTTCAGACGTAAAGGTATAGGCAGGGGTCTTTTGACGTCGCTTGAGGAAATTGCCGAAAGCAAAAATGCAGCGTTCATTACTCTTGAAGTAAGAGAGTCAAATTCACCTGCGGTCTCTCTATACGCATCTCTGGGTTACTTAACAGCAGGGAAGCGGAAAAATTTCTACCGAGACCCAATTGAGGACGCTTTGCTGATGACTAAAAATCTCATCTAGCGGTATATTGTCAAAATACTCTTAATTAAAAAAAGCCTTGTCAGAACAAGGTATACGGAGATAAATATGAAAATTCTAGGAATTGAAAGCTCCTGTGATGAAACAGCCGCCGCTGTTGTTGAAGACGGAAAAAAAGTTCTTTCAAATATTGTCGCATCGCAGATCGACGAGCATAAGCTATACGGCGGAGTTGTTCCTGAAATAGCGTCACGCCGCCACTGCGAGAATATTCACGTAGTTGTTGAAAACGCATTGAGCGACGCTGACTGCACTCTTGATGACATTGACGCTTTAGCAGTAACCTACGCACCCGGTCTGATAGGAGCTTTACTGGTAGGGGTCTCATTTGCAAAGGGAGTTGCTATGGATACAGGTCTGCCGCTTGTTCCTGTTCATCATATTGCAGGGCACATAGCCGCTAACTATATATCAAATCCAAATCTAAAGCCTCCCTATCTGGCTTTAGTCGTCAGCGGCGGTCACAGCCATATTGTAGAAGTTCTCGACTACACAAAATACCGCATTGTAGGCAGAACGAGAGACGACGCTGCAGGTGAATGTTTTGACAAGGTTGCAAGAACGATAGGTTACCCGTATCCCGGAGGAAAAAGCGTAGATGAAGCGTCTAAAATAGGCGACCCGAAAGCATATACGCTCCCGCATCCTCACGTTACAGGAAGCGAGTATGACTTTTCATTTTCGGGGCTGAAAACCGCTGTGATAAATCTTGTTCACAACGCATCGCAAAAAGGCGAAACGATAAACTGCGACGACCTTTGTGCGTCATTTCAAAAAACCATTTCGGAAATCTTAGTTTCCAAAACGATAAAGGCGGCGTCAGATTTGGGGTATAAGACCATTGCCGTCTCGGGAGGAGTTTCAGCAAACTCAGGCGTAAGGCGTCTGCTATCAAGCGAATGTGAAAAACACGAGTTTGAATTCTTCTGTCCGGAGCTTAAATACTGCGGCGACAACGGTGCAATGATAGCAAGTCAGGGATACTTTGATTTTCTGGCAGGAAAGCGTGCCGACGAAAGCCTGAACGCTGTTGCAACATTGCCGATAACTGAAATTTAATTCAATATATAAGACGCTTGACTTTTTTAAGCCGAGCGTCTTTTTTTCACTATTTCAAACATACAGTTATTACATTAGTCTGATCCATAAATATTTTGCTTATTTTCTTGGCTGAAAATTCAGACTTGGTTTTTTTCTTAACACTTTTTAATATCTTGAATATGGGCGTCTCGCCGTTTGAGGATTTAAACAGCTTTTTCTTCACAGAAGCGTAAGTCTTATTGTTATTGAGCTTTATTGAAGCGTATTTATTTCCGCTTTTCACGGCGTCGGTGACCGACCTCTCCATTGCCTCGCAAGCCGATTTGAAATCATAACCGCAATAATCGTTATAAATAAAATAATTGTACTTGACCGAATTTGCCTTCGGATATTTATAAAACTTGTTTTTTTCGCTTGTGTGGGTCGTTAATATTTCGCTGTCAGTCAGATTGAAAAAATCGTATCTTACATAGTTCCTGTCGAAGGGCGTAAGCGTAGGATCGTCCCAGGTCAAATCAATATGATACCATTTGCCGTCTGCCATAACCATATTCCACATATGCGATGCACTTTCACCGTCATCGCCTACAGCAGTACCCGTCACTATCATACAATCTATACCCGCTTTGTTGCAGAGCAGTAAAAATGCCTTTGAATACCCCTCGCAATTCGCCTTTCCCTTAACTAAACAGCCGTATGCCGAATCGTGACTTCCTGACTTTAACTCTCCGTAAACGCAGTTTTTAGTTATTTTATCATGAATGTATTTAACTTTTTCAAACTCGTTCATATCGAACGTAATTCCATTTATTATAGAATCTGCCTTTTTTTCTAACTTCTTTTTTTCGTTCAAAGCCTTTTCTCTCGATTTTGTATAGGTGAATTTAAACGCAGAAATGTATTCGTCATTTCCAATATAACTATAGGTCGAAGCCACCGAGCTGTTCTCTATGCAGGCGATCTTTACCAGCACAAACAAGCTGATCAATGTTTCGGTGTCGTCTCTTTTTATGACGTTGTTTTTTATATTAATATACGTTTTAAAATTCTCTATTCCGTCTAATATCTGATTTAATACTATTCTCTGTTCAGCCGTCAAACCGCTTATCATATGCTTTTTGAAATTGTCAATAGGCTCTGACTTGCTCACAGTAATTTCAGGCTGCTCTGTACTGGTCTTTTCAGAACTTATTACAGGCTTTGTCTCCGCTGTTTTTGGTTCGGTTTTGGAGTTCGTTTCATTTTCTTTTGAAACTGCCTCAGAACTTTTTTCCGTTACTTTGCTCTTAACGGTTTCTGACTCGGAAGCCTTCGATTTATCATCTGTAACAGTTACGCTTGTTTTAACTTCTGTCTTTGAGATAGCTTTTGATGAAACAGTATCCGTTTGCGTTGGCAGGTTCTTATTATCATCGCCCTTCGGAAACAAGCAAAGCACAATCACTAAAAAAGCTATCACGCATACTGAAACGACAAATTCAACATATGTCTTTTTCTTCGAACGTATAGGATTTGACATTTTATTCACACCTGTTCCGAACTTTATTTTTATAGCTTTTCAGCTTTTAATTTCTCTATACGTTTGTCGTCTACTGAAATTACGGTGAATCTGAATCCTCCGTACTCTACTGTAGGTCTTTCATTCTCATCGGGTATACGACCTAAAAGATTTATTACAAATCCGCCAATTGTATCGCAGTCATTATCATCTGAAAACTCTATTCCTAACTTATCGGCAACGTCCTCTGTATCGGCTGTGCCCAGAATCTCGTAAACATTTTGAGTGACCTCCTGAATTTCTTCAAGCTCATTGTCATACTCGTCCTGAATGTTTCCTACAATTGCCTCAAGCAGATCCTCCATTGTGACAAGACCTGCTGTTCCGCCGTATTCATCGACCGCTACTGCGATCTGTATCTTCTGTGATGTAAATATATCAAATAGCTCAAAGCAATGATTAGTTTCCGGAATGAACTTTATCTCCCTGACAAATTCAGATATTTTGTGACTTCCCGGGTCTTCATCAAATATCAGTGCAAGCAGATCCTTTGCGTAAATTACTCCGCAAATATTATCTATCGTCTCATCATAAACAGGAATTCGGGAAACTCCCCTTTCAATTATAAGAGATACTGCGTCCTTCAGATCGCTCTTTACCTCGACAGCCGATATATCTGTTCTGTGAGTCATAACGTCTCTCACTTCTAGATCGTCAAACTCAAAAATATTGCTTATCATTTCCTTTTGACTCTCATCAATATCGTCGGCGTCCTCGCCGTTTAATATCTCCATAATTTCATCTTCGGTCAATGAACCGTTTTTCCTTTTGCCGAATATCCGTGCAAATAATCCTCCTGTTTGCCCCGCTGAGTCGTCCATTTAATCAATCATTTCCTTTCGAGTTAGTTTTAATTTTTCAAATACATATTAACCTATTAATCCTAAGATGTCAAGAAAACTTTGCGAAAATTTCCGCCTCCGCTAATCCTTTAACATTCCATTAGTATCTGCGTTGATCAAGTCTTTAATATATGCGTTTACACTCTTTCCAAGCTCTGATGCTTTTTTAAAGATTTTTTCTTTATCTCCCTTTTTTACAGTTAAAACGACCCTTTCATAAGCCTTTTTATTATACTTTTGCTTACTTGCTGTTGATGTCTTTCCCATATGTACAACCTTTCAATACAATTATATTTTATTATTTAGTGTATTTTGAAGATGTAACGAAAGAGGCAGAAGAATGATTTATTATAACATTAATTATCCATTTTCCATTATCAATTATCCATTATTTTTATCTCTCTCCATAGCTTCATCAACCGCCCGATTAAGGAACTTGTTTAGAGAGCCGTCATAATCCTTTGCGTGTTTTGAAATTATTTCTCTTTTACCTTTTGGAACTCGCATATGAATACCATCATAGTGGTTTTTATCATATTTTTTTGTTGCTCTTTGCTGTGCTTTACTAATTGGCATATACCTCACCTTTCAAAAGTTAAATTGTTTTTTAATATATCATATTTATATATAATTATCAATATATACATATATAAATACCAGATATTTGTCTATTTTGTCTATTGTTTTTCTACGGGTACCAATATATAATATAAATATACCAAAAAAGAACGTGACATCAATGAAAAGAAAATTTAGGGCTATTCATTTATTGTATTTTGAAGATGTAATTAAAGAGGCAGAAGAATGATTTATTAAGCAATAATTATCCATTTTCCATTATCAATTATCCATTATTTTCATCTCTCTCCATAGCTTCATCAACCGCCCGATTAAGAAACTTGTTTAGAGAGCCATCATAATCCTTTGCGTGTTTTGAAATTATTTCTCTTTTACCTTTTGGAACTCGCATATCAATCCTATCATAGTGATTTTTAACATACTTCTTTGTAGCTTTTTTCTGGGCTTTACTAATTGGCATATATCATACCACCTTATATCCGTTTAATCTTCCCTATACTCTAAAATATCACCTATATCACATTCAAGCAAACTGCAAAGCTTTGATAGGACAGCATAAGATACACTTTTGTTGTGCCTTAATCGTTGCAATGTAGCTTCTCCTAATATTTTTTCTTTTCTTAAACGTGATGTATTATAGCCTTTTGCTTTTAATTCTGCTAAAACATTAATTTTATAATTAATAGACATACAGTCAAACACCAGCCTTAACAATTTCACTAGATTAGTGTGTAAAATAAACAATAATCTATTCGAAAATTTGTTTAATATTACACGTTAATTTTCACTAGATTATAGTGTAAAATATAAATAAATCAAATTAAAGGACGTGACATCAATGAAAAGAAAATTTAGGGCTATTCATTTATTGGACTTTGAAGATGTAATTAAAGAGGCAGAAGAATGATTTATTAAGCAATAATTATCCATTTTCCATTATCAATTATCCATTATTTTCATCTCTCTCCATAGCTTCATCAACCGCCCGATTAAGAAACTTGTTCAGAGAACCATCGTGCTTTTTTGCGTGTTTTGTAATTATTTCCTTTTTACCCTTTAAAACTCGCATATGAATACCATCATAATGATTTTTGTCATATTTATTATTTGCTTTTATTTTAGCCTTACTTGCTGGCATATTTATTTCACCTTACTTATAATTTAATTCTATATTTACTTTAGTTGTATGAATTTATCAAATTAAACAACAATATTAAGTAAATATTTGTGGATTTTACCGATTGTTTATACAACGGTACCATTGTATAATATTTTTATACATACCAAAAAAGGAAGTGACATCAATGGATAATAAAAACAGAAACATAAGCATACAGGACATTGAAGAAATACATAGAAAAACTGAAATGATAGCAGGGCTTTCAGATTTCTGTGTTATATTCTTCACCAATTACTTTGAAAATGATATTTTCAAAAGGACGCTTGAATGCCTTTCAGATGAAGTATTCAAACTTCGTGACGAATGCAGAGCATTGTATAATAACATAAGTTCGCATAATAATTCTAAGACCCACAATTAAAGGAAGTAACATCGATGAAAGAAAAAATCGAAGCAATCCATTTAGTGTATTTTGAAGATGTAATGAAAGAGGCAGAAGAATGATTTATTACAGCAATAATTATCCATTTTCCATTGTCAATTATCAATTATCTATCGCAATTTTCCTTAATCCTCTCAAAGGTCTCCTCCGAGATAATATGCTCTATCTTGCAGGCGTCAAGCTCGGCGTTTTCCCTTGATACGCCTAAACCCTCCAGAAAATCGGTTATGACTAAATGCCTGTGATATACCGACTCCGCTTTCTTTCTGCCCTCGTCTGTAAGAACTATCTGCCCCGACGGCTCGACGGTTATATATCCGTTTGCTTTCAAAATACCCATAGCTCGGCTCACGCTCGGCTTTGAATACCCCAGCTCTGTTGCAATGTCAATAGAACGCACATATCCTGTTTTATTGTGAAGTATTAAAATGGTTTCTAAATAATCCTCTCCCGATTCGTGAAGACAGCATTGTTTCATTTTAAATCCTCCATTCATACGCAAATTTTTTCATACCCTGATTTATAAAACATCTACAAGATCTTTGGATTCTTTAACGCCTCAATAACAGCCTCAGCTGAATTTTCCTCAGCGTGCAGAAAATTAACAGGCTCGTTTATATCCCGAAGATAGTGTGCGTCTGAGCTTGTTATCACCTTACAGCTGTTTAAATAATCGTGCTGAGCTTTAAGCTCGGAAAGGTTATTGAGGTTTTTAAGCTCGACAGTTTTAAATGTAGAATCCGGCGGAATAAATCCTAAGTTTGCCAAAAGCGAATTTGCCTGCTTGTCTATGTGAGCAGGTATAGCAACTCCGCCCAGACTTTCAACTAAAGGAAACACCTTTGAAAAGGAAATGGTAGTCGCATTGATAAGCAGCTTGTTCTCGTGTCCGATTATCTCGTCATCGCTGTTCATTATTAGTTGTTCGCCGAATATATCTGGATTATTCTCCACAGGCATAATTCTTTGATTTACATACTCATCAAGCTCAAGTGCTTTGTCGAGACAGGGCATAAGACAAACAACATGGACTTCCTCCTCAGTGGTAAGCTCCATTCCGCAGATAAGGGTCTTGCCGTAAGCCTTAGCGACCTCGCTTGCGGCAACACAGTTTTTTGAGGTGTTGTGGTCGCAAAGAGCGATAACGTCAAGCTCTTTAACATAAGCCATTCCGACTATATTTGCAGGGGTAGATTCATTATCACCGCAGGGCGACAGACAGGAATGTATATGTAAATCGTATGACAGGCTAAGCATTTTCTTTAAGCAGGCTGTAGATCATAACTGCCGTTTCATAAATAGGCTTGTCTGACTGCACAACCGTTATACCCTGCATCTCAGCCTTTGGGAGCATATTTTCATCTATTGCCGTTCCCTCGGCAAGAACAATAACGCTCATTTCGGTAAGTGCCGCAACTGCTACCGCATTTATATTACCCATAATGGTTATCCAAACACAGTCCTCAAAACCCTTTGACATTACAACGCTTAATAAGTCGCAGCAGTACACACCGCTGATATTTCTCTCTTTATTCTCATCGGGAAAATTTAATACCTTAAATCCTGCTTTTTCAATAAGCTGAGAAGCCGTCATACTATCACCTTACCTTTCGTTTTAGACGTAATTAAATCTTTTTCAAATCACTGGATAATTTATGTATATACTCACGAAGAAGATAAATACAATCCTTCTCATTGGCGATTCCCCTGACAATATCCTCAGCTAACGCCTTACAGGTTGGGGCTCCGCACGAACCGCAGTCAAGACCCGGCAGCTTTTCGCAAAGCTGTTCGACCTGCTCCATTTTAGCCAGACCGTCCGCAAAATCACGTCCTAAGTTAAATACAGGCTGATATTCCAGATCCTTATCCCAGTAAGCCTTATTAACTCCGTTTGTTTCCTCAATATGATTTTTTGCAACAGGCATATATTTTCTGAGGTGTTTCAGCTTTGATTTTGCAACATACGGATTTTCCACCTGCAAAACTCCGCCTACACAGCCGCCGGAGCAAGCGTTAAGCTCTATAAAATCAAGGTTTGAGATCTTTTGATCTTCAAGCTCCTCTAACACCTTTATAACATTTTCTATGCCGTCGGCGGCAAGATAACTGTCAGTTAAAAGTCCTCCTGCTTCTCCGCCTGACGCTCCCCAGCTTATGCCTATTTTTCCTGCCTGCAAAAGATCGTCGCTCTCGTTCTGGGCTTCGACCATATACGGCAGGATTTCTTTGTAAACGTGCTTAATTGCGACAACTGCGTCTATTTCCGATTTTTCATTAACTATCGGGTGTTTTGCCGCCGAGACCTTTGCAGGGCACGGAGATAAAAAGATTATTCCTATTTTCTCTCTCGGAAGTCCCGTATCTTTGACCGCTTTCTTAGCAGCCTCCTCAGCAGCTATTTCAACAGGTGCGTTTATTGGCAGAATATGCTCGATAAGATTGGGGAATCTCACCCTTATCAGCCGCACTACCGACGGACAGGCAGAGCTTATAAACGGAGCCTTATCCTTGTGCTTTTCAATATATTCCCTCGAAAGCTGCGAAACAAGCTCCGCCGCCGCAGAAACCTCGAACACATCGTCAAAGCCCATATGCTTTAACGCACGCAATACTATATTAATATCCTCTAAATTGTTGAATTGAGCGTAAAAAGACGGTGCAGGAAGTGCCACCTTGTATTCATATTTATCTAAAATATCCAGCGGATCATAATGGGTTTTCTTTGCATGGTGAGGGCAAACCCTAATACATTCGCCGCAGTCTATACAAAATTCAGGAATAATATGAGCCTTTCCGTTTCTTACTCTAATAGCCTGAGTCGGACATCGCTTTATGCAGTGTATACAGCCCTTGCACAGATCCTTATCAAGCCTTACCGAATTTGTAAAATTCTCCATTTTCACACCTCATTTCTTATAAACTATGTATATCGTTCCAAAATATCAATTAATTTTAACCTTCATAACTACAGTAGTTCCCACACCGAGTTTTGTATCTATTGTCAGCTCATCAGAATACTTTTTCATATTCGGCAGTCCCATACCTGCTCCGAAACCAAGAGACCTTATATTTTCATTCGCTGTAGAATACCCTGCCTGCATAGCCTTTTCCACATCGGGTATTCCCGGACCTACATCCTTCAGCGTCATTATTATTTCTTCAGGGGTAACTTCAACGGTAATATCTCCGCCCTTTGCGTGAACGACCATATTAATTTCGCCCTCATACATAGCAATAGCAACTTTTCTTACAACATCAGGACTTACTCCCATTTGCTTGAGCTTGCCCTTAACATTGCTTGAAGCCTCCCCTGCACGGGTAAAATCCTCCCCGTCAACGGTATACTTGAATGTTACAGACGTACTCAATGCTTTGCACCTCCACGAAGTCCATTTTCGTATAAGATTCCGCAGGCTTCAAACATTCTCATATCTGTTGCCATTAAAACAAGTCCTCTGTCTGCCGCCATTTCAATAATAGTTTCATCAGGAACCTTGCCTCTTACAAAGCATATGCAGATAATGTCCATCATCTCGGCAGTTCTGATGACCTGCGGATTGTTAAGCCCTGTTATCAGCACAGACTGATCCTTGACAAATGCAAGTACATCGCTCATCATATCAGAACCGCAGGCTGTGTGAACGTCTTTTCCGATATGCTCTTCTCCGCAAAGTATTTTTGCTTCAAGAAAATCCTTTACCTCTGAAATTGTCATAATAATCCTCCTTAATTGATTAGACGCATAAGTTTTATACGTCTTGCAATTTATCCGCCGTTTAAAAAATTACTTAATATTCTGAAGTTTATTTTAAGCATTAAAAAAAATCTTTGTTAAAAAATATTTCTGAATTTTAATATTTATACATATACATTTATATAATAACATTTTTTCAGCTTGTTTTCAAGACCATTTTGCCCGTTTTACTGCTTGGAAAATTATGAACCGATATTTTTTTACCTATTAACGTACAAATTGTACAGTTTAAACAAAAAATACGGCTTGTCTATGTTCATAATGTTCATAGCAGTTTAATTAATAATATGTTATAATGTTCAATAAGTGATTATTATGCACTTATTGATGTTTTATAGGGGGAAATTACATTTCTTCTATAATTACGCTGAATAGCTATAACAGTATGTAATTTGAATTCAGCAATTTAACTATGTCTAATTTTACACTAAATATTAAGGAGGTTCACAAATGGCAGCAAAAGAATGTTCTATCCCTTTCTCAGGCACTAAAGAACAGGAAGAAAAGCTCAGAGAAGTTATTGCTTCTCACAAAAGTGATAAGGGAGCATTGATGCCTGTTCTTCAGGAAGCACAGGAAATTTACGGATATCTTCCAATCGAAGTTCAAAAAATAATTGCAGCTGAAATGGATATCCCGCTTGAGAAAATTTACGGAGTAGCTACCTTCTACTCACAATTCACGCTGAACCCAAAGGGAAAATACACTATTTCCGTTTGTCTTGGTACGGCTTGTTATGTAAAGGGCTCAGGAGATATTTTCGACGAGCTATCCAAAAAACTGGGTATCAAGGGCGGAGAAACAACATCCGACGGCAAGTTTACGCTTGTTGACTGCAGATGTATCGGTGCTTGCGGACTTGCTCCTGTACTGACTGTCAACGATGACGTTTACGGACGTCTGACAGTTGACGATGTTGACGGCATTATCTCAAAATATTCAGACTGATGATGACCGAAATATCACTCAATGTATTAGACGTCGCACAGAATTCTGTCAAGGCGAATGCGTCGCTGGTTGAAATATCGGTTCTGGCTGACTCAAACGCCAACAGACTGACTATAAAAATCAATGACAACGGCTGCGGAATGACTGAAGAACAGGTTTCGCAAGTGTGCGACCCTTTCTTCACAACAAGAACTACCAGGAAGGTAGGACTTGGGGTGCCGTTTTTCAAGGAAGCCGCAGAAAATACAGACGGCTCGTTTGAGATAAAGTCAAAAGTCGGCGAGGGAACGCAGGTTACCGCAATATTCACTCTCGACCACATTGACAGAATGCCGCTTGGCGATATGTCGAGCACAATGCACAGTCTGATTACATTGAACAAAAATATTGATTTTGTTTACACTTATACGGTGAATGACAAATCTTTCACGCTGGACACCAGAGAGCTTCGTGAAATTTTAGGCGATGTTCCCTTTGATGTTCCTGAGGTTTCAGCCTACATAATGGATTTTCTTAAATCCAACAAGGCTGAGGTTGATCAAGACCTTATTTTTTAAAAATGTGAAGACAATTTTTCACGCTAAACACTATAATAGGAGGAAATAATAAATGAAATCACTTGAAGAGTTAAGAGCTATCCGTGAAAAAATGCAGGGACAAGTCGGACTTCGTGAAGAAGACGATAATGTTACCCGTGTAGTTGTCGGAATGGCAACCTGCGGAATAGCAGCCGGTGCAAGACCTGTTCTTAACGCTTTTGTTGAAGGCGTTGCGGAAAAGGGCATCGGAGACAAGGTTATGGTTACACAAACCGGCTGTATCGGTATGTGCAAATATGAGCCGATAGTTGAAGTTATGGAACCGGGCAAAGGCAAAGTAACATATGTAAAAATGACTGCTGAAAAAGCAAAAGAAGTTATCGACCGTCATTTGATAAGAGGTCAGGTAGTTTCTGATTATACAATTAGTTAAGGAGGAGTACATATATGTATCGTTCACACGTTTTAGTCTGCGGCGGAACAGGTTGTACTTCTTCCGGAAGTGCACAAATCGTTGAAAAGCTGGAAAGCGAAATTGCCAAAAATGGATTATCTGACGAGGTTCAGGTAGTAAAGACAGGATGCTTCGGACTTTGTGCTTTAGGACCGATTATGATTATCTATCCTGAGGGTACGTTCTACTCAATGGTTAAGGTAGATGACATTCCTGAAATCGTTTCGGAACACCTGTTAAAGGGAAGAATCGTTTCACGTCTTGTATACGATGAGACTGTTACAGACAACGGCGTTAAATCGCTTAATGACACAGCGTTTTACAAAAAGCAGCACCGTGTTGCACTGAGAAACTGCGGTGTTATCAATCCTGAAAATATTGAAGAATATATAGGAACAGGCGGATATGAGGCTTTGGGTAAGGTACTTACCGAAATGACGCCTGAGGAAGTTATCCAGACTATTCTCGACTCGGGTCTCAGAGGAAGAGGCGGCGGCGGCTTCCCGACAGGTATGAAGTGGAAGCTTGCCCGTAATATCGTTCCTGACGCTGACCAAAAATACGTTTGCTGTAACGCCGACGAGGGCGACCCGGGAGCATTTATGGATCGTTCTGTATTAGAGGGCGACCCGCACGTTGTTTTAGAGGCAATGGCTATCGCAGGATATGCAATCGGAGCATCGCAGGGTTATATTTATGTTCGTGCTGAGTATCCTATCGCTGTTAAGCGTCTGGAAATCGCTATCAATCAGGCAAGAGAATACGGACTTCTGGGAAAAGACATCTTTGGCACAGGCTTTGATTTCGACATCGGTCTGCGTCTTGGTGCGGGAGCTTTCGTTTGCGGTGAGGAAACCGCTCTTATGACGTCTATTGAAGGCAACAGAGGTGAGCCTCGTCCTCGTCCTCCGTTCCCTGCTGAAAAGGGCTTGTTCGGCAAGCCGACAATTCTAAACAATGTTGAAACTTACGCAAACATTCCTCAGATCATCGTAAACGGTGCTGACTGGTTTGCGTCTATGGGTACAGAAAAATCGAAAGGTACAAAGGTATTTGCACTCGGCGGTAAGATCAAAAATACAGGTCTTGTTGAGATCCCAATGGGTACAAAGCTGAGAACTATTATCGAAGAAATAGGCGGCGGAATACCTAACGGAAAGAAATTCAAGGCTGCCCAGACAGGAGGACCTTCGGGCGGATGTATTCCTGCTGAGCATTATGATATTGAAATCGACTACGATAATCTTATCGCTATCGGTTCTATGATGGGTTCGGGCGGACTTATCGTTATGGATGAGGACAACTGTATGGTTGATATTGCTAAGTTCTTCTTAGCATTCACGGTTGACGAATCCTGCGGAAAGTGTACGCCTTGCCGTATCGGTACAAAACGCTTGTATGAGCTTCTTGACAAGGTCACAAAAGGTCAGGGAACGCTTGAGGACTTAGACAAAATCGAAGAGTTATGCTACTACATAAAGAACAACTCCCTCTGCGGACTCGGACAGACAGCTCCGAACCCTGTTCTCTCGACTCTTCGTTACTTCAAGGACGAGTATATCGCACACGTTGTTGACAAAACCTGTCCTGCAGGAGTTTGTAAAGACCTTCTCAAATACGTTATCGACAAGGACAAGTGCAAGGGCTGTACTCTTTGTGCAAGACAGTGTCCTGCAGGAGCTATTGAGGGAAGCGTTAAAAATCCACACACTATTGATCAAAGTAAATGTATTAAGTGCGGAGCTTGTATGGAAAAATGCAAGTTCGGTGCAATATCAAAGAAGTAGGGAGGCGTTTTAGATGGATATGATAAATATTAAGATCAACGGAGCAGATTATCAGGCTCCTAAAGGTTCAACTATTCTGGAAGCGGCTCGCCTTGCAAATGTCGAGATTCCTACACTTTGTTTCTTAAAAGAAATCAACGAAATAGGAGCTTGCCGTATCTGCGTTGTTGAGGCACAGGAAAAAAGAGGCGACAGTCTTGGACCTAAGAAAATTGTTGCTTCCTGTGTATACCCTATCTCAGAGGGTATGAACATATTCACAAGCACACCAAAGGTTATCGACTCAAGAAAGAAAACACTTGAGCTTATTCTTTCAAACCACAACAGATCGTGTCTTTCATGCGTAAGAAGCGGAAACTGCGAACTTCAGAAGCTGGCTAAGGATTACAAGATAGAAGACGAAGGAATTTATGACGGCGCTAAAACAGAATCGATTCTTGACTGTTCATCTGCTCATATGGTCAGAGACAACAGCAAATGTATTCTTTGCAGACGCTGTGTAGCCGCTTGTGCTAAAACACAAGGTATCGGAGTTATAGGTGCTAACGAAAGAGGATTTAAAACAAACATAAGCTGTGCATTCGAGGACGATCTAGGCAATACTTCCTGCGTATCCTGCGGACAGTGTATTGCTGTTTGTCCGACAGGTGCATTATACGAAAAAGACAATACCTCTGAGGTTTTTGAAGCTATCGCTGATGAAACAAAAACAGTTCTTGTTCAGACAGCTCCTGCTGTAAGAGCCGCTCTGGGAGAGGCATTCGGACTTCCTATCGGAACAGATGTAGAGGGCAAAATGGCTGCCGCACTTCGCAGACTGGGATTTGACAAGGTATTCGACACAGACTTCGGCGCTGACCTTACAATTATGGAAGAGGCTCACGAGTTTGTAGACAGAGTTCAAAACGGCGGAAAGCTTCCGCTTATCACATCATGCTCACCTGGCTGGGTAAAATACTGCGAACACTATTTCCCTGAGCTGACGGAAAATCTTTCAAGCTGTAAATCGCCTATGCAGATGTTCGGCGCAACGGCTAAAACCTACTATGCTGAAAAAATGGGTCTTGACCCTAAGGATATTGTTGTTGTGGCTGTTATGCCGTGTACGGCTAAGAAGTTTGAGATAGGCAGAGATGACGAAGACGCAGCAGGCGTTCCTGATGTTGACATTTCAATCACAACAAGAGAGCTTGCAAGAATGATCGAAAGAGCCGGCATCAAGTTCTTAGAGCTTGAAGACGAAGAATTTGATGATCCTTTAGGCATATCAACCGGTGCAGGAGTTATCTTCGGTGCAACCGGCGGAGTTATGGAGGCTGCACTTCGTACCGCTGTTGAAACATTAACAGGCGAGGAACTCGAAAGCGTTGACTTCAAAGAAGTCCGCGGAACTAAAGGCATCAAGGAAGCAAGCTATGACGTTGCAGGTATGAACGTAAAAATTGCAGTAGCTTCAGGTCTTGCAAATGCAAAAGAACTTCTTAAAAAGGTTGAAAGCGGAGAAGCAGATTATCACTTCATCGAGATAATGGGCTGTCCTGGCGGATGCGTAAACGGAGGCGGTCAGCCTCAGCAGCCAGGCTCTGTGAGAAATACTGTTGACATTCAAGCATTAAGAGCAAGCGTTCTTTACAACAGCGACGCTGCCAAGACAATAAGAAAATCTCACGAAAATCCGGCTATCAAGCAAGTTTACAAAGAATTCTTCGGCAAGCCGGGAAGTGAAAAGGCTCATCACGTTCTCCACACAACATATGTTAAAAGAGAGCTTTATAAATAATAATTAAGTTATTATACAAATTCAGGCATACGGAAAACCGTATGCCTTTTTTGTTAAAAACAGGTGCCGCAAAACTTTGACTGACACCTGTTAATTTTATTGTTGATATTTTATTTGTACATTTCCTCTTTGATTTTATTTAACAAAACTATTTTCCCATAACAACCTCAACTGTGTGTTCGGTTCCGCTCTCAAACAGAGGAAGAATATTCCCGTCGATATGCTTTCCGTCAACGGTTATACTTCTTATTCCCTTAGAGATATTATCAGGATTTTTGAATGTTATATTATATCTTATGCCCCTAAACTCCCTCGACAACTCAAAGCCGTCCCATTCACACGGAATTGACGGATCAAGCTTAAGTCCGGAATAGTCAGGGATAATACCCAGAATATACTGAGAAACCGCAACAAAGTTCCACGCCGCAGTACCCGTCAGCCAGCTGTTTTTAGCCTCGCCGTGACGTTTTGCGTCCTTTCCTGCAATCATCTGAGCATAAACATAAGGCTCAGTTCTGTGAATTTCAGAAATATCCTCAAGATAAGCAGGCGCAATCTTTGAATAGTATTCAAAAGCCTGATTTCCGCGTCCTAAAAACGCCTCAGCACAGATTATCCACGCATTGTTGTGACAGAATATGCCTGCATTTTCCTTGTATCCGGCAGGATATGTGGAGATCTCGCCGTACTCGATATAGTATTTTGTGAATGCAGGATTGTTCAAAACAAGACCGTACTTCGTATCAAGATATTTCTTTACGCTGTCAAGTGTCTTTATGTCAAGGCCTTTTTCCTTGCCTATTCCGCTCATAACGCAGAAGCCCTGAGGCTCAATAAAGATTTTACCCTCTTCGCATTCTTTAGAACCTACCTTATTTCCGCAATCGTCATAAGCCCTCAAAAACCACTCGCCGTCAAAGCCGTGTTTTATGATATTCTCTTTCATCTCGTCAATAGCCTTTTGTGCCTTTTCAGCCTCGCTGTCAAGTCCCTTATATTTGCAGAGCTTTACATACTCAGGACCTATAAACGTGAACATTCCTGCTACCATAACTGACTCTGCTACCTTTCCGTCCTTTGAGGTAGATGTCTGGAAGCTCTCACCAGGTGTAGTTGAAAAACAGTTAAGGTTCAGACAGTCGTTCCAGTCGGCTCTGCCGATAAGAGGCAGTCCGTGAGGTCCGAGATTATTCACAACGCGGTAAAACGACTGATGAAGATGATGCATCATTCTTTCAGATTTGGTTTCGTCATTATCATATGGAACCATCTCGTCAAGAATTGAATAATCTCCTGTTTCTTTAATATACTGTGCAGTAGAAAGAATCATCCACAGCGGATCATCTGAAAAGTTACCGCCGATCTCATTATTACCCTTTTTGGTGAGCGGCTGATACTGATGATAGCATCCGCCGTCAGGAAGCTGAGTGGCAGCAAGGTCTAAAATTCTCTCCCTTGCCCTTTCGGGGATCTGATGAACAAATCCCAGTAAATCTTGATTGGAATCTCTAAAGCCCATACCTCTGCCGATACCGCTTTCAAAATAAGACGCCGAACGGCTTAAATTGAATGTAACCATACACTGATACTGATTCCAGATGTTTACCATTCTGTTGAGCTTTTTATCATCAGTTTTAACGGTATATTTGGAAAGCAGCTTATCCCAATATTCTTTAAGCTCTGATAATGCCTTATCAGCCTTTTCGGCACTATCCATAGACTTTATCATTTCATAAGCCTTGCTTTTGTTGATAGAGCCGTCCTCATTCCACTTGTCATTATCGGTATTTTCAACATATCCGAGTGTAAATACCAGATCCCTTTTCTCATTCGGATCTAAAGTAATTGAAATACAGTGCGAAGCAATCGGCGACCAACCGTCGGCTACAGAATTTTTAGGCTTTCCCTCCATAACAGTCTGAGGATCACCAAAGCCGTTATAAAGCCCCATAAAGCTCTCTCTGTCTGTATCAAATCCGTCAATGTCACAATTTACAGTATAGAACGCAAAATGATCTCTGCGCTCTTTGTATTCTGTGATATGATAAATTGTCGAACCCTCTATGTCAACCTCGCCTGTGTTGAAATTCCTCTGAAAATTCTCGCCGTCGTCCTGAGCGTTCCATAAGCACCACTCTACAAAGGAAAACAGCTTAAAGGTCTTAGGCTTGTCTGAGGTGTTCTCCAAAGTAACCTTTTGAACCTCTCCTCTGAAATTCAGAGGAACAAAAAACGTCACCTCTGCACTAATTCCGTTCTTCTCTCCCTTTATTATAGTATACCCCATACCGTGCCGGCAGGTGTAGCTGTCAAGCTCTGCTTTAACAGGCGACCATCCCGGCGACCATACGCACTCGCCGTCATTGATATAAAAATACTTTCCTCCCATATCTATTGGAGCATTATTATAGCGGTACCTTGTTATTCTTCTCAAACGTGCGTCCTTGAAAAAGCTGTATCCGCCCGCTGTATTTGAAATAAGCGAAAAGAACTCCTGAGAACCTAAATAATTTATCCAAGGATACGGCGTCTTCGGATTTGTAATCACATACTCTTTTTTTTCATCATCAAAATAACCATATTTCATAAAAATCACCATTCCTGCGTGTGGATTTTGTTCACGCTAATTTTTTATAATTCTATATATTTTAATCGGCATAGCAGATTGCCTTTGCCCTTTTATTAACATTTATGATTTTTCACACTTTTTTGTGAAAAATCTCTGCCAGCATGAAAAGGTTTGTCCTAAAGACAACTCTGTATAACCGCTTATCTCACGTTCAAGCGAAAGATTAGGAGCGTTTATCATAGCTGTCATCGGCTCAGGACAAAAGTAACCCTTATTGCCCTCGTCATTCCAAATGTTCCAGAACTTAAACTCTCTTGAAACCTCATTGCAAAGCCGAATACCCTTTTTCTTGTCTGTTGCATAACAGCCGTAAAAGTCCTCACCGTCAAGCTTGTTCATACTCGCTGTATACATATCGTTTGAAATATCCTGCAAGGTCGGCATTTTAACCCCGTTTTTGTATTCTTTATCCCACGCTGAAAGCTCTGTCAGTTTTTCTGTAGGAAGATTTCTCTCATTTAGTTCGCACTTTTTTTCAATAGGCACAGATAAAACTATATCCGCCTCATTTCCTCCGTCGCAGAAGGGAGCATTGATGCAGGTATGAGTACAAATAGACACAGGAAGCATCTTTTTATCAAGGTTTGTCAACTCTATTTCCTGTTTGAGCCCATTACCTGAAAGGGTAAACGTGTATGAAATTTTAAATTTAATCGGAAAATATTTAAAGAACTCGTCGTTTTCATCATAATCATAACATGTCACTAAGACCGCCGTATCATTTTCCTTATCAGCATAAAGCTCTTTTATTTTATGAACACGGTTTTGTACAAATCCGTGCAGATGATTGTTGAATTCTTTCTCGTTCACCGGAAGATCATATACTGCGTCTGAAGTCTTTAAAACTCCGCCGTCAAAACGGTTGGGCAGATAAAGTGTGGGAAGTCCCCAAATTTCTCTGGCTTGGTCTATAGTCTCAATAGTTACTTCGTCTTTATATCTGAAAACCTCGACCTTTAACTCTTCATCACGCAGCCTTAAAACGCTTGAACCCATTTTATCGGCAATTACCGCTGTGTATTTACCGGCTCTGAGCATTACACATTCCTGATTTTTAAAAAGTATTTTTTCTGCTGTTGACAATACTTTCTCTCCTTTGGTAAAAAGTTTTTAAATATCAAAAATTACTGCAAAATTTATTCAATTATATCACATATATATATTTTTGTCTATTGTATTTAATATATGTTTTTAATTTTTTATTATTATGAATGAATATTTAGAATAACAAAAGACATAATAAGATTACACACAAAACATCAAACAGTTTTGTGTTGGAGGTGTTTTATTATGTTAGATAAAATCGCTATGCTTCTGTTGATTATAGGCGGTATAAACTGGGGTCTTATAGCTGTTTTCCAGTTTGACCTTGTAGCATTCCTTTTTGGAGGTTCTGCCGCAATCATCAGCAGAATTGTATATGCACTTGTTGCAATTTCAGCATTATGGTGCATATCATTATTTTTCAAAAGAGAGAGTCCTCTTGCCGAAGCTCACGGAAGCCGCTAAGGAATACTTTACTTTTGAAAATAAAAAAAGAGAGTTTGGAAATGTTTCTGGCAATTTAGAGAGTTTGCAAATTGCGATTAACAAAAATTCAAACTCTCTTTTTTTATTGTCAATAATTTTGTAACATTATCTAAAATAATTACATTTATATGGCTAAAGGTTACAAAATAAAATACAATTTGGTTAAAAAACGGATTTTTACTTGACTTGTTTTACAAATTGTACTATAATGTAGTTGATGTTAATTTATATTAACATCCGTTTTGTTGTCTCCTTTCTTTTGTTCTACACATAGTTTTTTTATTTTGTTGCAGTGCCAATAGGTGCTGCATTTTTTTTGCACATTTACAAATGATTGTTTATATAGGCTTTTTTACTTGATTTTACCGAATAAATGTTATATAATAACTTGTATATCAAATGATATTAAAGGAAAAGGAGGAAGATAAAATGTCAAAGCCATATTATATCACAACACCTATTTATTATCCGTCCGGCAATCCGCATATCGGTCATTGCTATACAACAGTTGCGTGCGATTCTATTGCACGTTACAGGCGAATGCAGGGCAGAGACGTAATGTTTCTGACAGGAACAGACGAACATGGACTTAAAATTGAGCAAAAAGCAGCGGAAAAAGGCGTTACTCCGAAAGAATATGTTGATGGGATAGTTGAAATATTCAAAAGGCTCTGGAAGTATATGAACATTGAGTATGACAGATATATCAGAACTACAGATGATTATCACGTTAAAACTGTTCAGAAGATTTTTAAAGAGCTTTATGATAGAGGCTATATCTACAAAGGAGAATACAGCGGAAAATACTGCACTCCGTGCGAGAGCTTTTGGACAGAATCACAGCTTGTTGACGGTAAATGTCCCGAGTGCGGTCGTGAGGTGACCGAGGCTAAAGAAGAGGCTTACTTTTTCAAGATGTCGCCTTTTGCTGACAGAATTGAAAAGCTACTTACTGAAACAGACTATCTTCAGCCGAAGTCAAGAGCGGTTGAGCTTGTAAACAATTTCATAAAGCCCGGGCTTGAAGACCTCTGCGTTTCAAGAACGACCTTTAAATGGGGAATACCTGTAACCTTTGACGAGGGACACGTCGTTTATGTATGGATAGACGCACTTTCTAACTATATTTCAGCACTTGGCTTTTACAATGATGAATATAACGATTACGATAAATTCTGGCCGGCAGACGTTCATATGGTTGCTAAAGATATTATGAGATTTCACGCAATTATATGGCCTGCTATGCTTATGGCTCTTGAACAGCCTCTGCCAAAGCATCTGGCGGTTCACGGCTGGATAACCTTTAACGGGCAGAAGATGAGCAAATCGCTCGGCAATGTGGTTGACCCGTTTATTCTCGGCGAACGCTACGGTGCAGACGCTATACGCTACCACATTTTAAGAGAAATGGCTCTCGGTGCTGACAGCTCTTTCTCAAATGAGATTATGATAAACCGCATCAATTCAGACCTTGCAAACGATTACGGAAATTTAGTTTCAAGAACAGTTGCAATGGTAAACAAATACTTTGACAAAAAGCTGATAACAGACCGTGAAAGCGGAGAATTCGACGATGAGCTCATTTCAATGTGCGAGAGCTTGTGTGAAAAGACTGACGCTCTAATGGACAAGACTGAGCTTAACAATGTGCTTGCAGAGATTTTCAATGTCGTTTCAAGGGCAAACAAATACATTGATGAAACAACTCCTTGGATCCTCGCTAAAGACGAATCAAAAAAAGCAAGACTTGCAACGGTTTTATACAACCTTTTAGAGACCATCAGAATTACATCTACGCTTTTGTCCTGCTTTATGCCTGCAACAATGCCAAAGGCTTTAGAACAAATCGGTGCGTCAGACTATGCAACTTATGAAAACGCAAATAAGTTCGGAGTATTACCTCTTGATGTTGAAGTAAATCCGGGCGAGGTGCTCTTCCCTAGAATTGATGTTGAAAAGGAAATTGACGAGCTTAACAATATTATTAAAAACAACGCTCCTGCTGATGAAAAACCGAAAGCTGAGACTCTTCCTGAAATCACTATTGATGATTTTTCAAAGGTAGAACTTATTGTTGCAAAGGTTTTAGAATGTGAAAAGGTAAAGCGTTCCAAAAAGCTGTTAAAGCTGCAGCTTGACGACGGCAGGGGCGGAAGACAGGTAGTTTCGGGCATTTCAGACTGGTATGCTCCTGAAGATTTGATAGGCAAAAAGGTCATTGTTGTTGCAAACCTTAAACCTGTAAAACTCTGCGGTGAAATGTCTAACGGAATGATTTGTGCCGCTGATATGCCTGACGGCTCTGCAGGCGTCATTTTCCCTGACCAGAGTATTCCTGTCGGAAGCAAAATAAGATAAAAATATATCCACCGAAAAACGGTAGAAATTCGGTGGATATTAATTACTGCCCATAGTTTAATGGATAAAATAAAGGACTCCGACTCCTTTGATGTGAGTTCGATTCTCGCTGGGCAGACCAGCGGCGAGCCGCCGCAGGCAAAGTTTGTTAAAGGTTTTTTCTGCAACGTCACGCTATAATTTTTATAAAAACCACAGATACAATACCCATTGTGCGTACCAAATTTGGTACGCTTTTTTATTTTAACAAACTTTAGTGAACATACGATAAATTTAAGAATATAATATAAAAACAACTAATATTTATTCTAATGAAATTTTGTATATTGAATAATGTTCGACATTTTGTTGCAAATTAAAATTTAATGTGTTATAATAATTATATTAATAAAAAAATGAAAGGAGGCTTCATATGATAAACAATAAAGATGACAAAACAGAGTATTTATCTTTGAACTGTCAGAATTCAACTCTGGAGCTTCCTTTTTCAGACAGATACAACGCCGGACATTTAAAGCTCAAACGTACATATGTAAGAAAATATAATTTAATTTCATTAGTCCTTATTTTTTTTGCATTATCATTTCTAGGCTGGTTCTGGGAAGTTTTACTTAGCTTCATTGTTGAAGGCACAATAGTAAACAGAGGAATGCTTTTCGGTCCTTGGCTTCCTATATATGGGTTTGGCGGTATTTTATCGCTGTATATTCCAAAGAGAATTTTAAAAAACCCTGTTAACACTTTTATTGTTATTGCCGTTTCTTCCTCTGTTATAGAATACGCAACCAGTTGGTTCTTTGAATACACAAAAGGCACTCGCTGGTGGGATTACAGTCAATACGCACTAAACATAAACGGCAGGGTCTGTCTGATAGGTACTGTATTGTTTGGTTTGGGCGGATGCTTATGCGTTTATTATTTAGCTCCTCTGCTGGATGAATTGATTAAAAAAATTCCGCATAAAATCGTTTTATTGATTTGTATTTTTTTAATACTTCTATTCTGCTTTGATTTGATTTATTCAAAATTTAATCCGAATATCGGAGCTGGTATCTCTGATTACTCAAAATCTGTAGTTATTTCTGTTTCTGCGAATTCTTGTCCCGATTACATATTGGAAATCTAATAAAAAAACACATTATACTAAAAACCGGAAGGTGCTTACCCTCCGGTTTTATTTATTTTAATTTATTATACTCTTCGCTGTCAACAGGCTCAAGCCACTCATTAGAAGCTCCCTCCGCCGGCACTTCTACAGCAAGATGTGCAAACCAGCTGTCAGGCGCCGCTCCGTGCCAGTGCTTAACCTCAGGCGGAATGTTCACCACATCTCCGGGCTTGAGCTCCTGCGCAGGCTTTCCCCACTCCTGATAATAACCTCGTCCTGCGGTAACAAGTAAAATTTGACCGCCCTTGTGATGAATATGCCAGTTGTTTCGGCAGCCCGGCTCAAACGTAACATTGCCTATGGAAACGCCTTCAGTAGTCAGCATATTCAAATAACTCTGACCTACAAAATACTTTGCAAATGCTTCGTTCTTTTCCCCAACAGGGAACACGCTTAAATTTTCCTTATTCATAATAAATCACCTTTCTTTAAATTTATTTTTCATCAACACGTCCAAGTAAATAATCGACTGAAACATTATGAAAATCAGCTAATCGTATTAAAATATCTGAGGGTATATCCAATTCTCCTCTTTCATATTTTGATAGATTACTTTGTGATATATTGATTATTTCTGCTATCTGTTTCTGTGTCATATCCTTATCTTCTCTTAAATCACGAATTTTTCTATACATATATCATCACCAATATTATTATACATCATTTGATTATACTTTTTTATATTTTAGCGGAAAATCCGCTAAAATAACTTTGGTGATGAAAATAAACTTATACCGCCCTCTTCAAATATCTTTATTTATAAATATTGTAATACATAAACAGTCAGAACCGCTGATATAACGATTCTGACTATCTTTATCTCAATTTTAATTTATACATAGTTTTCAGGGTCCTGAGCTGCTCCGTTAAGTCTTACTTCAAAATGACAGTGAGCACCTGTAGAAAATCCTGTAGAGCCGACATAACCTAAAGTTTGTCCCTGATTTACCTTGTCGCCTACATTTACTATACAATTTTCCATATGACCGTATAAAGTCATATATCCGTTTCCGTGATCGACAATACAATGTCTGCCGTAACCTCCGCCGCAGCCGCAGCTTCCGCTTTTGCCGTAATCGTGGGGGCAATAATTTTCCGCCTGAACTACAGTTCCCGCGTCAGAAGCCACAATCTGAGCACCTCTTATTCCACTTGAAGCTATATCAATACCTGCATGATAAGCTCCCCAACGCCAGCCTACTCCGTAGGTGATATTATAAAATCCCGGAACCGGCCATATAAAGTCGCCTGTTACTTTTGACGAACCTCCGGCAGTTCTTGCAGTATTTCCGCTCGGAGTATCGTTCTGCCATGCAGCTCTCCTTGCAGCCTCTCGTGCTGCAGCACGCTGTCTTGCTTCTTCAACAAGTTTTGCCCACTGTGCTTCAGCATTTTTCTGTTCCTTAGCTATCTCGCTCTTTTTCTTTTCAAAGACAGCCTTATCTTCTTTTAATGCTTTTTCCGCCTCAGCACTCTGTGAATAAAGTTGTTTCAGCTTAGCTCTCTGCTGTTTCTTTTCTTCCTTCTGCTTGTCATATGTAGCTTTTTCACTCTCAACTTGAGCCTTCTGCTCCTCGAGCTTTTTCTCTGCTGCCTCATACTCGTTTTTGAGTGCTACAAGACTGTCAATAACTTTATTATCGTGGTCGGCAACTCTCTTAACAAGCTCGACCTTCATAAGTATATCGTAAAAATCATCTGCACCAAGAATAATCGATGTATAAGAATCATTTCCCGCAATATACATTGCACGAAGTCTTTTCTTGAAGTTACTTATTCCTGTATCAATCTCAGCTTTTTTTGTATCTACCAGCTCTTGAGTTTTTTCGATCTGATTGTTCAAATCATCAATATTTGCCTGAAGTTCTGATATGTATTCGTCCAGACTCTGAATAGTTTTCTGGACGGTATCCATCTGCTTTTTAATTGCCTTCTGATTTTCCTCTTCTCTGGCGATGTCGTCTTCAGTTTCTTTGATTTGCTCATCAAATTCTTTCTGCTGAGCTTTATATTCCTCGACCTTTTCCTTTGCCTCCGAGACTTTTGATGCTGAGGTTTTAATGACGTCAGACGAGGACACTCCGGAAAAAACTCCAAAAGCTAACGCCGCAGCGATAATACACGTAAAAACCCTTTTAGTAAGACTTTGCATCTTCATTTTATTCCCTCTTAATCTTAAAGCAATATGCTTTATGCTCTACACTTTTTATAATGTTCTGTTTTTATGTTTTATCTAACCTATACCTTAACATATTTGCTTGTGCTTATGGTTGTTCCGATAGCACCGATAACTGCACCTGCAATCAGATAAGCAATACCGACAGGTATAATTATATCTCTGAATGAATATAGAGAATCGACTCCCAAGATCGTTAAAATCTGATAATTGTCCTGAATCAAATTAGCTGCTCCTCTGTAAACAAACATTGTCAGAACAAATGCAGCAACAGCGGCAATTAAACCTACAATCGTTCCCTCTATCTGGAAGGGTATCTTAATGAACTTATTTGTAGCTCCGACATATTTCATAATGTTGATTTCTTTTCTTCTTGCAAAAACGCTTGTTCTGGTTGTATTTGAAATTATAACCAGACAAACTATAATAAGAGCTGCAATAACTGCCAAAGCGATAACCGAAAAGATATTTCTTACGCTTATAAGCACATCAGCAAACTCATTTGACGCCTTAACAGATTCAACACCCTCAAGCGTAGACATACGATTAGTGGTGTCAGCCATTTTTTCAATATTCTTAACAGAAACCTTATATGTGTCAGGAAGCGGATTATCTCCCTCTGCATACTGGAAGAGCTCTTTCTCTTCCTTTGACATATCGTCAATCATTGATTTCCATGCTTCTTCTCTTGAATAGAATGAAACTGTATCAACATTTTTTATTTCTTTAATGCTTGACTCCAAAGCGGTAATTGCTTCATCAGAGGTACCGTCTTTTACAATAACTATAACCTCGTTTTTGCCTTCAATTCCGCTGATGATTTTGTTAATATTGATCGAGGCTAACACTGAAAGCCCTACCATCAACAGCGATACAAGCATTATACAGAATGATGCAAACGACATCATTTTATTTTTCCATACACTTGATATTCCCTTGCCAACAAGGTAATTTATACTACTGAGCTTCATTTGCACCTCCTATTGTCTCGTCAAAGGCAATACTTCCGGCGTTTATGTTTATAATTCTTCCTCCGAAATGCCTTACAATATCATGCTCATGCGTAACCATAAGAATAGTTGTGCCGCATTCGTTGATTCCCTTGAGCAGCTCTACAATTTCATATGAAAGTGCAGGGTCGATATTTCCTGTAGGCTCGTCCGCAATAATAAGCTGAGGGTCGTTTACCAATGCTCTTGCCAGAGCAACCCTCTGCTGTTCTCCGCCCGAAAGCTCTTCAGGATACGCTTTTGCTTTATGAGCAAGCCCCACTAATGAGATAACATACGGGACTCTGCTTTTTATATATTTTTTCGGCGCGTCAATAACTCTTAGTACAAACGCAACATTCTCATATACTGTCATTGTAGGGATAAGTCTGAAATCCTGAAAGACTATTCCCAAAGTTCTTCTCAGATTAGGTATTTTTCTTCTCTTGAGTTTTTTTAGATTAAAACCATTTACGGTAACTGTTCCCTCAGTAGCGTCAATTTCCTTTAAAATCAACTTGATAAGCGTTGATTTTCCTGCACCTGACGAACCAACTACAAATGCAAAATCTCCGTCGTTAATTTTGAGTGTAACATGATTTAAAGCATCGACTCCTGATGAGTATGTTACCGATACATCATTAAATTCTACCAAAACTACACCGCCCTCAAATTCAGTCTTTGTCTGCCGTTACCCGCAAAGACTCCTAAATACTAAAATTTAACCGGATTTGCCGACAAGTACTTCTTAACCATTAATGCTATCTTAAATATGATTGCGTGATCAAATTCCCTTAGATCAAGACCTGTCAGCTTCTTTATTTTTTCAAGTCTGTATACTAAGGTGTTTCTATGAACAAACAGCTTTCTCGATGTCTCTGAAACATTCAGGTTGTTTTCAAAAAATTTCTGAATAGTAAACAGCGTCTCGTGGTCAAGCGAGTCAATAGAACCCTTTTTAAAGACCTCTCTTAAAAACGTCTCGCACAGTGTTGTGGGAAGATGATATATAAGTCTTGCTATTCCGAGATTTTCATATGAAACAATTGTCTTTTCAGTATCAAAAACCTTTCCGACTTCAAGTGCGATCTGAGCCTCTTTGAAAGAGCTTGCAAGATCGCTTACGCCCTCTATCACCGTACCGATACCCACATTGACTCTTGTGTAAAATTCAGAACTCAATGTATCTGAAATTGATTTAGCCAGCTTTTCCAAATCAGAAGTTTCAATATTCTCATGAACCTCTTTTACAAGCACAATATCAGATTCTGAAATATTGAACACAAAATCTTTATTCTTATCAGGGAAAAGATTCTGTATAACATCATAAGCAGAAACGTCGTTAGTTGAGAGAATTCTTATAAGCAGAACTACTCTTGAAACTTCGGCACTGAAATGAAGCTCTCTTGCCTTTACCAAAATATCAGCAGGAAGAACATTGTCAAGCACTACGTTTTTAATAAAGTTATTTCTATCATACTTCTCGTCATAATATTGCTTTAGACTTGAAAGAGATATTGCCAAAATATTTGCAAACTTAGCAGCCATTTCGTCAACGCCCTCAACAAAAACTGCAAAATCGGGCTTTATACGATTTCCGAACGGCTTATATGTATATCCGTCACGGACGAATAACTCATGCGAGTCATTCATATCAAAAGATACAAACTCGTTTGTTGTTCCTATCTTAGAAAGCTCCGAACAAGCAATTATTGCAGCTGTTTCATCTATAACTCCGATAACACAATCCACTGTGTCCTTCATCTGGTGAATAACATTTTGAAACAATCTGTTTGACATATCTTTTTCTCCTCTGCATAAATTTTATATGCCTGAAATAGGTCAAGTTATCATAAATATAATAACAAAAAAACGATAATTTTGCAATAATATTTTAGTGTTTTTTTGGTGAAAAGCTATAACACATAAAAAATTTATCAAAAAAATCAGTTTTCTTTGTATATATTACAAATTGTAACACATTATCGTCAATTTTATGTTAATAAATTATGAACATAGCCTGTTAACTATTACAAACAGTAATATTTCTAAATCTAATACTATAAACGTTTTAGTCTTTTATATGAAAGCAATAATCTTCAAAAAAACAGGCGAAGCATTAATGCTTCGCCGTATTTTAATATTTGTTTATTAAATTAAGTAATTATACTTCCTCTGTGAAACCGCTTTCAACGAGCTCAACCAAACCGTCTACAGCATCCTTTTCGTCAGCACCGTCTGCAATAATTCTTATAGCTGTTCCGCCGACAATGCCCAGAGAAAGAATTCCAAGAAGGCTTTTAGCATTTACTCTTCTGTCCTCTTTCTCGATCCAGATAGAAGACTTAAATTCATTTGCCTTCTGAATGAAGAAGGTAGCCGGACGAGCATGCAGACCTACCTTGTTCTGAACTACAACATCTTTAACAAACATTACATATCTCTCCATTTCATTAATTACTCAAAAGTAATCTTGTGCCATTTGTATAAATATATTATACCCTAATAATTTAGTTAGTCAACGAAAAATTAGTATAAATTAGTGAATTAATCAAAATTTCTGCTTTTTGTTTACAGACTGCGTTATCCAGTTCGCAATATTTGTGTATTTTCACCATAAAAAACTTGATGTACAATGCAATTTGTACAAAAAATCTTAATAAATTTTAAATTCTAAATGCTTTATGTCACTTAAAGTCGAGTATATTTTTCCCAAAAAACATCAAATTTCACATTTTGCTTTTATATAATCGTTTAAAAACTTGCGGTCAATATCAGAAAGATTTTCAAAATCAATTAAGTCAGGTCGCTTTTCATAGGTCGCAATAAGAGACTGTTCATGCCTCCACTTGTCAATATTGGCATGGTGTCCGGACAAAAGAATTTCAGGAACTCTCTTGTTATGCCAAACCTCTGGACGAGTGTACTGCGGATATTCAAGAAGTCCGCTGAAATGGCTTTCGTCTTTATAATTATCAGGGCTTGACAAAACTCCGTCTAACATTCTCACAACGGCGTCTACCAAACACAGAGCCGGAAGCTCTCCTCCCGTGAGAACAAAATCACCGATCGAAATTTCTTCATCAACGATTTCTTCGATAATTCTGTTATCAACACCCTCATAGTGCCCACATAATACAAATATGCTGTCAAGCTGAGAAAGTTCCTTTGCCTTTTGCTGATCGAACGGTTTCCCCTGAGGAGATACATATATAACATACGGCTTTATGCCTTCGGTTACAGCCTTAAAGCACCTGTATATAGGTTCAGCCTGCATAAGCATACCCTTTTGCTCGCTGTATGGCGTATCGTCAACACGTCTGTGCTTGTCTAACGTATAATCTCTGATATTGTGGCAATTAACCTCAAAAATGCCTTTAGCTCTTGCCCTGCCGATAATGCTTTCTGAAAGGTACGCTTCGCACATATCAGGAAAAAGCGTTGCTATGTCAATCCTCATCGAAAAGTCCCTCCAGCGGTCTTATATACATTTTACCGTCTTCTATATCGGTCTTTACTATAACTTCTGCAATAGCCGGAATATAATACGACTTTCCTTCATCAGACTTTATATGATACACGTCGTTAGCTCCTGTCTGAAAGACTTCCTTTATTTTTCCATAGGTTTCTAGGCTGTCTGCGTCAAGAACTGTCAGACCTATCAAATCCTGAAAGAAATAATACCCCTCCTCAAGTTCAACGTCGTCTCTGTCCATAAATAGAATTTTATTCCGCATAGCCTGTCCGTCTTCGACAGAATCTACGCCTTTCAGCTTCATTATAACCATATTTTTCTGAACCCTGCTATGTTCTATTTCATACTCCCTTTTACCGTCCTTTGAATAAAGCCTGTCAAATTCACAGATAAACTCAGGTTCATTGCACCACGGCTCTACCTTGACGTCGCCTTTAAGTCCGTGAACTGACACTATTTTCCCAATCTCAAGATATTTTTTCATTGCAATGTTCCTCACTAAACTATATTAATCTTCCCCGACAAGTATTCCTTGATACGAATTTCTTCTTGCCATTTCCTTGTCTATCTCATTCATAACGCAAAACTTTTTCAGGCTCCAAAGCGGTGCTGCTAAATCTTCTTTTACTCCGTCTCCCGTTACTCTTTCTATAACAACGTTCTCAGGTATTCTCTCAAGCTGATCGCACACTATCTGAACATACTCGTTCCTTTCAAGAGCCTTTACCTCGCCGTTTAAAAACTGCTCGTACATTTTTGTTCCCTTTATTATATAAAGAAGATGGATTTTTATGCCGTGAGGCTTCAAAGCACCTGCCGTTTCAGCAGTGTTTATCATCATTTCTCTTGTTTCATCGGGAAGCCCGTTTATTATATGAACACAAATATCTATACCTCGTTCATACAGCATATTGTAGCCCTTTAAAAAGTCCTCATAGGCGTGACACCGATTTATTCTTTCTGCCGTTGTATCGTAAATTGTCTGCAATCCCAGTTCTACCTCAAGATCGGTTTTAGTTGACAAATCATAAAGCATATCTGCAATTTCCTCGTCGATGCAATCCGCTCTTGTTGAAATGTTAAGACCCACAGCGTCTTTAAGCGTCATTGCCCTTTCAAAAAGCTCTTTTTGCTTTTCTATCGGAGCATATGTGTTTGTTCCCGCCTGAAAATATGGTATGCACTTAGCATTTTCCCACTTTTTCAAGAGGACCTTCCTCACCTCATCATACTGCCTTTCAATATCCAACAGAGGGTCACCAGCATAGTCTCCGCTCATTTTGCCCGAACAATATGTGCAACCGCCTACGCCTTTCGTTCCGTCTCTGTTAGGGCAACCGAAATTTGCATTAAGCGGAACCTTAAACACCTTTATTCCGTACTTATGCCTGAGATAGTAGTTATAAGTATGGTATCTTTTATTGTCGTCGGAAAATTTAAAATTACTGTTCTTCATTGCTCACTCCGGTAGTTGTGCTTGCCGATGTCGGCGGCTCAACAAGTGTTGTGTGTGAAGTCGTCATAGAGAAATCAGGTAAGCCGCTTTTTGTAGTTGTTCCCTTGAAAGACCATGTAGTGCCCGTGAACGCAGTAGTAGTCGTGACGGATGTTGTTTTTGCCGTGGTTTTCTTTGTAGTTGTCTTCTTGGTTTTCTTTGTAGTAGTCAAAGGACCGGGAGGCCCCACAAATACAGAACCGCTTAGTTTAACTGTGGTATTTGTCGTTTTTCCTGTGTATTGCGTTGTCGTCGGCGGAGCGGTAGTTGTAAGAGTAACCATAATAGGCTCATTATATGTTCTTATTCCTATTATCTTGCCAGTATCAGCAGAAACAAAACCCTTTTCATCATTATAGCTGCCAAGACCGTAAGCATATGAGAAAACTCTGTTTGCATCAAATAGTAATTGCTTGCCCGGAAGTCTTTTCATATAGTTTTTTGAAAGCTTTTTTGTAAACTTGCCGTTCAAGACGGTTTCGGAAGATATTTTATTATTGTTTTCTATATATTCATCAGTATTCCTTAAAAGTGCAAAGGAAATACCCATTATCATAATAAGTATAAAGACAACCGCAACATTTATAAAATTATATTCACCGACTACAGCCTCTCTGCCGATTTTATGCAGAACAATATCGCCCTTAGATGAATCTTCCTCATTTTTCTCAGGCGGAACGGTCAGACAAGCATTATCAGGGTATACGGCATTTTCATAATCATAATCATCAGCCTTTTTCTGATAATTATTTTCCTTGAAATTGCTGTTCCTGCTGTTGTTTTTAGCCTGTGAGCTATTAAGTTTTCTTTTTCTTTTTTTACTCATTAATAACCTGTTCCTTTATATCAGTTTCAAACCGTGACGCTCGACGCTGTCGCCATTACTAACAGCAAACATATACATACTGTTTGTGAGATTCTAATAACTGCATAATTCTTCTCACTCTTTTGTGAAAAGTCTTTAAGCTGAGATTTTATAATATTCTTAAATCCCGGTATAATAATCAAAAAGCCTATTATCAGTAAAAACAGATATGAAAGAGTCTTGTTTCTCATATTAACGCTCCACATATAATCCGTTCCTACGCCGAACAGTGCTTTAAACCAGTGCAGAAAATCCTCCAGCCTTGAAAAATATGCAATTGCCGCTCCTACAAAGACGGCTAAAAAAGTATAAATAAATCCTATTATCTTCGGCAGCTTATCTAAAATGCGTTTTAAAAACGTCTTTTCGATAATTACCAGAAGAGCAAAATACAAACCGAATATTAAAAAATTCTGGCTGAAGCCATACCACAAACCGATCAATACACCTGAAAGTAAAACTCCCGATATATATCTGCTCTTGTTCTTTTTAAACGGAACTACCAAAAAATCCTCAAAAAAATCTACAAGCAACTTATTAAATCCCTTTACAATTCCGCTTACATACCCTCTAACAGAATACGGCAAAAAGTTTTCTTTATACTTAAAACCGTTAAGCAGACCCAGTCCCAGAGCCATATCTGTATATCCTGTAAAGACAAAATAAATATTCCCTATAAATGCAAGCATACCTACCCATGCACCGAATGGCGTCAGTTCGGCAAAATTTAAGCCTGCCTCTTTTACTTTTTCAAACGAAATACCAAGTATCATAACCTTTGCAAAGCCGATTATAAATCTGTTCAATCCGTCGTTGAGGTTCTGACCTGTTATTGTTCTCCGTCTTATCTTATCTGAAATATCTCCGTATCTTACAATAGGGCCTACGACCATAAAGTGATAGCTTACCATATAAACAAGCAGACAAAATATATTTTTTTCAGGCTTAATTCTTTTCTTATATACATCTCCGACATATGAAATTCCTCTTATTGTGTAAAAAGCAATACACATTGGAATTAGTTTTTTAGTCAATGTCAGTTGTTCAATACCGAAGTTTTTAAATAAAGAATTCCAGCAGAAAACTATATATAAAGACGAGTTCATAACTATTGAACACAAAAAGCTCAGTGCTCTTAGCCATTTTTTTCTGCCATATCCCGCTGCAAGACCGAATAAATAATCAAAAATAACCGTCAAAAACAAAAGACATATTATCATCGGTCTTCCGAAGGTGAAAAATACAACCGACGTCAATACGAGTATAAGATTTTTATACTCTGTACTTCTATCCAAAAACGTTATCAGTATAGTTATCGGAAGAAAACCATATATAAATATAAGATCCGAATATAACAAACTGCATACTCCTTTATACAAAGCCTATTATTTCATTATATTTTAACATAATTCACAGCTTTTATCAAGGCGTATTTTCTTAATACAAAGATAAAAGGTACTCCGCTAAAATACGGAGCACCTTGATTTATTAAATAATAATTTTTCTTACTTTTTGATATAGTCAGAAAGCCATGCACTTGCTATATCAAGAGCGTCATACAGACTTGTTTTCTCAGCAGTCTTATTGATTCTCTCATTCGGCGGAACGCTCTCATCTGTTGCCATTCTGAAAATTCTTACTCTGTTTGCAACATCCAAACCGTTTATTTGCTCGGTTGAAAGTATCTGAATCATAACAACATAATCATCTGACATATTGCCGTAGTAAATTTCTTTTCCTTTTCTTACAAGCGGTAATCCTTTATATGTGAAAAAGTCGCATTTTTTTGTTGCCATATTATTCACTCCCTTCTGTGATCTAAGAATATTATAACAAACTCTCAAGGTGAAAATTGTCTTTTATTAGTTCTGAACTGTTTTTTAGTCTGTTTGAACTTCTTTGCCCTCTATCGCAAGCTGCATATCAGACATAAGTTTATTTACATATGAGCTCTCTATGCGATAGCTTGTTTTACCGTTCAATTTGACAATGGTTCTTCTGCTTGTATCCTTAAAGAACTTCAAAACATCTTTGCCGCCGTCATTTCTGTTAATGCTTACCGTAAGATAACACTTCGTTTTGGGTTCTTTGAAATAGATCTCCGAAGTAGGACACTGTAAAAGAACTTGATACCAGCTCTTCCACGCCTCAACGTTTAGCTCCTTGCCGTTAAGTTTTACAGAACTAAGCTTCATTTCCTGCTGTTCATCTTCATCAGCCTGTGCTTTAGGATCGACAACAGCCTTTAGATTAAATACGGTTTTCCCTTTTCCGTCGTCAACAACAACCGATTTTAAATCAGTTGCTGCATTATAAGTCATAAGACTTGAAATAAAGTCAGGCGGCTCTGCTCCCACCCAAGGGAGACTTTCAGCAGAAACCTTAAATATAACATCTTTACCGCTTACACCGTCTAAATAAGTGTAGTATGACTCAACTGTTGTGGTTTCCTTACCCTTAGAATCCTTTGCATATACAGGATCTCCTACAGACAGAGTATACGTTCCGGCACTTGTCTCGAGAATGACCTTAGTGCAAGGCTTTAAAAGACCGTACTTTTTGAAGTCGTTTTTATCCGGCTTTGCTGCAACTGCTGAAACCGCAGATAATCCCCACATTCCGTGAGTTATCTCTGCCGAGTTCGTTGCGTCAAGATACGCAAATACCGGCTCTGTCATAACTTGTGCAGACGGCATATAATCGAGAGAATTCTCGGGAGTCACGATAACCATATCGTAGTCGAGATCTTCAGATTTAATGGTTTCCTTTATAAAATCCGGGTAATCATCATCGCTTGCCGGCTTTTCCAGCATTGTCAAGGCTACAAAATCCTCTTTTGTGTAGAAAAAGTATGAAAGCGAGCCTGTTGCTGCTGTATAAACGGTATTCTTTCCTTCCTCACACAAATAGTAATCTTTCTCGTTTGGAGTTGTATCTCCAATCAAGTAAGTCCTCTTTGTGTTATTATCATCAGAAAATGTAACGGTAAATTTGGTCTTTGCATTTTCAAGACCGTATTTAGATAGATCTTGTGCATTTTCTTCTGCTATATCGGTTGCTGAAAGATCTGCCGCAATTGAAGCCAGACCCGAATAAACAGTGTTTGACTGCTCAATTCCGTCTAAAGCCTTTATCTCCCACTCGTCAGTTTTACCGCTGACCTGACTGACCGTAAAGCTGTCTCTCTCGTTTTTAATTTCTATAGATTTAACATAAGTATTATCAAGATCATCTGCAATATCATCTGTCAGAGATATTGTTTTCCCGCTGTCGGCAATACTCGACACAGTACTGCTTGAATTGTCGTCATTCTTGCCCGTTAAATTAAGAACAAGAAGCGTAATACCCAGACAAGCAATAACAACAACACATATGATAATACTCTTTACTTTAGAATTCATTTAGATTTCTCCTTAACGCTTATCTGTTCTTTCTCCTTAACCAGATTATGATACCTACTGCAAGAACGATTACAGGTATAATAACTATAAATACCCACTCAAGAACCTTTATCTGCGTATTGGTAAGATCAAACATTCCGCCCTCAACAGTCTTTGGCTCAATAGTAATGCCTGACGATTTTCCGGTAACGCCGTTTACAATGCTCAGTATCCACTGTCTGTTCAGATACTGCGACATCTGAAGTACAGTATCGTCCAGGAAAAATTCAGAGCCCAGAGCAATCAGATTGCTGTAATAAGTATCCTCGCCGATAAACGCCGCCTTAGAACCGACTGCACCTGTTACAGTTACTCCGCTTGTCAGCTTTTTATTTTCGGAATCCATTGTGTATCCTGTGTCAGACGTCTGAATATAAGGCTCGCAGGTAAGCATTTCTTTGTTATTGTAGTCTATAGTAATAGGCTTTGTATAAACGCTTGTAAACAATCTCAGAGAATTGTCTTTTATGTCGTCCATAAAATTACTGCTTGCACGCTCCATAAATACATATCCGTTGCTTGCATTTTCGCCGTCTGAATCGTATACAAATTCATCTCTGAACTTTATTCCGTATTCCTCTAAAAGCTCGTCGATATTCGGAGTTTTAGGCTGCTGAACGCTTTCGATATAAAGAAGATTCTTTTCCAGCTTTCCTCCGTTGTCTAAAAATGACGATACCTTTTCAACTTCACTTTCAGTATAGTCAACGCTGGGTGCCCCCATTACAATAAGATTTGTTTCTTTTGGAATATCCTGCGTAGTTATATTAATACTGTTCACTGTATATCCGTTTGCATTGAGCAGAGTCTTAAAATATGTCAGAGAAGCAAGCTCTTTTCTTCCCGTAAGCAGTGTAACCGTCACAGGGTTTGCGTCTGTAACCTTTAAAATTGCCGACGTGAACGCCTGCTCTGCACAGTTGCTCTCAACTCCCGCAGAATAATTCTGAATAGCAGTCATTCCTCCGTAATACTCAATAAACGAGTCAAGAGTTCCTCCCATATTCTGCTGAAAAGATTTTTCAAAATCAGATGAGAACTTAACTAAATCCTGCGGATGTACAAGTGTTGTTCTTTCGTGGTTTTTACCCGATTCAACTATTATGTCATACTCAGAAAGCGAATCCTCATATTCAGATTTAACCTCAGGATTTGACAGTAAATCTATATACTTGATAGAAAAGTTTTTGTTGCTTTTAACGATATTCTTCAAAATCTCATTAGACTGACGAATGTATTTCGATGTAGAGGCAAATTCTTTTTCCTCTGACAATACCGTGATTTTTACTTCTTTATCAACATTTTTTATATAATCGGCAGTTTCATCAGAAATCGTATACGAGTCATCTGATGTCATATCAATAGTAAGCGGAAATCTTTCAAACACGCTTGTCGCAACAATATTTACAAGAACCAGAACAACTATAAAAACTACTGTTAAAACAGTCGCCATAGTTCCGTGCTTTAGCTTTTTAAGGTTTTTCTTTGCCTTTTTTTGTTTTTTGGTCTTTTTCTCTGTTGTACTCTCTGCCTGATTCTCCTGAATATCAAAGCTTTCAGGGATTTCTTCACTTATTTCTGTATCGGTTTTGTTCTCAGCAGAATTTACAGAAGCGTTTTCTTCCAAACTGTTTTCTGATGTCTCAGAAATAACCTGCTCTTTCTGCTCAAAATCTTTTTCGTCCATATTGTTCATCTTCGCTACCTCCTTTAAGCCCAACGACGCTTTTCTAACACTCTTACCGTAAAAAACATAAATGCCACGGCAACGCTGATGAAGTATAATGCACTGGATAGATCGAATTGACCGTATGTAAATCCGATATATCTCTCTAAAAAGCATAATTTATTTAGAATAGTCTTTACAAACTCAATCGGTATAAAGCTGGATATTACCGACAGCAGACTCATCAGCCCGATCGAAGCCAGACTTATAACTGCTGAAACCACCTGATTTTCAGTAAGGCTTGACGCAAAGATACCAATTGAAATACAAGCCGCTCCCAAAAGAAGCAGACCGACAATATTACCGAATATTGTGATCCAGTCAGGCTTAGCAAATGCGGAAACCACTACTGAAAACACCAGTGTAATTGCAACGCCCATAATATACACCAAAAACGCTGCAAGAAATTTCCCGCCGACAATTCCAGATAAGCTGACGGGAGACGTCAAAAGAACCTGATCTGTTTTTTGTCTTTTGTCTTCTGATAACGTTCTCATAGTGAGAATAGGGATCAAAATAACTAATATAATAAGCAGCCACAGAAAAAACTGAGCTAATTCCGCTGTTCCGTATCCCTGAGTACCGCCTGATGAACCGGTAGAACCCTTGGCTATTGACGTTACAGAATAATCAATGCCTGCCAATGCAAAAAACACAGCAAGAAAAATGTATCCTATCGGAGTAGTAAAATAAGAAACAAATTCTCTTCTAAAAATTGCTTTCATTATTCAATACCTCCGTTTCTCTTTACAGCCGGAATACTCTCGCCGACCGTTAATCTTAAGAATATATCTTCAAGCGACATATCAGAAGTCTTCAACTCCATAATGTACCAGCTTCGTTCAGAAACTCTTTTAAACAGTTCCCGGCGAATATCAACGCCATCTTCCGACTCAATGGAAAATTCGCAGAATTCGTCGGTTTCTTTGGAAATCATATCAACTGTTTTAATGCCTGCGATCGAACCGATGACCTTTTGAACCTCATCAAAAGGTCCGTCTATCTTGACCATGATTTTATTGCTGCTGACAAGATTTTTAGAAAGGTTTTCTTCAGTATCGTCGGCAACTATTTTGCCCTGATTTATTACAACGATCTTGTCGCACACAGCCTGAACCTCAGACAAAATATGCGAAGATAAAATAACCGTATGATTTTTACCCAGCCTTTTTATAAGCGTTCTTATTTCAATAATCTGATTGGGGTCTAAACCCACAGTAGGTTCGTCTAAAATAAGTACGTTAGGATTCCCCACAAGTGCCTGTGCAAGTCCTACCCTCTGCTTATATCCCTTTGAAAGATTCTTTATAACTCTGTTGTAAACATTCTCAATTTTTACAAGATTACAAATATCTTTAAGATGTGTATTTCTCGGCAGCTTGCATTTTTTTAAGTCATACACGAACGAAAGATATTCCTTAACCGTCATATCCATATAAAGCGGCGGCTGTTCAGGAAGATAGCCTATCTTCTGCTTTGCCTTTATAGGGTTTTCCAGAATGTCAACGCCGTCTATCAATGCAACGCCGTCTGTTGACGAAATATACCCTGTGAGAATATTCATCGTTGTGGATTTTCCGGCACCGTTCGGTCCTAAAAATCCGAGTATCTCGCCGTCTTCAGCAGTGAATGAAATACCGTCAACAGCCTTTTTATCTCCAAAATGCTTTGAAAGATTTTTAACCTCAATCATATAGAGATTGCCTCCTCAAGATAGTATTATACTAAACCATTTGTATTCTAGCAGCTTATTGTGATAGTTATATGACAAGAATGTTATCAAGACAGCTTTTCTATTGCCGCCTTAACCCTCTTTATTGATTCCTCTTTACCCAAGATAACGCAAAGCTCAACTCCGCCGCCCGGCGTGAAGGATTTTCCCGAAACGGCAACTCTTAACGGCCAGAAAACCATACCGTTTTTTACCTCCATTTTCTTGACAAGCTCTACTACCTTATTGTAAATAGTATCCTGATTCCAGCTATTACCGTCTATGCTCTCCAAAACAGGAAGTACCTCTTTTAAAGCCGCAAGAGAATTTTCCTCGTTTGTTTTCATCTTTTTATGACAATACAAAGCATTGTCGTATTCAGGCATTTCGTCTATAAAATCGATCTGCTCAGGAATATCGGTAAAAAGCTCCGTTCTCGGCTGAAGTAATTCTGCAACCTGTTTAAGATCAATATCCTCACGCTTTATAGCCTGCTTTAAATAAGGCATTGCGTGACTTTCAAATTCATCAATCGACATCTTTCTTATATACTCGCCGTTTATTGCCTTTAGCTTCATAGGGTCAAAAATAGCAGGCGACTTTGAAAGTCCGGAAATATCAAACTCTTCAATCAACTCAGGGAGAGTGAAAATTTCTCTTTCGCCTTTTGGCGCCCAACCCAGAAGTGCAATATAATTCAGTATTGCCTCTGTAAGATAGCCCTGCTTTATCAAATCCTGATATGACGCGTCTCCGTCACGCTTTGCCAGTTTATGCTGCTTGTCCTTCATAATGTGCTCAACGTGAATATACTTAGGAACTTCCCAGCCGAATGCCTCATAGAGAAGATTATACTTAGGCGTTGAAGAAAGGTATTCATTCCCTCTTACTATATGAGTAATTCCCATCAGGTGATCGTCAATTACGTTGGCAAAATTATATGTCGGATAGCCGTCGCTTTTTAAAAGTATCTGATCGTCAAGCGTAGAATTAGGAGTTGTTATGTCGCCGTAAAGCTCGTCGTGGAAAGTGGTTTCTCCCTCTGTGGGAACCTTTTGCCTGATTACATAAGGTATTTTAGCGTCTAGCTTTTCCTTGATCTCCTCTTCGCTTAAATTTCTGCAATGCCTGTCATACATAGGCATTACTCCGCTTGCCTCCTGAACTGCTTTAAGCTCGTCCAAACGCTCCTTATCACAGAAACAGTAATAAGCCTCTCCCTTTTCTACAAGCTCTATTGCATAATCCTTATACATTCCCATTCTCTCAGACTGGATATACGGTCCGTATTCTCCGCCAATATCAGGACCTTCGTCCCAGTTCAGTCCGCACTCTTTTAGAGTACTGTAAATAACGTCTGTTGCTCCCTCAACAAGCCTTTCTCTGTCGGTATCCTCAATTCTGAGAATAAAATCTCCGCCGTTCTTTTTCGCAATAATATAAGTAAAAAGAGCAGTTCTTAAATTTCCGATATGCATATATCCTGTCGGACTGGGTGCAAATCTTGTTCTTACCTTATTCATTTTAATTCCTCCCTTTTAAAAAATTCCGCTGTTTTATTTATGTCGAAATAAACCTGCTTTTTCAGTTCATCAATACTTTTAAATTTACACTCAGGTCTTAAAAAATCCAAAAGCTCAACCTTTATGACTTTTCCGTAAATATCATCATTAAAATCAAGAATATTCGTCTCTATCAACGGTACAGACCTTTTTTCAACCGTAGGTCTTACACCTATGTTTGAAATACTGTTGTGCCATTTTTCATCTATTTTTGTTCTGGTAATATAAACGCCAAACTTCGGCAATATCTGCCTTTTTGAAATCTCCTGATTTATCGTAGGAAAATCAAGAGTCCTGCCTATTTCGTTTCCGTGCAGAACGGGCAGCTTGTAATAATAATTATACCCGAGCATTTCATTTGCACTTTTGATTTTACCCTGCCTTATGCAGTCTCTTATATCTGAAGAGCTTATCTTTTTCCCCTCATACTGTGCCTGATTAACTATGATAGTTTCTATGCGAAATTCCTCACATAGTAATTTTAACTTTTCAGCGTCGCCTTCTGCATTTCTGCCAAAACGAAAATCCTCTCCGCAGACGACCGCCGAAGCGTTCAGTTTTCTGCATAAAACCTGCTCAACAAACTGAGCAGAAGTCATATCTTTCATTTCATCAAAATCAGGAGCATATATGCAGTCAACTCCCAACCTCTCAAAATGCTCTTTCTTTAAATCGTCCGATAAAAGCATTTCTATATATCCGTTACTTCCCTTTGTTGTAACAGTATCTGTTTTAAATGTAAATAATACAAAATCAAGCCCCTGCTTTTTGAATTCACAAGCGGTATTTATTACTGCCTGATGTCCTCTGTGTACTCCGTCGAATATCCCCATAGAGACAACAGTTTTATTTTCAAATACCTTTTTGCTTTTTGTGATGTCTAAAATCATAATATCTATCCCTTTGCCAAGATCAAACATAATACGACGCCTTACTTCAAATAAGTCCGTCCAAAATATAATAATCTCAGCTTAAAAGAAATTCTTTTTTATAATAAATTCATTTGCTTTTTCATCTGCAAAGCCAAGACCCAAAAATTCGTTATCGCTTCCATACACACGATATGTATTTTCGCATCTGACGCCTACCTGTTCAAGCCTTAGCTTTACGCCGTTTTTATACAGTCTTGTGTACTTAGGATTGAGAATAACCTTTTCATACTGCTTAAAAGCACTGTCAATAGGAAACATTATCTCTGTAATGTCAGTACCGCTTTCTGCAAGTGACTGTATTTCTTCAAGAGTATGGCTTTCAGATAAATCATATCCGCTTGAATACGTTCTCTCAAGCGAAGTTAAAACTCCGCCTGTTCCAAGAGCCTCGCCCAAATCGTGAATTATAGTTCTTACATAAGTTCCTTTTGAACAATGTATAATTAATTCTCCTGTTTGTGAAGCTTCGTCAAACTCTGCGATCTCTATATTTTTAACGTAAATTTTTCTGGGCTTTCTCTCTACTTCTTTACCCTCACGGGCAAGCTCATAAAGCCTTTTTCCCCCTATTGAAACCGCCGAATACATTGGCGGAAGCTGTTCTGTTTCACCTAAAAACATCTTTACTTTATCTGCAAGCCTATCAAGATCAATATTAGACTTTTTTTCAAAAATAATATTACCCGTAATATCCTGAGTGTCTGTTTTAATACCCAGCTTAAATCCTGCTTTGTAGCCTTTTTCATTATTCGGGAGAATGTCGCAAGCCCTTGTCGCCTTGCCGACAAACACAGGTAATACTCCTGTTGCCATCGGGTCTAATGTTCCCGCATGACCCAGCCTTTTTATGTTTAAAATTCCTCTCAGCTTTGCAATAACGTCAAAGGAAGTAAACCCCTTTGGCTTATTTATAACAATGATTCCGTTTAATTCTTTACTCATAATATATCAGTTATTCGAACAGTTCAGCAACCCTGTCTTTTATTTTTTTCATAACTTCACCGTATGTTCCGATAATCTGACAGCCTGCAGCACGAAGATGACCTCCGCCCCCAAAGCTTTTGCAAAAAGCACAGGCGTCGTGCTTTTCAGTGGTTCTTACCGAAAGCTTATACTCGTTGTTTCCCTTTTCCTTAATGGTTATGCCGACTTCAACGCCCTCAACGGTAAGCGGAATTGTCGCCAGTTCCTCAAACTCAGCAGTTTCCACACCGCTGTTGTCAATAAGTGCCTTTGGCACAAACTCTATAGCACATCTGTCATCAAAGCAGAACTGAAGATTTTTTAAAACCTCCTGCTCGACTTTAATTACACCCCTCGGCTTCACATCAAACATCATACGGTTCACATATGAATGATTAATGCCGTATGAAATAAGCTCTGCCGCTATCATATGAGTTTTCGGCGTTACGTTTTCAAACTTAAAGCACCCTGTGTCAGTTGCTATACCGATATAAAGACAAGTTGCAATAAGCTTGGTAACAGGTCTTTCCATATATTTTATCAATTCGTATAATATCTGACAGGCTGCCGCAGCTTCAGAATCTATATAATACAGCTTTGCATATTTTTTATTGGTCATATGGTGATCAATGCACAGATCGATCTTTCCCTCTTTTTTATATTCGGAAAGATTGTCTCCAAGCAATTCCAAACTGGCAATATCCACCGCAATTACGCACTTTTCCTCAAAATCCATAGGCTCGTAATCGGGATACATAAACTCTTTATACTTTTTAGGTAAGGGCTCGTGGTTTATGACATTAGCCTTTTTACCCATATCCCGAAGTAAATAACACAATGCAAAGCCGCACCCGAAAGTATCTCCGTCCGGACTTTTATGTGTAAGGATAGTTACATTATCACATTTATCGCTTTCCAAAAAGCTCTTTATTTCTGAAAAATCCACCTGTCACCACTCCTTTTACGGAAACTGCAAAATTAGTCTGCAAATAAAGTTATTAGCTATAATAATTCGCTGTCAGAATCAGATTTGACGTCTGAAATGTCTTTTAAAATCTTATTGATTTTAAGAGAATGTTCCATAGAATTATCAGCTACAAACTCCAGCTCAGGGCATTTTCTAAGCCTCAGAACATTGGAGATCTCACGCTTTAAAAGTCCTGACGCTGACTCAAATCCCTTTACAGCCTCTTTAGCCTTATCGTAACCCTCAAAAGACGAAACATAAACTTTACAATATGATATGTCGTTTGAAACATCACAGCGTACTATAGTTATCATACCGCTGTTATTGATTCTCGGGTCTTTCAAATCTCTGATTTTACCTGAAATTATTCTTCTTATATCCTCAGATAACCTTCTTGGTTTATAACCTGCCAATTTGCTCTCTCCTTAAAGTATATTAATCACAAAGATTTTTCATAGCAAGACATTTTTTTTATGATTTTCTGTATGGATATGCCTCAGAGCGGAAATTTGCTAATCTCTGTACTCTTCCATATAGAACGCCTCTAAAATGTCTCCCTCTTTAATATCGGAGAATTTCTCCAAAGATATACCGCATTCATATCCTTCGGCAACTTCTTTAACGTCATCTTTAAATCTTTTTAAGCTTGCCATCTTATCCTCAGAAATAACTATTCCGTCACGAACAACTCTAATTTCGTTATTTCTGCCAATCTTGCCCGATAATACATAACAACCTGCAACCTGACCGACATTAGAAATCTTATACACCTGTCTTACTTCTGCACGAGCAGTCTCGACCTCCCGGTATTTAGGAGCAAGCATACCCTTCATAGCGTCTTCGATCTCCTCTATCGCATCGTAAATAATTCTGTAAAGACGAATGTCAACACCGTCACGCTCTGCACTTTCTTTGGCAATCGGGTCAGGACGTACATTAAATCCAACGATAATTGCGTTTGACGCTGCTGCCAGCATAACGTCGCCCTCAGAAACAGCTCCGACAGCTCCGTGGATAACCTTTACTCTTACCTCGTCATTAGAAATCTTCTCCAATGATTGCTTAACAGCCTCAACCGAACCCTGAACGTCAGCCTTAACGATAATTGGAAGTTCTTTTCTCTCTCCCTCTGTGATCTGACTGAAAAGGTTTTCTAATGTGACCTTCTGATACTGTCCGAAGATTTCTTCCTTAGCCTGCTGTTTTCTCTGCTCTGCGAGTTCTCTTGCCAGCTTTTCATCAGCAACTACATTGAAAGCGTCTCCTGCGTCAGGCACTTCCCCCAAGCCTGTTATCTCAACCGGAGTTGAAGGCCCTGCCGACTTGATTTCCTCGCCCTTGTCATTTTTCATTGTTCTTACTCGTCCGACAGCTGTGCCGGCTATAATAATATCTCCTGCATTAAGCGTTCCGTTTTGAACAAGAATAGTTGCGACCGGTCCGCGTCCCTTGTCGAGCTTAGCCTCAATAACAGTTCCTTTTCCAAGTCTGTTAGGATTAGCCTTGAGTTCTTTTACCTCCGCAACAAGCAGAATGTTTTCCAAAAGTTCATCAATACCCATTCCGGTAACTGCTGATACAGGCACACAGATAACATCTCCGCCCCATTCCTCGCAAAGAATTTCATGCTCTGTGAGTTCCTGCTTGATCCTTTCAGGGTTTGCACCCTCTTTATCCATCTTATTTATAGCAACAATTATAGAAACTCCAGCAGCCTTTGCATGGTTAATAGCTTCAACGGTCTGCGGCATTACTCCGTCGTCTGCCGCAACGACTAATATAGCAATATCCGTAGCCTGTGCTCCTCTTAGTCTCATTGCTGTAAACGCCTCGTGTCCCGGAGTATCAAGGAAGGTGATAGGTTTACCGTTGCACATAACCTGATATGCACCGATATGCTGAGTGATTCCTCCTGCTTCTGAGTCTGTAACGTGGGCATTTCGGATTTTGTCAAGAATGGAAGTTTTACCGTGGTCAACGTGACCCATAACTACTACTACCGGACATCTCTCGACCAAATCCTCTTCCTTATCCTCTTCGTCAACAATAAGACGTTCCTCAATGGTAATGTGAACTTCCTTTTCAACCTTTGCACCTAATTCCTCTGCAACAAGAGAAGCCGTATCAAAATCTATGACCTCATTAATGGAAGCCATAACTCCGAGTCCCATTAACTTCTTAATGACCTCAGTAGCAACTACCTTCAGTCTTGAAGCAAGTTCAGAAACGGTGATCTCATCAGGAATAGAAACTTTAAGCTGCTGTTTTCTTGCCCTTTCAAGCTCAAGACGCTTCAGCTTTTGAGCCTCGGTTTCAACCTTGTTTGACTTACGCTGTTTTCTGTACTGCTGAGACTTCTGCTTTATCTTCTGCTTTTTGGTATAGTTATCCCTGCCCCTGCCTGACTTTGTCTCGGCAAGAGTATCGTATTTCTCATTATATTTATCAAGGTTTACATAGCTTCCTCTTGTGTCAACGGTCTTAGTCTTAGAATAGGTATTTTCAACTTCAGATACTGTTACTCCGCTTTGTGATGAACCCGTTGAAACAAGCTTCTGCTTTGTTCCGTGATCCTGCTTTTTAGGAGGTGATTTCTTTTTCTGCTGAGGTTTTTTCTCTTTCTGCGGCTTTTTATCCTTCTGAGGCTTTTTATCCTCTGCCTTCACCTTTGGCTCTTCCGTCTTTGATGCCGCTGTTTTTTGCGGTTTCTCTGCCTTTGTATCAGCGTCATCTGTAACTGCCTTTTTAGGTTTTTCAGCTTTCTTTTTTGTTTTTGCTGCAGGCTTCTTAGCAGTCTTTTTAGGCTTTGGTTCTTCTTTTTTCTCTTCTTTAATATTACCGCTTGCAAAATACTCTTCAAAGCTTTCAACCTGATTTTTTTGAGTAAAATACTCAAACACATAGGTAACCTCTTCAGGAGTTAGCGATGAGACTGTCTTTTTCGGCTCTCCGAACACTCCGTCAAGACACTTTATTACGTCAGCTGAAGGCAGCTTTAAATTTTTAGCAAGCTCTCCTAGTTTATAATTTTTCGCCATAGGTTTCAATAACCTCCTTAATTATTAAACATATCATTGTCAATTTCTATTTTTCTCATATAGGTCTTTGCTTTTTTCATAAATCCGCTGTCGTTAATTGATATTATTCCCACGCTCTTACCGAGCTCTGTCCCGACAGCTCTCATATCCATATCCAGAGAATAAAGCGGCACATTTTCATTCATACAAACAAACTTAATTTCCTTCAAGCTTTTAGGAGAAATATCAGCAGCTATGCATACTCCCTTTGAAATTCCGTTTCTGCACGCATCCTTGCTCATATCCATACCAAGTGAGAGCTTTCCCGCTTTCCTCGCCATAGTCAGAAGCCCCATTATTTTATTCATTTTGTAACTCACTTTCCATCTCGTCATATATCTCATCAGAAATGCGGCACGCAAAGCTTTTCTCAAACTTTCTTGCCTTTCTCGCCTTTTGAAAACACTTTAGATCCTCACAGATATATGCACCGCGTCCTGACTTTTTCCCGGTCAAGTCAAGTGAAATCTCGCCCTCTTTTGATTTTACAATGCGTATAAGCTCTTTTTTAGGTTTCATTTCCCCGCAGCCTATGCACATTCTCATAGGAATTTTCCTTGTTTTCATATACATACAACTTCCTTTACCGCTTTGTATGAATTCTTTATCGCCCAAATAAATAACGCTTAATCTATCTGAATCGGATTTTCAGGACCTATATCTATCTTATAGCCTGTCAGTCTGGCTGCGAGCTTTGCATTTTGTCCTCTGTTGCCGATAGCAAGAGAAAGCTGATCGTCAGGAACAACAACCTCGCAGGCTCTTGTCCCGTCCTCTGCAAGCGTAACCTTTATTACATCGGCAGGAGAAAGTGCTGCGGCAATAAATTCAGCGTCGTCCTCACTGTAAGGGATTATGTCGATTTTCTCACCCTTTAATTCGTTCACTATCGCAGAAATTCTTGAACGTCTAGGTCCTATGCAAGCACCAACTGCGTCAACGTTTTCATTCTTTGACCATACTGCTACCTTGCTTCTTGAACCGGCTTCTCTTGAGATCGCCATTATTTCAACTGTTCCGTCATAAACCTCCGGGATCTCCAGTTCAAACAGTCTTTTTACCAGATCTCTGTGGGTTCTTGAAATTTTAACAGACGGACGTCTTTCCGGATTTACAATACCTACAACGTAAACCTTTATAATATCTCCCTCGTGAAGGGTCTCTCCCGGAATTTGCTCATTTCTGACTAAATAAGCCTCGCTGCCGTCAATAGTCAAAATGGCGTTTCCCGTACCCGGCTCTACCTTCTGAACAGTTGCAGAAACACATTCATGCTCCTTATCCTGATAGTTAGACAAAAGCCGTTCTCTTTCTATTTCCTTAATATCGCTTCTTATTGACTGCTTTGCAGATTGTGCCGCAATTCTCTTGAACTTTGTAGGGTTCAGCTTTATTGCGACTTTAGAACCTATCTTTGCTCTCTTTGAAATTTCAAGTGCATCCTCTAAGCTGATTTCATTCGCTTCGTCCTCAACTTCTTCAACTACATTTTTGTTGATTTTAAGATTGAGCCTGTTCTTCTCAACATCAATTTTAACCTCAATGTTTTCCTCATTGGTGTTTGGGTAATCTCTCTTTACAGCCTTGAATATACCCTGCTCGATCTTTTCAATCAAGACCTCCGCTTCTATACCGTTTTCCTCCTCCAATAGTGAAAGAGCTTCAAAAAATTCCTTATTCATTTTTCCTAATTCCTCCCTTTACTCTATGTCAAATAAATCTTGGTCATCATTTAGCTTTACATATGCACAATCTGAAAGCGATATTATTTCATCTTCGTCCGAGCCTTCAAACTGAACCGTAATGTTCGGCTTTGAATAACCCTTCAGTGTGCAAACAACTTCCTTTTCTCCGTTTCTTGCCCGTATGAAACGAATTCTTATTTTTTCACCTATAAACCGCTCAAAATGCTCCGGCTTTCTAAGCTCTCTTCCCAGACCCGGTCCTGAAACTTCAAAAACATAAGACTGAGAAATCGGATCGGTTTCATCAAGCAATTTATTAAACGGTCTTGAAAAATTCTCGCAGTCATCAATATTTATGCCACCGTCCTTGTCAATAAACACTCTAAGATACCACGTTGCACCCTCTTTTTCAAACTTGACGTCCCAGAGCTCCAATCCGAGCTCGCCGCAAAGAGGCTCTGCAAGCTCAGCAATCCGATGAACTGTCGAACCTGATTTTTTGTTTTTCATTTTAACACCCTGCCCTTGCTGTGCAAAGACCACCTTTCTTTGAAATTTGAGTCAATCCCGATAACGGATTTTACGCATTGTTATTAAGGCAAAGACTCACGCTATCCTACGGTAAATAATATACGCTTAAAATTTAATTTCCTAAACAAAGACGAAAGACCGGAAGTCAAATTTCCAGTCTTTCAATAAAACTATTGTAATAATTATAACACCTTTAAAAGTATTTTGCAAGTATTTTTTACTATTTTTTTGTTTAATTTCTTATATTGCAAAAAATCTAATTAAAATGCCTGCTTAAAAATCATTTAACATTTTATTGGCTCTTTTATAAATATCCCTCTCGCTCTCATCAAGGTAATATACACCGTCTCTGTAAAGAATTTTTCCTGCACACATTGTAAGCTTAACATTCTGTTTAGAGCCGCTGAAAACAAGATTTTTAGTTATATTATGAACAGGCTGCATATTCGGTTTGTTCATATCTATTACTATCAGATCAGCCTGCTTGCCTGTCTCTATAGTATCGCAGTCAGCAAGACCCATTGCCCTTGCAGAACCCACCGTAGCCATATATAAAACATCTTCCGCAGAGCATACCGAAGCGTCCATATACTTCAGCTTTTGAAGCCCTGTTGCAAGATACATCTCTCTGAACATATCAAGTGCATTGTTAGAAGCCGCCCCGTCCGTTCCTATGGCAATATTAATTCCCATATCGAGCATTCGCGATAAATCTGCAACTCCGCTGGCAAGCTTTGTATTTGAGCCGGGATTTGTAATTGCCCACAGACCTTTTTCCTTGAATATCTGCATATCATTTTCGCTGAAATAAACACAGTGGAAACCTCCGCCGCCGTATTCATATAGTTCCAAATCATCAAAAAGCTGCGTTGGAGTTTTACTGTAACGGTCCATACACTCTGAAACTTCTCTTTTTGTCTCGCTGTTATGAGAATAAAAAGGCTCTTTATATTTCTGACACATCTTTGCTATGCCTTTGATAGTATCAAGCTTTGTAGTATATTCCGCATGACAGCCGAATTTATAAGAGATCAAAGGAGAAATACTGCTGAACCTCAGGTAATCCTCCTCGTCCTGTTCGGGGCTTCCCCCGAAATCATTTGTCGACGAACATATTACAGTTCTGAAGCCTGCGTCAATATTCGCCTTAACATAATCGTTCAGCTTAAAATACATATCAAATGAAGCTGTAATTCCGCTAGATAAATACTCGAGTATTGCCAGCTTTGTAAAAGCATAAATATGCTCCCCTGTCAGCTTTGCTTCCATCGGGAATACCCGATTTGTAAGCCAATCCTGCAAGGACATATCATCGGCATATGAACGCAAAAATGTCATTGCCGAGTGTGTATGAGCATTCTTAAAGCTAGGCATTAAAAGATTACCGTCTAAATCAATTTCCAGCTCGAAGTAATGAGCCTCCAAATCTTTTTCAGACGGCTTTCCCACAAAAGAAATCTTATCATTATCAACCCATACCTCGCCGTTAATTATATTAAATCCGTCGGCAAGCGTGAGAATTTTTCCGTTATAAAATCTTATCATAATATAATTCTTTCCTGTTAATTGGCATTGAGATAATCAGATATACTCTCTATTGCTTCTGTAAGAAGTCTCTTAAAATCGGGTGCAACTCTGTTTGCTGTTTCCTGAACCTCTTTATGCGTAAGCGGAGTTTTGCTTATCCCTGCCGCTAAATTGGAAATGCAGGAAATTCCGCATATTTTCATACCCATATGATTTGCTGCAATTGCCTCGCAAGCCGTACTCATTCCCACAGCGTCTGCACCCAATACCTTAAACGCTCTTATCTCTGCGGGAGATTCATACTGAGGCCCTGTAGTTTGAATATAAACGCCTTCTTTAAGCTGTATATCAAGCTCCTCTGCTGATTTTTTTATAATACCGATTAAGTCTCTATTGTATACTTCGCTCATATCAGGAAAGCGAACGCCCAGTTCGTCAATATTCTCACCTATAAGAGGACTTTTCACAAGTGATGAGATCTGGTCGGTAATAAGCATAAAATCGCCGCACTTGAAATTCTCGTTTATTCCGCCCGAAGCGTTAGTAAGGAACAAAACCTTTGCCCCCATCAGACCCATTAAACGAACCGGCAAAACCACATCTGATATATCATATCCCTCATAATAGTGAACCCGTCCCTGCATAATAGCTGTCTTAACGCCGTTTACAGTTCCGAAAACAAACTGTCCTCTGTGACCTGTAACCGTTGACGTCGGGAATCCGCTTATCTCTGAATACGGTATTGTCAGCTCAACCTGAACATTTGCACTCTCTGCATAATCACCAAGTCCCGAGCCTAGAACAAGTGCAATTTCAGGTTTAAAATCAGTTTTTTTACGAATATATTTATAACACTTCTGAAGCTTTTCATAAGTCTTGTTCATAGCCTAACTCCTCTAAATATATAACGTAATGAATAAAAACAAAATATCATCAATAGAATGTTTACTTCAGCATAAAGAACCGTTTACGCTAATGTTTGTCCTGTTTTTTTGGAATATGATAGATGTCCATAAATTCCTCAACGTCCTTGTCAAAATCCTCGCCGGTTTCCTTTAGCTTTCTCACATATTTATGCGATTCAAATGACTCGTCTTCTTCCTGTTTGATTGAAAACGCAATGTTAGAACAATGATCCGATACACGTTCTAAGTTCGTCAAAAGGTCTGTAAAAATAAAGCCCAGCTCAATTGTACAAGTTCCCTTTTGAAGCCTTTTAATATGTCTGTTTTTCAGCTTTAAGCAAAGCTTGTCAATAGCCTCCTCAAGTGCCTCGATCTTACCGACAACATTCTTATCCTGAGTGGCAAACGCTTCAACCGCCATATCAAGAATATCTGATACCGCACGGCATATAACCTTAATCTCTGCCTTTGCCTTTTTAGAAAACTCAATTTTCTTATCATTCATCTCGCTAGATAGATTGATGATATTTTTTGAATGATCAGAAATTCTTTCAAAATCACCGATAACATGAAGTTGCATAGCTATCGACTGACTGTCCTTTACAGACAAATCCCTGCTTGACAGCTTAACCAGATAAGTTCCTATCTTGTCCTCGAACTTATCAACCATATCCTCATTTTTCTCCACCTGCTTGGCGGCTTCACTATCAAATTTATCTATTGTGCTAATAGCAAGATTTATATTATCCCTTGCCATTTCTGACATTTTTACAAGAAGTGTTCTGCACTGTGCCAAAGCGACAGTCGGCGTTGCCAAAAACCTGTCGTCCAGAAGTGCAAATGTGCTTTTCTTTTCTTTCTCTTCCTTATCTTTTTTATCTCTGACAATTATATAAGAAAGCTTTTCAAGCCCATTGATAAACGGGAACAAAATAATCGTTGTTAGAACTTTAAAGAGCGTGTGGATAATTGCAATATCCAGTGCGTTTACAACTGAATTTGCAAATGCGAAATGTACAAATGCGTTTATCGGATAATATATTGCTACAAAAATAATCGTACCAATAATATTAAATGACAGGTGAACTATTGCAACCCTTTTAGCATTCTTATTTGTTCCGATAGCTGAGATTGCCGCAGTAATACAGGTTCCGATATTCTGTCCTAAAATAATAGGCAATGCTGTTGAAAAACGAACAGCACCTGTAGACGAAAGAGCCTGCAAGATTCCAACAGAAGCAGACGAAGACTGAATGATCGCAGTTAAGACAGCTCCTGCTAAAATACCAAGTAAAGGATTATCGAACATCAAAAGAATGTTTGCAAACTCTGGCATATCCTTTAGAGGCTCAACTGCTCCGCTCATAGCGTCCATTCCATACATAAGAATTGTAAAGCCAAGCAAGATAACTCCTATATTCTTATGTTTTTCAGTCTTCATAAACATAAAGAATATTATGCCAATCAACGCTAAGATGGGTGTGAACGACGATGGTTTAAGCATTTCAAGCCAGAAATTTCCACCCTCTATTCCTGTTAGCGACAAAATCCACGCAGTAACAGCAGTTCCTATATTAGCACCCATTATAATTCCAATGGTCTGCTTAAGCTTCATAATTCCTGAGTTTACAAAGCCGACAAGCATTACGGTTGTTGCAGAAGACGATTGAATTATCGCCGTAACAACAAATCCTAACAAAAATCCCTTGAAAGGATTTGATGTAAGCTTATCAAAAAGTTTTTCAAGCTTTCCGCCTGCAAGCTTTTCAAGACCGGACCCCATTACATTCATTCCGTATAGGAACATAACAAGTCCGCCTATTAAAGTCAAAACTGCAAAAAAATTCATATTAGTTACCATGCCTTTCTATGGAATTGCCGCATTGTTTCTGAGGCAAAGGCTCATAAATATACTTAAATAATTTTACAATAAACTTTATAAATTTTCAAAATATAAAAACCACAAATATTATACACTATTATTTATATTTTTGCTAGTACTACTTGAAAATTTTAAGTAAAATAAAAGACAACAATTTTATATAATTTTATACTATTTGTACTATTAATTTTAACAAAAGAACAATAAAAAAACAACCCTTAAATAATTTAAGAGTTGTCAGTTTTAATATTATCTGTTTATACCAACTGAATAATCGCCATTTCAGCAGCGTCACCGCGGCGAGGTCCGATCTTGATGATTTTTGTGTAACCGCCGTTACGCTCAGCGTACTTAGGTGAAATTTCATCAAATAATTTCTTTGCAACGCCCTCTTTTGTAACATATGAAAGAACTTGACGCTTATTATGCAGTTCAGGAGTTTTACCTAGCGTTATCATTTTTTCGGTCATAGCCTGAACTTCTTTAGCTCTTGATACAGTTGTTTCTATCTTACCGTTTTCTAGGAGAAAAGTAACCATAGCTCTGAGCATTGCTCTTCTCTGGTCGCTTGTTCTGCCCAATTTTCTTGAACCTGGCATGATATTCACTCCTTATAATAATTTTCACGAAATGATTAGCTGTTTTCCTCTGAGCTCAGGTCATATCCTAGACTTCTTAGTTTTTCCTTGACCTCGTCAAACGACTTCTTTCCAAGGTTTCTGACCTTCATCATTTCTTCTTCTGACTTTTCTACCAAGTCATTAACAGTATTTATTCCTGCTCTCTTCAAGCAGTTAAATGAACGCACGGACAAGTCAAGTTCCTCAATGGTCATCTCAAGCGTTTTTTCTTTGCCCTTATCGTCCTTTTCAACCATTATCTCAACAACGCTCGTTTCTTCAGATAAATCAACGAAAAGGTTAAGATGCTCGCTGAGGAGTTTGGCTGCTAACGATACAGCTTCCTTTGCAGAGATTGTTCCGTCTGTCCAAACCTCCAAAATCAGCTTATCAAAATCTGTGATCTGTCCTACACGGGTGTTTTCAACCGTGTAATTTACCTTTAATACCGGCGTATAAATACTGTCAACAGCAATAACACCAATTGGTGCGTTAGACATATAGCTTTTATTCTTTTCAGCAGAAACGTATCCTCGTCCTCTGTCGATAACTATTTCCATATAAAGCTTAGCACCCTCGCCAAGTGTGGCAATATGCATATCCGGAACAAGTATATCTACTTCAGAATCCGTCTTGATGTCACCTGCGGTAACCTCACATTCACCCTCTGCTTCAACATAAATAGTCTTTGGTCCTTCACCGTATAGCTTTGCTGTCAGCCCCTTCAGGTTAAGAATAATCTCGGTTACGTCTTCCTTAACCCCCGGAACAGTTGATAACTCATGATGCACACCGTCAATCTTTACGGAATTAACGGCAACACCGGGTAATGAGGAGAGTAATACCCTTCTCAGGCTGTTGCCCAGGGTAGTACCATAGCCTCGCTCCAGCGGCTCAAGAACAAATTTTCCATAAGTTCCGTCACCCTTTTGCTCTGCTATTTCAATGTCTGGCTTTTCAATTTTTTCAAGCATTTAAAACCCTCCTGTTCGTAATACAACGACTGTTAAACGAATGATAAAAAGTTTTGCTCAGCCGGCTCAAGCCAAAAGCCAAAGCCGCAGACAAACTTATTATTTTGAGTATAACTCGACGATAAGATGCTCCTCGATCTCGTAGTCGAGGTCTTCTTTTTCAGGGGCTCTGACTACTGTAGCAGACAAAGTGTTGTTATCCTTATCAAGCCATGAAGGAACTGTTCTGCCCTTAGTTGCCTCAATAATTTCGTTGAACTTAACACTCTTCTTGCTCTTTTCTCTCAGAGAAATAACATCGCCCGGTTTAACTCTGTATGAAGGGATGTCAACTTTCTTTCCGTTGACTTCAAAATGTCCGTGACCGACAAGCTGTCTGGCTTCTCTTCTGGTCATTGAAAGACCCATTCTGAAAACAATATTATCCAGTCTTGACTCAAGCATAGTCAAAAGGTTAGTACCTGCCTGACCCTCCTGCTTTTCAGCCAATTCATAATAGTGATAGAATTGCTTTTCAAGAACACCGTAAATGAACTTGAGCTTTTGCTTTTCCTTTAATTGAAGTCCGTATTCTGATACTTTTCTTCTTGAATTTTTATTAGGATCTCTTTTAGTTTCCTTACCTAAGCCCATAACCATAGGGCTGATACCTAAAGACTTACATCTCTTCAAAATTGGTTCTCTGCTAACTGCCATAAGTTATTACCTCCGTTTTTTAATCAGTATCCAATCTCAATTATTGGACGCCAAGCAAACCTTTAAACTCAGCTTTGTTAATTATACACGTCTTCTCTTTGGAGGACGGCATCCGTTGTGAGGAATAGGGGTCACATCCTTGATAAGTCTGACCTCAAGCTCCTCTGTCTGAAGTGCTCTGATAGCAGCCTCACGTCCTGAACCCGGTCCCTTTACATAAACTTCAACAGTTTTCAAACCGTGTTCCTTTGCAGCTCTTGCAGCTGTTTCAGCGGCAGTCTGTGCAGCGAACGGAGTTGATTTCTTTGATCCTCTGAATCCGAGTCCGCCTGCACTTGCCCAAGAAATAGCGTTCCCCTGCAAGTCGGTGATAGTTACTATCGTGTTATTGAAAGTAGACTGGATATGAACCTGTCCCTGTTCAATGTTTTTTCTTTCACGTCTGCGGCGTATAGGTTTCTTTTGAGCCATTGTTCATACCCTCCTTACTTCTTCTTATTAGCGATTGTCTTTACAGGACCCTTACGTGTTCTTGCGTTGGTCTTTGTTCTCTGACCTCTTACAGGAAGTCCGCGGCGATGGCGAAGTCCTCTATAACAACCGATTTCAGTTAATCTCTTGATGTTCAATGCAACATTTCTTCTGAGGTCGCCCTCAACTGTCAGGTTCTTGTCGATGTAATCACGAATTTTTGATTCGTCGTCATCTGTCAAGTCCTTTACTCTTGTGTCAGGATTGATTCCTGTTGCCTCAAGAATTTTTGTTGCAGTACTTTGACCGATTCCGTAAATATAAGTCAGTCCGATTTCAACTCTCTTATTTTTCGGAAGGTCGATTCCAGCAATACGAGCCATTATTTAGCTGCACCTCCATTATTCATTCGTTAGCCTTGTCTTTGCTTATGCTTTGGATTATCGCAAATTACCATTACCTTACCCTTACGCTTGATAACCTTGCATTTTTCACAGATCGGCTTAACTGAAGGTCTTACTTTCATGTGAATACCTCCTTTAAATACCGAAAGCTTTACGCTTTCTCAAACGATTGATGTTAGGATTATTACCTACTTTGATCTCCAGGTAATTCTTCCCTTTGATAAATCATAAGGTGACATTTCAACCGTTACCTTATCTCCCGGAATAATACGAATGTAGTTAAGTCTGAGCTTGCCTGATACATGAGCGAGAATTTGATGTCCGTTTGCAAGTTCAACTTTAAATGTTGCATTCGGCATTGCTTCTAAAACTGTACCTTCAACCTCGATTACATCTTCTTTTGACATAAATGTTTACACCCTTCCTTTCCTTAATAAGTTACGGCTGACTGAGCCCTTGGGTCGAGAACTCATTCAACACCTTTCTAAGTTTTCTGTTTGTTAAGGCTTCTGTTGAAATAAAAGCGTTGGTAGGTGAAATGTGCTTTATGTTTTTTCGCTTGGGTTTTTCAAGCTTCCGCTCTTTTCCGTCTGCGATTTCCACAAAGCCGCCGCTTATTCCCACTGCAACGAAATAGGAATTTTTATCGCGGCCTGCACAACTCTTTACAACAGAGCCAACCTTTATATCCACAACGCTACCTCCTAATCGGCTTGCGTCAAAATGACCGCACCGTTGTCAGTGATAGCGATTGTATGCTCAAAGTGAGCCGACAACGAACCGTCTGTTGTTTTCACAGTCCAGTCGTTCGGCATTACCTTCACGTTCTCAGTTCCTATATTTATCATAGGCTCTATTGCTATAACCATACCAGAAACCAAGCGTAATCCGTGTCCTTCCCTGCCGAAATTCGGCACTTCGGGATCTTCGTGAAGGTCTTTGCCTACTCCGTGACCTACAAACTTTTTAACAATACTGTATCCGTTGTCCTCATTGTGCTTCTGAATCGTATGACCGATGTCGCCGAGTCTTACACCCGGCTTAGCCATATCTATTGCAAGATACAAGCTTTCCTCAGTCGATCTCATAAGTGCCTTTGCTTCGTCTGATATTTCTCCGACTGCAAAGGTTTTTGCACTGTCTCCGTGAAAGCCTCCGATATAAGCTCCAACGTCAACGGAAACTATATCGCCGTTTTCGATCTTTCTGCCGTCGGGAATGCCGTGAATTACTTCATCGTTTACAGATATACAAGCCGACGCCGGAAACCCGCCGTATCCAAGGAACGACGGAACCGCTCCGTGCGACGTTATATACTTGTGAATTATCTTGTCAAGCTCTTTAGTGGTCATTCCCGGCCTAATTGATTCACCGGCAATTTTTAATGCTCCGGCAGTGATTTTTCCTGCCTTCTTCATTTTTTCAATATCGCTGTCTGATTTAATATATAACATTGATTATGCCTCAATTGCAGCAAGCGTCAGCTTTGAAGTTTCTGAAACCTCTTCCTGTCCCTCAACTGTGACAAGCTTTCCCTGCTTCTTATAATAGTCCTTCAAAGGAGCGGTCTGCTCGTGGTAAACTGCAAGCCTGTTGTTTACCGTTTCAGGCTCGTCATCCTTACGGATAACAGTCTTACCGCCGCAAGCGTCGCAAACACCCTCTACCTTTGTAGGCTTGAAGTCAACGTGATAAGAATTTCCGCAGCTCTCGCAGACTCTTCTGCCTGAAAGTCTCTGTCTGATCTTCTCATCGGGAACATAGATCTCAACAACCTTGTCAATAGTAACTCCCATATTGTCAAGAGCTTCTGCCTGCAAAACTGTTCTCGGAAAACCGTCGAGAATGAAACCGTTTTTGCAGTCGTCCTCAGCAATTCTGTCCTTCAGAATCCCGATAACTATCTCGTCGGGAACCAGCTTACCGCTGTCCATAAAGCTCTTTGCTTCAAGACCGCTTTTTGTTTCGTTTTTAACAGCTTCCCTGAGCATATTTCCGGTCGAGATGGCAGGAATATTCAAAGCCTTGCAAATAACCTCAGCCTGAGTACCCTTACCTGCTCCTGGAGCTCCTAATAAAATCAAATTCATAGTTAATCACTGCTCCTGATAATTCTTATTCAAGGAATCCCTTGTGGTGACGCATCATCATTTGTGATTCCAGAGTACGAACAGTTTCAAGTGCAACAGAAACAACGATCAGGATAGATGTACCTCCCATAGCAATGCTTCCCACACCTGAGAACTTAGCAAAGAATATCGGGAAGATAGCGATAATTCCTAAGAACACAGCTCCTACCAGAGTAATCTTTGACAATACTCTCTTTATGAATGAAATTGTCGGTTTGCCCGGTCTGATACCCGGAATACCGCCGTTATTCTGTCTTAAATTATTTGCAATTTCAACAGGATTGTACTGCATTGATACATAGAAGTAGTTAAATCCGATTATCAATAAGAAATAGATTACAGCATATACCAAACTTTCATAGCTGAACCACTGAAGTATCTTAACATAGAAATTCTCCCAGAATCCCTCAGGATTTGTCGGTCTTGCTATAAACAGTTCAAGCGTTGACGGCAATGACATAAATGACATTGCGAAGATGATAGGAAGAACTCCCGACATTGCAACCTTGATTGGAATGAACGAACTTTGTCCTCCGTACATTTTTCTTCCGACAACACGTTTTGCATACTGAATCGGAATTCTTCTCTCTGCATTATCCATAAAGATAATGAAGGCGATCATAGCTACAAATATAACTATTACTATCGGTACAAGTATCATATATCTGAGTTCGCCTGTTTTGAACAGCTGAATAAGTGTTCCCACAGCAGCAGGACCTCTTGCTACGATACCTGCAAAAAGGATCATTGAAATACCGTTTCCGATACCTTTTTCATTGATCTCGTCACCGAGCCAAATGATAAGCGACGCACCTGCTGTAAAGCAAGCTATAATAATAATTTCTGCGAATATCTTTTTCCAGCCGCTTGTATAAACCAGAGCATTTGCTGAATTTTTAAGAGTCAGATAATAAGCCCAAGCCTGGAATACAGCAATTCCGAATGACGTATACCTTGTGATCCTGTTGATTTTCTTTCTTCCTTCTTCGCCTTCTTTTGATAACCTCTCAAGAGGAGGAATAGCGTAAGTAAGAAGCTGAATGATGATCTGAGCATTGATATAAGGTGAAATAGACAATGCAAGTAAGGTAGCCTTTGAGAAGTTACCTCCTGACAGAATATTCAAATAGTTGAAAAAGTTACCGGTAGTCGAAGTATCCTGGAACCATGATGCCAACGCAGCTTGATCCAGAAACGGAACAGGGATTGCTCCGCCTATTCTGTAAATTATGATAATGAAAAGAGTGAATAGAATTTTCTTTCTTAAATCAGTCACTTTCCAAGCATTTCTTAAAACCTCTAACACCTTACATCACCTCAGCCTTTCCGCCGGCTTTTTCTATTTTTTCCTTAGCACTAGCTGAAAAAGCGTTAGCCTTTACTGTTAGATTTTTTGTAAGCTCGCCGTTTCCGAGAATCTTAATAGAATCATACTTGCCTTTTACAAGTCCGGCTGCTTTAAGAATCTCTGCATCCACAGTAATTCCGTCATTAAATCTTTCCAAATCAGAAACATTTAAAGCAACTACCTTGTCTGCAAATATATTGTTGAACCCACGCTTAGGAATCCTTTGGGTCAACGGCATTTGACCGCCCTCAAAGCCCGGTCTAACACCGCCGCCTGAACGAGCCTTCTGACCCTTATGTCCCTTGCCGGCTGTTTTTCCCTGACCTGAGCCATGTCCTCTGCCAATACGCTTTCTTTCTTTGTTAGAACCTGCGTTTGGTGATAATTCGTGCAATTTCATTTTTATACGCACCTCCTTGCATTACGCTTCGGTTACTTTAATAAGGTGACTAATTTTCTTAATCTTACCTTGTGTCTGTGCGTTATCAGGTTGAATTGTTTCCGCACCGATTTTCCTCAGACCAAGAGAATGAGCGGTAGCAATTTGGTCTTTCTTTGATGATATAAGACTTTTAACTAATGTTATTTTCAGATTTGCCATTGCTTTATTCCTCCTTAGCCTAATATTTCTTTTACTGTTTTGCCTCTCTTTGCAGCAACCTCTTCTGCTGACTTAACTGAAGCTAAACCGTTTATTGTAGCTCTCACTACATTACATGGATTGTTAGAACGCAGTGACTTTGTTCTAATATCCTTAATTCCTGCCATTTCCACAACTGCTCTGACAGGTCCGCCTGCGATAACTCCCGTACCGGGAGCAGCCGGCTTCATCAGAACTCTGCCTGCACCGAATGCACCGACAATTTCATGTGGAATCGTTGTTCCTCTGAGTGAAATTTTTATAAGGTTCTTCTTTGCGTCTTCAATTCCCTTGCGGATAGCGTCAGGAACTTCGGAAGACTTACCCATACCAAAACCTACTATGCCGTTTCCGTCTCCGACAACAACCAGTGCCGAAAACTTCATTATACGGCCGCCCTTTACAGTTTTTGATACTCTGTTTATGGAAACTACCTTTTCACTCAGTTCCAGTGTTGAAGCATCTATTAAAGCCAAAAGTATAACCTCCTTTAAAACTTAAAACAAAGTGTATAAATTACTTTGTCTGCACAAATAATCTGAAATACTAGAATTTCAGACCGCCCTCACGAGCTCCTTCAGCTAATTCCTTAACTCTTCCGTGATAGAGATAACCACTTCTGTCGAATACGACATTCTCGATTTTCTTATCCAAAGCAGCCTTGGCAACAGCCTCGCCGACCTTCTTTGCACCCTCTTTGTTGCCGCCGTTTCCGTCGTAACCCTTGTCAAGACTTGATGCAGCAGCGAGTGTAACGCCGTTTACGTCGTCGATAATTTGTGCATATATATGCTTTGAGGAGCGGAATACACTTAGACGCGGACACTCAGGAGTTCCCGAAATCTTATTACGGATTCTTTGGTGTCTTTTATTTCTGGCTTTAGCCCTGTCAATCTTTTTAACCATAGTGTGAACACTCCCTTACTAAGATTTTGCACCCTTACCGGCTTTACCCTCTTTACGGATAATTCTTTCGTTTTCGTAACGAATTCCCTTACCTTTATAGGGCTCCGGCGGACGCTTTTCACGGATTTCGCAAGCGAACTGACCAACCGCTTGTTTGTCAGCACCTGAAACAACGATCGTGTTCGGGTTTGTAACCTCGATCTTTACGTCGTCAGTTTCAGAAACCACTACCTGGTGCGAATAACCCAGATTCATAACAAGGTCTTTACCCTGCTTAGCTGCTCTGTATCCGACACCTTCGATTATAAGAGTCTTTGAATAACCGTTTGTAACACCTTCAACCATATTAGCGATAAGTGTTCTTGTCAAGCCGTGAAGCGACTTGTGAAATTTGTCCTCTGAAGGACGGCTTACTTTGATTTCATTATTCTCAAGGGTAATTATCATATCCTTGTGAAATGTTTTTTCCAATGTTCCCTTAGCACCTTTTACAGTAACTACATTACCATCAGCAATTTTTACATCTACTCCGGCAGGAACACTTACTGGTTTAATACCTATTCTCGACATAACTGTTCCTCCTTACCAGACAAATGCAAGAACTTCTCCACCGACATTAAGCTCTCTTGCTTTCTTGTCAGTAACAATTCCCTTTGATGTTGAGATAATTGCTACTCCGAGTCCCTTCATTACCTTAGGCATATCCTCGCAGCTTGAATAAATTCTCAAGCCCGGCTTTGATACTCTTCTAAGTCCTGAAATGACCGGTGTGTTGTTCTCGTCATATTTTAGAGTAATTCTAATGATACCCTGCTTTTCGTCTTCAATGAATTGAAAGCCTGAAATGTAACCCTCGTCAACAAGGATCTGTGTGATGGCTTTCTTCATATTCGATGCAGGAATGTCAACTGTTGCGTGCTTTGCAGAACTTGCATTACGAATTCTGGTCAATAAATCAGCTATTGTATCAGTAATTTGCATTGCAGTTAACCTCCTTAAAATGAATGTTCTTTACCAACTTGCCTTTTTTACACCCGGGATCTGACCTTTGTGTGCTAACTCTCTGAAACAGATACGGCATATGCCGAACTTTCTCAGATAAGCATGAGGTCTTCCACAGATTTTACATCTGTTGTAAGCTCGAGTGGAATACTTTGGCGGTAATTGCTGTTTGTTTTTCATAGCCTTCTTTGCCATATTGATTTCCTCCTCTTTCTTACCTGTCAGCGAACGGAGCACCTAATAATGTAAGCAGCTCCTTAGCCTCTTCATCAGTATTTGCAGTAGTGATAAAGTTAATATCCATACCACGAACCTTGTCGATTTTATCATACTCTATCTCCGGGAAGATAAGCTGCTCTTTAACACCTGTTGAGTAGTTACCTCTTCCGTCGAACGAGTTAGGATTAATTCCTCTGAAGTCACGAACACGCGGAAAGGCTACGTTAAATAGTCTGTCTACGAATTCGTACATTCTTTCTGCACGTAATGTTACCTTAACCCCGATTATCTGTCCTTCTCTCAGCTTGAAGTTAGCGACAGATTTCTTAGCCTTACAAACTATAGGCTTCTGACCTGTAATTGCCGCTAAGTCAGCCATAACAGCGTCAACGACCTTTGAATTATCCTTAGCCTCGCCGCAGCCTACGTTGATAACGACCTTGTCGAGCTTGGGAATTTGCATTACGTTTTTGTAGCCGAATTTTTTCATCATAGCAGGAGCTACGCTGCTAACATACTCATCTTTAAGTCTAGCCATCGTCTACTCCTCCTTAAAACTCTTCGCCGCAGTCTGCATTTCTGCAAACTCTAACTTTTGAGCCGTCTTCCAAAATCTTGTGTCCGATACGGGTCGGCTTTCCGCACTTCGGACAAACAGCTTGAACCTTGCAGGCATACATTGCAGCCTCAGCCTTAACGATTCCGCCTGCCTCGCCTTGTCTTCTGGGCTTAACGTGCTTTGTGCACATATTTACGCCTTCAATAATAACCTTTGACTCCTTTGGAGATACAGCGAGTACCTTTCCCTTTTTGCCTCTCTCTTTTCCTGAAAGAACTACAACGGTGTCGCCGGTTTTAATGTGTAACTTATTCATTCTAAACCGCCCTCCATTTATAATACTTCAGGAGCAAGAGATAAGATCTTCATATAGTTCTTATCACGAAGCTCTCTGGCAACCGGTCCAAAGATACGGGTACCTCTTGGATTCTGATCTTCTTTTATAATTACAGCAGCGTTTTCATCGAAACGGATGTAGGTTCCATCCTCACGACGAAGACCCTTTGCTGAACGAACGATAACTGCTTTAACAACTTCGCCTTTTTTAACAACGCCGCCCGGTGTTGCTTTTTTAACCGAAGCAACAACTACGTCACCGATATTTGCATATCTTCTGCGTGTTCCGCCTAAGACCCTGATACACATAAGCTCTTTAGCTCCGGTGTTATCAGCAACCTTTAGTGAAGTTTGCATTTGTATCACAGTGCGTTCCTCCTTTCAAACTTAAAAGGTCTAAATTAAGAGAATTTCTCTTTTTCAACCTACTTACTATTACTACTTAACTTCTTCCAGAACCTTAACCAAACGCCATCTCTTATCCTTAGAAAGAGGACGGGTTTCCATAACCTCAACCACGTCGCCTATGTTGCAGACGTTGTTCTCGTCATGTGCTTTCAGTTTCATAGTTCTGTTAATGATTTTCTTATAAAGCGGATGTTGAACCTTATCCTCGATAGCGACAACTATTGTCTTATCCATCTTATTAGAAACAACTTTTCCTACTCTTGTTTTTCTAAGATTTCTTTCGCTCACAGTTAATCCTCCTCTTTATTATTGTACGCTGGACTCTTGCTTACGAATGAATGTCTTAACACGAGCAATATCTCTCTTGACTGCCTTCATTCTCATAGGATTGTCAAGCTGATTGATAGCATGCTGAAAACGAAGGTTAAACAGTTCCTGCTTTAACTCCGCTAATTTCTCGTTAAGCTCCTGCTCTGATAAATCTCTGATTTCACTTGCTTTCATTATTGCTCACCACCCGTTTCTTGAGTTTCTTTAGCTATAAACTTACTCTTTATCGGAAGCTTATGTGCCGCGAGACGCATAGCCTCTCTTGCAATCTCTTCCGAAACGCCTTCTATCTCAAACATAACTCTTCCGGGCTTAACAACTGCTACCCAATATTCAGGTGCACCTTTACCTTTACCCATACGAGTTTCCAAAGGCTTTTTAGTTACCGGCTTATCAGGGAAGATCTTTATCCATACCTGTCCGCCACGCTTGATGTATCTTGTCATTGCGATACGGGCTGACTCGATCTGGTTTGAAGTTATCCATGCAGGCTCAAGTGCCTGTAAGCCGTAATCACCGTTTGTAACCTTGTTTCCACGTAGTGCTTTTCCTGTCATACGTCCTCTGTGCTGTTTACGGTGTTTTACTCTCTTTGGAAGTAGCATTATTCGTTACCTCCTTCTTTTTTCTCATTTCTCGGTCTTGCACTGCGGCGTCTTGGTCTGTCGTCGCCGTTTCCTCTGCTGCGGCGTCTTGGTCTGTCCTTAGCCTCTCTCTTCTGAGTCTCAGGAACCTCGCCCTTCAGAACCTCTCCGCGATAGATCCAGACTTTAACTCCGATTTTTCCGTAAGTTGTGTCTGCCTCAGCAAAACCGTAATCAATGTCGGCTCTGATCGTTTGCAGAGGGATAGTACCCTCGTGATAGCTTTCAGCTCTTGCAATTTCAGCACCGCCCAAACGTCCCGAGCATCTTGTCTTGATACCCTTTGCTCCGAACTTCATTGCTCTGCCGATAGTTTGCTTCATTGCTCTTCTGAAAGAAATTCTGTTCTCAAGATCCAAAGCAATTCTTTCAGCAACAAGCTGTGCATTCAAGTCCGGCTGTCTAACCTCAATTATGTTTATCGCAACCGACTTGTTTATCATCTTTTCTATCTTCTGACGAAGCTTCTCAATAGTTGCTCCCTTTTGTCCGATTACCATTCCCGGCTTTGCACAGTGAATGTGAATCTTAACTTTATCTGCAAATCTCTCAATCTCGATACGTGGAACACCTGCTGAATATAAGGTCTTTTTGATATAATTTCTTACCTTATGGTCTTCTACAAGTGTATCGCCGAAAGTTGATTTATTCGCAAACCAACGGGAATCCCAATCCTTGATTACTCCGACACGATATCCATGTGGATTTACTTTTTGACCCATAGTTTACCTCCTCTTTCAGCTTATTCCTTTTCTTTCAGAACCAAAGTAACATGAGATGTTCTCTTTAATATTCTGAAAGCTCTGCCCTGTGCTCTTGGCATAATTCTCTTCAAAGTTCTTCCCGGACTCACAAAACATTCAGCAACATAGAGATTATTTTTATCCATGCTGTGATTATTTTCTGCGTTTGCAGCGGCCGACTTCAGAAGCTTTTCAAGATATTCACAGGCAGCTTTCGGTGTGTGCTTTAATGTTGCCATTGCAACATCGTAATCCTTTCCTCTTATAAGGTCAAGAACGATCTGTACCTTACGAGGAGCGATTCGAGCATCCTTCAGTATAGCTCTTGCTTCCATTTGAAATCCTCCTTTCGGCTGCTACTTGCCGGTATTAGACAATTTTGAACCGGCGTGGCCTTTGTATGTTCTTGTCGGTGCGAACTCACCCAGCTTATGACCAACCATATCCTCGGTAACATAAACGGGAACGTGCTTGCGTCCGTCGTGAACTGCGAATGTATGACCTACGAAATCAGGGAAAATCGTTGAAGCTCTGCTCCAGGTCTTCAAGACCTTCTTTTCACCTGTTTCATTCATAGCTTTAACTCTTTTGAGTAGAACCTCTTGTACGAAAGGTCCCTTTTTAACACTTCTGCCCATTATTCAGTTCTCCTTTCGTTATTTGCCGTTTCTACGTTTTACGATAAACTTATCTGACCTGTTGTGTTTAGCACGGGTCTTGTATCCGAGAGTCGGTTTACCCCAAGGAGATACAGGTCCCGGACGTCCTACAGGCGACTTACCTTCACCACCGCCGTGAGGGTGGTCGTTCGGGTTCATAACAGAACCACGTACAGTAGGTCTCCAGCCCATGTGACGTTTTCTTCCTGCCTTACCGTAGTTGACATTGCTATGGTCGATATTTGAAACCTGACCTATAGTTGCCATACAGTTAAGCGGAATATTTCTCATCTCTCCCGACGGAAGTCTTACAAGTGCGTATCCGTTTTCCTTACCCATAAGCTGAGCCATATTTCCAGCACTGCGGACAAGCTGACCGCCCTTGCTTGGATAAAGCTCGATATTATGAATGAATGTACCTACCGGAATGTTCTGCATCTGACTTGCGTTACCCGGTTTGATATCAACATCAGCACCCGCACGAACAATATCTCCAACCTCTAAGCCGTGAGGTGCGAGAATGTATCTTTTCTCACCGTCTTCATATTTCAGAAGAGCAATGAATGCTGAACGGTTCGGGTCATATTCAAGAGTCATAACCTCTGCGTTCATATCCAGCTTATTTCTCTTGAAATCAATTACACGGTATTTTCTTCTTGCTCCGCCTCCTCTGTGGCGAACAGTAATTCTACCGTAACTGTTTCTTCCGGACTTTTTCTTGACCGGCTGAATCAGGCTTTTTTCCGGAGCAACCTTCGACAGAGAAGAATAATCAATAGTAGTCATACCTCTTCTTCCCGGAGTCGTCGGCTTATAGCTCTTTATTGCCATTTGAATTTCACTCCTTTAAGTTTGTTTTGCGAGAGCTTTTTTAAGCTCCCATACCTACGCTCTGCACAACCTGCAAAGCCCTTTGCCGAAGTCTGTTATACTAAGTTATTAAAGAACTCGATTGTCTTTTCGCCTTCAGCAAGTGTAACGATTGCCTTTTTCCATGAAGAAGTTCTTCCCTCATACATACCCATTCTCTTTTTACGGCCTCTGCAATTCATTGTATTTACCTTGGCAACTTTAACTCCGAAAATCTCTTCAACTGCCTTGGCAATCTCAATCTTATTTGCGTCCTTAGCAACCTTGAATGTGTACTTATTCATCTCTAGGCCTTCCATAGAAGCCTCAGTGATAATTGGCTTTAAAATAATATCTTGAGCAGTTTTTTCCATTATGCATAAACCTCCTCAATCTTATCTACAGCGTCCTTAACAACGATGAACTTATCGTGATTAAGAATATCATATACGTTCAGCGTGTTGACAAGAGCAGGCTTAATACCCGGAATATTTGAAAGGCTCTTAACGACCTTTAAATCAACCTCAGGCATAACAACAAGTGCCTTGCTCTCTATATTCAGTGCTTTCAGCATTTCAACCATTGTCTTTGTTTTGAACTCATCAGTCTTTATAGAGTCAACAACAACAATGTCATTATCGAGCACCTTTGAAGAAAGAGCAGACTTCATAGCAAGTCTCTTTTCCTTCTTATTTAATGAATAGCTGTAATCTCTGGGCTTTGGTCCCATTGCGATTCCTCCGTGAACCCACTGCGGAGCTCTGATAGAACCTTGTCTTGCGTGACCTGTACCCTTTTGCCTCCATGGTTTTTTTCCTCCTCCTCTTACTTCTGAGCGAGTGAGAGTAGAATGTGTACCCTGTCTTTGATTAGCAAGGTAATTTACAACCATTGCGTGCATTATAGCTTTATTCGGCTTGATTCCGAAAACAGAATCCTTCAGCTCAGCGGTAGCAACCTCTTTGCCTGTCATATCATATACTGAAACCTGTGGCATATTACTTCCTCCTTCCACTAAGCCTTCTTAACACAATCAACAACGGTAACCGTACCGTTCTTAGGACCCGGAATAGCTCCCTTGATTGCGATAAGATTATTTTCTGCGTCAACCTTTACAACTTCTAGGTTCTGGATAGTAACCTTTGCATTACCCATCTGTCCAGGCATACCTTTTCCCTTGAAGATTCTTGAAGGAGATGAACAAGCTCCCATAGAACCTGCGTGCCTGTGAACAGGACCTGTACCGTGCGACTCTTTAAGTCTTGCAAAGTTGTGACGTTTGATCGTTCCTGCAAAGCCCTTACCTTTGCTTGTACCGCTGACATCTACGATGTCACCCTCAGCAAAAGTATCTGCTTTTACAATGTCGCCGACGTTCAATGCGTCAATGTCGTCAAGTCTGAACTCTTTTAAAGTTCTCTTTAAAGCAACGTCAGCTTTTTTGAAATGTCCCTGTAAAGGCTTGTTTACTCTCTTTGCCCTGATGTCTCCGAAGCCAAGCTGAACAGCATTATAGCCGTCGTTTTCAACCGTCTTCTTCTGAACAACAACGCAGGGACCTGCCTCTACAACCGTAACAGGAATAAACTTTCCTGCTTCGTCGAAAATCTGTGTCATACCGATTTTCTTGCCGATGATTCCCTTTTGCATTATTTTTTCCTCCTAATTGGTTATTGGTTGAAGCCTTAACTCCAACATGACCTGCGTGAATACTGTTTTGAAATCGCACCCTGCGATTTCCGTTGGAAACTACTTGATTTCCATTACAATATCAACACCTGCAGGAAGGTCAAGACTCTGAAGTGCCGATGTAGTGTCGTTTGTCGGTCTGAGTACGTCGATCAATCTCTTGTGAGTTCTCATTTCAAACTGCTCACGGCTGTACTTATACTTGTGAACAGCACGAAGGATAGTAATGATCTCCTTGTCTGTAGGCAGAGGGATAGGACCCGATACCTTTGCACCCGAACGCTTAGCCGCATCAACAATTTTAGCTGCTGCAGCGTCTACAACTGCGTGTTCATAGCCTTTGATTTTAATTCTGATTCTTTCATTGACTGCCACTTAAATCGCCTCCTATAAATTTTGACTGGGGGCTTAAAGCCTTTAATTAATGTGTAAAAGCCTTTCTGTAAATTTACACTGTACCGTGTGTTCCGTGAAAGTCTGTTAAAAAAAGCCGAAAAACTAACGTGGTTTTTCGGTCGACATAACACAACGATAAGTATTTCCTTATGCCAAAAAGCAGTCTTAAAGCCTGCCCTTCGCAAGAAGCATAAAGCACATACCGTGTTCAGTATTACAGTCGCCCGGTTTAAAATCGGACATACTCTGCGAAAATTACCCGGCAAACCGCCGGCAACCTTCCGCTTCATCGCATATCTGTTGCAGCCGCAATGCGGGAATTAACCGCAGTGCAAGATAAATTGTACCATTTATATTTCACAAAAGCAAGCAAATAGAAAAAAATATGCTGTAGAAATTTCAAGTAAATTTATTCTTATTTTTATGCAAACTGCACAAACCGTATTTTTGGCAACTGTTATATAGTAGTAGGCTTTCAGCCTGCCACTATATATAGAATCAGTAAGCCGGAACAAAAGACGAAAATATTTTCCGCTTACACAGCTTAATCCTCCTTAGGTATCTCCACAGGATTTTCTATATCCTGAATTGCATTTTTCTCTGTGATCTCTACCTTATATGAATGTACAACTTTCTTTCCTTTGCTGTCTATTACCGTTTGCTCAGTAAAGTACAAAAGCTGCTTATTCTCATCAAAATAAAATCTTGCAATAAAGTCTGAAACACTTCCCTCGTCAGAAGCTGCACCGATTTTCTCCGGGTCATATTTATGCTCAACGCAGGTTATACCGTTTTCCTCGCTGACAGATGACTCTTCAACAGCATTTGCAGAAAAGATAATCAGCCCTTCATTAGCCTGCGGATGGGTTGAATCACGGTCATAAGCCTGAAAATCCTTATCGCCCCGCTGGGTAAAGGTATACTTGCCGTTCTCAGAAGTATAACATTCATATCCGTTATTGTACTGTGCATAGTTTTCGTCCTGATACTTTCCCTCATAGGCAAAGGTCAGAACGTCCTTTTCGTCGTATTTGAACACGAAAGTCTGTTCTATCTCGTTTGTTTCGGTGTTTGTCATTATGACCTTTGCACTGTCAAGCTTTGTGTATTCCTCTCTTGCCTTTTTGACAAGCTCGCTTCCTGCAACATCTTTTGCACCGCAGCCTGCAAACAAAACCGAAATCATAATCACTGCTATATATAATAGTATACTTTCCTTTATTTTCATTACATTCATTCCTTACATAAAATTACAGTATAAAATCGGGATGAAATCTTTTTAACCTCATCCCGATACATCAACTATATTTTAATCATCGTAATAATATCTGTTGTTACGGCTTACAACCTTTATTGTAAATGAAACAGACTTTCCTGTTTTCTTGTTTTTGCAGGTTATTTTTGTCTTTCCTGCTGAAACCGCACGGAACTCTACATCATCGCCGTAGCGGTTATAGTCTTCAAAGCGAACAACAGAAGTGTTTTTAATGCTCCACTTCAGGTTTTTGTATTTTACTCCGGCAGATTTTCTTACCTCTAAGTCGAAATCTTCTCCGACTGCTATAGTACGTGTTTTAGGCCCGATACGCTTAATAGTTCCCTTTGAAGAAGCTTTTTTGACAACTACTGTTGTATATGCTTTCTTGTTAGTTCCTGCAATTCGACAGCAAACCTTAGCTGTTCCCTTTTTGAGGGCAATAAATTCCTGCTCGTCACCGTCTCTGTCATAATCCTCAAACCTGATTATATTTTTTCCTTTTACTATAGACCATACAAGACTATCGTCATCAGCATTGTACGGCGAAACCCTTGCATAAAGCTCAAAGTAATTTCCCTTTTTGACTGTTTTCTTTTTAACAGCCATTGATACGCCTGTAGGTCTTACATCATAATAATCAGCAGACGCTGTCGTTGAAACTGACAAGCCGGTCATAAGAACTACTGCCGTCAGCAAAGAAATGATTGACTTTCTGATTTGTTTTCTTTTGCTTTTCATAATGATCCCTCCGTTTAAAATTCTGTACCCCTGAATATAATTAACTTACGTCTGTTAATACCTAAACGGTACTGATGCCGTAATAAATTACCCCGTCTAATAATCCTTATCCGTCTATAACAAGCCCCGAACTAATAAACAATACTTCAAGAATGACATCACACGGTACATTATTTTCTTCTTGATCTGCTTCTGCGGTTATCTCCTGCTCTTTTAAGATCAGACATTCTCTCCTCGCTTGACGCTTTAAACTTACTGAGCATATCCTCAAAATTTGCATCACCGCTGGTCTTTTGAACAAACCCGTCGCTGTATACGATATCCTCATTCATCTCAGGCTTACTTGCCTGATGCGGCTTGGACTGGTTTTGTCCGCCGAAGCGTCCTTCCTGAGACGCTCTGCTGTCAGAAGATTTACCGTATTTAGACTTAACACGAGGCTCCGCCTGCTTGATAGACATACTGATTTTCCCGTCGTCGCCGACCTTTATGACCTTTACCTTTACAACATCGCCGACCTTGAGAATGTCATTAATATCATTCACAAACGAATTTGAAACCTCAGAAATATGTACCAATCCGCTTGTTCCGTCTTCAACCTCAACAAACGCTCCGAACTTTGTAATTCCCTTAACCTTGCCCTCGTAAATCTTACTAATCTCGACCGACATAAAATTTTAAATCCTCTCTAAACGTATTAGCCTAAGCTTGCCACATAAAAACGGCGTTCATTTGGATAAGCATAGCCATATCTTTCAATAGCTATTTTCTTCATATATTCACTTTCGTCCTTACCGCTTAACAGACGTGTATACTCATCATTTTCCTGTTTGGCAATGGTGATTTGCGACTTGATATTTGCCAGTTCTTTTTGCTGTTCATTTATCTCTGCCTGCTGAGATATAACAAGATACAACGCATAGACTAAAAAAACCAAAACGGCAATCGTTGCAATTTTTGAAGAAAGAGATTTTTTCTTCTTTTGATTTGATACTAACTCATTCAAAGCGTCATTGCTTCTTGCCATTGTTATATCTCCTTTTTGCGAAACTAATTATTATCTTTATTATACACTACATTTTTCCCAACTTTCAAGCCTTTTTTCCTACTTTTTATTCTTTTTCTTAAAGATAAGTAATTTTGCACAATTTTGTTCTTCAATTTTGTGTAAATTGGAGTAATGATTTTCCTTTTTATCCACGCTTCTGCTTTTTCATAAACTGTTCTGATTCCTGTTGCAAGTCTTTCGGTAAGACTTCCCACCGTAAGCAGATATACAATGAAACCTATAAACATTCCAATCAGAATGAAAAACCGAATTTGCCCTCTTGCAAGTTCTGTAGAGAAAAGAAAATACCAAAACGCACAAAAAACAACAAATGCAAAATCTTCGACAAAAACCACACATTTATGATGCTTTTTTACTATTCTGACAATTCTAAGGACATCATAAACCGCTCCGAAAACCAATCCTATTAAAAAAGATAACAAAAACAGCTTAGTTTCATATTGAAGTCCGAAAATATAATCAGGCATAACGCATCATCCCTTATAACATTATTTATCTACTTAAATTATCTACTTAAAAATCTTTTTTAAAAATCCAAGACGTTGATTTTTATCCTTATCACCGTAAATCAACGCCCATATATCACCCTCAACAGAAAAATCCCCTGTTTCTACATTCATCTCGTTGATATGAAGGTTCTTTCCTTTTATCATTAATTCTCCGAGTTCAGTAAATAAGATCATCTGATTTTCGTTAAAGCTGTCCACATCGGTAACGCCTGATAAAAGAAGTCTTTTTCGGTTTTCTAAAATAGCGTTGTGGTTTTTACTTGTACCCTGCATACTATAATCATTCATAACATAACCCCTCCGATATTGAATTAAAATCAGTCTGTTACTATGTATATTAAACAAAAAACACTGTTATACCTTGTCACTTATCACAAGAGGAAAAACATTGTAATTTGCTTTTTGTTCTGTTATAATATTGCTTATGAAAATATTGCAGGTGTTTTATTTTTATAAATTGATAATACAAACAAGGAGGAGTTATGAAAATTTCTAAAATAATTGCATTACTAACAGGTCTTTGCCTGTCGGTGTCTGCACTTGGCGGCTGTGCAGATAAAAACGAAAAAGGAAAAGCAGATCCTTCAAAATACTATAACAGTCAGCCGACCGACACAGGATATGAATGGAGCAATGTTAAGATTGTAGGCGGCGGATATGTTCCGGGAATGGTCTATAATGAGACCGAAAAAAACCTAGTTTACGCAAAAACTGATATAGGCGGAGCATACAAATTAAACAAGGATAAAAACGAATGGGAATGTATCACTGACAGCTTTGGCGGAGACGACTGGGGATACAACTGTATCGAAAGCATTGCCACCGACCCCGTAGAACCGAACCGGGTATACATCTCCTGCGGAACGTCATACTCGGGGAACGGCTGTATAATGTACTCATATGACTATGGTAAAAACTGGACTAAAGTAGATATGGGGAATATAACAATGGGCGGAAACGACTGGGGAAGAAACACAGGCGAACGGCTCTGCGTTGACCCTAACGACAACAGTATTATCTATTACGGTTCTCACTCAAAGGGATTGCTTGTATCAAAAGACTATGGTCAGACATGGAACAAAGTTGAATCCTTCCCGACTAAAGGGTCTTACGGTGAAAACGGTTACACCTACGGAATCATTTGGGTAGCTATGGATAAATCAAGCTCAAAAAAAGGAGAAGCTACAAAAACCTTTTTCTGCGGAGTTGCAAATTTGGAATCGGAGAAAATCTACCGTACAGACGACGCAGGAAAGACATGGCAAGCTGTTTCAAATGAGTTCTCTGATGATGGAAATATAAAGTATTTCCCGCAGCAGGGCAAAGTTTCAAATAACGGAAACCTTTATGTCACATACTCAAGTATGATGACTCAGGAAAAAAATCCTCCTATAGGAATTGTTTGCAGATATAACATAAAAGATAAAAAATGGACGGACATCACACCGAAAATCGCAGGAAACGGCTGGTGCGGTCTGTCGATATGCAACAATGAAAAATATAACGGAGATATGATAGCAGTTACTACAATATGCCACTGGGGGTCTGAGGATAACGTCTGCATAAGCTTTGACGGAGGCGATACGTGGAAAGGTCTCTGGAACATTGAAACAGAGGAAAAGGAATATAATCTTGATATTTCCGAATCTCCGTGGCTTGACTGGCAGGGTCAGTTAAAGCTGGGCTGGTGGACATCGGGAGTTGCGATAAACCCGTTTGATCCTGATGAAATTCTTTACGGAACAGGTGCAACGATATTCGGAACAAATAACGCAACAAAAATCGGTCAGGAAAAGATCAATATAGAAGTTCGCGGTATGGGAATTGAGGAAACGGCTATTTTTGATTTCTATTCGCCGAAAGACTGCGGAGAAAACACCCCTGATCTATATTCAATATTAGGCGACCTTTACGGCTTCAGACACGATGATGTAAATACCGCTCCCAAAGAACATTGGGGCGTTCAGAGCTTTAAGGCGGAATCTCTGGCGGTTGCTGCAAACAACCCTGACATCGTCGTAAGAACCACAAAAGACGCTGCATTTGAGAATTCTATCTGCTATTCTACTGACGGAACAAAAACGTGGCAGTTTGTAAAGACGATACCTAAAGGTGAAAACATCAACGAAGGCGGAACAGCATATCTTTCTGCTGACGGAAAGGTTTTATTCTGGGCTCCGGGAACTGTCAGCATTAACACCTATTACACAACTGACTGGGGAAAAACGTGGAAGATATGCAAAGGTATTCCCGCAAATGCAAAGTTGATTCCCGACCAGGTAAACCCGAATAAAATATTTGCAGAAAGCGGCGGAACATTATATATTTCGACTAACAAGGGAAAAACCTTTAAAGAATTCTATAACATTTTGCTTTCCAACGCTGATATTGTTGCAAATCCTGAAAAAGAGGGCGACCTCTGGATCGCCGCAGGTCTTGTTTTCCACATTGAAAACGCAGGCGAGGAAGGATGCGAAATGGTCGCTCCTTATAAAGAGATACAGAGCGTTAAGTGTATAGGTCTTGGAAAGGGCGAAAAAGACGGCGATCCTATGGCTATATACATTATCGGAGAATGCGATAATAAAGGTGAAGGCGTATATCGCTCCACCGACGGGGGCAAGTCGTGGAAACGCATAAATGACGATACTCAAAGATGGGGAAATGTAAACAACAAAATCTCGGGGGACCCGAAAACATTCGGACGGGTGTATATTTCAACAAACGGACGAGGAATTATTATGGGAAATCCGGCTAAATAAAAAACACAGGGCGTAAAGAAAAACTTTATGCCCTGTTCTTGACTAAATAAAGTCTTTTTAGGGGAAGCCCTCTCTTGCAGGGCTTCCCCTCTTTTAAAATAGTCCACTGGACTATTTTTTAGCTAAAACTGCTTTGCAGTTTTAGGTTACACCCTCTTTCGGAACGCCCTACGGATAATGAGTATTTCGCCGACTGAGGTCGGCGACAGGGCTCCGCCCTTGACCCGCCCAACGATGACGTTGGATCCAGTTCGTGTTCTATCTTTGTAAAATGTAAACACACAGCATCTCACGTTAATTATTTGCAAATAGTTCGACTTGCCGTTATTCAATATTGAACATTTTAAAAAACTTTCCAAAGGCAAAATGCCTCCGGTGGCTCACCGGGAAAAAGGCTTGACCGAAAACTTTCAATTGATTTAATTATAATAATGTATACTAAGCGGAATAATTTCTCACTCTAAGTTCAATCCCGAGCTTTTTACAAAGTTCCCTGCATTTTTCGATTTCCTCGTCTGAAATAACGTCAACGACCGACAAAATCACTCTCGGGAAAATCTCTTTTGCCTCAACCGCAAAATTGATCATAGCGTCAAAGGCTTTATCCTTCCACTTCGGCTGAGTTACTTTGTTGTATTCCTCCTTGTTCGAGGCGTTTAGGCTTATCGAAACAATATCAAAAAGCCCCGTCATCAGTTTGCAGGTGCTTGTTTCGTTTATTAAATCAGAAAGCCCGTTTGTGTTGATTCTTATTGGGGTTTTTGTAACGCTCCTGATGTATTTTGCCGTTTTTATCAAAATCCCCAGCTCGCAGGTCGGCTCTCCAAAGCCGCAGAATATAATTTCATCAAAGCTGTCTAAATTCTCTTTTTTCAGTGCGTCTATTACTTCTTCTGCTGTGGGCTGATGCTCAAGCCATAGGCTGTCTGAACCGTATGCACCATCGCCGTTCCTTCTTATGCAAAACTCACAGGCACAGGGACATTTGTTTGTTATATTCAAATATAGTTTGTTACTTAAAACATAGGTAATAGTCATCATAATAATATCAGCTTCTTAAAGAAGCGTTCCTCCTTTGCATTTATCTGCAAGATGCCAGTTGCTTCTTGCTTCTTGCTTCTAGTATAACTCAAAAAAAACTATCTTTCAAGTATCACAAAAATTCTAAATTTTATCATATGATTATCACAAATGACATTATAATAATAATTAAGTTAAATCAAGCAAATAAAATAAATTATAATTTTAGGAGGTCTCAAAAATGGATGAGAACAAGAATTTCAATAATGAACCTTCAGAAAAGGTAACCAGTGTTGATTCCATTGACTCTGTACAGAATAACGAAAAGCCGGAGGTCGTTCAGGCTGAAAACATCACTGCTGCAAATGACGCTTCGGCAGAAGTATCCTCTGGTACTCCCGCTGAGGGATTTACTCCAAATGACTATAAACAAAATTATTCTTATAACAACCAGCAGAGTTATGCTAATGTAAATGAAGTTTCATATTATCCTAATCAGAATAAAAAGAAAAGCAAAAAATTCCTTACAGGTCTGGTAGCCGTAATCTGCGTGCTTGCCATTGCAGTAACCTCCGTTGTAGGGTATTCAATGATTTCAGGCAAAGGAATAAGCATTTCGGTCTCTGACGCGGACAACGCAGGCAGCACAAAGTCTTCAAGCGGTGGTTCAGCATCCGAGAAGTCGAACAGAGACACAAAAAATCTTCCAACATTAACACAGCTTGCAACTCCTTCAGACGCTCTTTCAATACCTGAAATAGTTGAAAAGGTTTCAGGTTCAGTTGTAGGAATTTCCGCATCAAGCTCATCTCAGACAGCAACAGGAACGGGAATTATAATGAAAGAGGACGGATACATTATAACTAACGCCCATGTGGTAAGCGGTGCAAGCAGTCTTTCAGTTGTGTTCACAGATGAGGACAAAACTTCTATGAAAGCAGAATTGATAGGTATTGACTCTCAAACTGACCTTGCAGTTATCAAAATAGACAAGAAAGGTTTAACTCCTGCTGAATTCGGCAAATCAGCTGACCTTCAGGTAGGAGAAATTGCAATAGCTATCGGAAATCCTCTTGGTTTTGAGCTTGCAGGCTCTGTTACATCGGGAATTATATCTGCTCTTGACAGAACTCTTACAATAGAAGACCAAGAAATGAACTTGATTCAGACTGACGCATCTATAAACAGCGGAAACTCAGGGGGAGCATTGGTAAACGCTTACGGTCAGGTAATAGGTATCACTTCGGCAAAAGTAAGCTCAGCATACGGCGAAGGCTTAGGCTTTGCAATTCCAATTGACAATGCAAAACCTATAATTGATGACCTTATTAAATACGGATATGTTAAAGGCCGTCCTGTGTTAGGTCTCAGCGGACAAACAATTACCGAGCTTTGGTCGCAGTATTACGGCGTACCTCAGGGATTTATTGTAAGAAACGTTGAGGAGGGTTCAGCCGCTGCCAAAGCGGGAATTAAAGTTGGGGACGTAGTTATAGGTATTAACAATACAACTATAACATCTATTTCTGAGTTTAACAAAATCAAGGCTAAATACAAAGCCGGCGATACAATTACTATTACCCTTTACAGGCAAGGCAACAAAATGAATGTTAAGGCTACGCTTGACGAGGATAAATCAACTGCCACCAGCAGTGAAAGTCAAAGCACTACTGAATCCAATCAAAGCGAATATTACGGCGGTAATGACGGATACGGGTTTAATCCGTTCGGATTATTCGGAAGCTTTGATAATGATCAGTCACAGGGTCAAGCCTCATAATTAATTACGCTTACGAGATATTTTATATTTTTTCATATTTCATTACTTCCTTGAAGACAGCTGTTCTTTTCATAAGAACGGCTGTTTTCATTTATGTTATCTAAAGGTCTTGCTATAAAGTCTGTAAAATGTTATACTATATAACAGTCAAGACATGTTTGTTATATTTCTAACAGAAAGGTATGTGATAAAATGTCACCTGAAAAAAACGAAATTCCTGAGATCAAGGAGAATAATGCTGCTGAACCGTTAGAGAACAAAATCAATAATACAGCCGCTGATGAAAATGAACAAAACGAATTTAGCGATTACTCTTCTGATGAAGATTTTGAAAGCACAGACGAAATTGAAACAGAACAACCAAAAAAGGAAAATAAAGCGTCTAAAATATTTTTGTATATTATTTATGCGATAGTAATTGTTCTTTGTTTAGTTATTATAGCAAGAAATCTTTTTTTCAAGAATAATGATAAAAGCAATAATAACACCTCGTCGGCGGCAAGCTCAGAAGCTGCTGCAAAGAACGCTCCGAAAAAGATAATGGATTTATATGTTCTTGCTGATCTTCCCGAAGGTTATGAGCTTATAAATCAAGATATAACCGATACAAAGGCTGTTTCGACATATAAAAAAAATAAAGTAGAAATAGCTTTGACGCAATCAACTATTAAAGACTATGAGCCTGAATATGACATCACCGATTCTGATATTGATGTTTCCGATTTTCACAGCGGAGCAGGTCAGAGCTATACTGCATATCAAATAGACGGAAAGTGCTATATCGTATGGACAACCGATGAATACACCTTTGAAATTAAGACGTCTCTGAAAAAGAGCGAATCCATACCCTTTATATTTAATGTTCAGAAAGCAGACGATTCCTCATCATCAAGCGAATCTGTATAAACCAATAATTTTCCCGTTCGGACAACTCCAAACGGGATTATATTTTTTGCCGAAATACAGCCCTTGCAAAAAAAATATATTATTGGTATAATTAGAACCGTAATTACCAATACGGAGTACATCTCCTTTTTACGGGGCGGTCTGAAATGAACAGTACAATGGTTTCAACACTGATAAAGTATGCAATCGGAGTTATTGTAATTCTTTTTTTAGTTTTTATAATTGCAGTTATAACGCCAAAGCTGGCAGAATTTATTGATAAAAGAAGAAAAAAAGCTCCCGATTCGCCTGACGGAGATGAATATATAAATCCTGAGGATTATACTGTTAAAGACCCCTACGGTAAAGGTGAAAGGTTAAAAGACTTTGACCCGAACTATAAAATTTATAACGAAGACATATATGGTTTTAACAGAAAAAACAAATCTGAAAAAATAAAATCTAAAGACAAAGATAATAAGGAGAATTAATATGGCAAAAAACAACGGAAACAGTAAAATGGTCGAGCAGATCACATCTATGGATGTTGATTTTGCAAAGTGGTATACCGACATTGTCAAAAAAGCAGAACTTATTGAATACACAAGCGTAAAAGGCTGTATGGTAATACGTCCTTACGGTTATGCGATATGGGAAAACATTCAGAGAATTTTAGACGGAATGTTCAAAGAAACAGGACACGAAAATGTATGTATGCCTATGTTTATTCCAGAAAGCCTGCTGAATAAGGAAAAGGATCACGTTGAAGGCTTTGCACCGGAGGTAGCTTGGGTGACTCACGGCGGAAGCGAAAAACTGGAAGAGCGTCTGTGCGTTCGCCCTACTTCTGAGACTCTTTTCTGCGAGCATTATGCAAATATAATCCATTCGTACAGAGATCTTCCTAAGCTTTATAATCAGTGGGTCTCGGTAGTCAGATGGGAAAAGACAACAAGACCGTTTTTAAGGTCTCGTGAGTTCCTCTGGCAGGAGGGTCACACCATTCACGCAACCGCAGAAGAAGCAGTAAAAGAAACAGAGCAAATGCTCAACTGCTATGCGAAGTTTTGTGAGGAATCTCTTGCTATGCCTGTTGTAAAAGGAAAGAAAACCGAAAGCGACAAGTTTGCGGGTGCAGTTTCAACCTACGCTATTGAAGCTCTTATGCACGACGGAAAAGCCCTTCAGGCAGGAACGTCTCACTATTTCGGAGACGGCTTTGCCAAAGCGTTCGGGATTGAATACACGGACAAGGAAAACAAAAGGGTCAATCCGCATCAGACTTCGTGGGGAGTCACCACACGCTTGATAGGTGCTATTATAATGACTCACGGAGACGACAACGGACTTGTTCTTCCTCCTGCTGTCGCTCCGATACAGGTAATTATCATTCCTATTGCCCAGCATAAAGAGGGTGTTTTAGATAGAGCGAACGAACTTTATAACAGGCTGAAGTCAGCAGGCGTTAGAGTTAAGCTTGACGACAGCGATAACTCGCCAGGCTGGAAGTTTTCAGAATACGAAATGAAAGGCGTTCCGATAAGACTTGAAATCGGGCCGAAAGATATTGAAAATAATCAGTGTGTTCTTGTTACCAGACACAACAGAGAGAAGTCTTTTATTTCTCTGGATGAACTTGAAGATGCGGTTATTAAAAAGCTGAAAGATGTTCACGACGGACTTTATGAAAAAGCTCTTCAAAACCGTGAAAACAAAACCTACCGCTGCAAGAGTATTGAAGAAATCGCAAAGACATTAGACGAAAAAGGCGACGGCTTCATTAAAGCTATGTGGTGCGGCGACGAAGCGTGCGAGAACGAAGTAAAAGAAAAAACGGGAGCAGGTTCAAGGTGCATACCTTTTGAACAGGAAAATATCGACGATAAATGTGTTTGCTGTGGTAAACCTGCTAAACATATGGTGCTTTGGGGAAAAGCTTATTAAAAAATTTTTGAATACAACAAAATAATCCCTTGACAAATTATGTAAAATGAATTAGAATTAAAGTATAAAACTACAGATGAAGGTGATTTATTTTGAAAGACATCGGTATTGTTAGACGTTTTGATTTGGCAGGAAGAATAACTTTGCCCATAGAAATCAGAAAGAGACTTAATTTATACACAGGTGATCCTATAGAAATTTTCACAGATGACAATACAATTATACTTCGCAAATATCAGAATAAATGCGTACTATGCGACGAGCCGGTAGATTATGACGAATGTACGGAACTCAACGGAAAACAGGTTTGCAAAAGCTGTCTGGAAAAATTAGAACAGCAGGATATTTCAAAATAAAACTATTACATAACGTACAGTATTATAAAAAAATACATTTTCTGATTATTCAGACAAAACCTTGGGCATTCTTAATATATAAAAATTGTTATTTTAAAAGGTTTATCGTGATAAATTAACGCACGTTTTGAGCCTTTGCCGTAAAAAACAGCACGGCAATTCCGGCAGAGCCGGAATCGGGTCGTAAATCCGATGAAAGGTATGACTTTACTATGCAAAGTCACGGTGATTGAAATGACTAAATTATATATTGTTATTCCATGTTATAATGAAGAGACTGTACTTTTAGAAACAGCTTCAAGGCTCAGGGAAAAAATGCACTCTCTTATGTCTGAAGGCATTATTACAGACGACAGCAAGGTTATTCTTGTTGACGACGGCTCAAGCGATAAAACATGGGAGCTTATTACAAAAATTCATTACAGCGACAGAATGTTCTCAGGCTGCAAGCTGACTAGGAATCAAGGCCATCAGAATGCACTTTTGTCAGGGCTTGACTGTGCAAGAGGAAAGTGCGACGCTGTTATTTCAATGGACGCAGATTTGCAGGACGATATAAATGTAATTGACGAGTTCGTAAAAAAATACGAAGAGGGAAACGAAATCGTATACGGAGTAAGAAGCTCAAGAATAAGCGACACCTTTTTCAAGTGTAAAACAGCAGGAATTTTTTATAAACTGATGAAGCTGATGGGTGCTGAAATTGTCACAAATCATGCCGACTACCGTCTTTTAGGCAGCAGAGCTTTGGAAGGTTTGTTTGAATTCAATGAAGTAAACCTGTTTTTGAGAGGAATTGTACCTCTTGTTGGATATAAGTCGGCGAAGGTTTACTACGACAGAAAAGAACGCTATGCCGGGGAAAGCAAATATCCTTTGAAAAAAATGATTTCATTTGCCCTCGACGGTATAACATCTTTCAGTATAAAACCCATAAAAATGATTACATCTTTGGGTGTAATATTTGTTCTGGTAAGCGGAATTATGCTTTTATATTCGCTGATAAGCTACTTTACCGGTCACTCGGTAAGCGGCTGGGCTTCTCTTATCACGTCTATCTGGCTACTTGGCGGACTTCAGCTATTGGCGATCGGAATAATAGGCGAATATATCGGTAAGGTCTTCTTAGAAACAAAAAAACGTCCGAGATATATAATTGAAGAATTTTTAGACGACGATATTCAAAATTAATATGCCAAATTTTGATTTATCTGTTTAGTCTTTGCACTATATATTGTGCTTTTGGAATTATTCATAAAAAAAGCAAAAAATTGCTTGACAAAACCTTATAAAGTATGGTATGATTGTTTTACCTCTTTATGAGGTCTATTTTTTTGCACTCTTTTTTAAGTATCGGCTTTTTCATTGATCGTACCGAAAAGAGTAAATAAAGGCTTCAAACCGTAAATCAGACGGCATATGGTTTTTTAAACTGTATGGAGGGAGGCAATTGGACATGCGTTTCTTCTTATACCGAAACGCAAATTTCGTCGGGAGGTGCCGAAATGAGAGTAAAAATAACACTCGCTTGCACAGAATGCAAGCAAAGAAACTACGCAACAAAAAAGAACAAGAAGAATGACCCTGACAGACTTGAAATGATGAAGCATTGCAAGTATTGTAAGAAGCACACTCTTCACAAAGAAACAAAGTAGACGAAAGGAGTTTTTAAAATGGCTAAAGATTCCACTGCCGTTAAGCAAAAGGGCGGAAATAAAATCGTCAAGTATTGCAGAGACTTAAAATCAGAAATTAAAAAAGTTGTATGGCCGAGCAGAAGTCAGGTCGTAAATAACACAGGCATAGTACTTATTCTCTGTGTAATATGCGGCTTGGTTCTTGCAGGTATTGACCTCGGCTTATCACAGCTTGTTAAACTTCTGCTTGGTATTAAGTAATGAAATGAAAATGGTTTTTTAACAACAGGAGGTATTGCTGTTTATGTCAGAACAAGCTAAGTGGTATGTTATCCATACCTATTCCGGCTATGAAAATAAGGTAGCTCAAAGTATTGAAAAGGTTGTTGAAAACCGAAAGCTCCATGATCTTATCCCTGAAATAAAAGTACCTATGGAATCATATTCCGAGGTAGGAAAAGAGGGCGAGATAAAGGAGGCTGAAAGAAAGCTGTTTCCAAGCTATGTTCTTGTGAAGATGGTTATGACAGATGATACATGGTATATCGTGAGAAATATCACGGGCGTAACAGGCTTTGTCGGACCGGGTTCCAAACCGATTCCGCTGACTGAAGCTGAAGTTGAAGCTTTGGGCGTTGACACAAAACCCGCCGAAATCGAGGTCAACTACAAAGAAGGCGACAGCGTTTCTGTTACGGGAGGTTCATTTGAAGGCTTTACAGGCACAGTTGAGTCTGTTGACCTTGAAGAGCAGATAGTCAATGTTATAGTATCAATGTTTGGAAGAGAAACGCCGGTTGCTCTGCCTCTTACACAAGTAGCAAAATTGGATTAATTCGTTTTTTAGAAGCTGATTTTTATATAAACATCTTGCTTCAAAAGTGGGAGAGTTAAAATATTTATTAACTCGCCTTTACCACAATTTATGGAGGTGCGAAAAGATGGCACAAAAAGTAGTAGGCTATGTAAAGCTGCAAATTCCCGCAGGAAAAGCAACACCTGCACCGCCTGTTGGACCTGCTTTGGGACAACACGGTATCAACATCGGAGCATTCACAAAGGATTTCAATGAGAGAACGAAAAATGACGCCGGTCTTATCATTCCGGTTGTTATCACAGTTTATGCTGACCGTTCATTCACATTTATCACAAAAACACCGCCGGCTGCCGTACTAATAAAGAAGGCTTGCGGAATTGAACACGCATCCGGTGAACCTAATAAGAAAAAGGTTGCTAAAATCACAAAAGAGCAAATCAAACAAATTGCCGAGCAGAAAAAGCCTGACCTTAACGCAGCAACAGAAGAAGCTGCAATGAGTATGATAGCCGGAACGGCTCGCTCAATGGGTATCGAGGTTGTTGACTAAGAACGACGAGGAAGAAGTAAAGGCTTTGACCTCAGACTTCTGAAATCTGACTTCTAATCGTGGGAGGATTATTCCGCTAACCGAATTGCGAAAGAGCATTCGGTATTACCACTTAATGAGGAGGAAAAATTATAATGAAACATGGCAAGAGATATATCGAGAGCGAAAAGGCTGTCGATAAAGCAAAATTATACGATGCACCTGAAGCCCTTGACTTGGCTTGCAGCTGTGCAAAAGCAAAATTTGATGAAACTATTGAAGCTCATATCCGTCTTGGCGTTGACTCACGTTATGCCGACCAGCAAGTTCGTGGTGCAGTAGTTTTGCCAAACGGAACAGGTAAGAACGTAAGAGTATGCGTTTTCTGCAAGGAAGACAAATACGACGACGCTAAAGCCGCAGGTGCTGATTATGTAGGCGGTATGGATCTTGTTGAGAAAATTCAGAAAGAAAACTGGATGGACTTCGACGTTGTAGTAGCAAGCCCTGATATGATGGGTATTGTAGGACGTCTTGGTAAGGTTTTAGGACCTAGAGGTCTTATGCCTAACCCAAAAGCAGGAACAGTTACTCCTGACGTTGCAAAGGCAGTTACAGAGGCTAAGGCAGGTAAAATCGAATACCGTCTTGACAAATCAAACATCATCCACTGCCCTATCGGAAAGGCTTCATTCGGAAAAGATAAGCTGAATGAGAACCTTGAAGCTTTAATGGACGCAGTTATCAAGGCAAGACCTTCGGCTTTGAAAGGTCAATATTTAAAGAGCCTTACTGTTGCTTCAACAATGGGCGTTGGAATCAAGCTTTCAATCGCAAAATACGGAAACTAATATTCAAATAACGATGATTAACGGCTTCTTAAAGAAGCCGTTTTTTATTTAAGAATTTCCTGTTATAATTAACTGTGAATATTTCAAGAAAATTTTAATAATTATATGGCATTAATAACAAAATCTTCATTAAAAACAGCTTTAATGCCTTTACAAATAAAATAAGATGTGATAAAATATATATTTGAAGTAATGGATTTAATTCAGTTTGTTTTATATATTTACTTTAAAAAGTAATAAAAAATATTCATTGCTAAACATTTTTGAGGAGGATATAAAAATGGCAAGAAAAATGAAAACCATGGATGGTAACAATGCTGCTGCGTGGGCGTCATACCCATTTACAGAGGTAGCTGCTATCTATCCTATCACCCCATCTTCAGTAATGGCTGAGGTTACTGACCAATGGTCGGCAAAGGGACAGACAAACATTTTCGGCACACCTGTTAAGGTTGCAGAAATGCAGTCGGAAGCAGGTGCATCAGGAACAGTTCACGGTTCTTTGGCTGCCGGAGCTCTTACAACAACTTATACAGCTTCACAGGGATTACTTCTTATGATTCCTAATATGTATAAAATCGCAGGAGAGCTGCTGCCGTGTGTAATTCACGTTTCTGCTCGATGCGTTGCATCACACGCTCTGAACATCTTCGGAGATCACTCTGATATTTACGCATGCCGTCAGACAGGTTTTGCAATGCTGTGTTCATCAAACCCTCAGGAGGTTATGGACTTAGGTACTGTTGCTCACCTTGCAACAATCAAGGGCAGAGTGCCTTTCCTGCACTTCTTTGACGGTTTCAGAACTTCTCACGAAATTCAAAAGATTGAAGTCTGGGATAAAGAAGACGTTGCTAAAATGGTTGACAAGAAGGCTCTTCAGGCTTTCAGAGACAGAGCATTAAATCCTGAGCATCCTGTTCTTCGCGGTACTGCTCAGAACCCGGATATATTCTTCCAGGCTCGTGAGGCTTGCAACAAGTATTATGATGCGATACCAGGCGTTGTTGAAGAATATATGGATAAGGTAAATAAGAAAATAGGTACAGATTATAAGCTGTTCAACTATTACGGTGCTCCTGACGCTGAACACGTTATCGTAGCTATGGGTTCAGTTTGCGACACAATTGAAGAAACAATAGATTACCTAAACGCTACTGAGGGAACAAAACTGGGTCTTGTTAAGGTAAGACTATACAGACCTTTCTGTGCTGATAAGCTGGTCGAGGCTATTCCGGACACCTGCACACAGATTTCTGTTCTTGACAGAACTAAGGAGCCTGGTTCTTTGGGCGAACCTTTATATCTCGACGTTGTTGCAGCTCTCAAGGGAACACAGTTCCACAACATCACAGTTGCTTCGGGAAGATACGGCTTAGGTTCAAAGGATACAACTCCTGCACAGATAAAGGCAGTATTCTGGAATGCTGAGTGGAAAGAGAACTTCAAGCCGAGATTTACTATCGGTATTGACGACGACGTAACTTACCTTTCACTTGACGCTGACGAAAAGCTTGATTCAGCTCCTAAGGGAACGACCGCTTGTAAGTTCTGGGGTCTTGGTGCAGACGGTACTGTCGGCGCTAATAAGAACTCAATTAAGATTATCGGAGACCATACAGACCTTTATGCACAGGCATATTTCTCATACGATTCAAAGAAGTCGGGCGGTGTAACAGTTTCTCACCTGAGATTTGGTGAAACACCTATCAAATCAACATATCTTATTAATCAGGCTGATTTTGTAGCTTGCCATAACGAGTCATATATCAACAAGTATGATATGGTATCTGACATCAAACCGGGCGGAACTTTCCTGCTCAACACTCAGTGGGATATGAAGGGTCTTGAAAAGAACCTGCCAGGTCAGGTCAAGAGATATATTGCCGAGAACAACATTAAGTTCTACACGATAAACGGTGTTAAGATAGGTAAGGAAATCGGTCTTGGCAACAGAATCAACACTGTTTTACAGTCTGCATTCTTCAAGCTGTCGGGTATCATTCCTATGAAAGACGCTATTAAATATATGAAAGACGCCGCTACAGCTTCTTATTCAAAGAAGGGCGAGGCTATCGTTAAGATGAACCACGACGCCATCGACGCAGGCTGCGAGCAGGTCGTTGAAATAAAAGTACCTGAGTCTTGGAAAAAGGCTAAAGACAGCAGAATGGGTATGGCTAAGGTCAAGACAAACGACAAGGTTCTCCAGAAGTTTATTAATGAAATTCAAATTCCTTGCAACGCACAAGAGGGAGATAAGCTTCCTGTTTCAACATTCGTTGATATGGCAGACGGTACTTTCCCACAGGGCTCTGCTGCATTTGAAAAGAGAGGAATTGCAGTTGACGTTCCTTCATGGATAAGCGAAAATTGTATTCAGTGCAACTTCTGCTCATATGTTTGCCCGCACGCTGTAATCCGTCCGGCAGTTATGACTGACGAAGAGCTTGAAAATGCTCCTGAGCTTGCTAAGAAAAAGGCTGTTCCTATGACGGGAATGCCGGGCTACAACTTTGTTGTAACCATGTCGGCTCTCGACTGTACAGGATGCGGTTCATGCGTAAACGTATGTCCGGGCAAGAAGGGCAACAAGGCTCTCAATATGATGCCTCTTGAAACACAGATCGCAGAGCAGGAAGTATTCAACTACGGTTTAACTCTTCCTGAGAAACCTGACGTACTTGAAAAGTTCAAGGCTACTACTGTTAAAGGTTCACAGTTCAAACAGCCGCTTCTCGAATTCTCAGGCGCTTGCGCAGGCTGCGGAGAAACTCCTTACGCTAAGCTCATAACTCAATTGTTCGGCGACAGAATGTATATTGCAAACGCAACAGGCTGTTCATCTATCTGGGGCGGTTCTGCACCTACAACTCCGTATACAAAGAACGCTCTTGGTAAAGGTCCTGCTTGGGCAAACTCATTGTTCGAGGACAATGCTGAGTACGGCTATGGAATGTTCCTGGCACAGAACACTATCAGACAAAGAGTTATCGCAAAAGTTCTCGAACTCAAAAAGACCACTAAGAGCACATCTCTTAAGAAAGCAATTGACGCATATCTTTCAACTATCCACGACGGTGCTGCTAACTCAGCCGCTACAGACGAGCTAATCTCAGCTCTCACAAAGGCTAATACAAAGGCCGCTGACGAAATTCTCAAGGATAAAGATTTCCTGAGAAAGAAATCAATGTGGGTATTCGGAGGAGACGGCTGGGCTTATGATATTGGATTCTCAGGCTTAGACCACGTTATCGCACAGGGCGAGGACGTAAACATCTTCGTATTCGACACAGAGGTTTACTCAAACACAGGCGGACAATCGTCAAAAGCAACTCCTACAGGAGCAATCGCACAGTTCGCAGCAGCAGGTAAGGAAGTCAAGAAGAAAGACTTAGCAGGAATTGCTATGAGTTACGGATATGTATATGTTGCTCACGTTGCTATGGGTGCTGACTACAACCAGTGCATCAAAGCAATCACTGAGGCTGAAGCTTACCACGGACCGTCACTGATTATCGGCTATGCTCCATGTATCAACCACGGTATCAAGGGCGGAATGTCAATCGCTCAGACAGAGGAAAAGAAAGCTGTTCAGGCAGGTTACTGGCATTTATACAGATATAATCCTGCATTAAAGGCAGAGGGCAAGAATCCGTTTACACTTGATTCTAAGGCTCCAACATCTGATTATAAAGACTTCATTATGGGTGAGGTTAGATACAACGCTCTTGCTAGACAAAATCCTGAAAGAGCTGAAAAGCTGTTTGACAATGCGGTTAAGAATGCAGCTGACAGATACGATTATCTGCTAAGACTACAAAAGCTTTACGGCGAAGAGGAAAAGTAAGATAGGCTTTAGAAAATCCTATATAATAAATGCCGACGTAGAAATTTCTGCGTCGGTGTTTTTGTATATGTAAATATGTATAAGTCTTAATAAAAAGACGGCTTTATTTATAAGCCGTCTTAGCAATAAAGTTTATTTCATCTTCCTGATTAAATTAACCTATTTATTCTCAATTTTTTTATTTACTTTTTTAGCCGTCGTTTTTCCGCTTTCCACGCCTTCGGTGCTTTCGGGAACAAAAATAATTTTAAGCGTCTGGAGCATTATTTTTAAGTCAAGAAACAAAGAGTGGTTCTCAATATA
>CANQCK010000003.1 GCA_947589185.1 uncultured Clostridia bacterium | reverse complement strand
GAATTTAAAAATAGTCCAGTGGACTATTTTTAAAGAGGGGCATGCCCTGCAAGAGAGGGCTGCCCCTAAAAACAGACTTTATCTACATTCTGAGCAGAACAAACTGTTCCGCTGAAAATATTTTAAGGTAAGATCACATTATTCCGCACTCGTCGTAATCCTGCCATTTTTCATTATAAGCCTTATCGCTCATTAATTTGTATACAAAATAAACTGATGAAGCCGCAATGATAACAAGTGCACTTAATATAAGCCAAAAACCCTTGCCTTCTGATTTATTTCCCATAAATTTACCGCCTTTCTTTCGTTCTGTTATCGTCCTGATTCTGATAGAAAACTATATATTTTTAGTATGTATTTTTTCTTTAAAGACATTATACAACAATTAACACTGCCTGTCAACAACACAGTTATTATTTGCTTGAATTGATATTTTTATTATGATTTTTAAATTTGCATGCTTAAAATAGGAAAAGACCTGAAGATATATCTTCAGGTCTTTTCACATTTCAACTGTTTTTTAGTTGCAACCGCATCCGCAGTCGTTGCCGCAGCCACAGCCGTTGTTACCGAAAGCGTTGTTACCGCAGCAGAATAAGATAAGGATTAAAATGATAATCCATGAGCAGTTTGAGCATCCCATTAGTACGCACTCCTTTTCAATGTATAGAATTTTATAAAGCGTCTTCTGCAAGGCTGCCGGGCAGCCATAGAGCAGAAAGAGATTATTCGTGTTTTCTGACGAATAATTTTGCTTTATAATACAGTGTATGGTATTTTTAAAAAAGTGTTACAGACAAATAGTTGATGCATAAAATATATAGAGAATAATTCTAAAGAATTTGCCAAAACTTATTTAACAGAATATACTTTGATAATTTGATTAAAAATTATGAAATCCAAACAGATTTCGGCTATGAACAGGCAATATAAGAGGGAGAACGGTTTATGAATAATTATAATTCTGATGAGTTTACTAAAAAATGCAGAGAAATATTAGACGACGCTAAAAATATTGCAGGAAAGCTGGGGCATACTTATGTGGGAAGCGAGCATATTTTGTTATCATTTCTTGAAAACGGAGGCTGTACGGCTTCGGTTGTACTGTTAAGAAACGGGGTAAATAAAAATGACGTTTTAGAAAAACTTGAAGAAATGGTCGGTATAGGAACTCCCTGCCGGCTTGAAGATTATGAAGACTGTATGACGCCAACAGCAGAAAAAATATTAAACGGGGCACTTTCATTATCTAAAAGTCTGGGTTCAAAGCAGTGCGGAACAGAGCATCTGTTAATGCTTATGCTCAGGCAGGGAGGCTCTCAGGCAATGCAGATTTTAGAAGAACTTGACATACCAATTTCAAAGCTTTACAACGATTGCTCAACAATAGGAAAAGCGGATATTGCGCTCTTTAAGCAAAATAGTGAGAAGCTGAAATACCTTTCAAAATACGGCAGAGAGCTTACAGGGAAAGAGGCGGCGGAGAACTTTGATCCTGTCTTGGAACGTGACAATGAGATAAATCAGGTTATAGCAATTTTGTCAAGAAGACAAAAAAACAACCCATGTTTAGTCGGTGAGGCGGGAGTAGGAAAAACTGCTATAGTTGAAGCTCTTGCACAAAGAATTTACAAAAAGGAAGTTCCTTCAATTTTGCAGGGAAAAAGAATATTCACTCTTGACATTACCGAGCTGCTGGCAGGTGCAAAGTACAGAGGAGACTTTGAAGAGCGTCTGAAATATTGTATAAAAGAAGCAAAAAGGTCAAGCGGAATAATACTCTTTATTGATGAAATTCATAATATTATAGGTGCAGGTGCAGCAGAGGGTGCAATAGACGCAGCTAACATTTTAAAGCCGGCTCTTGCCAGAGGAGAAATAAGTATAATAGGTGCAACCACATTCGATGAATACAAAATGTATATAGAAAAAGACTCTGCATTTGAAAGACGGTTTCAGACAGTAAAGGTAGAGGAGCCTGATGAAAAGACAACTATGAAAATATTAAAGGGGATTGTGCCTAAATATGAAGCGTTTCACGGTCTTAAAATCACAGATGAAGCCATTTCTGAAGCTGTAAAGCTGTCAGGCAGATATTTAACAGACAGACATTTTCCCGATAAGGCTATTGACCTTATAGATGAAGCGTGTGCTTATGTTCATCTGGAGCGAAGTGAAAGCGATGACATAAGCACAGGTGAAATGTATGAAGTGTTTAACGATTATGTGCTCGGGAAAATAAGCAAAAACGACTACCTTGACAGACTGTCTAAAACCTACAGCAATTCGTTTGATGCCGGAAATACAAAAAGAGTTTTGAAAATCGATATAGATAAGCGTATTTCAAATATTGTTTCTGTTCCTCTTGAAACAATAAAAAAGAGCGAGCGTTTAAAGCTATGTTCTTTAAAGGAAAATCTATCTAAAAAAATAATCGGACAGAGCCGTGCTATTGAGGCTGTTTCCTTTGCAATAAAACGCGGAAGAGTCGGTCTTAAGGACGCATCAAGACCTATCGGTTCATTTGTGTTTTTGGGTTCGAGCGGAGTCGGAAAAACTGCACTTGCAAAAGAGCTTGCCAATGAGATATTCGGTGGGGAAAATAATATGATAAGACTTGATATGTCTGAATTTATGGAAAAATACAGTGTGTCGAAAATTATAGGTTCGCCTCCCGGATATGTCGGATTTGACAGCCCCAACGGAAATATGCTTACAGAAAGGGTCAGAAGAAATCCGTATTCTCTTATCTTGTTAGATGAGATCGAAAAGGCACATCCCGATATTCTCAATATTCTTCTGCAAATTTTAGAGGACGGCTTTTTGACCGATTCTACAGGACGCAGAGTGTCGTTTAAGAATACTATTATAATTATGACGTCTAATATAGGTGCCAGAAAAATCATTAGCGACAATTCATTTGGATTTTCACAAACAGTCAGAACTAACAGTCTTAATGATAAAGAGGTAAAAACAGAACTTAAAAAGATTTTCTCGCCTGAGCTTATCAACAGAATAGATGAAATAATTACCTTTGATATGCTCACTGACGAAAACCTTTTTGAAATTGCAAATCTGGAGCTTAAAAAGCTGTCTGACAGATGTAAAGCACTGGGTATTAAGCTTTCGTATAACGCCGATGTTGCAAAAAAACTCAGCCGTGACGGTCATTCTAATGAGTACGGTGCAAGAGAAATATCACGAATAATCAGACGTAATATTGAAAATCTCATTACTGATGAATTCCTTTCGGAAATTGAATGTAAATCGCTCAGACTGTTAGTTTCAGGTGATAGATTTGAGGTCGAGAACGAAAGCAGACTAAGACTGAATGCGTAGCAAGCGATACTCGCATATCAATGCTTGATAAAATTATTCTATATTACTTCTAATGCTTGCTGCAATATAGCTATCAAAGCGAAAGGTAGAAACTAAAATAAGTGTAGTTCTAAATGTTTTTAATTGTCGGCTTCGTTTTCAGATTAAATAAAAAGAAATCCCTTACTGTCAAAGTTCTTGATGGTTTGGGATTTCTGTTATTCTTATAAGAACATTGCGGAGTAATACTGGCTTTCCGTTAGTTCTTTTATGTAAAAAATGAAAGCAAACACTTTTTCGTGTCTGCTTTCACTATACATTGCAATAATTGTGTCTGCTCAAAAATATTATTGCTTTTATGTATTTGGATTTATCAGAATCTCTTGCAGGGTTTCCATAAGTCTATTGACATCGATCGGTTTTGCCAGGTGTCCGTTCATTTTTGCCTCCATAGACAGCTTGACATCTTCATCGAAAGCATTTGCAGTCATAGCTACTATAGGTATATTAGCAAGCTCTTCGTTGTCCAGTTCGCGAATTGCCTTTGTTGCTTCATATCCGTTCATGATCGGCATTTGTACATCCATAAGAACTAAATCGTAATAACCCGGCTGTGAATTCTTTACCTTATCTACGGCAACTGTACCGTCTTCTGCTGTTTCAACTAAAAATCCGCTTTCTGTTAAAATCTCTTGTGCTATTTCAAGGTTTAGTTCGTTGTCCTCTACAAGAAGCAAACGCTTTCCTTTAAGTTCATCTGATGTATCCGGCAATATTGATTCCTTTTGAGGCAGATCTGCCTTGCTGATTACAGATGCAAGTGTGTCTCTAAGTTCGGACATAAATATAGGTTTGTTGCAGAATGCGGTAACTCCGGCTTCTCTTGCTTCGTCCTCAATAGCACTCCAATCATATGCGGTGAGTATAATAATGGGTATATTTTCACCCGCAAAAGAGCGTATCTGTCTTGCTACTTCAATACCGCCTAAATCAGGCAATGCCCAGTCTAATATATAAGCATAATATTCATCGCCTATTTCAATAGCCTGCTTTGCACGTAAAACCGCTTCCTTTCCATGCAATGTCCATTCAGAACGCATACCTATCTGCATAAGCATTTTGGTAACACTGTCGCAGGTGTCGAAATTATCGTCAACCACAAGAGCCCTCAGCCCCTGAAGCTCACTTATAGGATGAATCTGTTTGGATTCAGTTTGCAGACGGAACTCAAGATTGATAATAAATTCAGTTCCTTTTCCTTGTTCGGTTTCAACCTCAATTGTACCGCCCATTGTTTCAACGATGCTTTTTGTTATAGGCATTCCAAGACCGGTTCCTTGAATACCGCTTACAGTAGAAGTTCTCTCACGCTCAAAAGGAGAAAAAACATGCTTAACAAAATCTTTGCTCATACCTATTCCGGTATCTTTAACACGTATTTCGTATGCACCGTAGCCCTTTGGAGCATTTTGCTTTTGTTTTATGGTAAGCGAAACAGAACCACCTGCCGGAGTAAACTTGATTGCATTGCTTAGAAGATTAAGCAAAACTTGGTTGACGTGCAGCTTGTCGCAATAAATATCCTCGTCGATAACGTCAATAGTATCCATATAAAAATTAAGCTGTTTTTGATGCATCTGCGTCTGAATAATATTACGCATATCCCTGAATATGTCAGAAATGCTGCATTCTTTTTCTTCGATATTAAGTCTGCCGCTTTCTATACGGCTCATATCAAGAATATCGTTGATAAGACTAAGCAAGTGATTGCTTGATGACAAAATCTTAGAAAGATAATTCTGAACTCGTTCTTTGTTATCTATATTTGTCTCGGCAAGAGTTGTAAAGCCGATAATTGCGTTCATCGGTGTGCGGATATCATGGGACATATTAGATAAAAACATTGTTTTGGCACGTTCCGCAGCCTCAGCCTTTTGGAGCTTTTCTTCCAAAACTGCCTGTTCGACAGCATTATTGATAACTTGTTTAGCATTTTTACGAACCCAGAGATAATAAATGGCAACAGCTATTACCGCAAGACTTGCAATTATCAACCAAACACGTCGGATAGCGTACACGCTTTGAAAGGCTTCTTTTTTTGGTACAGAAACGGCAATTGTCCATTGATTGATTTTTGCGGGAGAATAGTAAAGATAAGTCCATTCATTAGATTTTTGAGACTTATATTCAATATATCCTGTTTCTCTGTTCATCAGTTTCTGCAAATTGTTATCCCAACTGTTTTTTCCGCGTGTTTTACGCATTTTAAAATCTTTAATATTACCAAGCGATTCATGCCATGTGTCCATAATAAAATCGCCGTTTTCAGTGTCGATAATAAAAACGCTTGCACTGGCGTTGTATATATTATCTATATTCATAATCTTTGGCAGTTCAGACAGTCTTGTCACACCAAAGAGAAGAGCGACAGTTTCCCCGTTTTTGATTATAGGAACAAAATGTCTCAGAATGAGAGTGTTATCGTCAATAATGCTGGTCATACGATTGGAAACGTGTTCTCCAAGCGGTGCTTCATTCTTAAAAGAAATCGAATTGCTTCCGTCCATTGTATTACCATTAGCTGAAATAACTGTATTGTCAGGCATAAGAATATTCATCTTCATAGTTTCCATAAGAGGTGAAAATGCAGTCATTGCTTCTTTCATAGTTTCAGTATCAAAGTTATCAGCTGTGGAAAGGATATTCGCAGCAGAATTCAAAATTTTACTGTCTCTGCTGAGTTTACCTGTAATCTCTTCAATTACGGTGTTAACTCCTTCTTCCATACGGCTAAGACTGCGCTTTCTTATAATTGAACTGCTTTGAATATATGCAGAAACAAAAAGCACAGACAAAACAATGATCATTATAATAGTTGCGGTAAGGCTTTTTTCCTTAACTCTGATTTTTCCTTTCATAAATCATACAACTCCCAATTTTGTAAAATATTGACCAATAAAAATTTAGAGATCAAAACTTATTATTGTATAGTGCAGCTAAATTGCTTAATATGTATTTAATAATATATAATCATTTTATCATATCTGATGATACTTCGTCAAGTTATATATTTCAAAAGAAGAATTATTAAATCTTATTGACATTATAATCGAATTATGATATTATACTTAAACATTTGAACGATAAGCTGGATTTTACAACACCCGGTTTGTTTCGCATTAGAGTTCACGCTCTAGGTATTTTGAAAAGTCCCCATATCTTTTGTGGATAGCACGTTGGATTTATATTTCTTAAATTGTCTAAAGGTCAGGATATTGATGAAAGAATCATTTCTGATTTCGAGTGATAATACAGCTTTTTTGAAATAACCGAAAGTGAGGAATATTTAAGTGTAAAAATTTTTAGATAAGATGCATTTGCAAAATATTTTAAAATATTATAAAATAGTATAAGAGGTAAAAGTATTATTAAATTTGTGAGGAGAAAATTATGAAATCTTCTATATTGAAGAAAAACAATTATATATCAGGCGATCATATTCTAATTGTAGACGATGATGAGATCAACCGTGGTATTTTGGATAATATTTTTTCCAATTACTACACCGCTGAGGAGGCGGAAAATGGGAAAGTAGGTCTGCAAAAGGTTCTTGATGATCCTGAAAAATATTGTGCAATTCTTTTAGATGTAATGATGCCGGAAATGGACGGTTTGGAAGTGCTTCATCATTTAAGAGAGGCTGGTCTTGAGAAAAAAATACCTGTGTTTATGATTACTGCTGAGGCTAATGACAGTACGATAGAGAAAGCCTATAGATTGGGTGTAATGGACGTTATACTTAAACCTGTTGTTCCGTATTTAGTTTTGCGTCGTGTAAACTCCATTGTAGAACTGTTTCAGGTGCGTAAGCGTCTGGGCAACAGGGTAGAGCAGCAGAATTTGGAACTGTTGGAAAAATCGCAGAAGATTATAGAACTTAATCAGGGTATGATTGAAGCTCTGTCGACGGCTATTGAGTTTCGTGACGGAGAATCGGGCGAGCACGTTCGGCGTATTCATGATATAACAGAGTTTTTGCTGACCAATACGGAAATGGGCGATGGCCTTAGTGAAGATGATATAAAAAACATTGCTTTGGCGTCTATTATGCACGATGTGGGAAAAATAGCTATTCCGGATTACATTCTTAGCAAGCCCGGTAAGCTGACAAATGAAGAGTTTGAAATAATGAAAACCCATACGATACAAGGTGCGCGTTTGTTGGAAAAAATTCCCCAGCTTCGTGAAAACGGCATATATTATTACGCATATGATATTGCACGGCATCACCATGAACGCTGGGACGGACGCGGTTATCCGGACGGACTGAAGGGTGATGAAATTTCTCTTGGTGCTCAAATCGTATCTCTTGCTGATGTTTATGACGCACTTAGCTGTAAACGAGTTTATAAAGATGCTTTTCCTCGTGAGACAGTTTTAGAGATGATTCGTGATGGTCAATGCGGTGTGTTTAATCCCCATCTTTTGGATTGCTTTTTTTCTGCTGAAGAAACTTTACATCATTTATATACACAAAATAATAAATAGGAGGGTTTAATAATGGATGCCTTTAGAAAAAAACAGTTAATTGATGCGAATATCAATGTGGATTCTGCTTTGGAACGATTTATGGGAAACGAAGCACTTTTGGAACGTTTTTTAAATAAATTTTTGACAGACGTAAATTATAAAAAACTGACTGATGCCATTGCGGCAAATGATAAGGACGGAGCACTCACTGCTTCACATACTCTAAAAGGAGTTAGCGGTAATCTTTCTATGACATCTCTTTTCAGCTTGCTTACTTGTCAGGTGGAGTCTTTTAGATCCGGAGATTGGCAGGGAGCAGTTGATATGATGCCTGATATTACTGAAGAATATGAAAGAATTATTGAGGCAATAAATGAAAACAATTAAACGGATGCTGTTGTACTTAACTTTTATATAGTCTGGTTGAATATTTTTAAATGACAAAAATATTCTGCAAAGCGAGAGGAAGCAGGTTGATGTGAATATAATAATAAATAATATAAAAAATAATATTAAAAACAGACGGCAATACTTCAGCAAGGAGAAAAATGAAATTGCAAAGCTCAATCTTCGTATATTGGAGAGACTTAGCTTAGCAACAATTATTTTGCTTGTACTCTTTCTCTTTGCAACGCCGTTTATTATAAGAGGCTGGAAGGCATCTCCTCAGCATATAATTTTTCTTCCTGTGTCGCTATTGTTTTATTTGATAACATTTTTGTATATGAAAAAGGGCTTAAACAGTACAAAATTTATTAATGCACTGTGTATACTATTTGAATGTATTCTTTTTGTATTCATAATATTGATAGATGTGTTCAGCGATACGGCTGCACCTAGCTGTTTTATGCCAATGTTATGTGTAGCTTTTCCTGCTTTATTTATTTTTCCGCTTAATTTATCTTTGGGTCTAATTGGTTTTTTTGATATAATCTATGTTATTGCGGTGTTGATATTCAAAGATCCTACTATTGGACAGTATGATGTGTTTTATGCAATAGTTAGTTTTGGCTTTTCTGTTGTCGTATCCATCATAATCATTCACTTGCGGATAAGAGATTATCAAATTCGTAATAAATTCAAAGAGCTTAGTGTCAGAGACGCTTTTCTGCCCGGTATTTATAATAAACAAGGGTGTGAAAAGCAAATGCAGAAGTATCTTGAATTTAATAATCCGTCAGTTAATTGTTCAGTACTTTTTCTTGATTTGGATGACTTTAAACGAATTAATGATACTTTTGGGCATCAAAACGGAGATATTATACTCCAATGTTTTGGCGAAGTTTTGGATAGCATTTTTCGTTCAAATGATATAATAGGACGTTTTGGAGGAGACGAGTTTATAGTTCTTGTTAAAGAGTTGATCGATGAGAACGTATTGGCTGAGAAGTGTCTCCTTATAAGCGAAAGGTTTGGAAAAATATCTCATGAAAAAATAGGAGTTATGGAAAGCTGCAGTATTGGAGCAGTTATTGTCGAAAATAAAGAAACGGATTATGTTTCTCTTTTACATCAGGCAGATAAAGCTCTATATGAGGCAAAAAACAGCGGAAAAGGTAAATTTTCGCTCAGATATTATAATGATAATAAATGAAAGACAATAAGAAATAATAAATATCTTTTACAAAAACAGCGCACTGCTAAAAAGTAGTGCGCTTATTTTAACTTTATTTATGCGTTTATCATTTTGAGAAGTTTATCAATGTTCAAAGGTTTTTCAATAAAATCATCCATTCCGCTTGCCAGAGCTTTGTCTTTATTCTCTGACAAAGAGTTTGCACTGCAAGCAAAGATACGAACTGTTTTAGCATCCGGTCTGTCTAAAGCACGAATAGCTTTTGCAGTCTCAAAACCGTCCATTTCAGGCATCAGAAGATCCATAAGGATAACGCCGAAAGTATCAGGCTTTGAATCCAAAAACTTTTGGAGAGCTATTTTTCCGTTTTCAGCGAGTTCTGTTTCAAAACCGACGCTGTTGAGCAGTTCAATGATAATTTCACCGTTGAGTTCATTGTCCTCCGCGACAAGAATTCTAGTATGCTGTTCTTTTTCATCAGCAGGCTGTACTGCTGTATAGTCATATTTTTCAGGAATTTCTGTGGGCTGTGCAGTAAAGGTGAAGGTAAAGGAACTGCCTTCTCCTTTCTGACTGACAAATGTCAGATCTCCGCCCATAAGCAATGCCAGACGGCGGCTGATGGGAAGTCCGAGACCTGTTCCTTGATTGCCCTTTGACACGGTATCAAGCTCTTGAGCAAAGGTGTCGAAAATGTGTTTTTGAAATTCTTCGCTCATACCCCGTCCGGTATCTGATACGGTAACTGTCGTAAGTACTTTGCCGCTGTTTGTCATTTTCTGTTTTAGAGACAGCTCTACTTTTCCGCCCTTTGGTGTGAATTTTTGAGCATTGTCCAGTAAATTCAACAATACCTGCTGAATACGAACTTCATCACCTAAAACATAAGGCCATATGAGTTCTGAATTTACATTGTATTTCAGCTTTTTATCTAACATAGTATTTTGAACTATGGAGCTTACTGTGTTTAGCAATAGTTCCAGATCTACCTGATGGAGGTTCAGTTCTAAGTTATGTGCTTGTAGTCTTGACATATCCAGCATATCATTTACAAGTGATAAAAGGTAATTTGCGGTAACAGTGGATTGCTGCAGATAATCACTTACCTGCTGCTGATCATTCAGCTTTTGTGACATAAGATAGTTTAGCCCGATAAGGCCGTTCAAAGGGGTACGGATCTCGTGGCTAATGGTGGACAAAAAATGCCCCTTTACCTTAGCGTCAGCTTTGTTTTCGGCAAGGCGAATATGTTGGCGGACAAACAAAATTGTTAATATCAGAATAACAAACAAGAATATGACAAGCGTTATCACAGCGTAACGGTAACGATATAAAAAGTCAGACAGAGTAAAACGATACTGATTTTCCATAATCGCTTGTATTGTACAACTTCCTATCTCGTCATCTGACATACTTGCTATTGCTTTATTCAGGATATTTATAAGAGTTCGTCCGTCCTTTTTCGATGAATCGCTGCCGTTTCCATAGGTGACAACTGCGGAAAAACAAAGCTGGTCGTCAAGACCAAGAACAGGTATGACCTTTAGCTTTTCATAAATTGGTTTGGAGATCCAATGTTCAACTACATACTGATTTTGTATCATAAGATCTGCTTCGCCTGTATTTACTGCGTCAAAGCAGGCGGTAATAGAAGGATAGTCAACCAATTTAAAATTGGGATAAGATGCGTTCAGTACCTTTTTTAAGGTCTGAGAGCCTGTTGATACTGCAATAGACAGGTTAGCATCATATCTAAAATCCAGACCGTTCCGAGCTACAACTACTTTACGGCTGGACAGATAAGGATTGCTTATGAGTATGCCCTTAGCTTTCTGATTTTCTTTATTATACTCAACGCTTGAAACAAGGTCAAAGCCTCCGTTTAAAAGGTAGTCGTAGGTAACGTTTTCTGTAGGGAGAGCCACATATTCGAATTTTAATCCGCACAGCTCGCTTACATGGTCGAATATGTAGCGGGATATTCCAGCCAGTTCTCCGTTTTCATCAGAAAAAGAAACAGGTATACGATCCGAAACATAGCCTATCTTGAGTGACTTATGGGAAGATATATAGTTTTTTTCTTCGGCAGTAAGAGACAATGCACTCTGTTTGCTTTCTGCTTGGACTTTTGGAACAGCTGCATAAAACAGTAATATAAAAACAACAATTAGAGCAGTCAGACGCCAAAATAAATTGCGAATCACATTTACTCCTCCTTATAGGGTAATTTTTTAAAATTAGAAGCTAACAATCATTTTACTGAAATACAGCTTCGCCCTGTTTTTTTGCTTCTTTAACACGGTAATCATCCATAAGACGCACACAACCTGCAACATCTGTTTTTTTATTGAACATTCGGTCAAAGGCTGCGGAAACATCGTCTGCACTGTAGCCGATAATTTTAGAAGCAGCGGTGGACACACGTTCATTTGAAGCAATAGACGCACCGGCGTCTGTTACCATTGAGGATTGTATATTGGTGGTCTGTTCTTTAAAACAGCTTACTGTAGAAATTCCGTCAAACGCAATATTATAATTTTCAGGAGAAGCACAGAAGGATAGAAATTCCAAAGCCTTATCCAGCCGCTTACTGTTTTTATTGACCATCATCATATTCAAATTGCCGCCCTCATAAGTTCCGCTGTCGGCAGTATTCATAAATGTAGGCATCAGGGCAAAATCATCAACGGAATATTTATTTCCCTTTTCAAAATCGGTGTAAAACCAAGTATCCCAAATAAAAGTCATAACTGCCTTGCCCGAACCCATTATTAAACTTATATCCGACCAGCCGTTTTCCAGATAATCTGAACCAAACCAGCCTTTGTCGGCTGCGTCAGAGACCCATTTAACCATTTTGGTTACGGCAGGAATATCAGAGTAAGAAATTTCATTTTTGTTCAGCTTTTCAAGTAATGACGGATCATCTGCAAAGATAGGATCAAGACCAAACTGAAACATCCATGTACAGCCGTCTGCGGGCCAGCATATAGGAGTGTAACCGATGTCTGCAAGTACTTGGCACAGCATATCAAATTCCGCTTGTGTAGCAGCCGGTTTCAGTCCCAGACTGTCCAGTAATGTTTTATTGTAAAAACACCCTGAAACAGAGCTTTCCCAGAAGGGGAGTCCCAACAGATTGCCTTCTTTGTCCTGACAATATGCACGGGAACTGTTTGTCAGGTCAGCGACCCAGTCTTCGTTATTAAGATAATAGAAATTATTTGCAACATCAAAACGTTTCAGATCCGCATTGTTAAAGTGCATAAATATATCAGGGGCATTTCCGTCTGCAAATTTTTTTACTGCATCAGTTTCAAATTCATCATCTTCAAAAGCGACAATATTAAGTTTGTTTCCGGTATCAGTTTTGTATTTATCAAAAATTCTGGTCATATAGCTCTTTTCCATATCGCTTTTTCTGCCCATTATAGTAAGAGAATTATTATTAGTATTATCAGTTTGCTTATGATTTCCGCTGCAGGAAGTCAGTAAAAGAACTGCGGTAAGAATTAACAAGGTAAAACAATATCTCTTTTTCATTTGCCGTTTCCTCCTTATTTCACATTATGATTCATTATTACCAATAAGACTGCCAACCAATTCTCTCATAGCTTTCATATCAATTGGTTTTGCAAGATGTCCGTCCATACCAGAATCCAGTGCGTTGCGTACATCTTCTGCAAAAGTATTTGCTGTCATAGCCACAATTGGTATCGTCATTGCCTCGGTATGGTCACAGGAACGTATCTGCTTTGTTGCTTCATAACCGTTCATAACAGGCATTTGTACATCCATAAGTATTAAATCGTAATGACCTGGTTCCGACTTTTGGAACATTTCTACTGCTTCCAGACCGTTCACTGCTAATTCACAGCTTACACCTTCCATACTAAGCATTTCTTTCAGTATTTCTGCATTTAGTTCATTGTCCTCCGCTACAAGAAACAGTTTTCCGTTCATTACATTTTCTGCTTTTTCATCACTATGTTTTTTCTGCTCTGTTTGTTCTAAGAACAGCGGTTTTATAGTTTGCCATAAGGTAGAAACAAAGAATGGTTTTGGCATAAAAGCATTGATTCCTACTCGCCGTGCCTCTGTTTCAATTTCGCTCCAATCATAAGAGGTCAGAACAAGTATGGGAACATCTGTTCCCACCTGCTCACGAATTAAACGAGCAGTTTCAACGCCATCCATTTTTGGCATCTTCCAATCCAGCAATATAACATTAAAATCTTTACCATTTTTGTGAGCCTGAACGGCTGCATCTACAGCGGCAGAGCCTTCTGTAACAAAGGATACATCTACTCCGGTGTCACGCATCATTTCTTTAATGTTTAGGCAAATATCTTCTTCATCGTCAGCAACCAGTATACGTGTGATCTTTTGACGAAACCATAGATCCGCTTCCTCTTGCTCAGGAAGTGAAAAAGACAACTCAACAGTAAATGTACTGCCTTCTCCGAGTCGGCTTTCAACTTCAATGATACCGCCCATCAGGTCTACCAGATTTTTAGTTATCGCCATACCAAGACCTGTTCCTTGTATCTTATTGGTGAGTGAGCTGACTTCTCTGCTAAATGGTGCAAAGACTTGCTTTTTAAACTCTTCGCTCATACCTATACCGTTGTCTTTAACGGTAAACCTTAGCTTAACATACTGATGTGCAGTACTTGGAATTTCACTTACTGTAAATTCGATCCTACCGTTGTTCGGAGTATATTTAATAGCATTTGACAGCAAATTAATGAGGATCTGATTAAGACGCAGTTTATCGCCCAGCATTTGCTCGGGTGGTGCTCCTTGAACGTGGATTGTAAAGCTCTGATTCTTAGCTTTTGCCTGAGGCATAAGTATAATGTTCAGTTCTTCCAGCAGTTCAGGCAGACTGAATTTATCTACATTCAAAGACGTTTTTCCGCTTTCGATTTTACTCATATCCAAAACATCATTGATAAGGCTGAGCAAATGATGACTAGAAGCTGTAATTTTACGAGTGTATTCCCGAACCTTATCAGGATTATCCGCATCTTTTTCAAGCAGAACTGAAAATCCTACAATGGCATTCATAGGCGTGCGAATATCGTGTGACATATTAGAAAGAAAATTACTCTTTGCTTCATTGGCACTTTTAGCAGATGTCAGTGCTTCCTGGAGCTTTTGATTCATCTGCTGTTCCTGAGTACGGTCTGACATTACAACAATATATTTCTTAACTCCTTGGATACTCATATAATATATTGTCATTCTGTACCAGCGGCGTTCGCCGGTGGTTTGGTGCATATATTCACATTCCCAATAACGGTTTCCGTTAAGCGGAATATCTTCAAGCTCATCTGCCGGAATAACGACATTAAAGTTTATTGCACATTTTTCCATTACTCTGATATTTTCTCGTGCGTCTTTTACTTTAATGCCCAGCAGACGCTCTAAATTAGGGCTGATATAATCAACATTATGGTTCTCATAATCCAGCATTATGAAGATGTCGTCAACACTGTTTGACAGCACATCAAACATTTGTTCTCTGTATTGAAGTTCTATCCTGCTTTTGCGTGACTGTTTATGGCTGTGCAAAGCAATTAAAGCAATCACTGCTGCACTGATCAGCAGAAAAATTACAATCAGAACATTAACTGTAGTTTTTTGAACCGACAAAAAACCTGCACTTACAGCACTTTGAGGTACTGCACTCAAAAGGAAATAATCCTGATAGCCAACAGGCTGATACAATATACAGTAGCTGACGTCTCCTATTTCGCATTGCAGCAGACCTGAGGTCCCGTTCTGCCAGTCATTATTGAGTTTTTTTAGACTCTCTTCGTCTAAATCGGAAGCGGCTCTAAGATAGGTAAGATAATTGCCAAATACATTTCCGCCCTCCTGTGTTGAGAGTAAAACATTTCCACCGTTATGAATTACAAAACTTTTGGCTTCGCCGGAGAAAGCATCGACATTCAGTGAATTTGCCATGTCTTTATTATTATAGCTTATGGCAATAGCGTCAAAGTCAAAGCCTTTATATTTTCCGTGATCAACAGGAACAGCAAAAATAGTGACCCCTTGACCAGAAGACAGCGTTTCTCCTGCCATAATGGGTTTTCCCTGCTGAGTAAGACTATCCCATGCACCTTCTAAGGTCATACTTACCTCAGTGCCGTCCAGCGTAATGCAGACCTTGTCTTTAGAGATAAAATAAAACTCCGAAAATCCCCAGTAATCTTGTTCTTTAGAAATAAAATCAGAAAAATTGCTTTTCTTGTTTTCTTTCGACATTGACAGATAATTGTCCCAGCTTTCCAGAAGACCCCAGTTTCTCTCAACAAAGGCTCCGAACGAGCGGTTTACCTGTCCGTAAATCTCTCCCAGATGATTTGTACTGTCTTTATATATCCGCTGGGAAATAAAATTAAAATATATGATACCTATTATAACCGCTGTAATACTAACTGCACACATCAAAATTGGAGGCAATAGTTTTTTAACCCATTTTTTCCTAGATGAACCTATATCGCCTGACATCAACAAACACCTTCTTTTGCAGATGATTAATCTATTTTATTTTATCATATAGAAAAAGATAAGTCAATTAATCATTCCTGCGGTGTAAAGCAGAATCATATTTTGATATAATAATTGTTATAGTTGTTTGCGGCAAAATTCTAATATTTTCTGATTGACAAACTCAAATTACTATTATATAATGAAATACTGCAAAATGGAAGGGAGTGAGCCTCATGGCAATTGATAAATCGGGAACAAAGCAAATTACCGATAACAGAAAAGCCAGACACGATTACTTTGTTCTTGAAACAATTGAAGCCGGTATTGAACTTGTAGGAACTGAGGTAAAATCACTTCGTGCAGGAAATGTAAACTTGAAGGACGCATGGTGTTCAATTGAAAACGGAGAAATGTTTATAAAAGGTATGCACATTTCGCCTTATGATCACGGAAACATTTTCAATTGCGACCCGATAAGAGTAAGAAGACTTCTTCTTCACAAGAAGGAGATTTTAAAACTGTTTTCACAGGTCAAACAAGAGGGGCTTACGCTGATTCCTATGTCTTTATATTTTAAGAGTTCAAGAGTTAAAGTGGCAGTCGGATTATGCAAGGGTAAAAAGCTATACGATAAAAGAGAGGATATGGCTAATAAAGCAGCACAAAGAGAAATCGAACGTGCTGTTAAAAGCAGAAACAGATAGTTTAATATTTGATGCTTTCAGTATTTCAAAATTAGTGAGGGGGCGTAAAGGCTTCGACGGGGATTATGAAGCAGGATAAGCGAGTAGAGTTGTGCAAACTCTTTAAACGGTACACGTTTTAAATTAAACGACAAAAATAATTCACAATTAGCAGCTGCTTAATTGCTGCTCGCCGCCTCAAGGCAGCCTACGGCTTTGAGCTTCGGCGTCGACTTAGTAGGAACGGCTTTTGCGTATTGCCTTTAGCGTAAAAGTCTAATTTAAAGGCTGCCTGTACATAGGCGTGTTTGTTTGCCAGTGTTCAGGGAGATTTTATAACAAACTACACTCGTAGAAATTTCTGTGAATTGATTTTCGGACACGGGTTCAATTCCCGTCGCCTCCACCAAAATAAAAATACCGCCCAATTTTAGGACGGTATTTTTTTGCTTTTTTAATATTTAAGTGAAAATTATAACTTCACTATGTATGCTTTTGCTCCGTGACTTTCAAGAGAGATTTTTAATCTGTCTTTTGCGGAAATATCCTCTCCGCTCCAAAGTTCTGTTAGGTGAATCTCGTCATATATCTCAAGGTCTGAAAGAGGTATTTCGATCTCGCTGTTATTATCGACGGTATTAAAAATTGTATATACAAAATAAGATATATTATGAAGATAGCGTTTACGTTTGATAGCATTGACATAAGACAGTATCTTTGGAACCGCCATTGCGAAAGTTACGCTTGACACTCAATTATATACATTTTTTGTTTCTGCGTTAATCTCGTGTGACGCAGATATATTCGCCAAGAGTTTTAAACCCGACTCTTTCAGCGGTTTTCAGAGAGGCAATATTATTTATGCCGCACGACCATTGTGGACATTTACCGCTTTTCGTAATTTGCTCAACACACAATGCCGCACAGTCCGAAGCAAAATGTCTGCCACGATATTCTGTCAATGTGTTAATTCCTATTTCTTGAACCAAATCATTCATATAAGGCATCTGCGGTGCATCGGTGCAGCACACAAGCATACCGTCCTCAACGATTCCACAGCACATACCCGATATATCATCAAAATACTCTCGCAGCCAACTTATATCGCGTAGTTTCGGGTTGCATTTTTGATAAAATTTTTCGTATAAATCATAATCTGTTTTTGATAAAATATGTGCTCTTTCGGAGATATAGTTATTCCCACAATACACAAGTTTTCTGCCATACGAATACTTTCCGCTATAAATATTCTGTACTATATTTTTGATTTCGCTTATCTTCAATTCGCCACATAAATTTTCTTTGAGAGCGTCTATAACCGGTTTTACGTGCGTTCCGTATGAAACTATTATTCCATTTACGTCTGACCAAATCCATAAATCAAAACTTTTTCCATAGCCGGGTTGAATTGTATCGCGTTCGGAGCAATAGACAAATTCAACTTTTTCACGTTTGCCGCTTATATCCATTCCGACCCACATAGAATAATATTTGTCCGTAATTGTTTTGTAGTCCATTTATTGCTCCTCTGTAATTTTTTCACTTCTTTATACTTTTTTAATAATTTAAGTAAAAATTGTAATGTGAAAATTATGACTTCACTATGTATGCTTTTGCTCCGTGACTTTCAAGAGAAATTTTTAAGCTGTCTTTTGCGGAAATATTTTCTCCGCTCCAAAGTTCTGTTAGGTGAACCTCGTCATAGATCTCAAGGTCTGAAAGAGGTATTTCGATTTCGCTGTTTTTATCGCCGGTATTGAAAATTGCAATATACATATCGCCTTGAGTGTTAACTGCTGTCCAGAGAATATGTTCAATACCGTTAATTTTCTTTCGCCAAACTTGATGAGAATGACGAGCATTTTTGTGCATATCAAGAATACCTTTATTAGTCAGAAGACCCATAGTAAAATCATCGAAGCCGGTCATTTCTCCGCCGATAATAAGCGGAGAACGCAAAATACTCCACAGAGTCATCATTGTAATCTGTTCATTTTGAGTGAAGTTTGTTTTGAGCGATTTATCATAATCTTGCTTGATAGGCCCGACAGGAAGCATATCTGCGTCAGGCCAGTGACCGGCTCCTGCGTGAGTACACCATTTCTCTGCACGTGAAAACATATCGTAAAGAAGTTCCCAGTCGTCCCAGAAATCATCGGTTATTCTCCACATATCTGAAATCTGTTTGTATAGCTCTGATTTTTCCAGAAGTGCAGGTCCCGGAGATAAACTTAGTATCATATCCCGTCCGCAGTTATGAAGAGCATTGCTCAGCATAATTAACTCTTCTTCCTCGTGTGGAAGCTCACGTGCAATATCATCGCATTTAATAAAATCTACACCCCATGAAGAATACAACTCAAAAACGCTCTCGTAATACTCTTTTGCACCCTCTTTAGAAGGATCAACACCGTACATATCTGTGTTCCATTTACAAATGCTTGAGGTCTTTGCAATCTGACGGGCAGTTTTGTCAGAGCCTTTTATTTTAGTGTTTCTGTGAACAGCCTGACGCGGGATCCCTCTCATAATATGTATACCGAATTTAAGACCCAAAGAGTGAATGTATTCTGCTAAAGGAGCAAAGCCCTTTCCGTCTGCTGAAGATGGAAAGCGGTTTTCAGCAGGGATAAGTCTTGAATATTCATCCATACAAAGCTCGGTAAAGTGGTTGTATTCGTGCGTTTTAGCATTCGGTTCAAACCACTGAGCGTCTACTACGATATATTCCCAGCCGTACTGTTTTAAATGCTTTGCCATAAAATCGGCATTTTGTTTTACAATTTCCTCTGTAACTGAAGTGCCGTAACAGTCCCAGCTGTTCCAGCCCATAGGTGCTGTTTTTGTAATCATAATTTCTTTCCTTTCATTAGTAAATTAAGTAGCTTTATTTTATATAGTTTTGCTGTTTTTGTCAATAGTGAAATAGTTTCACGTTGATTACAGTTAAAAAAATTAAGGTAAATAATAAATAAAAACTGACTAAGAACCTCGACAGCTTTTATACGCTTAAGTACAAGTTTTTATCTTTTATTTTAAGATGCTTGACAATCCTGTCGAAAGGAGTTATAATTTTATTATCATGGAGGTATGTTTATGTGTACAATATCTAATGTCATTAAATGTCAACGGGGGGGGGCTTAAATGCTTAACCTTTATTAGTTGTGCACAAAATGCTGTTTTGATTTATAGTTGTAGGATAATGGACGTAGTATGCTATTAAGGCGTGCTGTGTCTTTTATTATATAATTTAAAATATAGGAGGAATATTATTATGAAAAAAATTCTGAATTTGATAACAGCTTCAGTTATTGCAGTCAGCTTAGTTGGTGTTTTGCCTTCGTCAGCAGAAAGCGATGATTCAGATGATGTTGTAAAACCGGCAAAAGGATATGTCTGTACATATTATGAGGATAAAGATAACGGCTGGGAGAAGTATACTTACGATTCGAAAGGAAACGAGATATACAGAGAATACAAAAATGGTGATTCTCAAATACATAAATACACTTACTATAACAATGGACAAAAGAAGACTGAGTATATTGAGAATAATGACGGTACATGGGAAAAATATAATTATGATAAATCGGGAAATATAACATATCACTATCAATCGTTGGATGGCTCTTGGGAAAAATTCAAATATGACTCGCATGGAAATTGTACTTTTAATCAAAACAGTGACGGTTCGTGGAACAAGAAAACATATACTTATTTTGCAAATGGAAAAACGAAAACGGAATATATTAAGTATAGTGATGGTGGTTGGGATAAATACATCTACAACGAAAACGGAAATATAATTAGCAGTGATAATGACACCGATGGTTTTATAGAGTATACATACGACGCATATGGCAATGAGACATCTTGCAAACATAAGAAAAGCGGTTTAGTATCTACAAGAACGTATACTTATTACGACAATAAAAAGGTGCAAACAGAATACTTTAAGGATACTAATGGATACTGGTCCAAATCGACTTATGATATCATGGGTAATTTAACATACACTATAGACAGCGATGGAGTAGGGACAAAATATAGCTATGATTCAAAGGGAAATAAAACTTATTATGAGGATTATGAGGGCAACTGGGAAAAGTATACTTATGACTCAAAAGGAAATGTAACATATTTTAAGACTAAGTACGAGACTGAAATTGGTTGGATGAAATATAATTATGATTCAAAAGGGAATATGATATCCGGAAAAGGAAAAGGCGGTTATTGGGAAAAGGCGAAATATGCAAAGATAGGAAGCAAAAAATCAAAGAAGCCTATTTCCTCAATACGCAGTGCAAAAGCTGTTTCAAAGGATAAAAAATCTGCAAATAAGGCTATGAAAAAATCTAAGGTTAAAAAGCTCTCGGTAAAGAGCAAGTCAAAGAATATTAATGTTACCTGGAAAAATGCTAAAAAGGCATGGGGCTATAAGGTTCAGGTATCTAAGAATAAGAACTTTAAGAAGATTGTTTTTAAGAAAAATCTTAAGACAAACAGCCTGAACATCAATAGCAAGAAGATAAAGAAGAACAAAACTTATTATGTAAAAGTTCAGACATATGCTTCATACAGAAATAAAAAGGGCAAGGAAATAAAGGTCTACAGTAAGCTGAATAAGGTAAAACAGGTTAAAGTAAAATAACATAATAATTGTATAAAAGAGCCGTCGAGGGTTAAAATCCCGACGGCTTTTATATGCTAAAGTACGAGATTTTATCTTTTTTAGTTAAAATGCTTGACATTTATTTTTTGATTTGATATAATTATTAAGCTAAAAATTATAAAAGCATTAAGGCATTTTTTGTGCGCCAGTAGCTCAGCTGGATAGAGTGACTGGCTACGAACCAGTAGGTCGGGGGTTCGAGTCCCTCCTGGCGCGCCAGCAACGGTGACGTTGCACGCATTGCCGCCTTTGGCAAATTAGCTGAAGGCGGTTATTTTTTTGAAACGGCGGGCTAAAAGAATTGATAATTGATAATTGATAATTGATAATTATTGTAATAAGTGGAAAAAGAGGACTTCTAGCTTATTGCCTCTTATTTATAGTATCTAATATGACGTTGTGTTTAGTCCGCATACTGATATAGTACGTGAATTTTTTATATCTCGCGTTAATAGTTATATCTTTTTTGTTCCGTCCTTTCTATAGATAAAACCGTGCTATTACAGACTTCGCCGTAAAATTGCGATAGTATATAATAAAAGTATAATATCAAAAAAAGAAACCCTCAATTATGAAGGTTTCTTTTTTGCTTTAGGAATAGCATCTATCCTCAAAGGGGGTCTATATGAGAAAATTTAATCATTGCTTTCAAAATTATAAATGGTGCAAGACTATTATTAAAAAATAAACATAAAATTCCGGAACAATAAACAATTAAAATATTCTATTTTAAACATCCCAAGACAATTTAAAAGCATCAGTATACGAAGTAAAATTAAATTTTTGTTTTTTTAACAGTTTTATCAATTTTTTTTATTTTACATCTATTTAAAATAATAGTCTTACCGTAAATTAAAGTTAAGTTATCTCGTTTATATTCAAAAATTTCTTATTAATTTCCAAAAAATTAATTTAATTTACTTATATTATAATGCCACTTTTTTTATTTTCTTTGAACATATTATAAATATATTTTAAACATATTATATGTCTAATATACGCATAACAACTTATTTTAGATATAAAATAAATACAAAATATATTTCAAGGAGGAATTTTTATGGCAATTAAGAGTTTGTCGATAAGAATTGATGAAAAAATGCTGAATAAACTCCATGTCGTATCCGATTATGAGGGCAGAAGTGCAAACAGCCAAATTCTAATTTTGATACGAGACTGCATTGAACTATATGAGGCGGAACACGGAAAAATTGAAGTTGAGTAATTTCTATTAATTCCTGCTATATAAGATATGAAACAGCGTTCGGAAAAACTCCGAACGCTGCTCTTGCTGTATAAAGAAATCCCCCGGCGTAGCCGGGGGATTTTTGTTATCTTAATAGATATAATGCACTTGCTTATTAATTTTATTTATGTTATACTTTATATAAATTTTTAAAATAAGGAAATTAACACATAATTTTCTTAGCAATAATTCTAAAGAAAGGCTGAAAAAGATGTTAGACAAGAAGTATAAAGCACAGGAAAAAGAGAGCAAGTGGTTAGAATACTGGAACGAGAACAAGATATACGAATTCAAACCTGATCAGAGAAAGGTATTTTCAATAGACACGCCGCCTCCAACAGTAAGCGGAAAGATCCACATTGGGCATATTTTCTCATACTCACAGACGGAGATGATAGCAAGATATAAGAGATTAAGGGGATATAACATATTCTATCCGTTCGGATTTGACGACAACGGATTACCTAGTGAGAGGCTGGTTGAAAAAGAGCAGGGCAAAAAGGCACACGAAATTGGGCGAGAGGAATTTTCAAAGCTGTGCTATGAGACAACCGACAAATACGAAGAAGACTTTCAGACCTTATTCAGCAAGATGGGAGTAAGCACAGACTGGGGAATTCATTATAAGACTGTAAGCCCGTCTACTATCAAGATAAGCCAGACGTCATTCATAGACTTAATAGAGAAAGGTCATTGTTATCACAAAGAGAGTCCTGCATTATGGTGCAACGAATGTTTAACATCTATTGCCCAGGCAGAGCTGGAGACAAAAACGATAAAGACGACATTTAACTATGTGACATTCAAGACAGTTGAAGACGGAGAAGAATTCACTATAGCAACGACAAGACCTGAATTATTGCCTGCAATAGTATGTGTATTTGTAAATCCTGAAGATGAAAAGCACAATCATCTTATAGGAAAGACAGCACATATACCTGTAATAGATGAAGAAGTACCGATAATGGCAGATGACAAGGTAGCGATTGATAAGGGTACGGGAGTAGTAATGTGCTGTACTTTTGGAGATCAGACCGACATTGAGTGGTGGAAGAAATACAATCTGCCGTTAAAGTACATTTTCACAGACAACGGAAGAATAGTTGATTCAGTACCAAATTACGGCGGATTAAAAATCAAGGAAGCAAGAAAGAAGATAATAGAAGACTTACAAGCAGGCGGATATATAGTCAAGATAGAAGAATTAGAACACGAAGTACAGACGCACGAAAGATGCGGAAAAGAAGTAGAGTATTCAGTAATGAAGCAGTGGTTCATAGACATTATGAATCACAAAGAAGATTTCATAAAGATAGGAAACGAAATCAAATGGCATCCTGCACATATGCACAGCAGGTACAACGAATGGGTAGAAAACATTCTGTGGGACTGGTGCATATCAAGGCAGAGGTATTTTGGAGTTCCGTTCCCTGTGTGGTACTGTAAAGAGTGCGGAGAGCCTGTATTTGCGAGAAAAGAAGACCTGCCTGTTAATCCTCTGACTGACAAGCCTCATATTGAATGCTGTCCGAAATGCGGCTGTAAGGAGTTCGCTCCCGAGACAGACGTAATGGACACTTGGGCAACGTCCTCGGTAACACCGCTTATCAATATGAGATACGGCGAAAAAGAAAACTACGAATCAATATTAAAGCCGATGAGCATAAGAACAAACGCGTCTGAGATTATCAGAACATGGGATTTTTACACGATAGTAAAGAGCTTCTATCACTTTGGGCAAAGACCTTGGGATAATGTAATGATTTCAGGTTTTGTTATGGCGAGCAAGGGAGAGAAGATCAGCAAAAGCAAAAAGAACAGCAAGGTAGAGCCGATTGACTTAATAAATCAGTATTCTGCAGATGTTATTCGTTACTGGGCAGGCTCGGGAAGACTGGGAACAGACATAGTATTCAGTGAAGAGACGCTTCAAAGGGGCAAAAAGCTTATCAACAAGATTTGGAATGTTTCTAAATTTATCGAGATGCACCTAACAGACTATCAAGATAAAGAGTTCAATGATTATGAGTATATAGACAAGTGGATTTTAGGCAGTTTTCAGGAGATGGAAAAGGGCTTTATAAAATATCTTGACGAATACGAAGTAGGCTTGGCATTAAATCACTTAGAGAAATTCTTCTGGAACTTCTGTGACAACTACATTGAAATTGTAAAGCACAGACTATACAGACCTGAAGAATTCGGCGAAGTGCCGAGATATTCCGGTCAAAAGACGGTTTACACACTTCTATACAAACTGCTTCAGGATTTCAGTATTTTCTTCCCGTTCATAACAGAAGAAATTTATCAGGAGTTATACCACGATAAGAAGTCAATCCACATAACGGAAATACAGCCTTTGAATTTTGATTTTGCAAAGGAAATTGCAAACGGAGATTCAATAATAAGCATTATAAGTCAGGCGAGAGGAGAAAAGACAAATCACAATGTTTCATTAAAGACGCCTATAAAAATCCTTGATTTAAGTGTTAATAAAGAATTAGCAGAGGCTATAAACTTGTCGATAAAAGATTTCAAAGCTACTTTATTTATAGAAAACTTAACTGTCCAGGAAACGAATGAAGGTTACACTGTAAATAAAATAGAGCTTAATTTAGACGAGGCGAAGAAGTAATTTCAATCCCCAATGTTCAATCATTGGGGATATTTTTGTCTATATGCACAAAAATATAAATAACGGGTCAGCATAATTTTTATAAAATAATTTTTCTAAACCCCTTGACAATGAAAAAAAACTGGGTATAATAATACTTAGCACTCAAGCCAAATGAGTGCTAACACTCGATTGATCCAAGTGATAAGTTACGGAGGTGGCTATGTGGACGACCGAAAGCTAAAAATTCTTACAGCCGTGGTTGACGAATATATAGTTACCGGCGAGCCTGTAGGTTCAAAGGCGATGATGAAGTATATAAAGGCATCTTCGGCGACTATAAGAAACGAAATGGCAGAGCTTGAAAAGCAGGGTTATCTAGAACAGCCTCACACCTCAGCAGGCAGAGTGCCGACATATAAGGGCTACAGATTTTATGTTGACAAACTGATTGAAACCGATCCTCTTACAAAGGAGGAAAAGGATTTAATTGAGTCAATGCTCCCCAGCGGAGAGGATCTGACCGAAGAGGCTATTGTTCAGTCTGCTTCTACTGCACTGGCAGAGCTTACAAAGTGTGCAACGGTAGTTGCAACCGAAACGCCGAAATTTTCAATTATTTCAAAGGTTGAAGTTATCCCTACCGGAAAACGTATGTATGTGCTGCTTCTTATTACTTCGTCGGGAAATATAAAGAACAAAGTTTGCAGACTTCAGTTTGACCTTACAAACGAACAGTTAGAGTTCTTTTCAAACTTTCTCAGAGAGAATTTAGAGGGCATAGAAATAGATAAGCTCTCTGACGATCTTATTAAAAAGCTTGAAGAGGCAATGGGAACTTATATGATGACTCTATCGCCTCTTGTCGCAGAGATTTATAAAATGTCGCAGGAAATAACCCAAAAAGAAATTTCTTTTAAAGGTGAAAGAAATCTATTAAAGTATGATGATTTTGATAAAAACGAGATAATTGAGTTTCTAGATCACAAAAAAGAGATTGCAAAACTGTTTGACGAGAGCTTTTCGGGACTTCACGTTATGTTTTCACCTGAGGGCGAAGGCTTTGTTATCAACAATTCAAGTATAATAACATCACAGTACCAAAAGGGCGGAAAGCCAGCAGGCACTATCGGTCTTATAGGTCCTATGAGAATTGATTATGCAAAATTTATTCCATATCTTGAGTATTTTACCAACAGGATTTCAGATATGATTTCAGAAAATGAATATGATTCTGAAAATGTTATGGATATTAGTGATGTTGACAGTACAGACAACGAAGGGCAGTGATAAATAATGGCAAACGATAATGAAAAAGACTTAGAAGAAGTTTTGGATGAAACCGAAAACAATGATGTCGAGGATACTCCTTGTGAAAAGACAGCTGACGACAATGACGACAATAATAACACAGAGAATAAAACCGAAAACGAAGCAGAACCTACTGTCGAGGAAAAGCTTCAAAAAGAATTAGACGAGCAAAAGGATAAGTATATGCGTCTTGCCGCTGAATATGATAATTTCAGAAAGCGTTCGGCAAAGGAAAGACTTGATATTTCAAATACTACTATTGGTAATACAATAAGCGAAATTCTCCCTGTATTTGATAATTTTGAAAGAGCCTTGAATGCTGAAACATCAGATGAAAAGTACAAGTCGGGCGTTGAGATGATTTTTAATCAGTTCTATGATGTCCTTAAAAAGCTAGGTGTTGAAATTATTGACCCCTTAGGAGAGACCTTTGATCCGAATATAGCCAATGCGGTAAATCAGATTGAGGACGATAAGCTGGGTGAAAATGAAGTTGCACAGGTATTTCAAAAGGGTTATAAAATCGGCGACAAGATAATAAGATATGCAATGGTAGTAGTTGCAAATCCTTAAATTAAAGTAGTAAATTAATTATCTGCTAAAATATAACGCTTAGCAGAAAAACCAATAAAAATAAATTAACAATATGAAAGGGAATGAATTATTATGAGTAAAATTATAGGTATTGACTTAGGTACAACAAACTCCTGCGTTGCGGTAATGGAGGGCGGCGAAGCAGTTGTAATTCCTAACAGTGAGGGTGCAAGAACTACTCCGTCAGTTGTAGGAGTTTCAAAAACAGGCGACAGACTTATAGGTCAGGTCGCAAAAAGACAGGCTGTTACGAATTTCGATAACACTGTAATTTCTATCAAGAGACATATGGGTTCTGATTATAAAGCTAAAATGGGCGGAAAGGAATACACTCCTCAGGAGATTTCAGCAATGATTCTGCAAAAGCTCAAGGCTGACGCAGAAGCTTATCTTGGCGAAAGTGTTACTGAAGCAGTTATTACTGTTCCTGCTTATTTCACAGACGCTCAGAGACAGGCAACAAAAGACGCAGGTCAGATTGCCGGCTTAAACGTAAAGAGAATTATAAACGAGCCGACTGCTGCTGCTCTTTCATACGGTCTTGATAAAGAGAGCGACCAAAAGGTTATGGTATATGACCTAGGTGGAGGAACATTCGACGTATCTATCATTGAAATGGGCGATGGTGTTACTGAAGTTTTGGCAACAGCAGGTAACAACCGTCTCGGCGGAGACGACTTCGACCAGAGAATTATCGACTGGATGGTAAGTGAGTTCAAGGCGTCTGAGGGTATTGACCTTTCAAATGATAAAATGGCTATGCAGAGACTCAAAGAGGCTGCTGAAAAGGCTAAGATCGAGCTTTCTTCAACAGCAACAACATCTATCAGTCTTCCGTTTATCACAGCAGACGCTGCTGGTCCTAAGCATATGGAGCTTACACTTTCACAGGCTAAATTCAATGAACTCACCGCTGACTTAGTTGAGAAAACTATGGGACCTGTCCGTCAGGCATTATCAGATTCAGGTCTTTCATCAGGCGACCTCAACAAGGTACTTATGGTAGGAGGTTCCTCAAGAATCCCTGCTGTACAGGAGGCTGTTCAAAAGTTTATAGGCAAAGAACCGTTCAAGGGTATCAACCCTGACGAGTGCGTTGCATTGGGTGCAGCAATTCAGGGCGGAGTTCTCGGCGGAGACATCAAAGACGGATTGCTTCTGCTCGACGTTACTCCTCTTTCACTCGGTCTTGAAACAATGGGCGGAGTTTGCACAAAGATTATTGAGAGAAACACAACTATCCCTACAAAGAAGTCGCAGATATTCTCAACAGCAGCTGATAACCAGTCGGCAGTTGATATAAACGTACTTCAGGGTGAAAGAGAATTCGCTAAGGACAACAAACAGCTCGGTATGTTCCGTCTTGACGGTATCGCACCTGCTCCGAGAGGAATTCCTCAGATCGAAGTTACTTTTGATATAGACGCTAACGGTATCGTTCACGTTTCTGCTAAAGACTTAGGAACAGGAAAAGAGCAAAACATTACTATTACCTCTTCAACTAATATGTCTAAGGAAGATATTGACAAGGCTGTTAAAGAGGCTGAGGCATTTGCCGCAGAAGATAAAAAGAAAAAGGACGAGGTCGATGCAAGAAATCAAGCTGATCAGATGGTATTCCAGTGTGAAAAGTCATTAGGCGAGTTCGGCGACAAGATTTCTGCAGATGAAAAATCATCTGTTCAGGCAAAGATAGACGCTCTTAAAGAGGCTTTAAAGGGTACAGATATAGAAGCTATCAAGTCTAAGCAAAAAGAGCTTGAAACAGAATTCCAGGGCGTTGCTACAAAGGTTTACCAACAGGCTGCCGCTCAGGCGCAGCAAGCTCAGGGTGCTCAGGCAGGACCTGATACGGGTGCTGACGGAGCATCAGATAACGGCGATGACGTTATAGACGCAGAGTTCAGTGATGCTGAATAGAATTTATAAATAAAGTAAAAGGGAGAACGCTGTTCTCCCATTTTACATAATAATGAAAGGACGATTTTAGTATCTTTCTCATAAAATTTTGATTTTCGGCGAAAGGAATGGTCATATTAATGGCAGACAAAAGAGATTATTATGAAGTGCTGGGCGTATCAAGAGGTGCTTCTGATGATGAGCTGAAAAAAGCATACAGAAAACTGGCTAAACAATATCATCCTGATTTGCACCCTAACGATAAAGAAGCAGAAGCAAAATTTAAAGAAGTAAACGAAGCTTACGAAGTCCTTTCGGACAGCGACAAAAGAGCAAAGTATGACCAGTTCGGGCACGCAGGAGTTGACCCCAGCTACGGCGGAGGAGCAGGAGCAGGAGGTTTCGGCGGCTTTGGCGGTTTTGGAGATATGGGCGATATTTTCGATTCTATTTTCGGCTCATTCGGCGGAGGACGTGCCTCCGCTAACCCTAATGCCCCAAGACGCGGACAGGATATTCGTGCAAGTGTAACCATTGACTTTATGGAAGCTTGCAAGGGTAAGAAAATAGAAGTTAGAATGAACAGAATGGAGAGATGCCCCGACTGCGGAGGCTCAGGTGCTAAACCCGGAACGTCAGCGAAAACCTGCCCCGACTGCGGAGGACGTGGACAAGTCAATGTTCAGCAGAGAACTCCTTTTGGTTCAATTACTTCAACAAGGGTTTGTTCAAGATGTTCGGGACAGGGAAAAATAATAGACTCCCCCTGCCCAAGATGTTCAGGTCAAGGACGCACAAGAACTTCGGCAAAGAGAGAAATCGAGATCCCTGCCGGTATTGACAACGGTCAGACGCTTCGTGTTGCAGGTGCAGGAGACGCAGGTATCAACGGCGGACCTAACGGAGATCTTAATGTAACTGTTTCAGTAAGACGTGACAGTGTGTTTGAAAGAGACGGCTTCGACGTATGGACGGAAATCCCTCTGACTTTTGCTCAGGTTACTCTCGGCGACGAGATAACCGTTCCTACAGTTGACGGAAAAGTAAGATATACAGTTCCCGCAGGAACACAGACAGGTACTGTTTTCCGACTTAGAGGAAAGGGGATCAAAAAGCTCAACAGAAGCGACAAGGGCGACCATTATGTAAGAGTTGTAGTTGAAACGCCTAAAGGTCTTAATAAGGAAATGGTAAGAAAGCTTAATGAGTTCGATAACCTGCTAAGTGAAAAGAATTACGCAAAAAGGCAGAGCTTTTTATCAAAAATCAAAGAAAGACTTATGTAATAAATAAACACATTTACCTATCGGTTTAATTCTATTCCGATAGGTTTATTCTTTTAAAAATAATTTATAAAAAGTATTGCTTTTGCTTTTTATTTATGATAATATATAACCCGTATGCTTTTTATTTTTAAGGTTATAAATTAAGACTTTTACAGGAGAGAAACAATGATAGAGTTTATTGATTTAAGCGGAAAATGGTCGCTTGAGCTTGATGAAAAACTGGAAGGCAAAAAGCCTCCGTTCAGCGACAGTATTGTTCTTCCCAACTCAACATCAAACGCTCAAAAGGGAAAATTCAATGACAAGCGTGAGAAAGATTACCTAACAGATATTTATTATTTTGAAGGCTGGGCATGGTTTTCAAAAGAGGTAGATTTTTCAAAGGCAGTCGGTAAGAACGCCTTTATATTTTTAGAGCGTACAAGAATAACTACTTTGTACATTGACGGCAATGAAATAGGAAGCTGTGATTCCCTGGTTGCTCCGCATATTTACAACATAACTGATTATGTAACTGACGGTATCCATACTGTTACCGTAAGGGTTGCTAATTTCGGATACAGAACAGGCGGAGGTCATCTTACTTCTGCTGATACTCAGACAAACTGGAACGGCATTATCGGCAGGATAGAGCTTCAGATTTTTGACAAAACCTATGTGGAAAATGTCTTTGTAGAAAATGATATACACTCAAAAACGCTTCACATAAAGGCTGATGTAGTCGGTGAAAGTGCCGGCACAGTGACTGTTTCAGCGGTCGGATTTGACGGACCGAAAGCAAAAAACGATCAAATGATTCCTCCGTGTGATTATGAATACACAGACGGAAAAATTGATATTATATACCAAATGGGTGAGAACGCTTATCTGTGGGACGAATATCGCCCTTATCTTTATAATCTTTCTGTGACTATAGGAAAAGATACTTACAGTACTATTGTAGGGCTTCGTGAATTTAAGACCGACAAAGACAAGTTCACAATAAACGGCAGAAAAACTTTCCTGCGTGGAAAACACGACGGTTTGATTTTCCCTAAAACTGGCTTTATGCCTACTGACGTTGCAGAGTGGCTAAGAGTTATGAGCATATCTATAGACTACGGAATGAATCATTATCGTTATCATACCTGCTGTCCGCCGGAAGCTGCTTTTATCGCCGCTGATATGCTTGGAATTTATATGGAGCCTGAGCTTCCATTTTGGGGAACCATAGCAGCAAAAGATGAAGAAGGATATAATGAAGTTGAGCAGGAATTCCTTATTGAAGAGGGATTCAGAATGATGAAGTTCTACGGCAATCATCCTTCTTATTGTATGATGTCGCTCGGAAACGAACTTTGGGGAAGTCCTCCCCGCTTAAACGAAATAATCGGCGATTTCAAGAAATATGATAAGAGATTTCTCTACACGCAGGGTTCTAACAATTTTCAATTTTTCCCTCAGGTTTTGGAAAATGATGATTTCTTCTGCGGCGTAAGGCTTTCAAAAGACAGACTTTTGCGAGGTTCTTTTGCAACGTGCGACGCACCTCTCGGTCATATTCAAACGAGAAAGCCTGCAACAGATATGTGCTATGACAGTGTAATTCACCCAACAGTCAGCACAGGAAAAAGCAAAGAAAGCTCAGACGGAACGGTTCAGATACAATACGGAACGACAATGAAAACGGTAAAAGCAAGCGAAGCCGACGCAGGTTTTATACCAAATGTACCTATTATCACTCATGAAATAGGACAATACGAAACATATCCTGATTTCGATGAAATCAAAAAGTATACAGGCTCACTCAAGCCGAAAAATTTTGAGATGTTCAAAGAACATATGAAATCCGCAGGTCTTGAACGCTTAGCGAAGGACTTTTTCCGTGCTTCCGGCAAACTGACTGTAGCTTGCTACAAAGAAGAAATGGAAGCAGTTTTCCGTTCAAGACTGCTTGGAGGTTTTCACATTCTTGATATTCAGGATTTCAGCGGTCAGGGAACAGCTTTAGTAGGCGTACTTGACGCATTTATGGATCAAAAGGGGATCTGTTCTCCTGAGGAATGGAGAAAATTCTGTTCTGACGCTGTATTGCTTGCAAAATTTAACAGTTACACTTATGAGAGCGGTGACAAATTCAAAGCTCACATAGAGATTGCGTACTACAGAAACTACAGTATTGATTCTAAAATTCTGAACTGGGAACTTAAATGCTCATGCGGCAACATTATTGCAAGCGGAAGTGAGACTATAAAACAGACGGACGGTCAGAATTATATTGACATTTGCGATATTGATGTAACACTCCCCGAAACGGACACTGTTCGCACTATTGAACTTCTCTTGAATATTGATGGAACGGATATACAAAACTCATATAAAATCTGGCTGTTTCCTATTATCGACCACGTAGATATTTCAGGGGCATATATTTTCGACAGTGTTGACTCTCCGGAGGTTGAAAATCTTTTGTCAAAGGGCAAAACGGCATTAATAGTACCCGACCTTGATAAGTTAAATGAAAACGATTTTATACAAGGATATTACTGTCAGGATTTCTGGTGTTATCCTATGTTCAGTTCAATATCAAAAATGATGAACAAGCCGCTTCCTGTAGGAACTATGGGTCTATTGATCGACAACACTCACCCTGCACTTTCACAGTTTCCGAGCGAGATATTTTCAACCGAACAATGGTGGGAAATTGTCGAAAACTCAAAGAGTGAGATCCTTGACAATCGTTATGAAGACAAGAAATTCATTGTACGCACCATAGACAATTTCGACAGAAACCACCAATTGGCAATGCTTTACGAATACAAAAAAAGTAACGGAAAGGTTGTTGTCTGCAACTGTGATTTTAACAAGCTTTCAAAATGTGCTGCAGGAAGACAGTTTATAAAGTCGATAATTGACTACTGCAAGGGATAAATGTTGTCTAATTAAATCACATTGAGGTGAACAATAGAATATTAATCAGGCAATTAAATTATAAGCGGCTGAGCGATGCTCAGCCGCTTTGATTACTAATATATCTAAGTAAAATAAGTCACATAAAAAATTCTTTATTTTTATAAAAATACTTGACAAATCTTTCGTCTGATGATATAATTAATATGCAATTAGAAAGTGTCTATAAAAATTATCGCGGAGTGGAGCAGTTCGGTAGCTCGTCGGGCTCATAACCCGAAGGTCGTTGGTTCAAATCCAGCCTCCGCAACCAGTTGAAAGCCTTGAAATCAAACGGTTTCAGGGTTTTTTCTTTTGTTCGGAAAAATTAAAAATCTATTCAATTTCCCTCCCGTTTCCCTCCGAGCATCCAAAAACTCTAAAATATTAGTCGATTTATGCATATCTGCTCAATGTCCTTTCAATTGTATTTGCTGATACTCTACCATTGTTGTAGATTTGTATAAAAATCAAGTAAAAATCAACAAAAGGCTCAAGACTATGTCTAAGACAAAAATAACAATTAATGAGGTTGAGATAAGAAGAGATAAAAGCAAATAATGTAATTATATACAAAATTGAAATGTTGTTTTTATGCAAAACGTTAAAGTTTCGACCTTTTTCGAAAAAATTGTTATAAAATCTTGTAATTCTGCAATAAATAATGTATAATAATTCCATACATTAGATAATTAGTTTGAATTTACTATTAATACTTTTGAGATGACGATCTATGGATAATTATAATACTATTTTATTTGATTTTGATTATACAATTGCTGATTCTTCCAATGGGATTATAATTTGCTTTAATAAAGCATTGAGGACTATTGGTCAAAAAGAACTTTCACCTTATTCAATAAAAAAAACTATAGGCAAGTCCTTAAAACAATCTTTTTTTGAGTTAAGTAAAATAAACTCAATAGCAATTTACAATGAATTTAGAAATGAATTTATAAAATATTCAAAAAAATATATGGTAAAAAATGCAAAAATGTATAATTACGTTGAAGAATTTTTTAAATGGATAAAAGATCATAACTGTAATATTGGTATAGTTACCTCAAAGGACAAAAGTACAGTTCTTAAAATAATAGAAAAAAACAATTGTAAAAAATATGTTGATATAATCATAGGAGAAAATAAAAATATCAAACCAAAGCCGAGTAAAGAACCATTAAAAAAAGCTATTATTTCATTGCAGTCAAATCCAAAAGAAACATTATATATTGGAGATAGTATAGTAGATGCTGAATCCGCACAAAAAGCAAAAGTTGATTTTTTTGCGGTTTTAACAGGGTTTACAACATATGAAGATTTTTATTTAAGTGGATATAAAATCAAAAAGTATTTTAACTCTATAAAAGATTTATTAAATTTTTTGAAAAGCGAGGATAAGAATAATGAATAAGCTTGTAAAATTAATAAAACGTTACTCTTCTGTAATACAAATACCCTTGGGAGTTATTACTACATTATTTCTTACATTTTATGGGGAAGCATTAATAAATACTCATGATAATAAATTTATTTATTTACTAATTGGTTTAATATTTTTAATTTTTCAAATAATACTGGCTGTGTTTCCAAGGATTAGTTTTAAAAAACACAAAAAAGAAATTATTAATGATTTATTAAATTCCTGTAGAAAATTATTATTTATGAATTGTTGTAATGATGACTGGGAGATTTGCGGAATGATACAAGTTCCGCACAAAGATGGTACAAGAAGAACCCCATATTATACTAATTCTGCTGTTAATCCTGCTATAAGAAATCATTTTAAATTAGATTTCGGGGATGTTGGAAAAGCATTTTTTAAAGGCGAAATACGTAAACAATGCCTTACAAAAAAACTAACAAAAAGTTCATGGGATAATAGTCCTGCAGATTATAAAAAATGGGTTCCCAAAGATTTAAGAGCAATAATTGCCGCAGCAATATTTTCTCCATATGAAAGTGATTCTTCAAAAGTAATTGGTGTGTTAGAGTTTGATATTTTTAATGGAAATAATAAAAATGAGATTTCACGTGAATTATTTAATAGTATTGCTTCAAATAATAATAAGAATGCACTATGTGAGTGGGCAAATTCACTAGCCATACTTATGGAAGAAATTTAATTCTATCATTGTTTTTTAATAACATACAAAGGGATTTAATAATTATACTCATTCTCCGATATACCTTCATCAAGTAAACTATTATACTCAAATAGAATTTTAGGTAAACTATGTTGCGAGCCTCCGCAACCAGCAACGTGAAGTTGTGTTCAATCTGCCATTGGAAAGTTTTCCGAAGGCAGATTTTTTGTAGCTTTAGCGTAAAAACCACCAATTCTATTGGTGCTTTGATATATTTCAATTATGAAATATATATTTATTATCATTGTCCTTGTATGCAGGTGTATTTATGTACATAATATTAAAATCTTCTTCATTACAGCTTCGCCTCTTGACAAAAACGGTCAAAAAATGTTATTCTGTTTATGTATTTTATTCTGATAAAGTGATGAAATTATAGTATTAAGAGGTGTATAGATGAAAAAACCGTTTGTTACTAAGGAGAAGATTGAGGAGATAGTTAAAACATACCCTACTCCTTTTCACATATATGACGAAAAGGGTATTCGTGAGAATGCAAGACGTCTGAACAAGGCGTTTTCGTGGAACAAGGGGTATAAGGAGTATTTTGCAGTAAAGGCAACCCCCACTCCGGGAATATTAAAGATACTAAAGGAGGAGGGCTGCGGAGTTGACTGCTCTTCGCTTACCGAGCTTATGATGAGCAAAGCTTGCGGCTTTACGGGCACTGATATAATGTTCTCGTCGAACGTGACCCCTGATGAGGATTTTCTTTTGGCAAGAAAGCTGAATGCGAATATCAATCTTGACGATTTTACTCATATTGAGGTACTTGACAAGCTCTGCGGAATACCTAAAACGATATGCTGCCGGTACAATCCGGGCGGAAAGTTTGCCATAGCAAATCAGATAATGGATAATCCGGGCGACGCTAAGTATGGAATGACAAAGGAGCAGATGATAGAGGCGTATAAAGTCCTTATGAAGAAGGGTGCGGAGGAGTTCGGAATACATTCATTCTTAGCATCTAACACAATCTCAAATGAATATTACCCCGAGCTTGCAAGAATTTTGTTTGAACTTGCCGTTGAGCTTCATGAAAAGACGGGGGCAAAAATCAAATTTATAAATCTCTCAGGAGGAATAGGTGTTCCTTACCGTCCTGACGAGCCGGAGAATGATATTGAGTTAATAGGCGAGGGCGTGAGAAAGGCATATGAAGAGGTATTGATCCCAGCCGGAATGGACGATGTTGCGATTTACACTGAGCTTGGCAGATTTATGCTGGCGCCTTACGGTCATCTGATAGCAAAGGCTGTTCGGAAAAAGAATATTTATAAAAACTATATTGGTCTCGACGCCTGTGCCGCAAATCTTATGCGGCCTGCTATATACGGAGCATATCATCATATCACGGTTTTGGGTAAAGAAACCGAGCCGTGCGATCATAAATACGACATAACAGGCGGACTGTGCGAAAATAACGACAAGTTTGCGGTAGACAGAATGCTGCCTAAGATTGATATAGGAGACTATATATGTATTCACGATACAGGAGCACACGGCTTTTCTATGGGGTATAATTATAACGGAAAGCTGCGTTCTGCGGAGATACTTTTAAAAGAGGACGGAAGTACAGAGCTATTGCGGAGAGCAGAAACGCCTGATGATTATTTTGCCACCTTTGATTTTACACATATTTTTGATTAAGAACTGAATAGAAATTAAGGGTAACTATTAAAAAAGTACCCCTCAGTCGGTTGAAAAAAGTTTTGCATAATTGACTAAAAGTTTTCGGTCAAGCCTTTTTCAAAAGGCTTGCGGGTCAAGGGCGGAGCCCTGTCGCCGACCGCAGTCGGCGAAATACTCATTATCCGTAGAGCGTTTCGAAAGAGGGTGTAACCTAAAACTGCAAAGCAGTTTTAGCTAAAAAATAGTCTAGCGGATTATTTTAAAAGAGGGAAGCCCTACAAGAGAGGGCTTCCCCTAAAAAAGACTTTATATACACCCTAAGGGTAACTATTAAAAAAGTTACCCTTTTAATTATAAGCTCTTGACCTTTTAAAAATATATGTGATAAAATCTAGTAAGAGCAGTTAATTGGAATAAGGAGAAATGATATAGAAATGAAATTGGCTAAATACTTAAAGCCATATTGGCTGTTTACTCTGCTTACGCCATTGTCTATGGTGGGCGAGGTGTTGGTCGACTTATCACAGCCGAGACTTATGGCGAAAATAGTTGACGAGGGCGTTGTCGGCGGAAATATGGAGCTTATTATTCATACAGGGATAATGATGATGCTGTTGATATGTTTCGGCGGAATGTGCGGAGTAGGTTCGGCGGCATTTTCGGGAATGGCTTCTCAGGGCTTTGCCAGGGATTTGAGAAACGATACTTTTAAAAGAGTTATGGGACTTTCCTTTGAGCAAACTGATAAGTTTACAACAGGCTCGCTTGTTACCAGACTTACAAACGATATAACTCAGGTTCAGCAGTTTGTAGATTTTGCTCTTAGAATGTTAGTGCGTGACAGTATTTTATTTGTCGGCGGAATTATAATGATGTTATCTCTTGATATAAATTTCGGTTTGGTTTTAGTATGTGCACTTCCTGTTGAAATGGTATTGATTATGATACTAATTAAAAAAGCTACGCCGATATACAGTATCGTTCAGAAAAAGCTGGATAAAGTAAACTCGGTCGTACAGGAGAACGTAGCAGGAGCAAGAGTTGTAAAGGCATTTGTTCGTGAAGAGCATGAATCTGAGAGATTTGACAAAGCAAATGTCGATCTTATGCAGACCAATTTGAAGGTTCAGAAGATAATGTCTATTTTAAATCCTCTGCTGATGATAGTTATGAACCTTTCTGTTATTGCTATCATACTCATAGGAGGATTTCAGGTCGAGGCAGGCGAAATGAAGGTCGGTCAGATAATGGCGGCGCTTACATATATAAATCAGATACTGATGGGAATTATGATGATAAGTATGATGTTCCAGTCAATATCGAGAGCTCACGCATCAGGGAAAAGAATATGCGAGGTTCTTTATATTGAGCCTGTAATAAAATCGGGAAGCTATGTTTCCGGCAACAGTAAAGGCGGAGCAGTTAGCTTTAAGAATGTCAGCTTTAAGTATCCTGGCACTAACGGAGAGCCTGTAATCAAAAATCTGACTGTGGATATAAAACCCGGAGAAAATTTTGCGGTTCTGGGAGCGACCGGCTCAGGCAAATCGTCACTCATAAACCTGATACCAAGATTTTACGACGCAGACGAGGGAGAGGTTTTGGTTGACGGCGTCAATGTCAAAGAATATGATTTAGACTGTCTTAGAAAAAAGATAGGAATGGTGCTTCAGAAAAGTGAGCTGTTCTCAGGTACTGTATATGATAATATTGCTTGGGGAGACAAATATGCTTCAAAGACTGACATAGAAAAAGCGGCAAAGATCGCACAGGCTGACGAGTTTGTTTCATTAATGCCTGCGGGGTATGACGGCTATATTGCAGAAAAGGGAGCGTCTCTTTCAGGCGGTCAGAAGCAGCGTCTGTCTATAGCAAGGTCTATTCTGAAAAAGCCTGAGATATTGATTTTCGACGACAGTACATCTGCTCTTGATTTGGGAACTGAATCAAGACTTCAAAGTGCTTTGGATGAGAACTTAAAAGACATAACCGTTATAAAAATTGCCCAGAGAATAGCGTCTGTTATGAACTGTGACAGAATAGCGGTATTAGAGCACGGAAGTCTCTGTGCATTGGGAACGCACGAGGAGCTTTTGAAAACAAGCGAGGTATACAGAGATATTTACAATTCTCAGATGAAAAACGGCGGGGAGGGTGATCTTTAATGGCAGAACAGCAAAAAAGACCTACCCCACCTGTGAACAATTCTCCCAGACCGCTTGGCAAAGGTCCGAGAGGTCCTGTATTAGTTCATGAAAAGCCTAAGGATGTTTTAGGAACACTAAAACGTATACTTTCTTATATGGGCAAAAACAGATATATTTTCTTTATACTTTTGGCGGTTATGCTTGCTATTACCATTTTGAACTTAATTGCCCCGTCGCTTCAGCAAAAGGCGATAGACACTATCGGTCTGACAAGCGGTGTTGATTATAAAAATTTAGTTAAATACTTGATTATTCTGGGCGGAGTTTATATTCTGACGTCGCTGATAACTTATTTTCAGGGTTGGTTTTCAGCAAAGCTGTCTCAAACCACCGTAAAGATTATGAGAACCGATTTGTTCAGAAAAATAGTAACTCTCCCGATAAGATACATAGACACCCATAATCACGGCGATTTGATGAGCAGAATGACCAACGATGTCGAGAACATATCAAACTGCATTTCGCAGTCGATCGGCTCGCTGTTTTCGGGAGTTCTTACAATTATAGGCTCGCTTATAATAATGCTTTACTACTCGCCTGTGCTGACTTTAATAAGCATCTCGACAATTATTCTGACCGTTTTGTTTACATCGATAATGACAAAATTTATGAGGAAGTATTTTACACGTCAGCAGATTTTGCTAGGCAAGCTGGACGGGCATATTGAAGAAATGGTCGTTGGATATAAAACGGTCGTATCGTATTCTAAAGAAAAGGATGCTATAGATGAGTTCAATAAAATGAGCGACAGCCTGAGAAAGACCGGTGTTAAAGCACAGATATGCGGAGGCTCAATGGGTCCCCTTATGAATATAGTTTCAAACATAGGCTTTGTTCTAATAGCAGGCTTCGGAGGGTATTTTGCATTAAAGGGATTCATAACTATAGGAACAATTCAGGCGTTTATTCTTTACTCAAAGCAATTTTCAAGACCTATAAATGAAATTGCAAACCAATATGCACAGATACAAACGGCTGTTGCCGGAGGCGAAAGAATTTTTACTGTTATGGATGAAATCTCCGAAAAGGACGATAAAGAAAACAACTGTGATTTTATTCCTGATGAAGTTTCGGGAAATATCAGCTTTAAGAATATAAACTTCAGCTATGTTCCTGATAAGCCTGTTTTAAAGGGCTTTAACATTGAAATAAAAAGCGGACAGAAAATTGCAATTGTCGGGGCAACAGGCTCGGGTAAGACTACTGTTGTAAATCTTCTCACAAGATTTTATGATATTGATTCGGGCGAGATAGAGATAGACGGTATAAACATAAAAGATATTTCTAAGGATAAGCTCCGTGAAACCATAGGAATCGTTTTGCAGGACACTGTTTTGTTTTCAGACACTATACGGGCAAACATTGCTTATGCAAAGCCTCAGGCGAAATTATCTGAAATAGAAAGTGCTGCAAAAACTGCAAACGCAGACAGATTTATAAACAGGCTTCCGGATGGTTATGACACTGTATTATCTGAAAGCGGCTCAAATCTTTCTCAGGGTCAGAGACAGCTTTTAGCTATTGCCCGTGCAGTTCTTGCCGACCCTAAGATCTTGATTCTCGATGAGGCGACATCCTCAGTTGACACCAGAACAGAGATGCATATACAATCGGCTATGGTTGCTTTGATGAAAAACCGAACAAGTCTTATAATTGCACACAGACTTTCTACCATAATAGACGCAGACAAAATCATAGTTATCAACGACGGAAGGGTTGTAGAGCAGGGAAATCACGAAGAGCTTCTAGAGAAAAAAGGCTGTTATTACAATTTATATCAGAATCAGTTTGCAGGTATTGCCACATAGAATTTGTTGAAAAATCTGTATATATATTGTATAATGTTAACGTATTGATTAAAAAGTCAAATAATCTTACGTAATAACATTAAGTATATATTCGGAGGCTCTTATGACCTGTATAAAGAAGATTTCGATTTATTTGTTTGCCGTGACGGGAATTGCTTTTTCGGTTTTTCTTTTATCAAGCGAAAATTCAGTATTTGCTGAAGAACCAACTACAGCGGTTACCGCTGAAACAGAACTGTCAGACATAAGCGATGTCACCAGTGAAAATAACACATCTGAAACGGACATTCCTGCAGCCGATGCGACCGAGACGCCGACTGCTGCGTATGTTACCGATACAAAAGCAACAACTGCTACGGCGACGGTTTATAAACGGCAAAGCGTTAAGTTAAAGACTGTTAAAGTTAAAAAGCTGAACGCAAAAGTCAAGTGGCAAAAGCTGCAAAATGCAAAGAAATACGAGATTTTTCTCTATAAAAACAGTAAGTGGAAGAAAATCAAAACAACTTCGTCCACAAAGTTTACCATAAAAAATCTTGAAAACTGCAATACATATTCAGTTCGTGTCAGAGCCATAGTCAAAACGCCTTACGGAACGGATTACAGTTATTTTTCTGAAATCAGGGATTTTAAGATAAATCAGACCAAGCTGTACAGTCTTAGTAATGCAAGTCTTTTTGACAGGAAAAAGAAAGTAAAGAGGCGGAACGTTTCGGGGTATTATACTGGATATGAAAGCGGAAAATATAAGGGCTACATAATAATAGATTATAACTATGGTACATATCTTGTGAAAAAATCAAAAGTTAAGACAGTAAAAAGTGCAAAAGTTCTCCCGACGTCTGCCGTATCGCAAATATACGGAAGCTACAGAGGGTGGTCGGCGTGCGGACCTGCTACTGCTACTATTCTGCTTAATTCTGAAAAGAAAGCTGATGTTCAAAAAGATGAATTAGTGAGAACAGCAAAAAGAAAACATCTTGAAGATCAGGGCTCGGTGACTAAAAACGGCGGAGGAATGACATCTCCAAAACTGATAAAGCTTATAAATTGTTTCGGCTATACTGCAAAGAATTTATATAAAAGTTCTGTAAAGCCGTCAAAGATAATTAAAAAGCAAATTGATTCGGGAAAGAGATGTCTAATACTTGTAAAATACAGCGGAGGCATAATGCCAGACAGCGGAGCAGCACATTTTGTTGTGGTCTGCGGATATAAGAAAATCGGCGGAAAGCTGTATTTTTACTATGCTGATCCCTATTATAATTTTTGCGGAGGAAGAAGCATACTGTCAGTTTCATCAAGCCTGTTAAACAGTTCAATAAGCAGAAAATTTTCAGAGCCTAATACAATTTTGGTTTTAGAATAATTAAAGCCGCTCGTGCCTATCATTGAGATAAGTCGGGCGGCAGTTTATTAGTTATTAAATATCAACTAAAATTTTTTTAATTTTTGATTTATCCTTATAAGCAGCAAGGTTGAAATAACAGCAGATAAAATTTCCGCTATGAGAAAAGTAGTCCACACAAGCCAAGATAAATCGGGAGTGCCTTTTGCAATCTGAGCAAAAGCCCAAGCAACAGGAAGTACAAAAATCGTCTGTCGGCAAACAGATACTATGAGCGATTCGACTCCGCCGTTCAGAGCCTGGAAAATCCCTTGAAACGCTATGTTTGTCCCTGCAAATATAAAGCTTATAGAAATAATCCTCATTGCACTTATACAGAGCGACTGAGTATTACCAGACAGACCGAATATATCTGAAAACGGAACTGCAAAAATTTCTACAACGGCAGTTCCCGCAAGCATAATGATGAGCGTGTAAATCAATCCAAACTTGATTCCGTCATATATGCGGGATTTATTTTTCATTCCGTGACTGAACGAAATTATAGGAGTAATTGCATCACGAAGACCAAAAGCGGCAAATAGAATAAACTGCTGGATTTTATAATACAGTCCGTAAGCTGTTACCATAGCCTCGCTTATTGTTCCTAGAATGATGTTGAGTGAATATGTCATGATCGACATAAGAGCCTGTGCAATAATTGCAGGCAGACCTATGGTATATATCTGTCCAATAATTTTAGCAGACGGCTTTATATATTTGAAACTGTTTGAAATATCCTTGTTCACTTTTATATGAAATAACAGTGCCAGTAAGAATGAAACGCATTGTCCGATCACAGTGGCGTAAGCCGCACCTTTTACTCCCATTTCAGGAAGACCTATAAGTCCATAAATTAAAATGGGATCTAAGATTATATTTGTAATTGCTCCTGCTATTTGCGAGATTGTTGAATAAAGAGAATGTCCAGTTGCCTGAAGGAGTTTTTCGTAAATTGAAAAGAAGACTATACCTACTGACATTATACAGCAAATTCGTAAATAGTCAACGGACATATTGAAAATCAATGTGTTTGCTGTTTGAGTTGCTATATACACGGGAACTCCAAAGACGCCGAGTATAAGAAAGAAAATATAGATTATTGCAGCACAGAATATTGCATTGCCTGCAGTTTTACTTGCTTTTTCTTTATTTCTTTCACCTAGACTTTTTGAAAGCAGGGCATTTGCACCAACGCCTGTTCCTATACTTATGGCTACCATAAGCATTTGAAAAGGAAAGGCAAGCGTCAGAGCATTTAGTGCTGATTCTCCGTCTGACGGCATATTTGAAACAAACGCACTGTCAACAATATTATATACTGCTTGCAGAATCATTGATAAAATCATCGGTATTCCCATTTTGAGCATAAGTCTAGGGACGGGAACATTACCCATTATATTTTTTGATTCAGAATTATCCATAAATGTGTCTCCCTCTTTATTTTTGCAAAAAAATAACGGGTAAAGTTAATCAACTGGATTTACATGATTAACATTACTCGTTGTCTGTTTGCATATTTAATTTAACATTGATATTTTAACATATTAAAGCCGGATATTCAATAGGCATAATTCACAAAATACAATAGCTTAATACACATTTTTAATTTATGAATTTATACAAAAAAGGTTAGTTTCCCACGCAGGGTAATAAGGATAGTGCCTTAAATAGAATTTGTAATTCGGATTTATTTTTTCAATTTGCAGGGGAATATCAAACATATCGAAAAGCCTGTGGTAAACTGCAACGCATAGCTTTGGAGAATGTGCCTTTATAGTTTTCACACAGCCTTTTATCGCTTCTCTTTCTGCACCCTCGACATCGAATTTAATATAGGTCGCTTTTTTACCGTTCAGAATGCTGTCTACGCTTATGGCTTGGGTCTCAATTCCCTTTTGCGATATTTGCGACTGCCGTCCACCGCCTGTGTTGAAAATAAGCGTTGTGTTCTCGCTCCAAGCCGCATAGTTAAAAGCGTGTATGTTTTTTATGCTTTCAGTGTTTCTGAGAAGCTTTTTGTAATTTCTCTTGTTAGGCTCAAGAGCGTATATTTCTTTATAGATATAATTTGTACGTTTGGCAAAATCTAAAACCGTATCTCCGTTAAAAGCACCCAAATCTACATATGTTTCGCTGCTGCTAAGACGTATTATATTTCCAAAGGCTTCGTCCGTTTCAGTGGTACAGTTTCTAAGATATTTGAGTTCGCCTGTGATTTTGTATTTTAGTATGCTTTCAAATACCTGACGTGACTTGTCATCTGCAAGCATTGAATATACTTTTTTTATATCAGAAATACGTTCTGTTATATGTTCTTTTAAAAACGGTTCTCCTCCTACAACGGCTGTATCTGGCATTAATAGACAATGCTTTTTTTCAAGCTCGTCAATCTTAGTGATAAGTTCCTGATAACCTGCCGCAAAAGCAAGAAGAATTATAAAGTCATATCCGTTTTGTTCAGCACTTTCCTCTATATCTGAAAGTTTGTGTACCAGATGTCCTTCAAAAGAATGTCCTCTTACAAATTCATCGCTTGCAAAAATACCGGAAACAGGGATTTTTCGCCTATTAAGCTCTTTTATTAATTTTAAACAGCCGTCGCCCATACCGTATATGAATATGGGGACCTCAGTTTTTTCAAGTCTCTCCCAACAGGATTTTAGGGATAATAATTCTTCAATATTTAACATGAAAGATCCTTTACATCTTATTTTATATTACGCTTTTTAGTATATCATAAATTAGGTCTAAGTCAATACATTTAATATACTGTTAAATTCGTTGACTTATTAGAAAATTTAATGTATAATGTAAAAGAAAAATTGTTATTGTCACTCAATTCAGGAAGGTGATTTTAATGTATTGTACAAAATGCGGAAATAAAAATGACGACAGCAGTAATTTCTGCGGAAATTGCGGGGCAGTTCTCAAAAGTGTAAATGAAAATGGAGTATCTTACATAGAGCCTGATGCGTACAATCAGCAGCAGGATATAAGTTCTAATAATCCGCAGCAAAATATTAATGCTGATCAAAATTCAAATTATGGGCAGCCAAATTATAATCAAAGATTAAATCAGAATGCTAATTTCAATCAAAATCGAAACACTTCTCGATTTAATCCAATGGCTATCGCCGGATTTATAACCTCTTGCGGATGTGTTTTGTTCGGAGGACTAGCCGGATTTGTAGGTCTAATTCTTTCGCTTGTTGGATTTCATCAGACAATTGTAAGAGAAGAAAAGGGTAAGGGATTTGCCGTTGCGGGAATTATAATAGGCTGTTTGTCTGTTGCGGTAACGATTTTGCTTGTAATTTATATTTTAAATGCCAATCCGTACGAACTTCGTAACTTCCTAAACGATTATCACGATGAGTTTGATTACGGAACTTCTGCTGTTAAAGATTTGTTTTCTATGATAAAACAGTAATATATTACAAATTTTTTTGGAGGTATAGAAATGTCAAAATTCATTGTTGAAACGTCTGCAAGACACGTTCATGTAACACAGGAAGCTCTTGAAATACTTTTCGGAAAGGGTGCAATTCTTACAAAGAAAAAGGATCTTTCTCAACCGGGACAGTATGCCTGTGAGGAGAGGGTAACTATAGTAGGACCTAAGAAGGAGTTGCCGAACGTATCAATTCTCGGCCCGACGAGACCTGAAACTCAGGTCGAGCTTTCTGCAACCGACGCACGTTCAATAGGAATAGCTGCCCCTGTCAGAGAGTCGGGAGACATCAAGGGAAGCGGTTCTTGCAAGATAGTAGGCCCTTGCGGAGAGCTCGAAATTTCAGAGGGAGTTATTATTGCAAAAAGGCATATTCACCTTACTCCTGCCGACGCTGAAGAGCTTGGCGTTAAGGATAAGCAGGTAGTTTGCGTTAAGATCGAGTCTGCTGACAGAACCGCAATTTTATGCGATACAGTATGCAGAGTATCAGATTCATACGCAAGAGCAATGCATATTGATACTGATGAATCAAATGCAGTTGGTGCATCTCGTGATCAGATGGGCGAGATAGTTAAATGCTGTTAATATAAGCAAGAGGTCAGATGTAAATTACTTTTAACTTTATTTAATCGTTAGATTATTGCTTCTGTTTTTAGAAGCCAATTAGCGATTTTGACTCTGACTTATGTATTTTAGTTTTATAAAAGTAAAAGCGGAGGTGTTCAAAAAGAACATCTCCGCCTTTTGCTAAATTAATTTTTTCCTGAACGGTGCAAGCGGTATTCCGTTTTTACCGAAGATAGTTACCTCGTTATAATTGAACCACTGATAGCGTATCTCAACAGCGTTTGGATTGCATTTAACATACATTTTACTTTCTTTGATTTCAGGAGTTATATTTTCAAAGTTCTCTCCGTCATAGGATATTTCAAAGCCTGTTATCTTTTCTCTTACTTCAAAACCGTTATCAGAATTCTCAAAAAACAATTCATATCCGTCTGACATTTTTTTGATTTCTTTTAATGATGGACCGTAAGCATCACACTTATCAAAACCGTATACGTTTTTCAAAGCCAGAAGGCTTAGTCTGTCGCCTACAGGCTTTTTATCAGTCGGGTGAATGTTATTTAATTCTCCGCAGTTGAGGATAACCGCAGTATGTACGTTTTCAAGAGTTTTACTAGCTTTCATTTGTGCTTCACGAATCACAGGCCAGGTCTTGTCATCAGGTGCGTTTTCATACGCAAACATCGGAAGCTGTACGCATAAAAACGGCATTTTATCGTCTTTAAAATCCTTACGCCACTTGTGAATGAGTTTTGTAAACAGCTTATAGTAAATGTTGCATCGGGATGCGTCCTCTTCGCCCTGATAGTAGATTATACCTCTGAATGTAAATGGAGCAATCCTTTTAATCATAGTATTATATAAACCGCAGGGACGGTATGGGTTCTTTATTCCCATAGGTCCCGGCCATTTGCATTCTCCGATCTCCTTTTGAACTTCTTCCCATGATAGCTCAGGCCGTTCTTTATGAATAACAGCCAGACGCTCGTTCCATTCTCTTTCATACTCTAAGTATTCGTCGTAGATTTTTATTTGTTCTTCTTCCGTTAAATCACCGCAGGCTTTTTGGTAAGTCTCAAGATAAACATTAGTGTCTTTGTCGCTGCTCAAGGTCTCCTCGTCAACCCAGACAGAGGCGGAAGTACCGCCTAAATTGCAGCCGACTATTCCCACCGTGCAGCCGAGCTTTTCTGAAAGATTTTTTGCAAAATGACTTCCCACTGCTGACCATAAACCGAGAGTGTCTGAATTTGACAACTCCCAATGAGAGTCTTTTTCCGCCTTAAATAATTCTTCGTTTATCATTCCGCAGCGGGGGACATTGTAGTATCGTATATTTGATTTTCTCATATTAGACATATGCTTTTCTGCGTCTTTAGAATTGGAGATAAAATATTCCATATTAGACTGACCGCCTGCAAGCCATACCTCTCCTACTGCTATGTTATTTAAAGTGATTTCTTCACCGCTTGATGACGTAATTGTAAGATTTAAACCTTCTTGTGTTTCCATTTCAGGCAGATAGGCATACCATCTCTCACCGCTGATTTCAGCGGTTACTTTGTTTTTACCAAGTGAGACTGTTATAGCTTTATCTCTTTCAGGTTCATATTCTCCGAAAATACAGACGGGCTTGTTTCTTTGAAGCACCATATTATCTGTGAAAATTGCCGCTAATTTCATTATTTCCCTCCCTATATTATTTCTGTTGTTTATGGTAACATTAATGCAAAATTGTGTCAATATATAATCGCATACAAAAAGAGATCGGACGTTTATAAACAGTTCGGTCTCTTTTACTTTGTGTTATTATTACTGTTCATACAGTTTATAAACTCAGCCAGCTTTGCTTGCTGTTTGTTGTCAAGACGTTCAATTGAAGTCATAAGCTGAGGATTTATCTTTACATCTTTGTAACTGAAAAATTGCTTTAGCGAAATTCCAAGTGCTTCACAGAAGTATGAAAGTGTTTCTACAGTCGGATTTTTGTTTCCAAGCTCAATTTCCCGCAGATGGCTTTGAGAAATTCCCGAAAGATTTGCAAGTTTATTAACTGTCAGACCTGCGTTTTCCCTAAGCTCTTTAATTCTCAAGCCTACGTTCATAATATTACCTCCGATTCTTTTAGTTTTGGCGTCAAATTTATTATACAATCAATAAATATAAAAAATTATAACTATAGTATTGACATATTAACTTTTTTGCGGTAAAATATTATCAAAGAATAAATGGCGTTTAAAAAAGTTTTTTATGTGAAACATATAATTTCTGTCTATAATAACAATAAACAGTACAGTAAAGTGTATGCATAAAAGATTTTATATGTTATAGTACACAAAGAAAGACTTGCTATTTTGTACAGTTATACAAAATAAGGTTTTTGCTTGTATTTTACTTTACATATATTTGTTATAATGTTAGTATATAATCAGGGATAATTAGGATTTAATTGAAAGAGGAGTATTAAGATGAAAAAAATATTTATTAACTCTATTATTGCAACTGTAATGTTATTTAATTTTTCTATAGCAAATGTTTTTGCAAATGATGAACATAATCCATACGATATTATATCAACCCAAAATGGTATCATTTACGAATTATGGAGCGACGGGAGTTTCACATCAAATTCTGTTAAAGATATATTTTCAAAAGCAAAGATAATCAAAATACCAAATTCTATTAGTTATAACAACAAAACGTATGAAATTGATATGTTGTTTTTTGAAGAAAATGATGGTAAATATTTTATACCTGAGTCTGCAAAAACTTGTAAAAGTTTAAGTATGGATAATGCAGATATATTTAGAGGAATTTTTAAATGGAACAAACTCAAGGAGATAAAGGCAACAAACATTTATACATATTTTGGAGATATTAAAAATTGTAAAAATCTAAAAAATATTTTTGTTAGCGGATACAAACAAGCAGAAGCATTAGTCGGAGAGATTTCAGACAATAAAAATCTGGAAAGTATAACCTTTAAAAATATATATCAAATTGAAACAAATGCTGTTCATAACTGTCCAAAATTACAATCAATTATTCTTTCAGGTAATATAGGAAATATTGATACAAAAGCATTTAGTAAATGTAAAAAATTATCAAAGGTAATTTTCAAAAATGCAAAAAAAGTCCCTGAAATAGGTAAAAACGCTTTTAAGAATACCAATAAAGGCATAAAATTTGTTGTCAAAAATAAAAAGGTAGCAAAATCGCTCAAGAAAAAGTTAAAAGGCAGCGGCGTTAAAAATGCAAAAATACTGATAGACAAAAAGGTTGTTTACCAAAATATAAACGGATAGCTTAAGCAGGCACAGGTGTGGCTGCTTTTTCTTATGTATTACAGAACTTATAAAATTTTTTACTTATAAAATGGAAAAAGAATTAGTGGACTCTTGCCAAAGTTGATTTAATGTTGTATAATAAATTAGTATTTTTAATACTAAAAATTGAGAGGAGTAATCTAACTTATGATTTATTCAAAAGAAGTAGAAACAATGTGTCCGGTTGCACAGGGCGTTGAACATGGTGCCGCTCCTATTCCGGAGGAAGCAAAATGGGTAAAAGCTAAGGAAATCAAGGATATTTCGGGTTTTACTCATGGTATTGGCTGGTGTGCTCCGCAGCAGGGAACCTGCAAGCTGACATTAAATGTTAAAGAGGGAGTTATTCAAGAGGCTCTTGTAGAGACGATAGGCTGTTCGGGTATGACTCATTCTGCCGCAATGGCGTCTGAGATTCTCCCGGGAAGAACAATACTTGAGGCTTTGAACACCGACCTTGTTTGTGACGCTATAAACACAGCAATGAGAGAGTTATTCTTACAAATAGTTTACGGAAGAACACAGAGTGCGTTTTCTGAGGACGGACTGACGATCGGTGCTGGTCTTGAGGACTTGGGAAAGGGACTTCGTTCACAGGTTGGAACAATGTACGGAACTTTGAAAAAAGGACCTCGTTATCTTGAGATGACAGACGGATATGTTACAGGAATTGCATTAAATGAAGATAATGAAATCATCGGTTATAAATATGTAAATTTCGGCAAGATGATGGATTACATAAAAGGCGGAGACGATGCAAACACAGCTTTTGAGAAGGCTCAGGGACAATACGGAAGAGTAGACGACGCTGTAAAAATCGTTGATCCGAGAAAAGAATAGGGAGGATTTTGAACAATGGCTTTATTTGAATCATATGATAGAAGAGAAAAACAAATCCTTGCTGTTTTAGAGCAGTATGGAATCAAGTCAATAGAGGAATGTGCTGAGATCACAAAGGCAAAGGGATTGGATATATACAAGCAGGTTGAGAGCATTCAGCCGATTTGCTTTGAAAATGCTAAGTGGGCATACACGGTAGGCTGTGCTATTGCAATTAAGAAGGGCTGTAAAAGGGCTGCTGACGCTGCCGCTGCAATTGGCGAAGGACTTCAGGCATTTTGCATACCCGGTTCAGTTGCCGATCAGAGAAAGGTTGGTTTAGGTCACGGAAACTTAGGTAAAATGCTTTTGGAAGAGGACACAAAGTGCTTTGCATTCCTTGCAGGACACGAATCTTTTGCCGCTGCAGAGGGTGCAATTGGTATTGCGGAAAAGGCAAACAAGGTAAGAAAAGAGCCTTTGAGAGTAATTCTCAACGGTTTGGGAAAAGATGCAGCTCAGATTATTGCAAGGATCAACGGTTTTACATATGTTGAAACTGAAATGGATTACTACACAGGAGAAGTTAAAGAGGTGTTCCGCAAGGCATATTCCGACGGACTTCGTGCTAAGGTAAATTGCTATGGTGCAAACGACGTTACTGAGGGTGTTGCTATTATGCACAAGGAGGGTGTTGACGTTTCTATCACAGGTAACTCAACTAACCCGACCCGTTTCCAGCATCCTGTTGCAGGCACATACAAGAAAGAGTGTATTGATCAGGGCAAAAAATACTTCTCAGTTGCTTCAGGCGGAGGCACAGGAAGAACACTTCACCCTGACAATATGGCTGCGGGTCCTGCTTCATACGGTATGACCGACACTATGGGAAGAATGCACTCAGATGCACAGTTTGCAGGTTCGTCTTCAGTTCCGGCACACGTTGAAATGATGGGACTTATCGGAATGGGTAATAATCCTATGGTCGGAGCAACTGTAGCTTGCGCCGTTGCGGTAGAAGAGGCAATGAAAGACTAATTTTACTTAAAAAGCAATAAAAATTCAACCCCGATTTTACGGAAATGCCGTAATTTCGGGGTTTTTGCTTGTTTTTAATTTGTACAAATAAAAGATATGATAACAAGAAAAGTTGAATCTAAAGAGGTTAAAAGAACGCTTGACAAATATTGAAAGCATAGTATAATAAATACAGAGATAATATGATTACCATTAGTTAAATTTAAAATAGCTAGTTAATTGCCAATGTAGTAGAGAAATGATAATTATTACTCTATTCATTTCTATTTGGTTATGAAGGTGTTATTATAATCGCAAAAAGTTTATTGTGATTCTTGAAAGGAGAGATTGTTTGGACCAAACGTATGAGGATTTAATGATTCCAGTTTTGCAGGTACTATCTGATGGAAAACAATACAAGAATAAGGATATTCAACAAAAAGTAGCTGATGCTATAGGATTAACAGAAGAAAATAAACGTGAAAAATTACCTAGCGGGGTTCAACCTACTTATAAAAGCAGGACAAATTGGGCAATTACATATTTAAAAAACGCAGGATTTATTTCAAAAATATCACGTGGCGTTTTTGAGATCTCAGATATTGGTAAAAAAGTTTTGAAAAAACCTCCGAATAAAATAAATACGGAATATCTTATGAAATACCCACAATTTGAAGCATGGATAAGCGGAGGTTCAGAAAACAATGCTAATTTGCAGTGTGATGAGTCAGTAATTAATAATGAGGAAACACCTGAGGACCAGATAAGCCGTGCTATTGATATTATTAATAAAAATTTAGCTGATGATTTATTGTCTGAAATATTAATTAATAGTCCTAGTTTTTTTGAAAATCTTGTTATTAAATTGCTTGTTCAAATGGGATATGGAGATATTGATAGTGCTCAAGTAGTAGGAAAAAGTGGTGACGAGGGAATTGATGGTATCATAAATTCAGATAAATTGGGGTTTGAAAAAATATATATTCAAGCTAAAAAATTTTCTCCCGATCGTACTGTTGGAAACGTTGAAATACGTAATTTTTCTGGTGCATTAATACAAAAAGGTGCGAATAAAGGTGTTTTTATAACAACATCTTCATTTAGTAAAATGGCGGTTGAAGCTGTAAATTCAAATACACAACAAAAAATAATTTTAATTGATGGAAAAAGATTAACTAATTTGATGATAGAATACAATGTTGGTGTTTCTGAAGTTAACAGCTATTCTATAAAGCGATTAGATACAGATTTTTTTGAAGAGAATTAATTTATAAAAGTTTATTATCTTATGGTTGTAAGTTTAGATGATGCAAAAAACGTCAGATGGTGATTACTCTATTTTAAAATGTTTAAAACTGAATAACGCTGTTGTATATAATTCAAAAGGTGATTTCAGAACATTTCAAAAAAGGAGTGAGTGATATGTGTAAATTATTTACTAAATATGAAAAGGAAATAGAGAGATATTGCATAGAAAACAGTCTTAGCTTTGCAAAAGCAAAGAGACTTCCTCAATGTTGGGGGAAAAATGATATATGGTTACAGTATCACGACCCTGAAAAAGGAAAAAATGGATTGACAGATGAAACGCCTGCACCAATAGTGCTTAAAATATTTATTGATGATGGAAAGGTTTCATTTGAACAAACCGAATATACAAAAAAATATCTTTCATAAATAAATTATTATTATATGGAGTTGAATATGAGAAACCCAAATAAACCTATACCAGTAATTGATGATAGACCTAAAAGTAGAAAAGAAATAGAAGAAATGATTAATCGATTGATGAATACAGATGAGGACGGTTATCCGGAAAGCAAAGAGGATAAGGATAATAAAAATCACTGAATAGAGATTAATACCGCTTATACGTTTGCATAAGCGGTATTTTTATGTGTGAATAACTACTGACTAAATTCCCGCCATAAATTGACATTCTGTTTATCACATAATTATCATATAAATATCTTATAATTATATCGTTTCAGTAAAAGTGCATAAAAGGCAGTAATTATGTTATTATTTGATATTTTGTCTTGATTTTGGTAAAAAGCTTGAAAAATGAACGTAAATGTGATAACATATAATAAATATATATTTTTAACATAATTATAGAGATAGAAATAGGACAGTAACTACTGAAATCTAAATTTTTTTAGAATATGGAGGTACGTATGCCTGAGAACAAGAAAGCGGATGATTTTTCTGTAGATGATATTATCAAGGACGTCATGAGAAAAAAGAGAAGAGGCGAGTTGGGCGGATTTGTTTCTTCCAATATAAAATCTGATGATAATATAAATGTGAAAAAGTCTAATATCAAAACAGAGGACGCTAATTCAAAAGATTATTTTAAATCGTTCTATGATGACAACAAAACTTCAAACAGTACAGACAAAAAAAGAAATATTTATCATACAAACAGTCAAGATGCGTTGAAAACACAAAATAATTATTTGAAAAAAAGCCTGAACGAGACTAATAACAGTGATAATAGTATTGACGATTCTATAACAGAATTGTTTGCTAATGCCGTTAAAAACAGCGGGAAAAAACTTTCGCCTGCTCAGCAGGCAGCTATTAAAGAAGCCAGAAGTTCAAAACTCAAAAAGGTTTCTGATAATTCAGAAAAACTGAAAAATGCTGAACTTCAGGCTCCTGCCAAGCCGGATGAGTGGAGAACCGACGGGATACCTCTTTCTGATTTGGTTGCTGGTGCAATGCAGGCTAGAAAAGGTGTGAAAACAACTGTAAGCGATATGTCTGAACCTGTAAGCAGTGCAAAGGTTTATGACGTTGAGCCGGAAGCAAGAATTAAGCCAAAACGCAGAAAATGGTCGGTTAAGAAAAAAGTGTCGGTTATTTTGTGCTATGTCTTCGGAATTGTATTTCTGCTTTGCGGTGCAGGTATTTCGGTGTTCGCCCGCTATACAAGTATGCTTGACAGAAACAATAATGAAGTAATAAACATTATTGATCCCGGTCAGAGTGAAATAGGTTCAAACGATACTGTAGATGCAGTAGATTATGAGAAAATGTTGGCTGATAAGCTTGCAAAATCAGCGGCAAATGTAGTTGCTGACAGCGATGTGACAAATATTCTTCTCGTTGGAGAGGATTTGCGAGATACAGTAGAAAATACTGCTCAGTCAAACGGAAATACCGACGTTATAATGATGGTTTCTATAAATACCAAAAAGGGAACTGTTACTACTACCTCGTTTATGAGGGATATTTATTTGCAGATACCGGGCTTTTATGCGGACAGAATTAATTCTGCATATTCAAAGGGAGGTATACCGCTTTTAGAGCAGACCATACAAGATAATTTCAGCGTAAAGATAGACAGATACTTAAAAGTCAATTTTTACTCATTTATTGATATAGTCGATACTATGGGAGGACTTGATATCAAAATCTCAAAGGAAGAAGCAATAGGTATGAGAGCTCCTTTGGGAGAGCAGAACAAATACCTTGGTAAAAAGTACGGAACAGATTACATAAAAAAAGGCGGAAAAATTCATATGAACGGCAATCAGGCACTGGCATATGCAAGGCTTCGCAAGGTAGGAAATTCTGACTGGGAGAGAACTCAAAGGCAGAGAACGGTAATTGATCTTATTGCAAATAAGACAAAGAAATTGTCACTTACTGAGCTTAATTCATTGCTCAATAAGGTATTGAATAAGATCTCAACTGATTTGTCTGACGCAGAGATCGCATATTATCTGCTTCACGCTTCAACATATCTTAACTATGATCGTGACCAGATCCAGATTCCGGCAGAGGGAACATATTCTTGTGAAACTATTCGTGGTGCTTCTGTATTATGTCCTGATTTTACATCAAACATCAGAACCTTACAGAAAAAAATATATGGATATTCTAAAATAAAAGACGATGAAACCGACTATACCAATGGCAACGCCTATAATACGGACAGTTATTCAAATGAAACATATTCAGACAGCGGATATGATTCATATGACAGTACGGAGACTTATAATAATTACGATTCCGGAACTGCAAACACATTTTATTAATTAACTCAAGAATATTGCCGGTCAATATTTTAAATTGAAAATAAAAGCATACGGCATCATAATTAGGTGCGGTATGCTTTTTTCTTGCAGATAGTTTTTTATTGAATGACAGGTTTAATTCTTAACGCTGAAATAAAAAGTCTTGCTGTTTTCAATTGAATGGTTGTATTTTTCAATAGTATCGGCGAGTGTGTGTAAGCCCGCAGACGTGTGGATATAGTCATTGTGTTCATGCAGTGAAAGCTGCATAGATACAGGCAGTGAAAGAAAATATTTTCGGCTGCTGGAACTATTGTAAATTAAATCCTGAAGGTTATTGTAATACAATTGAATCACCTCTTGTGTATTGTGTGCAAAATCGCAAACATATTTCTAAATCAAGGGTACTTATAAAAGTTATTATATTCAATTGAATTAAAAGTGTTAAAATATATTTTTATTCTTTTGTATATAAAAATTCGGCTTATATTATCAAAATCAGTTATATTTTAAATAATTTTTGTCTAAATTATAAACTTTTTAAGATTTGAATTGACTTTTTACAATATATGTAATACAATATAATTGTTAAGTAATAAATGTTTGAAAAAGCTTGCATTTGAATTTATTCGGTGCAGGCTTTTTATTTTGTGAAAATTTAGTGTAGATTTATTTTATTATTTATGTTATAATTATAATAATGAAAATAATAATTTTGTGAAAAAACTGATAATACATTTATGAGATTTACAGTTATGCTAAAATATTATATAATTTTATATTGAATACGGTTGAAAATATTTTGGGAATGATATAAAATAAAAGCAGTTGGGGTTATGAGGGAGATGATCAATTGAAAATTCTTATTACTACAGACTGGTACAAGTCTGCGGTGAACGGCGTTGTGACATCAGTAAGAAACCTTGAGAACGGTCTGAGACAGCTCGGTCATGATGTAAAAATTCTCACTCTTTCAGAAACACGTTTTTCTTATATTAATGGAAATACAACTTATATAGGTTCGGTAAATGCTGAAAAAATATATCCTTGTGCAAGAGTTAAAATTCCGCTGAAAAGCAGATTGATCCAGAATATCATTAAGTGGAAGCCTGATATTATTCATTCACAATGCGAGTTCAGCACCTTTTCCCTCGCAAGGAAAATTTCAGATATTACAGGAGCACCGATAGTTCACACCTATCACACTATTTATGAAGATTACACTCATTATTTCTCGCCGAGCATAAGGCTTGGACGCAGAGCGGTAAGGCTTTTTACAAGGTACATATCAAGGCATGTTGATTGTATGATCGCTCCTACCGAAAAGGTAGAAAATATACTGAATAATTACAAGTGCAGAATTCCTGTTGAGGTCGTTCCGTCGGGTGTGGATTTTGATACGATAGTTTCAGACAAAAACAACGCTGAACGTGATGCGTTCAGACGAAGTATCGGTATTGAAGAAGGTAAAAAGGTCATACTATATTCGGGACGTATTGCAGAGGAGAAAAATATAGATGAATTAATAGATTATCTGGGCAGAAACAAGCCGGAGAATGTTGTTTTTCTCATTGTCGGCGACGGACCCTACAGAGAAGAGACAAAAAGAAAAATTGAAGAGTGCGGTTTGCAGGATATGACAATTATGACAGGTATGGTAGATTACAGAGAAATGAAAAACTATTACTGTGCAGGTGATATTTTTGTCAGTGCGTCGCAGAGCGAAACGCAGGGACTTACATATATCGAGGCTCTTGCAAACGGGCTTGTACTGCTTTGCAAGAAGGACAAATGTCTTGATAACGTTCTTACAAACGGGATTAACGGATATTCTTATTCAAGCGAAAGCGAGTTTTCAGAATATTTGAAACGCCTTCTTACTGAGGATATTTCAAGTATGCAGGAAAATGCAGCGGAAATTGCAAAACAAAAATTTTCAGTTGAAACCTTTGCAGAGCAAATGGAAAGCATTTATTGCTCATTGTTAAAGCAGTATGCAGGAAATTCTAAATCTGCCTGATAATTATTTCAATGACTGCTTTGTATAAATTTTTTTAATAAAATAAAATGAATTATAATAATTTCATTCTTTCAATTTATTTGTTGCTTTATAAAAAATTACCTCTTATATTGATGAAAAAGAGAGTAATAATAATAAGGCAAACTCAAATTTACGAAAAGGAGTGAAATGAAATGAAGGGTATTACTACAGAGCAGGGCAGACAGAATCTTGAAAAGTTCAAGATGGAAGCTGCAAACGAAGTTGGTGTAAACCTTAAGCAGGGTTACAATGGAGACTTAACATCTCGTCAGGCTGGTTCAATAGGAGGCCAGATGGTAAAAAAGATGATCGACGCATACAAAACAGCACAATAAGTATAATTAATTGTATAATGACTGAATAATTAAAAGCCCGGTATGAAATATCATATCGGGTTTTCATTTGTACAATTCTCACAAAATAAAATATAAGTATTTGTATAAAAAGCCTTAAATTGCCGTAAAGACTTTAAAAAATTAATTTGTTGTGATATAATCAATAATGATACATAAATAAAGTTAAATGGAGGGGAATTATGTCACAGAATATTTGGCGTAACTTGAAATATAAAAATGTTGCAGTACTGTTAGCTATAGTATTATTGTTTATTTTGATAATAGCGTCATCATGCTCTAATGGCAGTTCGGATAAAAATAACGGTAAAGTTGTTTCTACCGTTGCAGCTAATAAAAGACCTGAAAATGATAAGTTAAAGGATGCTATTTCTGAAAATTCGCAGTTTGTTGCCATTGACAACAGTATGCTTTATTCGGGAAATCTGATTTTGGTTAACAAAGATCACGAATATGCCTTTAAGGATCAGAAACCTGAAAATCTTAAATCAATGTATGATTACAGCGTAAATAAAAACGGTAATATGCGTTTCGCTCTTACTGACTCGTCAGTTTCTGTTTCTCAGAACTTTGCAGTTGCATTAAGTAATTTGCTTATCGATTTCTATAAAAAAACTAAGAATAATACTGTTATGCTGACAAGCGGTTACAGAACAGTCAAAGAACAGAAAGAGCTTTATGACGCTGATACCGAGTCTACAGGCTCTGGATCTTTAAAGTATAATAAAGAAGGCTTTTCTGAAAGCCATACGGGATTGGCTATAGATTTAGGTGTCAATACCGACGGCTATCCTAAATACAATGGTACGGGCGAGTTTCAGTGGATTACCGATAATGCCGCTAAGTATGGCATAATCACTCGTTATACTAAGGAAAAAGAGTCGATAACCAATATAGAAGCCGAGCCTTGGCATCTGAGATATGTCGGTGTGCCTCATGCCGAAATTATGGTTGCAAAATCACTGTGCCTTGAGGAATATATTGATTTTCTTAAAAGTTATTCATATGAAAAACCTCTTATCTTTACCGCTTCTGATAATATTAAGTACGGAATTTATTACGTCAAGTTGGATAAGGAAACAAAGGTTCAGATCCCGCTCAACGAAAACGGCGAACAGTATAGCTATGAGATTTCGGGAAATAACGTCGATGGCTTTGTTATAACCGTAAATCTGGGAGAAGATGCGGAGGCGATTGCCGCTCAGACATCTACCTCTGCTTCAACATCGTCTCTGACAGAGGCTGCTGTCAATAACAGTACTCAGCCGACTCAGGCTACTTCTTCAGATGATTCAGAAACAGTTATTACTGCGTCTACAACTACTGTTACTCCTGAAGAGTAATAAAAATATAACAATCTGCGTCCTCTTCGCTATTGGCGGGGAGGACTTTGGGTGTAGACAAAATTTGTTTTTAGGGGAAGCCCTCTCTTGCAGGGCTTCCCCTCTTTTAAAATAGTCCACTGGACTATTTTAAAATTCACCTCTTTCGTAGCGCACTCCGTAAAGCATTTCGCTGACGTCTCGTCAGCGACAGGGCTCCGCCCTTGACCCGCCCAACGACGACGTTGGATCCAGTTCGTGTTTTAACTTTGTTAAATGTAAACACACTGTATCTCACGTTTGTTTTTTGCAAATAATTCGAACTGCCGTTACTCAATATTGCACATTGTTAATACTTTCCAAAGGCAGCAGAGCCACCGACGGCTCGTCGGCTTGACCGAAAACTTTTAGCCTATTAAACCTTTTTTGACAGGTTGCGTCCTCTTCGCTATTGGCGGGGAGGATTTTTTTGTTTTTAATTTAACTTGCTTTGTCTTTGTACCGTTATGCCTTGATTTGTATTCGTAAGCTGCAAATCAAAGGCTTTTTTACGTTCTGAATCATATTCGGAAAAATTGCTTTTTTGGTTATTTTGACGAAACCAGTCTGTGTGTGATTTAATGTGCTGTGTGTCAGTTAGACATTCATCTCACGTTTGTTCGTTCTGCCTAAAATGTAATCGGTCGATACTTCGTAGAAATCTGCAAGTATAAGTAAATGCTCGACAGGAATTGTTAAAGCACCCCTTTCGTATCTCGAGTATACAGTCTGACTTGTGAATAACATCTTTGCAACTTCTGTCTGATTTATGTCTTTGTCTTCTCTTAGGTCTCTTAACCGTTGAAAATACATATTTTTGCTCCTTTTTTGTACAATTTGACGAAATTTGTTTTAGTACCGATTTGTACTATTGACTTTATTACTTTTTGTGTGTATAATGACTATGTTAGTACTTTTTAGTACTAAAACCACAAAAAGATCATTGCGGATATTTAGAAGAAGGTGGTTTGTTTTTAGTAGAACAACATATATAGTTGTGTTGGAAATAGGGAAGGTGATAACAAGGTCATAGTCATTTATATTTAGGAGTTAAATAATATTTAGGAGGAAAGAAGAAAATGAAATTCAAAAGAATTTTGTCGTTGTTAGCTTCTGCTGCAATGCTTGTTTCTGCATTGTGCGGCGCAATGACAATCACAGCGTCCGCTGCTGTTAAAACCGGACGTGCCGGCAACGGCGTTAGGTATGAACTTGACACCACTGCCAAAACTCTTAGAATTTATAAGAGTTCTGAAGACAGCGAAGGTATTATGACCGACTATGAAGGTGCTTCAGGTGCTACAGGTGCCGTTTGGCTCGGCGATAAGAATAACATCAATACGGTAACTATTGAAGATGGTATTACTCATATAGGTGCTAATGCATTTAATGGCATAACTGCTATGAAGTCTATAACTATACCTGAATCAGTTACTTCTATTGGTGACAGTGCTTTTTATGGATGTAACAATACCGCTCTTACTTATACTTTGCCAAGTAAGTTGGAAACTATCGGTAATTCGGTATTCTATAATAACAAAGTAAAGAACTTTGTTATTCCGGCATCTGTAAAAACTATCGGAGACCAAGCTTTCTATGTGAAAAGCGGTACTTCTACTACAGAGACTATTACTTTTGAACCAGAAAGCCAATTGACAAGTATCGGTGAAGAATGTTTCTATAACAACAACAATGCAAAATTTACTTCAATTGTTCTCCCTGATAGCGTAACATCTATCGGAGCAGGAGCTTTCCAAGGTTGTAATAAACTTACAGGATTTACAATCCCAAGCAAGGTTGAAAGCATTAGCGATAAAATGTTTATGGGTTGTACAAAGCTGGCTACATTCAGCATACCGGCAATAATTAAGACAATAGGTGCTTCGGCATTCTCAGGCTGTACAGGTCTTACAAGCGTTGAATTCGCTGAGGGTTCTGCTTTGACATCTATCGGAAATCAGGCATTCAATGGTTGTACTAATACAGGATTTACTCAAATCACATTGCCGAAAACTTTAACGGAAATCGGCGAAAAAGCTTTCTATAACTGTAAGTTTGAATCTATCGAAATCCCTGCAAATGTAACAACAATGGGAGCAAACGCATTCCAAAGCTGCAGCAAGCTTGCAACTGTTACTTTTGAAGCACCAAGCAAGCTGACAGATATTCCTGATTATGCGTTTGATTCTTGTACAGTTTTGGCAACTATTAAAATACCAAGCTCAGTTAAATCAATCGGTGCTTATGCATTCCAGAAATGCTCGGCACTTAAAACTGTTTCGATACCTACCGGAGTAACATCAATTGGAAATTATGCTTTTTCAACTGCTGGTCTTACATCGCTTTCATTTGCAGACGGCAGCAATTTGACAACAATCGGCGATTACGCATTCCAGAGCTGTAAAATGACAAGCATTACAATCCCTAATACAGTAACAACATTAGGACAGAGAGCTTTCTATGGCTGTTCAGCAGCTACTAGTCTAACTCTTTCAAGTGCTTTAACAAGCATTCCGGATTATGCATTCAATGGTTGTTCTTCAATCAAATCAATGAAAATTCCGGCATCAGTTGAGTCTATCGGAAGTTATGCTTTCTATAATTGTACAGGTATTACTGAACTTACAATTCCTGAAACAGTAAAAACTATCGGAACTTATGCTTTTTCAAATTTAGGTATTACATCACTTACTGTTCCGGGTCATCTTGGTGAGGTAGGAAACAGTATGTTCTATGGATGTAAACAACTTACTGACCTGACATTTGAAAACGGAATAACAAAAGTAGGCTCTTCAGCATTTAGCGGATGTTCATCACTTAACAGCATTACATTGGCTGATACTATAGAAACAATTGACTCTTATGCATTTTCAAGCTGTACAGGTCTTAAGGCTGTATCTATTCCTTCAAAGGTTAAGACTATCGGCGACGGTGCATTCAACGGATGCTCAAGTCTTATGTTAGTTCAATTACCTAAAGACTTAGAGTCTATCGGTTCATCAGCGTTTGCTAGCTGCACAAGCCTTGAATCCATTAAAATTCCTAGCGGTACTATTGGAAATGGTGCATTCAGCGGATGTTCTAAATTAAAAGACGTTACATTCGGTGCAGTTAATAAAATCGGAAATACTGCTTTCTCAGGATGCGTTGAAATGGAATCAATAACAATTCCTAGACTTCTTGATGAATTCGGCGACGCTGTATTCCAGGATTGTGCAAAATTAACAGCTATCAACGTAGAAACCACGGGAAGTACTGGATCTACCAGCTATCAATCAAAAGACGGAGTATTATATTGCCAAATTTCGGGTACTAATATTTTAGTATACTATCCGCTTGCAAAACCGGATGAAACTTATACTATTAGTGATTATACAAAAATAATCCGTAAGCATGCATTTGCTATAACCGGATACGGCACAAGCAAGATAACTCCTCACCTGAAAACTCTTAAAGGCAGTAACTATGGTACTATAACAAAAATCGAAGATGAAGCATTTAATAAATTAACAACTCTTGAGACAGTTGATATAAACATTTACAATAATGAAGACGTTGTAACTGAAATCGGTAATTCGGTATTCAATGGTTGTACAAATCTTGAAACATTTACATACAATCATGCAGCAGGTAACCGTAAGCAGTATGTTAAGAGCATTGGAAATTCAGCATTCAGCGGTTGTACAAAGCTGAATATATCAAGTTTTCATGAGGGATTAGAGAGCATAGGACAGTCTGCATTTAGTAACTGCGCAGCTATTACATCTATGACACTTCCTGAGTCATGTACAAAAATTGGAAGCAATGCTTTCCAGAAATGTACGGGTCTTGAATCTGTAGTACTCGGAAGCAAAGTAACTTCTATAGATAGTACATTTACTGATTGTTCATCACTTACATCTGTTAAGCTTCCTAATGGAATGCAGGCATTTGACCGTGCATTCAAGAATTGTACGTCACTTGAACATATAGATGTACCTCTAAATCTCGGAGCTGGAAATAATAATCGTTCCTTTAACGGTACATTCCAAGGCTGTACAAAGCTAAAAGGAGACATTGTTATTCCTGCAGCCATTAATCAAATAATTAACAATTCATTTGACAACTGCGTCGACCCTGAACTTAACATTTATATTATGGGTTCGATGACTAATATACGTCAATCATTCAAGGGCTTTACAGGACATATATACGCATATTCAAAGTCAGCATATGATTTAGCGGTAGCTAATGTTGATGCAGCTGTTAAGGAAAATGTTGAATTAGTAGTTGATTTTGACGAGCTTATTTCACTTATCAATGAAGCTAAGGCTGTAATTTCAAAGAACTATACAACAGCTTCATATTCTCTCGTAATGGGAAGAATGGCAGCAGCAGAGAACCTGCTTTCTGACATGGATATTAAGCAGAGAACGATTGACAGTACGGCATTATCATTAAAGGCAGCACTTGACGGTTTAGTACAAGCAACTGATGAAAACTTGTTTAACACGCTTCAGGATAGAATTGCAGAAGCAAACGCACTTATTGAGACTGATTACACTGCAGCAACTTACGAGAAACTGACAACAGAAGTTGCAGCAGCAGAGAAGCTCACAATCAATTCGCTTATCACAGAGATCGAGGCTGAGATACCTAAGGTTGAGTCAGCAATCAGCGGACTTAAAGTTGCATACACAGACCCTGCAAACGTACCAGATTTAGAGGGCAAATACATTTATCCTAATGATGACCAGTCTGAGGACGACGATGAATTACCTGAGTTTAACACAGTTATCGCAGAGGGTGTAGCAGATTCATCAATGGCAGGAGCAACATCAATCCAATTTACAATTAACGATGCAAAAGATACTGATTATCAAGCATACTCAAAAATTTTCTTTAGAATTATTTTTGGAGAAGAAAATGTTACAGAAATACTTCAAGCAGGAGTAGGTCAGGCTGCCTCACCTGGTAGAAAGGGAATAACTGTAAAAATTTCACTTAAAAAGCCGGTTCAAGAGGGTGATACGTATAAGATCACAGCAAGAACCAATAGCTGGTGGAACAACTGTGCTGATTATGCTTTTGAAGTTGCAAAGGCAGTTTTGATGAATGGTAATACTATATTAGCAATTCTCGGATTTGATCCTAAGGCAGACCTTAAGACAGCAATTGAGAAGGCAGAAGCAGTAGACCAAAGCACTCTTACAGCAGAGCAGGCAGCTACACTTAAGTCAGCAATTGAAACTGCACAGGCATTAAAAGATGAAGCATTCCCGCTTCCGAGTGCAATGGAGGCAGCAGTAAATTCAATCAATGAGATTACAGAAAATCTGACACCTCCGGTTGAGATTGACAAGACAGCACTTGAAAAAGCAATAGCTGATGCAGAAAAGGTTGACACAAGCAAATACACAGAAGAAACACTAGCAGCATTGACAGAAGCAGTAAACACAGCTAAGGAAGTATTAGCAAGTGAGACTGCAACTCAAGAAGATATAGACAATGCAGCAAAGGCAGTTACTGACGCAATGAGCAAGCTTGTAGAAGTTCCTGGTGACAATAAAGAGCTCAACAGTGAAGTTACAGAAGCTGAGAAAGTGGACACAACCGGATATACAAAGGAAACGGTTGACGCATTAACTAAGGCAATCGAGGCAGCAAAGGCAGTACTTTCAAACGATAAGGCAACACAGACTGAAATTGACAACGCATTAAAGGCAGTCAAGGACGCAGTTGCAGGTTTGAAGAAGCAAGAGCAGCCTCAGGATCAACCTGGTAGTAACAACAATAGTAATGTAAACAATAACAACAATGGCGGTTCATCGGCAGTGACCACAACAGCACCAACAACGAGAGATCCGAAGTTGGTAGCAAAGGATAAGGATACTGCACAAAAGGCAATGAACAAGGCAAAGATCAAGAACCTTAAGGTTAAGGCAAAGGCTAAGAAGAAGATAACTGTAAAATGGAAAAAGGTAGCTGGAGCAAAGGGTTACCAAGTACAGGTATCAGCAAAGAGGAACTTCAAGAAGAAGATTGTAAACAAGAAGTCAGTAACAAAGAAGAAGATTACAATCAAGAGCAAGAAGTTCAAGAAGGGCAAGACATATTTCGTAAGAGTAAGAGCATACGCAACTTACAAGGATACAAAGGGTGTTACACGCAAGGTAACAAGTAAGTGGAATAAGAAGCTCATCAAAAAGGTTAAAATTAAGTAACGGGGTATTGCCCTATTATTGCAAGAGAAATGAAGCAAGAACTGAATATTATATTATAGGTAAATAGATTCAGACATCTTGCTTCGGGTCCTTGCGATTAATCAGTAAGCTTTCTTCAAAAATATTCTTATATATGGCCCGTATGGGCAAATAACGTCTGAACAGGGGATGGTTCAGGCGTTATTTTTTGCCAGCGAGCCGCTGGAGGCTTTTCTGCCTTTGGCGGGTTTGAACATAAGTTAAGGTCAGCGCAACGGCAGGTCGGACAAAGATAAACAGGTATAATATTTTGCTAGCGAGCCGCTGGAGGCTCTTCTGCCTTTGGCGAGTTTGAACATAAGTTAAGGTCTGTGCAACGGCAGGTCGGACAAAGATAAACAGGTATAATATTTTGCCAGCGAACCGCTGGAGGCTCTTCTGCCTTTGGCGAGTTTGAACATAAGTTAAGGTCAGTGCAACGGCAGGTCGAACAAAGATAAATAGATATGATATTTCAATAAGCGAGCCGCTGGAGGCTTTTCTGTGTTTAGCGAGTTTGTAAAGGTTATCAAATAAGGCAGTAATCTGCAATAATTATTGTTATTTTCTAAAATTTTTTTCAAAAAAAGTATTGACAAGTTTTTGGTATTGTAATATAATAATAAAATGTATCATAATGGAGTTTTGCACCTATTTACAACAAAATTCTGAGGTTAAGGGAAGTGAAATTTAGGTTTTATTTAGCTATTTTTGTATATATGTGTAGCTGAAATGGTACACCCTAAGCTAGTTAAATTAGATTAAGGAGTGATTAAGCCTATGGTAAATGTCAAGGAAGTTAAGCTTGGCAAAACAACCCGTAAGAGCTTTGCTAAGATCAATGAGGTATTAGAGATGCCTAATCTTATCGAAGTTCAGAAAAAGTCATACAAATGGTTTTTAGATGAAGGTTTAAGAGAAGTATTCAGAGATGTAGCTGCAATTACTGACTACAACGGAACACTTGAGTTGAGCTTCATTGATTACAGGATTGATGACGAGCCTAAGTATACTGTTGCGGAGTGTAAGGAAAGAGACGTAACATATGCAGCACCGCTCAGAGTAACAGCAAGGCTGAACAATACAGAAACAGGAGAAATCAAAGAGAGCGAAGTCTTTATGGGAGACTTTCCTTTGATGACTGACAGCGGTACTTTTGTAATCAACGGTGCTGAACGTGTTATTGTATCACAGCTTGTACGTTCTCCGGGTGTATACTATGCGTGCGATAAGGACAAGACAGGAAAGGATTTATTTAAGTCCACTGTAATTCCGAGTCGAGGTGCATGGCTTGAATACGAAATGGATTCTAATGACGTTGTATATGTCAGAATTGATAAAAACAGAAAGATACCTATTACTACATTTATAAGGGCAATAGGTATAGGAACAAATACAGAGATATATGAAACCTTTGGCGAGGACGAAAGACTTATTCAAACCATAGAGCAAAAGGATCAGACAGCAAACAGAGAAGAGGCTTTACTTGAGGTATACAGAAAGCTCCGTCCGGGCGAGCCTCCGACAGTAGACAGTGCAGTTACGCATTTAAACAACTTATTCTTTGACCCTAAGAGATATGACTTAGCGAGATTTGGAAGATATAAGTTCAACAAAAAGCTGGGAATAGCTTCAAGACTGACAGGACATACTCTATCAAAGCCTGTAGTAAATCCACTTACCGGTGAAGTTATGGCTGATGCCGGTGAGGTTATAGATTCTAAAAAGGCAGAGGAAATTCAGCAGGCAGGCGTAAAGGAAGCTTTCGTCAATGTTGAAGTTAAAGAAGTCTTGAATATTGAAGGCGAAATAGTAAATAAAATTGAAGAAAAAGAAGTCAAGATAATCGGTAACGGAATGGTTGACATCAAAAAGTATGTTGACTTTGATGTTGAGGAATTCGGCATAAATGAAATGGTCTCTTTCGATGTGCTGAAAGAAATTCTTGAAACTTCTGAAAACGAGGACGAACTCAAAAAGAATATCAAAGAATCTGCGGATCAACTTGTTTCAAAGCATATTACAATTGACGATATAATCGCAACGGTTTCATACTTTTTGAATCTGTGCGAGGGCGTTGGGGTTGTAGATGATATTGACCATCTGGGCAACAGAAGAATCAGAAGCGTAGGAGAGCTTTTGCAGAACCAGTTCAGGATTGGTTTTACCAGAATGGAAAGAGTAGTTCGTGAAAGAATGAACATTCAGTCTCAGGACTTAGAAGTCGTTACTCCTGCCGCTCTTATAAATATCAGACCTATTACAGCGGCTATCAAAGAGTTCTTTGGTTCTTCTCCACTCTCTCAGTTTATGGATCAGAACAATCCGTTGGCTGAGCTAACTCATAAGAGAAGACTTTCAGCTCTTGGACCGGGCGGTCTTTCACGTGACAGAGCCGGATTCGAGGTTCGTGACGTACACTATTCTCACTATGGAAGAATGTGTCCTATTGAAACTCCTGAAGGCCCGAATATCGGACTTATCTCATATCTTGCGTCATTTGCAAGAATAAACGAGTACGGTTTTATTGAAGCTCCGTATAGAAAAGTTGATAAGAAAACAGGCGTCGTTACCGATGAAGTTGAATATATGACGGCTGATGTTGAGGATAACTTTATTGTCGCTCAGGCTAACGAGCCGCTGACTGAGGACGGAAAATTTGCAAGAGCAAAGGTAAACGGCCGTTACCGTGATCAGATCTCAGAGTTTGACAGAGAAGAAGTCGACTATATGGACGTTTCTCCTAAGATGGTTGTTTCTGTTGCTACGGCAATGATTCCTTTCTTGGAGAACGACGACGCTAACCGTGCTCTTATGGGTTCTAATATGCAGCGTCAGGCTGTGCCTCTGTTAAAGACCGAAGCTCCTATCGTCGGAACGGGTATGGAGTATAAGGCTTGCGTTGACTCGGGCGTTGCGGTTGTCGCTAAGGAAGACGGCGTTGTTATTAGAGTATCGGCAGATGAAATAGTTGTTCGTGAGAACGGCGGAAATGTCAGAACTTATACTCTTACAAAATTCAAGCGTTCCAATGCAGGTACCTGTACAAATCAGAGACCTATCGTCGAAAAGAACGAGAAAATCGAAAAAGGTCAGGTTATTGCTGACGGTCCTGCTACTTCAAACGGAGAGATTTCTTTAGGTAAGAACGCTTTGATAGGCTTTATGACTTGGGAAGGATATAATTACGAGGACGCAGTTCTTCTTAATGAAAACCTTGTCAAGGACGATAAATATACTTCTATTCATATTGAGGAATACGAGATAGAAGCAAGAGATACAAAACTCGGACCTGAGGAAATCACAAGAGATATTCCAAACGTCGGCGAGGATTCGCTTAAAGACCTCGATGAGGACGGTATTATCAGAATAGGTGCTGAGGTAAGGTCGGGCGATATTCTTGTAGGTAAGGTAACGCCTAAGGGCGAAACTGAACTTACCGCTGAGGAAAGACTTCTCCGTGCTATTTTCGGTGAGAAAGCAAGAGAGGTAAGAGATAATTCTCTTAAAGTTCCTCACGGCGAATCAGGAGTTATCATTGACGTAAAAGTATTCACCAGAGAAAACTGTGACGAGCTGTCTCCGGGAGTTAATAAACTTGTAAGATGCTATATTGCTCAGAAGAGAAAGATAAGCGTCGGAGATAAAATGGCAGGCCGTCACGGAAACAAGGGTGTAGTTTCAAGAATTCTTCCTCAGGAGGATATGCCGTTCTTAGAGGACGGAACGCCTCTTGACATTGTATTGAACCCACTTGGAGTACCTTCCCGTATGAACATCGGACAGGTGCTTGAGGTGCACTTAGGTATGGCTGCCAAAAAGCTCGGCTGGAAGATAATGACCCCTGTTTTCGACGGAGCACACGAGGAGGATATTCGTGAATGCTTTAAGGAAGCAGGTATGGCAGAGGACGGAAAGGTTACGCTTTACGACGGAAGAACCGGAGAAAAGTTCGATAACCGAGTTACTGTCGGATATATGTATTATCTCAAGCTTCACCACCTGGTAGACGATAAAATTCATGCACGTTCTGTCGGCCCTTATTCGCTTGTTACTCAGCAGCCTCTCGGAGGTAAAGCTCAGTTCGGCGGACAGAGATTCGGAGAAATGGAAGTATGGGCACTTGAAGCTTATGGTGCTGCATATACCTTACAGGAGATTCTTACTGTAAAATCCGATGATACTGTAGGACGTGTTAAGACTTATGAGTCGATCGTTAAGGGACAGAATGTTCCTAATCCGGGAATACCTGAGTCATTCAAGGTACTTGTAAAAGAGCTTCAGTCACTTTCGCTTGACGTAAGAGTATTGGATTCGGCAGGAGAGGAAATTGATCTAAAGCAGTCTTTTGAAGACGAGGACATTGCACCCAAGCCGACTATTGACGATGATATTCAGATGTCGCTTGAGGACGATGACCTCAGTGATGGATTTTTCGAAGAGGACGATGGAGGAAATATCGAAAGTATTGACATCGACGACGAAGATGATGAAGACTTGGACGATATGATCGATGGTGAGTCTGATTATTTTGAGAATGGTATCGGTGAGGATTTTGAAGAGGAGATTGAGGAAAATATCGAGAACGATGCTTCAGAAGAAATTAACGATGTTAATGAATAGTAATTTGTATTTCCCAAATGCTTAAACTAAAGGAAGAAGGGTCGAATATTGGAATTTAATACTTTTGATTCAATAAAAATCGGTCTTGCGTCGCCGGATAAAATCAGAGAGTGGTCTTACGGTGTTGTTACAAGACCGGAAACGATAAATTACAGGACTCAAAAGCCTGAAAAAGACGGACTTTTCTGCGAAAAAATCTTTGGACCTTCTAAAGACTGGGAGTGTCACTGCGGAAAGTATAAAAAAATTCGTTTTAAGGGTAAAGTTTGTGAGCGATGCGGCGTTGAGGTCACTCGGGCTAAGGTAAGACGTGAGAGAATGGGTCACATTGAGCTTGCCGCTCCTGTTTCGCATATTTGGTATTTTAAAGGCACTCCTTCAAGAATCGGTCAGATGCTCGAGATCTCGCAGAAGCGTTTGGAAGAGGTTCTGTACTTTACAAAGTATATTGTAATTGATCCGGGCGATACCGAGCTTGAAAGATGTCAGCTTCTCACTGAGAAAGACTATGTTGATATGAGGGAGAAGTATGAGGATAAATTCAAGGCAGGAATGGGTGCTGAAGCTATTAAAGAGCTTTTGTCTCAGATAGATTTAGATGAGCTTTCAAACGAACTCAAGTCAGAGCTTGACGGACTTCCGTCAGGACAAAAGAGAATCAAACTCCTGAAAAGACTTGAGATCGTCGAGGCTTTCAGAACGTCCGGAAACCGTCCTGAGTGGATGATTTTAGACGTTGTTCCCGTTATTCCGCCTGAGCTAAGACCAATGGTTATGCTCGACGGAGGAAGATATGCAACCTCTGATTTGAACGATCTATACAGAAGAGTTATAAACAGAAATAATCGTTTGCAGAGAATGTTAGAACTTCAGGCTCCTGACATTATCATCAGAAATGAAAAGAGAATGCTCCAGGAGGCTGTTGACGCACTTATAGATAACGGCAGACACGGCAGACCTGTTACAGGACCGAACAACAGAGCGTTCAAGTCTCTTTCGGATATGCTTAAAGGTAAGCAGGGACGTTTCCGTCAGAATCTGCTCGGAAAGCGTGTTGACTATTCGGGACGTTCGGTTATCGTTGTAGGACCGGAATTAAAGATGTATCAGTGCGGTCTGCCTAAGGAAATGGCTCTTGAACTGTTCAAGCCGTTTGTTATGAAAAGACTTGTAGATACAAACCCGTCAATAAACATTAAATCCGCAAAGAAAATGGTAGACAGGGCAAGACCGGAGGTGTGGGACGCTCTGGAAGAAGTAATTCAGGGACACCCTGTTCTTCTCAATCGTGCACCTACGCTTCACAGACTGGGAATTCAGGCGTTTGAACCTGTTCTTGTTGAGGGAAGAGCGTTAAAGCTTCACCCGCTTGTTTGTACGGCTTACAACGCCGACTTCGACGGAGACCAGATGGCTGTTCACGTACCGCTGTCGGCTGAGGCTCAGACAGAAGCACGTTTTCTGATGCTTGCTGCAAATAACCTGTTAAAGCCTTCAGACGGACGTCCTGTTGCTATACCTACACAGGATATGCTGCTTGGTTCTTATTACCTGACTCTCTTAAAAGAGGGAGAAAAAGGCGAAGGTAAGATGTTCAAGGACGTAGAAGAAGCACTTATGGCTTATGACGCAGGAGTTGTTTCACTGCACGCAGCTATAAAGGTAAAAATAACAAGACAGGTCGGCGACAAGCAGGTTTCAAGAATTATAGACGCAACAGTCGGAAGGCTTATCTTCAACGAAAATATACCGCAGGATCTTGGTTTTGTTGACAGAACAAATTCAGACAAGCAGTTTGATTTGGAAGTAGCGTTCCTTGTTAAGAAAAAGCAGCTTTCGGATATTATTGAAAGATGTATCAAAATTCACGGAACAACAACGACCAGTGAGGTTCTGGATAAAATTAAAGCTACAGGATATAAGTATTCAACAAAGGCTGCAATAACAGTTGCGGTTTGCGATGCGGAAATTCCTGCGGCTAAAAAGGATATTATCGAAAAAGCTGACGAGATGGTCAGCAGAGTTGACTCCCAATATAAGAGAGGTTATATTTCAAGAGAAGAAAAATCCAAGAGATTTATTGAGATCTGGAACAATGCTACAGATGAGGTCACGAACGCTCTTAAAGACGGTCTTGACCCGTATAACCCGATCAATATGATGGCTGATTCGGGAGCTCGTGGTAGTATCAACCAAATAAGACAGCTGGCAGGTATGCGTGGACTTATCGCTAACACATCGGGTTCTACTATTGAGATGCCTATTCGAGCTAACTATCGTGAGGGACTTAATATTCTTGAATACTTTATTTCATCTCGTGGTGCGAGAAAGGGACTTGCCGATACTGCACTAAGAACCGCTGACTCAGGTTATCTGACCAGAAGACTTGTAGATGTATCGCAGGATGTTATTATTCACGAGGAGGACTGCGGCACAACTCACGGTATAGATGTATTTGAAATCAAGAACGGCAATGAAATGATAGAGCCTCTTAATGAAAGACTTGTCGGACGTTTTCTTGTTGAAGACCTGGTTGACAAAAAAACAGGCGAGCTTGTCATTTCACACAACAAGCTTATGAATGAGAGCGACGCTGACAGAGTTGCCGAATATATGAAAGAACACAAAATTGAAAAGATAAAAATTCGTTCGGTTCTTCACTGCGAATCAGAGCATGGTGTTTGTGCTAAGTGCTATGGTGCTAACCTCGCAAACGGAAATCTTGCTTCTGTCGGTGAGGCTGTAGGAATTATCTCTGCACAGTCTATCGGTGAGCCTGGTACTCAGCTTACAATGAGAACTTTCCACACAGGAGGTATCGCTTCTGCTGAGGATATTACGCAGGGTCTTCCAAGAGTCGAAGAGCTGTTTGAGTCGAGAAAGCCAAAGGGTGCCGCTATTATTGCGGGTATTGACGGAACAGTTCGTATTGAAGAGGTTAAAAAGACAAAGCAAATCGTTATCACAAACGAGGATATTAATAATCCTGAGCAGGAAAGTTATACTATTCCGTACGGCTATAAGATAAAGGTTCGCGAGGGAGATAAGGTTAAAGCAGGAGAACCGCTGACTGAGGGATCTATTAACCCTAATGATATTCTTGCTGTAAACGGTATTGAAGCGGTTCAAAACTATATTATAACTGAGGTTCAGAAGGTTTACCGTCTTCAGGGTGTTGACATCAATGACAAGCATATTGAAGTTATCGTTCGTCAGATGATGAGAAAGGTCAAGGTGGACGATCCGGGAAGCAGTTATCTTCTTCCGGGAGCTTTGGTTGACGCACACGAAATTGCAGCTATCAACAAGGAAATTCAAAGCGAAATTGACGCAGGCGACGTTAATGCAAAACTGATAACCACTATTCCGGTTCTTCAGGGTATAACAAAGGCTTCGTCTAATTCAAACAGCTTTTTGTCTGCCGCTTCTTTCCAGGAAACTACAAGAGCACTTACAGACGCAGCTATTCGCGGAAAGAGCGACCATCTTGTCGGACTTAAGGAAAATGTTATTATCGGTAAGCTCATTCCTGCCGGAACGGGTATGGACATCTATAACAATGTTCAGATCGCCAATACAACAATTCCTGAACAGTCTGCAACAACCGTTTAATAAAAATTTCAGAACAGCTCTTAAAAGGGCTGTTCTTTTTTGTCGGTTCGCTAACTATTTTGCAAATAAAAACTACGCTGTTGGAAAAATATCATCATTTTTCTATATAAATGCTTGACAAACAAAATTATTAAGTATATAATATTTCTTATGCTGACCTCGTATGGTCTGCGGAAGATTTTAGGAAAGGAGAGAGAAGATGCCTACATTTAATCAGCTGGTGAGAAGCGGAAGAAAAATGTCTACGTCAAAGTCAACTGCACCTGCACTTCAAAAGGGTTTTAACGCTCAGAAGAAGGCTGTAATTGACCAGAGCTGTCCGCAAAAGCGTGGCGTTTGTACAGCAGTTAAAACAGCTACACCTAAGAAGCCTAACTCAGCTATGAGAAAGATTGCCAGAGTAAAGCTCACAAACGGTCAGGAAGTTACTGCATACATTCCGGGCGTTGGTCATAATCTTCAGGAGCACAGCGTTGTTATGATCAGAGGCGGAAGAGTTAAAGACCTTCCGGGTGTGCGTTATCACATTATCAGAGGAACTCTTGACGCTCAGGGCGTAACAGGAAGAATGCAAGCCCGTTCAAAGTACGGTGCGAAGAGACCAAAGGGCAAATAAGCCTGAAAAATTAAGGTAAAACTCAATAACCACAGTTAATGTGGAGTATTATATATATAGTACCTCTGCATTGGACTGACGGGGCTGCGGTCAAGACCGCAGAGCGAGTACCTATGATATCATTTTATGAAGGAGGGAATTATAGTGCCAAGAAGAGGTAAAGTTGCAAAAAGAGATGTTTTGCAAGACCCGATATACAAATCAAAGCTGGTAACACGTCTTATCAACAACGTAATGCTTGACGGTAAGAAGGGTGTTGCTCAGAAGATAGTATACGGAGCATTTGAAATTGTAGAAGAAAAAACGGGGAAGCCGGCATTAGAGGCTTTTGAACAGGCAATGGAAAATATTATGCCAAGTCTTGAGGTCAAGGCTCGCCGTGTCGGAGGTTCGACATATCAGGTGCCTATGGAGGTTCGTCCGGAAAGACGTCAGACGTTGGGTCTGAGATGGCTTACAAACTATGCCAGAGCAAGACATGAAAAAACTATGAAAGAAAAACTTGCAGCAGAGATCATGGACGCAGTAAACGGCGTTGGAGGAGCTTGCAAGAAGAAAGACGATACGCACAAAATGGCAGAAGCAAACAAGGCTTTCGCTCACTATCGTTGGTAATATTAATAGGAGGATTTTATGGCAAGAGATTGTTCATTACAGGATACCAGAAATATTGGTATCATGGCTCATATTGATGCTGGTAAAACCACCACAACTGAGCGTATCCTATTTTATACAGGTATTAACCATAAGATAGGTGAGGTTCACGAGGGTGCCGCTACTATGGACTGGATGGAGCAAGAGCAGGAAAGGGGTATTACAATTACTTCGGCTGCAACTACTGCATTCTGGAAAAATCACAGAATCAATATTATTGACACTCCCGGACACGTTGACTTTACAGTTGAGGTTGAGCGTTCGCTGAGAGTTCTTGACGGATCTGTAACAGTTCTTTGTGCAAAGGGCGGAGTTGAGCCGCAAACTGAAACAGTATGGAGACAAGCAGATAAATATAGTGTTCCGCGTATGGTATACGTTAACAAAATGGATATCATGGGAGCAGATTTTTACAACGTAGTCGATATGCTAAAAACAAGACTTAAAACAAACGCAGTTCCGATTCAGCTGCCAATAGGTGCCGAGGATACTTTCAAGGGAGTTATTGACCTTCTTGAAATGAAAGCGTATGTTTATTATGATGATCTTGGAAAAGATATACGAGTTGAGGAAATTCCTGATGATTTGAAGGAAAAAGCTCAGCAGTATCACGATGATATGATCGAACACGTTGCAGAACAAGATGAAGAGATAATGATGAAGTATCTCGACGGTGAGGAGCTTACTATTGACGAAATCAAGCTCTGCATTAGAAAGGCTACTCTGGCAAATCATATGGTACCTGTAGTATGCGGTACTTCATACAGAAACAAGGGCGTACAGAAGCTGCTCGACGCAATTGTTGACTATATGCCTTCACCAGTCGACGTACCTGCAATCAAGGGCGTGAACCCAAATACAGACGCTGAAGAGGAAAGACCTTCATCAGACGAAGAGCCGTTTGCAGCATTGGCATTCAAGATTGCTACCGACCCGTTTGTTGGAAAGCTCTGTTTCTTCAGAGTATATTCGGGAGTTCTTGAAAAGGGTTCGACTGTATACAACGCTTCTAAGGATGACAACGAGAGAATCGGTAGAATTCTTCAGATGCACTCAAATAACAGAAAAGATATAGATCAGGTTTATGCAGGCGATATTGCCGCAGCCGTTGGTTTGAAGAATACCGGTACTGGTGACACATTGTGTGACGAAAAGCACCCTATTATTCTCGAGTCAATGGAATTCCCTGACCCTGTTATCGACTTGGCTATTGAGCCGAAGACAAAAGCAGGTCAGGAGAAAATGGGTATTGCTTTGTCAAAGCTGGCTGAAGAAGACCCGACCTTCAGAACTCACACCGATGAGGAAACGGGACAGACAATTATTTCAGGTATGGGTGAGCTTCACCTTGAGATTATCGTTGACCGTCTGCTTCGTGAGTTTAAGGTAGAGGCTAACGTCGGAGCACCTCAGGTTGCTTACAAGGAAACTATCAGAACCACCGCCGATGTCGACCATAAGTATGCAAGACAGTCAGGAGGTAAAGGTCAGTACGGACACGTTAAGATTCTTGTTGAGCCTAACGTTTCAGGTAAGGGCTATGAGTTCATTAACAAGATCGTCGGAGGAGCTATTCCAAAGGAATATATCCCTGCTGTTGATGCGGGTATTCAGGGAGCAATGCAAAGCGGTGTATTGGCAGGCTATCCTGTAGTTGACGTTAAGGTAACTCTTTATGACGGATCATACCACGAGGTCGACTCGTCTGAAATGGCATTTAAAATTGCCGGTTCTATGGCTTTCAAAGAGGCTATGAAGAAGGCTGATCCTGTTATTCTTGAACCTATAATGAAGGTCGTAGTTATCGTTCCTGAGGAATATATGGGCGACGTTATCGGTGACCTTAACTCACGGCGCGGACAGATTCAGGGTATGGACGCAAGACCGGGTGCACAGCAAATCAATGCTTTAGTACCGCTTTCTGAAATGTTCGGTTATTCAAACGAGCTGCGTTCAAGAACGCAGGGACGCGGACAATATTCAATGGAGCCTGACAGTTATATTGAGGTTCCGAAGTCAATTGCAGAAAAAATTATGTCAAACAGAAGCAAGAATAACGACTAAAATATGTATTTAGATAAAAAAATACGTAAAAAGACTTGAAATTCTTGGGGAAGTAGGGTATAATACTTTTGTAACTTTTAAAAAGTAAAAAATATCAATTTATTTTTAAGGGAGGAAATCCAAATGGCAAAGGAAAAATTTGAAAGAACTAAACCCCATGTCAACATTGGTACTATCGGACACGTTGACCATGGTAAAACAACTTTAACAGCAGCAATCACTAAGACACTTAATTTAAAGGGTCTTGCACAGTATGAAGCTTATGATAAGATCGACGGTGCTCCTGAGGAGAGAGAGCGTGGAATCACAATCAACACAGCTCACGTTGAGTATGAAACAGATAAGCGTCACTATGCACACGTTGACTGCCCGGGACACGCTGACTATGTAAAGAACATGATCACAGGTGCTGCTCAGATGGACGGAGCTATCCTCGTTGTAGCTTCATCAGACGGACCTATGGCTCAGACAAAAGAGCACTTGCTTCTTGCACGTCAGGTTGGAGTTCCATATATCGTAGTATTTATGAACAAGGCTGACCAGGTTGACGACCCAGAGCTTCTTGAGTTGGTTGAAATGGACATCAGAGAAACTCTCAACGAGTATGAGTTCCCTGGTGATGATATTCCGATCATCAAGGGTTCAGCTCTTAAAGCATTAGAGGCTCCGGACGATATTAATGATCCTGCATACGCTCCTATTCTTGAGCTTATGGATGCAGTTGACGAGTATATTCCAACTCCTGAAAGAGCTTCTGACCAGCCGTTCCTTATGCCTGTTGAGGACGTTTTCACAATCACAGGACGTGGAACAGTTGCTACTGGTAGAGTAGAAAGAGGAAGACTTACAACCGGCGACGAAGTTGAAATCATCGGTTTGACAGAGGAAAGAGCTAAGACAGTTGTAACAGGTATCGAGATGTTTAGAAAGATTCTTGACTACGCTGAGGCTGGAGATAACATCGGTGCTCTTCTCCGTGGAGTTCAGAGAGAGGACATCGAAAGAGGTCAGGTTCTCTGTGCACCTAACTCAATTCACCCAGAGACAAAGTTCAAGGGTCAGGTTTACGTTTTAAAGAAGGATGAAGGCGGACGTCACACACCTTTCTTTAACAATTACAGACCTCAGTTCTATTTCAGAACAACTGACGTTACCGGCGTTATTACACTTCCTGCTGACAAGGAAATGTGTATGCCTGGCGATAACGTAGAGATCGGTGTTGAGCTTATCACTCCAATCGCTATTGAAGAGGGACTTCGTTTTGCTATCCGTGAGGGCGGCAGAACAGTAGGTTCAGGCGTTGTTACATCTATCGAAAAGTAATTAACGTATAAATATAAAAACCATCGGAAGCTTTCCGATGGTTTTTTGTTTACAGCTTTTATTTTGTATGGTAAAATAAATTAATAAATCACAAATCGGAGAAGTAAAATGGATAAAACCTTGTATATGAACAGAGCGTTGGAGCTTGCATCTAAGGCGGCAGAGATCGGAGAAGTTCCTGTGGGAGCAATTGTTGTGAATAACAAAACAGGAGAAATAATAGGCGAAGGTTATAACCGCCGTGAAACAGATAAATCTCCGCTTGCACACGCTGAGATAATTGCCATTAACGAGGCGAGCATAAATCTTGGGGGCTGGAGACTTATAGGCTGCGATATGTATGTGACATTAGAGCCTTGTGCTATGTGTGCGGGGGCAATTATAAACAGTCGTATAGAAAAGGTTTATATAGGAGCATATGACCATAGATTCGGGGCTGTGGGTTCTACAATAAATCTGTTCGACGGAAGGTTTAATCATTGTCCGAAGGTTGAAAGCGGAATTTTACTTGATGAATGTTCTAATATAATAAAGGATTTTTTCAGGCGGTTGAGGGATAAAGACAATTCGTAGCAATTTTTCTGAATTTGAAAGGTGGTAAAATGTATAAGTTAATTTTGCTTGATTTAGACGGAACGCTGCTTAGAAGTGATAAAACTATTTCTGAGTATAGCATTAAAACGCTTGATGCCTGCAGGCAAAAAGGAATGATGATAGGTTTTTCTACTGCTCGTGGTGAAAGCAATGCAAAACAATTTATAGAACAGATAAAGCCCGAAATTATCATCTCAAGCGGAGGTGCTTTAGTTACATATAAGGAGAATATAATTTATACTTGTATGTTTTCCGAATCGGAAACAAAAACGCTTATTAAAACTGCTTTATCCGTTACTGATAACGAGTGTGAAATTACAGTTGATACATTAAACGGTCATTATTGGAATTATAAAATCAATCCGAATTATTCGGATTGGGGAGAAATCATTCATACAGATTATACTGATTTTTGCGAAAGCTCTTTGAAAATATGTATACAAATAAATGATTATTCAAATGCTCAAAAGATTGCTAAAAGTGTGGGAAATTGTACTTTTACGAGATTTTCAGACGTTGATTGGTATAAGTATTCAAAGCAGGGTGCGTCTAAGGAAAGTGCGATAGAGGCAATTGAAAAAACGCTGTCAATTTCGCCAAATGATATTATTGCGTTCGGAGACGATTATGTTGATTTGGAAATGTTGAAATGCTGCGGTAAAGGCATAGCTATGGGTAATGCTATTGAGGAGGTTAAATCAGCTGCCGATGATGTAACAGAAAATAACGACAATGACGGAGCGGCAAAGTATTTGGAAAGATGGATTTTATAGTGATAATTAAAAAGGTGTACATCCAAATTGGATGTACACCTTAAATTTTTATCTGACAGTCAAATGTTTATGTTCTTTAAGAAGATTTTTTATTTTCTCGTGCGGGTCAATTATAGATGAAATTGATAAATCGTGATTCAACGACGCTATGAAGTATGCAATATATTTTGAAACATCAACCTCATAAAACCAGTCTCTGCTCAAAAGTTCAGGAGAACGGTATGTCAGATTGGAACCGAAAACTCCATCGATTATGCCGTCTTTAACAGCCGTGTCGAACTTTTCAAGACCGTTTGTAAATATCGCATAGGTAGCGTAAGCGTATATTTTTCTAGCCTTTCTCTTTTTTAATTCGTAGGCGAGGTCGAGTACAGACTCTCCCGAAGAGATAATGTCGTCTGCTACGAAAACGTCCTTGCCCTCGACGTCGTTACCCAGATATTCGTGAGCAACAATAGGGTTTCTTCCGTTTACAACGGTCGAATAGTCACGCCGTTTATAGAACAGCCCTAGATTAACGCTTAAAACCGAAGCATAATACATATTTCTGTTAATAGCGCCCTCGTCAGGGGATATGATCATAAAGTGGTCTTTGTCGATAACTATGTCGTCAAGGTTTCTGAACATTGCCTTTAACACCTGATACGACGGAATTATATTGTCAAAGCCCATCAGCGGAACGGCGTTCTGTACTCGGGGATCGTGTGCGTCAAAGGTGAGAATGTTTGAAACGCCCATAGCCTCAAGCTCCTGAAGAGCAACTGCACAGTCTAATGATTCACGGTAGCTTCTTCTGTGCTGTCTTCCGCCGTAGAGAATAGGCATAATAACATTGATCCTATGTGCTTTTCCGCCGGCTGCCTGAATAATTCTCTTTAAGTCCTGATAGTGGTCGTCTGGAGACATATGGTTTTTCATTCCGAAATAATCATATGTGCAGTTGTAGTTTCCCACATCGCAGATGATGAACAGGTCATCGCCCCGAACGGTAGATTTTATAATACCTTTACCGTCACCTGATGCGAATCTAGGACAGTCAACTTCAATCAGATAGCTGTCTTTTAGAATTCCGCTTTCTGCCGCCCATTTTGTAAGGTAACCGTCGATTTTAGCACAAATCTCCTGAGTGCCGTTCATTCCTATGATTCCTAAAGGTCCAACCTGTGTTTGCGGTTCAAATAAAACACCGTTAGTATTGCTTGTCATAAAAAATCTCCTTATATATAAATTTAAAATATATCCTGCTTTTTCTTTCTTGAACGTCTTATGTTCAGGAAAAACGTAAGGGCAATAGAAATCAGGAGAAATGCCGGTACAAGCCAAGGCGATTTTGATTTCTCGATTTTTATCTGATTCCAAAGCTCTTGAGTATATGCGTTAGTCTCGTCAGAAAGATTTATAAACACTTCTGTTTTTTCGTTAAGATAATCGTCAGGCGGACAGCGAAGCGGATTTGCTTTTATTTCGTCGTCGAAAAGGTTGTAAACGCCTGTGTGCGGAGTTGAATAGCATAGATAGTCGCAGTTTGCATAAGCTACCTGAATTTCATTTAAGAAATTGATATACATTTCAGCGGCTTCCTTGTTTTTAGCGGCTGTCGGTATACAAGCTGCGTCGACAAATTTGTTAGTGCCTTCTTTAGGAATACAGAAGTCAAGATTAGGATTTTCATCTATCATTGTCTGAACGTCGCCAGCATAATAAGGCGCTATTGCCGAAGACTCGCCGCCGATTTTATCAAAAATTTCGTCCATAACATATGCTTGTACAAGATTTTTTTGCTGTTTTAGAGTGCTCGCCGCTTCCTCAAGCTCTTTTTTGTTTTCAGTATTCTGAGAGTAACCAAGATAGGTAAGCGCAATGCCAAAAGCGTCGCGGGGATTGTTGAACATAAGAATGTTATTGTCATTAGCCTCGTCCCACAGATCGCACCAGCCGGTTATTTCTTTCTTTACCATTTTCTTGTTATAGACAATACATACAATTCCCCATGTGTAGGGAACAGAATATTCATTCTCAGGATCATATTCAAGACCTACAAACTTTTTGTCAATATAACCGAAGTTAGGAATGTTACTGTAATCCAGCTTCTGAATTAGATCCTCTTTTATCATTTTTGAAATCATATAATCAGAGGGGATAACTACATCATAATCTCCGCCCCCGCTTTTAAGTTTTGAGTATAGCTCTTCATTGGTGGCAAAGGTCTTATAATTGACCTTGATGCCGGTTAGCTTTTCAAACTCATTATTCACATCAAAATACTCGTCCTGATTTACTGCCATATATTCGCCCCAGTTACACACATTAAGGGTTATATTTTTATCCATTAGGCGGGAATAGTCATAGTTTGACAGCAGACTTTTATCCAGCTTTGTCAAAATAGAATCCATATTAACATCATCACGGCTGATGCTTTTTGCTGACTCAGTATTAACAGTTTCTTTTTCCTCGCTGACAGCACTTGAAGAAAGCTGACTTTGGGTATTGTTATCTGCCGGCAAATCACTTTTTGATTGACTGTTGTTTATCGTACAGCCGGTAAGCATCATAAGCAACAATGTAATAAAAATAACAAAGTTTTTTTTCATTTACAAGCTCCTTTGTCAGTATAACACAATTTAAGAAAATTATCAAAGTAATCTTAACAAAATTATGATTTTGACGCTAAGTATTCCAGTCGTTGTTTTCTAAGCTTATAGTTTGAAACGGCATTTTTAATTATTAAAACTGCCAGGATTACTATAAATATAATGGTTGAAAGTGCGTTTATTTCAGGGGATACTTTTTTTCTGGTCATAGAATATATGGTTATTGGCAGAGTTTCAACGGTTGTTCCAGAGTTGAAATAGCTTATAACAAAGTCGTCTATAGAGTAGGTGATAGCCATTAAAAACCCTGATAACACGCCCGGCATTATTTCGGGAATCGTTATCTTAAAGAATGCCTGTCTTGGATTGCAGCCTAAGTCCTGAGCTGCCTCGACCAGATTTGGATTCATCTGCCGCAGCTTTGGTATTATACTGTAAATAATATAAGGAATGTTAAAGGTTATGTGTGCAAGAATCAGCGATACAAACCCAAATTCAAATCCGGAATATACAGTAAATGCCCTGAACAAAAGCATCAGCGAGACACCTGTTATAATTTCAGGGTTGATTATAGGAATATAGGTTACATTCATTATAGTTGCCTTGGAGATAGGCCTCATTCTGTTTATTCCTATAGCCGCCGCTGTTCCGATAACTGTTGCTATCAGCGAAGATATAAGAGCAATGATTATTGTATTAAAAAGAGCTGAAAGAATAGCTTCGTTATGGAACAGCTTTTCATACCACCGCAGGCTGAACCCTGTAAAATTCGCTCTTGATTTTGATTCGTTGAAGGAGAATACTATAAGCACCAGAATCGGAATGTACAGAAAAACTATAACAAAGGCAGTTATTGCTCTTGAAAGAATTTTATTCATTAAATAACAGCCTCCTCACTTCCGAACTGATTGAACAGACTCATTATCAGTAAAACTATTACCATAAGAACAAGCGACATTGCAGAGCCTAAGTGCGGATTATATGAATTTCCCAAGAACTGCGACTCAATAATATCTCCTATCAAATCGTTTGTTCCGCCGCCGAGCATTCGGGATATTATAAATGTTGATACCGAAGGAACAAATACGGTAATAATTCCTGTTGAAATTCCCTGCTTAGAAAGGGGAAGAATTATTTTTGCTATTATCTGAAAGCCTGAACAGCCCAAATCCTGAGCGGCTTCTATTACGCTTTCGTCGATCTTGGTCATAACCGAATAAAGAGGCAGGATCATAAAAGGAATATAATTGTATATCATTCCTAAAACGACAGCTCCTGAATTGTTTATCAGATTAAACGGACCGAGATGGAAAAGTCCAAAAAAGCGATTTATAATTCCGTTTTCTTCAAGCAGAGTCATCCATGCGTATGTTCTGAGCAGAAAGTTTATCCACATAGGAAGTATGACTATCATAAGCATAGTTCCCTGTTTGCCTTTTACAAGTCTCGATATTAAATAGGCAACCGGAAGTCCGAGAATTAGGCATATTACCGTTGCAATCACTGAGAATTCAATTGAACGGAATAAAACGTCCAGATAGTCGTTCATAGCGACTATGTTTGAAAATGTGAACTCTCCGTTTTGGGTTGTAAAAGCAAAGAATATAACTAGTCCAAGCGGAATAACAGTAAATATAATCATCCATAAAATATATGGAACAGCTAGTATTTTAGATTTCATTAATGTTACTAAGCTCTGTTAAGAGCGTTCCTCCTTTCAGAATTTTAAAATTGCGAAATTCAGGCTTAGTTTTCCATTTTATTCATAATATGAATATCCATAGGCTCAATATTCATACCCACAATAGAGCCGACATCTTCATGAAGGGTAGATTGGACTTTCCACTTATAACCGCTTGACTCTACAATCATTTCATAGTGAACGCCCTTAAATATAACGCTTTCAACAACGCCTGTAATTGCTCCCTGAATCTGAGGTACGATCTTTATGTCTTCCGGTCTGATTACGACATCTACAAGCTCGTCCTTATCAAAGCCGGAGTCAACGCAGGTGAAGGAATTTCCCGCAAAATCAACAAGGAAATCCTTTCTCATAATGCCGTCTATAATGTTGCTGTCGCCTATGAAGTCTGCGACAAAGGCGTTTTTAGGCTCGTTGTAAATATCAACGGGAGTCCCTATCTGCTGTATGATACCGTCATTCATTACAACGACCGTATCCGACATAGTTAATGCTTCTTCCTGATCGTGAGTTACATAAACAAACGTTATCTCAAGCTCCTGCTGAATGTTTTTAAGTTCGATCTGCATTCCTTTTCTCAGTTTTAGATCCAAAGCACCCAAAGGCTCGTCTAATAGCAGAACCTTAGGTCTGTTTACAAGTGCTCTGGCTATTGCAACTCTTTGCTGCTGACCGCCTGAAAGACTGTGAATAGACCGCTTTTCAAAACCTATGAGATTGACAAGCTCTAAGGTTTGCTGAACTCTTGATTTGATTTCTTTATCGCTTAGCTTTTTCAGCTTGAGCCCGAATGCAATGTTGTCATATATATTCAGATGAGGAAACAGTGCATACTTTTGAAAAACAGTATTGACCTGTCTTTTATGAGGAGGCAGTTTTGTGATGTCTTTATTGTTGAAAAAAAGAGAACCGCTTTTCATCTGCTGAAAACCGCCTATAATTCGGAGCGTGGTAGTTTTTCCGCATCCAGACGGACCAAGCAGAGTGACAAACTGCTTGTCTATTATATCAAGATTTATATTTTTTAAAACCTGTTCTCCGTCAAACTCAACAATAGCGTCCTTAAGGCTGATAATAATGTTTTCCAATTCTGTTCACACTTCCGTTCATGATAATTTTGACAATAATGCTAAGTTGATTATAAGGTATTTTGATTCAATTTACAATACTTTTTTTTATATTTAGTTTGTTTCACAAAAAAAGTATAAAAAAGAGTAATTCCTTTTAACATTTTGCAGTGAAATACATAAAAAAATATTGCTATTTATTTTCAAATAGTATATAATATAATTGTATATTTATATCTGCTTATATGTTATGCAAATTCAGATATATCAGAAATTTATTGCATATATATTCAGTTTTTAAGAGGAGACAGTTTATGACGAAAGCGGAATTATTTTTTGATGAATTAAAAGGCAAAAAAATAGCTTTTATCGGAACAGGCGTAAGCCATAACGATCTTATAAGATTATTCCTAAAGAAAGGTTATAAAATAGTCATTTGTGATAAGAATAACCTTGAAGAAAAAAATAAAGAACTCTACAATGAGTTTAAGAAGTCGGGAGCTATGTTTTCTTTCGGTGAAAATTATCTTGACGAGATTTTTTCCTGCGATGTAGTTTTCAGAACGCCCGGAATGTATTATAACGATCCGACGCTTACAAAAGCCCGTAAAAGGGGTATTGTTATAACAAGTGAAATGGAAGTCTTTTTTGAACTTTGCCCTTGTAAAATTTATGCTGTAACCGGTTCTGACGGGAAATCGACAACTACTACGCTGGTGTCAGAATTTTTCAAAGCAGACGGAAAGACCGTTCATTTTGGCGGAAATATAGGAAAGCCGCTTTTATATGAAATAGAAAAAATTAAGGAGACCGACATTGCGGTTGTTGAGCTTTCGAGCTTTCAGCTTATTTCTATGAGAGAATCTCCGTATGCTGCTGCAATAACAAACATTTCGCCAAACCATTTGAACGTACACGGTACAATGGAGGAGTACATCGGGGCAAAATGCAATATTCTTACCCATCAGAATGCTTTTTCAAAGGCAGTTCTTAATATGGACAATGATGAAACAATGAAGCTGTGCAATCTGGTAAGAGGCAAGCTTTCTCTTTTCAGCAGAAGGGGTGTTCCTGAGTGCGGCAGCTTTTTAGATAATGAAGGCAATTTATGCTACAATGATTTTGGAAAAGTTACAAAAATTATTCATATGAGCGACATAAGAATTCCGGGCATACACAATGTAGAAAACTTTCTTACCGCTATTGCTCTGACATGGGGAGATGTTTCTATAGAGAGCATTGTGAAAACGGCAAAGGAGTTCGGAGGGGTTGAGCATAGAATAGAGTTTGTAAGGGAGCTTGACGGTGTTAAATACTATAACGATTCTATTGCTACAAGCCCGACCCGTGTAATGGCAGGACTTAATTCGTTTGATAAGAAAATAATCGTTATTGCCGGAGGTTCTGATAAAGGAGTTCCCTTTGATTCGCTTGCAGAGCCTGTAAATGAAAAAGTAAAGGTTTTGATTCTTATGGGTCAGACCGCTGAAAAGATAAAAAATGCTGTTACCAAGTATGATGACTACAAAACAAGCGGGCTGAAGGTGATAATGGTTAAGGATATGGAGGAAGCCGTTCACACTGCAAGGGATATTGCTGAAAAAGGCGATATAGTTTCTCTTTCGCCTGCTTGTGCGAGCTTTGATATGTATCCTATGTTTGAAGTCAGGGGCAGGCATTTTAAAGATATAGTAAACTCACTTTAATATTTTTAAGGAATTATTATGGAAGAAAAAGAACTGATTGATATATTGTTTAAGCTTACACGTCAAAACGGCGTTTCGGGTGATGAATTTTGTGCGTCAAAAACAGCGGCGGCAGAGCTTGAAAAATATACGTCTGATGTTACAGTCGATGATTTTGGAAATGTTATTGCAAATATCGGAAAACGTCAGGAGGGTAAACCTCATTTAATGCTTGACGCTCATATAGACGAGATAGGATTTATTGTAACATACATTACCGACGAGGGATTTTTGAAAATATCAAACTGCGGAGGAACAGACAGACGTTTGCTTTTAGCTCAGCAGGTTGAGGTGATTTGCTCAGACGGGCAGAGAATTTACGGAGTTACAACGTCAACGCCGCCTCACTTAGAAACAGATGAAAAAAAAGCACCTAAGCTGGATGATGTTTTTGTTGACACAGGTTTGTCAAAAGAAAAGGTCGAGAATATCGTTTCTTTGGGTGATAGAGTTATTATATCAAATGAACCGTGTTTGCTTTTAGGCGACAGGGTAACTTCTAAATGCCTTGACGACAGAGCAGGTGTTTTAACTCTTATTCAGACTCTTGACTTGTTAAAGAATGAGTTTGAAAGTCTTAACTGTTCGCTCTCAGTGGTGTTGTCTTCACAGGAGGAAACAGGAGAAAGAGGAGCCAAGACTGCGGCTTATAAAGTAAACCCGGATATGGCGATAGCTGTTGATGTATCATTTGCAAGAGTTGAAGGCGATAAAAAATATACCTGCGGAGAAATGGGAAAAGGTCCTATGATCGGTGTTTCTCCGTCGCTTTCTAAATCTATGTCAAACGGGTTTATTCAGATTGCAAAAACAGAAAAAATACCCTATCAGATCGAGGTTATGGGCGGAACAACAGGTACGAACGCCGACGCTATCGGCGTAACAAGAAGCGGAGTAAAAACAGCTACTGTTTCAATACCTCTTAAATATATGCACACTCCTGTTGAGGTTATATCAATTTCTGATATTGAAAATTCGGCAAGGCTTATTGCAGAATTTTTAAGAAAAGGGGTGGAAGCTGATGTTTGAAACTCTGCGTGACCTTTGTCTTTTAAACGGAATTTCAGGTGATGAGGACGAAGTCAGAGATTATATTATCTCACGGATTTCTGATAAGTGTGAGTGTAAGGCCGATAATTTTGGTAATATTATTGCATTTAAAAAGGGCAGAAAAACACCAAAAAATAAGGTTTTGCTGTCTGCTCATATGGACGAGGTAGGACTGATAGTTAAATATATAAATGACGACGGAAGTTTGAAGGTGGAAAGCGTCGGAGGCATTGACCCCGGAGTTGTTTTCGGGCGGCAGGTTACAGTCGGCAAAAATAATACGGACGGAGTTATCGGAGGGGTTGCAGTTCATAACCTTTCAAGTGATGAAAGGGACAAGGCAGTGTCCTTTGACAAGCTAAATGTTGATATTGGTGCTCAAAACCGTGATGAAGCTGAAAAAACGGTATCGTTAGGGGACAGCGTTTACTTTAAATCTGATTATACAGAGTTCGGAGATGGATTTATAAAATCAAAAGCTATCGACGACAGATTCGGCTGTGCAATTTTACTTGAGTTGATTGAAAGCGAGCTTGAGTATGATACCTATTTTACTTTTGTTGTTCAGGAGGAGATAGGACTTCGCGGAGCAGCAGCGGCAGCATACACGGTAAACCCCGATTACGCAATTGTTATAGAGGCTACAACTGCGGCTGATATTCCTCTTTCGGAGGGGGAAAAATCTGTTTGCAAATGCAAAAGCGGACCTGTTGTATCCTTTATGGATAAATCGACTGTTTATAATAAAGAGCTTTATAATCTTGCTTTTGAAACAGCAAAAGAGAATAACATTCCCTGTCAGACAAAAACAATGATAGCGGGCGGAAACGACGCAGGAGCTATTCATATTTCGAGGGGCGGAGTTAAAACTTTAGCTGTATCCGTTCCGTGCAGGTATATACACTCGCCGTCCTGCGTAGCCAATAAAAAAGATATGATTAATTCGCTTGAGCTTGTAAAGTCTATTTTAATTAAACTTTATGACAAAGCAGTAAAGTGAGAATTTAAAAACGGAGGAATGATTCCTTTAGGGGAGAAGTCATATAAATGATAACAGAAACTCAAGACATAACAGAAAAGCTATTGAATACTCTTGAAAAGAATCACTATTCAAGACGTATAAAATCGCATTTTTTAGCTTATGGAGTAAGCTATGACTTTTGCAGATTTTATTTTGTTCGGGAAAACGAGCGTGCCGATAACGACGCTGTGGTATCTATTTTCAATGCGTCAATGGTAGTTTCTGTTTTTCAAGGCCATAATCTTTCTGATAATGAAATTTCTGAGCTTGCAACCCTCATTTTTATGACAAAGCCTGTTACTGTTGAACTGGGGTTAAGCTATTCAAAAAAATTGAGTAAAATAATAGATGTTGACTACAACGTGTTTGATAGAACTATGTTTGAGTTTGTATGCAAAAATCACATTCCAAAGCTGGACGTAAATGAATTACCTAAACTGGACGACGTGTATGATATTCTGGCAACGAGTTTTCCTGCAATAAAAAATTCATATTCGCTGTGGCTGACAGATACGTCGCATAGGGTAAGAAAAGGTCTTTCGCAGAGTTTTACGCTCAATAACTGTTCGTCTGCAACTATACAGTATATTATCGATGGCATTGCATTTATAGGCCACGTTGCTACGATACCTGAAGAGCGCGGTAAACACCATGCAAGAGAGCTTTTGTATTGGATAGGCGAAAGGCTGAATGACGATGGGTTTTCAGTTCAGCTTTTTGCAAGAAGCTATAACGTAAGCTATTATACTGAAATAGGCTTTCTTCCAATTTATAATGACATAGTGCTTGAAAGGAAAGACATAGATGAATAATTCTTTTTTTGATATAGATAAAAGACTTTTAAGTCTTGCCGATGAGGCTGAAGCAGAATGCAGGGACATATTTGCAGACTTCAGCAGAATTGCCGATTATAACGGACAGAAGGTCTTAAAGGCTTTTATAGACAATCGGGTGTCAGAAAGCTGTTTAAAGGGTACGACAGGTTACGGTTACGGAGATGCAGGCAGAGATACAATAGACAAGGTATTTGCTCAGACATTCGGCGGAGAGGACGCATTGGTACGTCACACATTTGTCAACGGAACTCATGCACTTTCTACTGCTTTGTTCGGGGTGTTGAGAGCGGGAGACAAATTGGTTTCTGTAACGGGAAAGCCGTATGACACCTTAGAAGAGGTAATCGGAATAAAAAATACAAACGGAAGCGGTTCGCTGGTCGATTTCGGCGTTATTTACAGACAGGTTGATCTGCTTTCAGACGGAACTCCCGATTATGATGAGATCTCAAAAAGAGCAAAGACGGCAAGGGTTATTTACATTCAGCGGTCGAGAGGTTATTCACTTCGCCCGTCGCTTTGCATTGATACTATAGAAAGAATAGTTAAGACCGCAAAATCGGCTAATGAGAATGTAATAGTTATGGTAGATAACTGCTACGGCGAGTTTGTTGAAAAGAGTGAACCGCTTGACGTCGGAGCGGATTTGATAATAGGCTCATTGATAAAAAATCCGGGCGGAGGAATAGCTTCAACAGGCGGTTACATAGCGGGAAAAGCTGATTTGATAGAAAAGTGTGCAGACAGACTTACCTGTATCGGAATGGGAAAAGAGGTAGGCTGTTCGCTTAATCAGAACAGAGAGATTTTACTTGGATTTTTTATGGCACCACAGGTTGTTGAGTCGGCTTTGAAAACCTCTGCATTTGCCTGTAGATTTTATGAAAAACTGGGCTTTAAGACATTTCCTGAAAGCTATGAAAAGCGAACTGATATAATAGCTTCAATTCTGTTGGGAGACGAACAAAAGCTAACTGCGTTTTGTCAGGGAATACAGAAAGGTTCTCCTGTCGACAGCTTTGCTGTTCCCGAAGCTTGGGATATGCCTGGATATGACAGCAAGGTTATTATGGCGGCAGGAGCGTTTACAATGGGAGCGTCTATTGAGCTTTCTGCCGATGCACCTATAAGAGAGCCGTTTGCAGCGTGGCTTCAGGGCGGCATTACTTATCCGAGCGGTAAGCTGGGTGTGATACTGTCGGCAATGGAAATGCTGAATAAGGGATTAATAGATTTAAAAGTCTGAGGTTTAAAAAGGAGGTACGTTTATGAGTGAAGTATATACAGTTGCGTTAAGGCGTATTATTGACGAGTTCAGATTAGAGGTGATAAGTGCACCTGATAATTTGGATGACATTTTGATTTCCGACAATGATTTGAACAGACCCGGACTTCAGCTTAAAGGTTTTTACGAATATTTCAACTCTGAGCGTATACAGGTATGCGGAAATATGGAATTTGCCTTTTTGGGTTCAATATCGTCTGAAGAGAGAAGAAGGGCTGTAAGCAAGCTTTTTGAAACAAAGATCCCGGCGTTAGTTGTTGCAAGGGGACATGAAATATTTCCTGAGATTATAGAGGCAGCAAAAAAGTACGATATACCTTTGCTGAGAACAGAAGAGAGCACAACAAGCTTTATTGCGGCACTGATTGGATTTTTGAATTTACATCTTGCACCGAGAATTACCCGTCACGGGGTACTTATTGAGGTATACGGAGAAGGATTGCTTATTGTCGGGGAAAGCGGAGTGGGAAAGAGCGAGACGGCTGTTGAGCTTGTAAAAAGAGGACACAGGCTTGTTGCTGACGATGCAGTTGAAATAAGAAAGGTTTCAAACAAGAGTTTGGTAGGTTCGTCGCCTGATAATATAAGGCACTTTTTAGAGCTGAGAGGCGTGGGAATTATAAATACAAGACGCTTATTTGGTATGGGTGCTGTTAAGGTTACCGAGAAAATCGACTTAGTCGTTGAGCTTGAGACTTGGGATCCTACAAAGGTTTATGACCGTATGGGAGTCGACAACGAGTATACAACCATTTTCGGTATACAGATACCTAGTCTTACGATTCCGATAAAGCCGGGAAGAAACTTAGCTATTATTTTAGAGGTTGCCGCTATGAACAACCGTCAGAAGAAGATGGGGTATAACGCGGCTCAGGAACTTTTGGATAATCTCGGATTAGAGGTAGATAAGAAAGATACCGTTAAAAGCTGGGACGCTTTTTAATATCAAAATGGAATATAGAATATTAGATAACGAAAGGTAAACAGGGTAATTAAAGATATATGAAATATGAAGCAGATTTACACACGCATACATTAGCGTCAACTCACGCATATTCTACAATTATGGAAAACTGCAGATCAGCGGTTCAAAAAGGCATTAAGATAATAGCTATGACTGACCATGCTCCCATGGAACCTGATTCTCCGCACATATGGCATATTGAAAATCTCGGAATACTTCCCGACAAAATTGAGGGTGTAAGAGTATTGAAGGGCGTTGAAGCCAATATATGCAATTCAAATGGTACGCTTGACATAAGCGAACGTGTATTAAGCAGACTTGAGTGGGTTGCAGCGTCTTTACACAGTCCGGTTTTCTGGCCTGAAAATTCAAAGGAGCTTTTTGATACTTACAAAAAAGTATGTTTAAATATACACATTGATTTGATAGGTCATCCTACAACGGGAGATATTGATTATAATGCAGATGACCTCGCAAAGCTGTTTAAAGAGTATGACAAGCTGGTTGAACTGAACGAAGCGTCATTGCTTTCGGGAAGGACAAAAAGGGATAAGATAGTTGATCTCATAAAGGCGTGCAAAAAGTATGAGACGCCTGTTGCAGTGGATTCTGACGCACATTTCTGCTATAATATCGGAGAAGTTAAGAATGTAGAAAAACTGCTTGATGAACTGGATTTTCCTGAAAAGCTTATTATAAACAAAGATTTGGAAAAATTAAAAGAGAGAATAAAAAACAAACGTCCGTGGATTGAGCTATAAAGATTATTAGTGGGGGATAGCTTGTGAAAGAAGACAATGTTATTGAGAAAATAATACAAAAGGCTGAGAAATACGGCTGTGATGTTTTACATAATGAGAACTTGAAAAATCATACTACTTTTAAGATCGGAGGTCCGTGTAAGGCTTTTATATCAATAAACAGCAGTGAGTGTTTAAGAGAGCTTATTCAGTTTGCCGAAGATTTTAATTATCCGTATTTTGTTTTAGGCAAGGGTTCTAATCTGCTTTTTGATGACAGAGGATATAACGGAGTGATATTTCATTTAGGCAGTGATTTTTCATCAATAAGACTGATTGGCGATACAACAATAAAAGCTGAAGCGGGCTGTTCTCTTATGAATGTTTGCAGATTTGCCTACGAAAACGGATTGGGCGGTTTGGAATTCGCTTTTGGGATACCGGGAACCGTAGGCGGAGCAGTTTATATGAATGCAGGTGCATACGGCGGTGAGATAAAAGATGTTTTAGTTTCAGTCAAGGCAATTAATAATGGAAGTATGTCAGAAATAAGCGTTGATGATATGGATTTATCCTATCGGCATAGCTTATTCCAACAGAACGGTTTTATTGTGACCGAAGCTGTGTTTAAGTTGGTTAAAAAGGAAAAGTCTGAAATAAAGTCTTTAATGGACGATTATTTAAACCGCAGAAAAAGCAAGCAGCCTTTGGAATATCCAAACGGAGGTTCTACGTTCAAAAGACCAACAGGGCAGTTTGCAGGAAAGCTCATTGAAGACTGCGGTTTGCGTGGCTTTTGCGTGGGAAATGCTGAGGTCTCAAACAAGCACTGCGGTTTTGTAATAAACAAGGGCAACGCTACGTTTAAGGACGTTACAGAGCTTATAAAAAAGGTACAGGAAACAGTAAAGGAGAAAACCGGTTATTTTCTCGAGTGTGAAGTGGAGATAGTAAAATACGATTAAGTATGGCTTTAAGGCATTGAACTAGCTTTGAAGAAGTGTAAATTTGAAAGGATGAATTTGATTGAAAGATATGGAGTTTGTTATTATAACAGGGGTATCAGGCTCCGGGAAATCAACAGTTGTAAATGTTCTGGAAGATATGGGATATTACTGTATTGACAATATGCCGCCTGAGCTGATACTGAAGTTTTCGGATATAACGAAAGGAATAAGTGCAGGTATGACTGATAAGGTTGCTTTTGTAACTGATGTCAGAGGAGGTAATTTTTTCAGCCAGCTTTATGATACGATAAAACAGCTTCAAAAAGAGCAAATGAATTTAAAGGTTCTGTTTTTGGACGCAAGCGACGAAGTTATTATAAGACGATATAAGGAAACAAGAAGAAAGCATCCGCTTGACGGACTAATGAAGGGAAATATTGAAAAAGCAATTCAGACAGAGCGTGATATGCTTGCCAATGTAAAGGGTATTTCCGATTATTTTATCGACTCGTCGTTTCTGTCGGCAAATCAGCTTAGAGAAAAGGTAAAAAGTATGTTTTTGACCGACGATGATGAGTTTATGCAGATCGATATAATGTCATTCGGATATAAGTACGGTCCGATGAGAGAGGCGGATCTGGTCTTTGACGTAAGGTGTCTGCCTAATCCGTATTATGTTGATGAGCTGAGACCAAAAACAGGTCTTTGCAAAGAGGTATCAGGCTATGTGATGAAGTTTGAACAGTCTGTTGAGCTTAAAGCAAAATTGGAGGATCTGATGGATTTTCTTATTCCTCTTTATAAGAAAGAGGGCAAGAGTCAGCTTATTATAGCCTTTGGCTGTACGGGAGGTAAGCATAGAAGCGTTACCTTTGCTGAAAATATGATGAAATATCTGTCAAAGAAGTATCACAAGGTAAGGATCTCACACAGAGATATAAATAAGTACACATAAGTTCAGGGTGATATAATGGAGTCTTTTTCGTATCAGGTCAAATCGGAAATTATTGATAATCTGAATTCCTTTGACAAGGCTAACGCAGCGGTTTTGGGAATTTTAAAGCTGTCGAAGAGCTTTGATAAAGATAGTATTACATTGGTTACTGAAAATGAAAAGGTTGCTCGGTTCACAGCTAATCAGTTAAACAAGATCTGCGGTCATAGTGCAGTAAAAATAAGGGATTTAAGAAAATCGGAAAAGTCGAATTTATTTACAGTCAGTGCAGACGACGAAAAAGACAGAGAATTTATTTTGAACTTTTTTAAAGTTAAAGACAAAAGGCTTTTAGAAAACGATTTGCCAAAGAAAAGGCTTGTTCCGAATTTGATAGCAGGTATTTTTCTTGCCTGCGGAAGTATTATAGACCCTAACAAGGAATATCATATAGAATTTGTAATGCCGAGTTTGGAGTTATGCAATGATTTCGGAATTATTCTTATTGATTACTTTGGTATTTTGGCAAAGCACACAGAGAGAAAAAACACCAATATAGTTTATATAAAGGAAAGCGAAAACATAGAGGATATGCTAACGCTTATGGGGGCTTCAAAAGCCAGTCTTGAGATTATGAACATAAAAATTTTAAAGGATGTGAGAAATAAGATCAACAGAGCCGTGAATTGCGACAACGCCAATATAGAAAAATCATTAAAGGCGGCGGAAAGGCAAATCGAGGATATTGAGCTTATCGAAAAAACAATAGGATTTGCAAGTCTTTCAGACGATTTGAGGGAAATAGCAGAGATAAGATACAACAATCCTGATTACAGCTTAAAGGAATTAGGTCTTGCATTAAATCCGCCGATTTCACGTTCCGGTGCAAATCACAGGCTTGAACGCATACGAACAGCAGCAGATGAAATTCGTCAGAAAAAAGCAGGAAATAAAAGAAAAAAATAATTTTAACTGCTTAAAATAAAAAGAACAAAAAAGGGAGGTACAATTATGATCATCATTTTATTGTTGGGGGTTTTGCTTACAGCATCGGGAGTGTGGCTGATAAAGACGGTCATAGACGCAAAGAAAAAGAAATCAAATGAAAACAACAAGGTAGAATTCACAGAGGAAACTGGATATACCCTTGCTTCAATGGGCGTTGTTATGATGATTTCGTCCATTGTAAAAATGTCCGGCGGCATCGGAACAGGCGGATTTGTTTTTGTTTTTATCTTGAATATTATCGGTCTGACAGGACTTCTTTATCTCATTTATCAAAAGCATTATTCTCATAATTGATTTTATTAAGAGGCTTGTGATTTTTGTTTTCAAGCCTCAATTTGTTTAGCTTGAACAGCGAATTTTAGAAAGGAGCGGTTGGGTATGACTGATTTTGTGCATTTGCACGTTCACAGCGAGTATTCGCTTCTTGACGGAGCATGCAGAATAAGCGAACTTGTTAAAAAGGCAAAAGAATTAGGACAGGACGCAATAGCTGTAACCGACCACGGAAATATGTACGCCGCTGTTGAGTTCTATAACGAGTGTAAAAAAAAGGGTATTAAGCCCATAATCGGCTGTGAGGTTTATGTTGCTCCCAGAACCAGATTCGATAAGGTAAACCGCATTGATACATCTCCTTATCATTTGATTTTGCTGTGCAAAAATATGACGGGCTATAAAAATCTTATTAAGCTTGTTTCAATAGGTTATACCGAGGGGTTTTATTCAAAGCCGAGAGTTGATTTAGAGTGTCTGAAAAAGCACAGTGAAGGACTTATATGTTTGTCTGCCTGCCTGGCAGGAGAGATTGCAAGAAAACTGTCAAATAATGATTACAACGGTGCTAAGGAAACAGCATTGCTCTATAGGGAGATCTTCGGAGACGGAAACTATTATATTGAAGTTCAGAACCATAAGTTTTATGATCAGGAAAGGATTCTGCCGCTTCAGTTTAAGTTGTCTGAGGAAACGGGTATACCTTTGGCAGCAACGAACGACTGTCACTACATTTCAAAGGAAGACGCTAATTCGCAGAGGATTTTAATGTGCATTTCGACAAATACAACTGTAAACGACCCGAAGTCGCTTGAATTTCCAACAGAGGAGTTCTATGTAAAGAGCGGAGACGAAATGCTCGATCTTTTCAAAAGCACTCCGCAGGCTGTTTCAAACACAAGAATTATTGCCGATATGTGTAATGTCGAATTTGAATTCGGCAAGACAAAACTGCCTTATTTTCACATTGACGGTGTTAATGATAATACTGAATATTTTAAAGATATGTGCGAAAAGGGTTTGAAGAAGAGGTACGGCAGCCCGACAAGTGAAGCCTATAAAAGGCTTTCTTATGAGATCGATATTATCTGTCAGATGGGGTATGTTGACTACTATCTGATAGTCTGGGATTTTATAAACTATGCAAAGCAGCACGGAATACCCGTAGGACCGGGAAGGGGTTCGGGAGCAGGAAGTCTATGTGCTTATTGTATTGGCATAACGGAAATTGATCCGCTGAAATATAACCTTCTCTTTGAGAGGTTTTTGAACCCAGAAAGGGTTTCTATGCCCGACTTTGATATAGATTTCTGTATTGACGGGCGGCAGAATGTTATAGATTATGTTCAGAACAAATACGGTTCAGACCACGTTGCTCAGATAGTGACATTCGGTACATTGGCGGCAAGAGCGTCTATAAGGGACGTTGCAAGAGCAATGGCACTTCCTTATCAGACAGCAGATATGGTTGCAAAGCTCATTCCGAGAGAACTTAATATAACTATTGAAAAAGCTTTGGAAAAGTCTTCTGACCTAAGGGAATTATATAGTAAGGATCAGAAAATCAGAGAGCTTTTAGACATGGCTAAAAAGGTTGAGGGAATGCCTAGAAACACTTCTACCCATGCCGCAGGAGTGGTAATTACCAAAGAGCCGGTTGATGAATATGTTCCGCTGCAGAGCAACGACGGGCAGATCGTGACCCAATATACAATGACGGTTTTGGAAAGTCTCGGACTTTTAAAGATAGATTTTTTGGGTCTTCGCAACCTGACAGTAATAAATAACTGTCAAAAGCTTGTTCGTGATACCGAGCCGGATTTTGATATAAAAAACATTTCATTTGATGACAAGGCTGTTTTTGAAATGCTGTCAAAAGGTAAAACGGAAGGTGTGTTTCAGTTTGAAAGTGCAGGAATGACTGCGACTATTATGAGGTTACAGCCGGAGAGGCTTGAGGATTTGATAGCTGTAATTTCTCTGTACCGTCCGGGACCTATGGATTCTATACCGACGTATATTAGAAACCGTCACAATCCGGAATATGTAAACTATAAAACTCCGCTTTTAAGAGATATTTTAGACGTAACCTACGGATGTATTGTGTATCAGGAGCAGGTTATGCAGATTTTTAGAACACTTGCGGGATATTCCTACGGCAGAGCCGATATTGTAAGACGTGCAATGGCTAAGAAAAAGCATAAGGTATTGGAGGCGGAGCGTAAGGCTTTTATTTACGGAGAGAAAAATCCTGACGGAACGGTCAACTGCGTTGGAGCGATTGCAAATGGAGTTGAGGAGAGCGTTGCAAATGAAATATTTGATGAAATGACTTCCTTTGCGTCATATGCTTTTAATAAATCTCACGCTGCGGCTTATGCAACTGTTGCTTATCAGACTGCATACCTTAAATGTCATTATTACAAGCCTTATATGGCGTCGCTTATGACTTCTGTAATTACGGATAGCACGTCAAAGCTCGTTGAATACATTAACGAGTGCGAGAAAAATCATGTGAGAATGCTTAATCTCGACATTAACAAAAGCCAAGAGGGATTCGTTGCAGAGGATAAAGGCATACGTTTTGCACTTTTGGCGATAAAATCTCTCGGCAGAGGGGTTATAGCTAAAATCATTGCCGAGCGTAATATGAAGGGAAACTACAAATCGCTTCAGGATTTCTGTGAGAGAATGTATGATGATATTAATGTCAGAGCGGTTGAGGCTCTTATAAAAAGCGGGGCATTTGACTGTTTCCCGACTAACAGACGGCAAATGATACAAAGTTATGAAATGATTCTGCAAAGCCTTAACGATAACAGACGTAGAAATATTTCCGGACAAATGGATCTGTTCGGAGATTTATCTGAAAGTAACGATACTTCTATGGAGCTTGAAATACCATATGTAGCTGAATTTGATAAAAACGAGCTATTGGCAATGGAAAAGCAGATACTTGGTATCTATGTGTCGGGGCATCCGCTTGACAGTTATTCGGCAATAGTCAGAGCATCAAGATTTACCCCGATCGGCGATATAGTAAATCAGGGAGAGGAAATTAATTTTACATCGAAATACAAAGACGATGATAAGGTAAAGATTTTTGCTATGCTCTCTTATAAAAAGCTGTATACGACTAAAAGTAATTCGCAAATGGCATTCACGAGATTTGAAGATCAGACAGGCGAGGCAGAGGTTATAATTTTTCCTAACCTTTTCGAACAATTCAAGAGCATACTGGGAGACGGTTCTATTCTTATTATCAGCGGAAGAGTTTCGTTTAAAGACGACGAGCCTCCGAAAATCATTGCTGAGGATATTGAAAGTCTGGAGTTTTATGAAAATTCTCTTAAAGATAAGTCTGTATGGCTGAAACTTAATTCAACTGAAAAGCAGAAGATCAATGATATAGTTATGTATTCTAAGAAAAATAAAGGACAGTCAAAGGTGTATTTTTACTTTGATGATATTAAGAAAAAAACAATGCATAAGGAAATTACCGGAGTTAAGATCACCAATGATTTTTTAATTCAGCTTTCAGAAATTTTAGACGTTGATAATATTGTAGTAAAGTAGAAAAAGCAGAAAAATAAAAAAAGCGTGGTAAAACATAATAAATTATGGTATAATAACTTTTAATAAGTAAGTTTGAATGGAGAAGGACAATGTCAAATTGTAAAAAAAGAGAAGAAATTTCAGATGGAATTTATGTCACAACCATACAGGATAAGAAGTTTAACGTAAATACGATAGGAATTCGCTTTATCTCAAAAGTTGATGAAAAGAAAGCGTCTGCGTATTCTTTAGTTACAAGAGTGCTTCAGACATCTAATTCCAAATACACAACAAGGACCAAACTGACAAAGGAGCTGGCAAGACTTTACGGAGCCGGCATATCGCAAAGCGTATTCAGGCTGGGAGACTGTCAGGCTTTCTATCTCGGAGCAAATTGCGTGTGCGACAGGTATGCTCTTGAGAATGAGGACATCACAAACAGCGTTACAGAGATTTTGCTTGATTGTATTTTTTCTCCAAATCTGGTGAACGGAGTTTTCAATGAGAGTGATTTTGAAATCATCAAACAAGAGCTAATTGATAATATCAACAATAAAATCAACGACAAAAGAAGTTATGCCATAGATAAAGCATTGGAAACTGTTTTTCAAAATGAGCCTGCGAGCGTTCCTCTGGACGGAACGGTTGAAGTACTTGAAAAGATAAATTCTGCTGACGCTTTTAAAGAATATAAGGAAATGCTGAGAACTTCCCGAATTGAGATAACCGTTTCAGGAGGTGACAGCTTTGATGAAACGGTAAAACTTATTAAAAGCAGGTTTGAAGGTCTTGAAAGAGAATTTGCATTAAGTGAATATGTGTCGATCAGCCCTGTAAAGGAAAAGACAGCGGAGGTAAATGAAAAATTTGACGTTTTGCAGAGCAAGATGGTAATTGCGTGTAAAACTGATATTAAAGATCCTGAACAGTTAAAACTATTTTCACTAATGTTCGGAGGGCTGCCGTCTTCAAAGCTGTTTATGAATGTCAGAGAAAAGCTGAGTCTTTGCTATTACTGTGCTTCAAATATTATTCCCGAAAAGGGCGTAATGTTGATTGACAGCGGAGTTGAGAATTCTAATATTAAAAAGGCAAAGGACGAGATATTTAAACAGCTTGATGAAATGTCAAAGGGCAACTTTTCAGATGATGAACTGAATAATGCCAAAACGGCGGTATGCGGCTCTTTGCGTTCTTATAATGACAGTGCATCAGGGCTTGCTACCTGGTGGCTTACTCAGCTATGCGTCTGGAACAGGGATTTCTCGCCTGAGGACGCAATAGAAAAGTATAAAAGTATAACGCGAGAGGATATTATTAAGGCTGCAAAAAGCTATAAGCCGGATACTGTATATGTTATGTCTGGCGATGATAAGGGAGGTGCTGAATAATGGGTATGGAAAAACAAATGATAAAGAGCGAGCGTTTGGGAGAGAGCTACTATAAAATAAAGCATCCGTCGGGACTTAGCATTCTAGTTTGGGAGATGCCTGAGTTTTCGTCTGTATACGCTTTATTCGGCACAAAATACGGTTCGATAAATACAAAGTTTAAAACAAAGAACGATAAGGATTTTATAGAAGTTCCTGAAGGTATTGCTCATTTCCTTGAACATAAGCTGTTTGAAAATGAAGACTGCGACGTATTTGAATTATATGCAAAAACAGGTGCCAGCGGAAATGCGTATACTTCATTTGACCAAACGGCATATCTGTTCAGCTGTACCGAGAATTATCAAGAGTCGCTCAAGATCTTGCTTGACTTTGTTCAGGCACCGTATTTTACTAAGGAGACCGTTGATAAAGAGCAGGGGATAATCGGTCAGGAAATAAGAATGTGTGAGGACACTCCATATCGTCAGGTTTTCTTTAATCTGCTGAGGTGCTTGTATGTGAACCACCCTGTTAAAATTGAGATAGCAGGGACGGTCGAATCTATAGCGAAGATCGACGCAGATTTGCTTTACAGCTGTTACAATACTTTCTATAATCTTAACAATATGGCTCTTTCCATTGCAGGAAATATAAAGCTGGACGAGGTTCTGGCAATATGCGACGAGCATTTGAAGGTCAAAGAAAATCCTGAACTCGTAACGGCATTCCCTGATGAACCTGAGGAGGTAAACAAGGAGATAATTGTTCAGAAAATGCCTGTAGGCACTCCGCTTTTTTCAATTGGATATAAAGCGGTTCCGTTTGAGGGAAAGGAAAGAGTGAAAAAAGAGCTTGAGGCGTCAATATTGCTTAATTTGATATGCGGCTCGACATCAAAGCTTTATAAGGAATTGTATGACGAAGGACTTATTAATTCTAACTTCTATACTGAGGTAGATTCAGGCGACGGATTTTTTGCTAGTATATTTTCGGGTGAATCAAAGTCGCCACAGGAGGTATTTAAAAGAATAAAGAACGAGATAGAGAGAATAAAGAAAGACGGCATAGACTCCGATTTATTCGAGATCATCAAAAAGGCTGAATACGGTAAGATGATAAGCGGTTTAAACAGTGCGGAAAAATGTGCAACACTTATGTTTGAATCTGATTTGCTTACCGGAGTTGATGCCTTTGAAAATATAGAGGCATTAGCACAAATTACCGAAAAAGATATTCTTGATAGTATAGACATTTTATTTGACAACAGTAAGACTGCTATTTCAATAGTGGAATCAAACACCTAAGGAGGACTTAAAAATGACAGCATTGACGCTGGAAATGTTAGCAAAGACAGTTTCAGAAACAACGCAGAGAGAAATTATTTCAAACCCTGATAAGGTTTATTTTCCTTTTTTGGGAGGAGACAATATCTTTACAAACGGATTTAAGCTGAACAATGTTATGTTCAAAATTCCGGGAACTAATTTCGTGATTTATTGGTACGGATTTTTAATAGCTCTGGGAATACTGATTGCAATGATTTACGGCTTCAGGAAAATGAGAAGCTTCGGCATTAATCCCGACAAAGCGACAGATTCGGTTATCGGAGGATTGATAGGTGCTATTATCGGAGCAAGGCTTTATTATGTAATATTCAGTTTAAGCGATTATATGACCGAGTCGGGTTCTCTTGACTGGAAAGCGATAATCAGCGTTCGTGACGGCGGCCTTGCCATTTACGGAGGGTTGATAGGTGCAATTTTAGTCGGAGGAATAATAGCTAAAATCAGAAAACTCAAGCTGATAACCCTGCTTGATGTTATTGCTCCCTGTTTTTTAATAGGTCAGGCAATAGGAAGATGGGGCAACTTTTTTAATCAGGAGGCGTTTGGTTCAAACACAACTCTTCCTTGGGGAATGATGAGTTCAAAAACTGTTTCTTACCTTGCAGAAGTTCAGACCGATCTTGCTGATAAGGCTGGAGTTGTAGTTGATCAGTATGCACCTGTTCACCCATGTTTTTTATATGAGTCTTTGTGGTGTATATTGGGATTTGTTCTTTTACACTTGTATGCAAAACACAGAAAGTTTGACGGAGAGATTTTCTTGATGTATATCGGCTGGTATGGTTTGGGAAGATTTTTCATCGAAATGTTGAGAACAGACAGCTTGTATCTTGCAAATATTAAGGTTTCTATGCTTGTTGCAGGAACCTGTGTTCTGGTGTCGATTGTGTTAATCATAATGTTCAGAAGTATGGTTAGCAGGAACGGTGATTACAAGCTGTATGCTGACACGGCTGTTTCAAAGGCACAGCTTGCCGAGTATGATATGTTTGAAAAAATGAAGGCTGAAAAATTAGAACTTAAGAAAAAGATAAGCGATGCAAAATCCAAAGGCGAGGATTTCTCGGCTTTACAGGCTGAGTATGATGAAAAGTTCGGTAAGAACGCAGTTATGTCTGAGATAAAAGCAGATGTATTAGAAGATGAAGAAGAGTACAAATCAATTGTTGATGAAAACGATTCTTTAGATTTAGATATGGATAATATCCAAGATGAAAACGATATTAAAGAACTTGACGAGCTAGAGCCTGTCGAGCAGAGTGACAATACAGAGGAGGAAACAGAAGATGAGTAATATTATTGACGGAAAAGCGGTATCGCAGAGCGTAAAGGACAGAATTAAAGAGGAAGCTGCTCAGCTTAAAGAAAAATACGGAGTTACAGCAGGGCTTGCTGTAATAATTGTTGGTGATGATCCTGCGTCGAGAATTTATGTAAACAACAAGAAAAAGGCATGCGAGTATGTGGGGTTTGATTCGTACGAATATGCACTTCCTGAGGAGACTACAGAGAACGAGCTTTTAGAACTTGTAAGCAAACTTAATAATGATGACAGAATAGACGGCATACTCTGTCAGCTTCCTCTGCCGAAGCATATCGACGAGAATGTTATAATCAATAATATTGCCCCTAACAAGGACGTTGACGCTTTTCATCCTGTTAATGTTGGAAAGATTATGATAGGTGATTACAGCTTTTTGCCGTGTACTCCTGCTGGAGTGATGGAGCTTATTGCGTCTGTCGGAGTCGATATAAAGGGTAAAGAATGTGTGGTTGTAGGAAGAAGCAACATAGTAGGTAAGCCTATGTCTATGCTTTTGCTTCATAAAAGCGGAACTGTAACTATATGCCATTCAAAGACTAAGGATCTAAAAGCAGAGTGCAAAAGAGCTGATATTCTTGTTGCGGCAGTAGGAGTTCCTAATCTTATAAAGGGCGATATGATAAAAGAAGGCGCTGTTGTTATTGACGTTGGAATGAACAGACTTGACAACGGAAAGCTGTGCGGAGACGTTGAGTTTGAAACTGCTTCGAAGGTCGCAGGTCATATTACGCCTGTTCCGGGTGGAGTAGGACCTATGACCATAGCTATGCTTATGCAGAATACTCTGACAGCGGCTAAGGTGAACAGGAATATCAAATAGACTGTAAGCAAGAAAGTGAAATTATTAAAAAATTGTAAAAACTATTTACAATTGAGAAAATATGTGGTAACATAATTAGCGTTGTAATCACAATACTTAAACCCTGATCTTGGATTATGGCGAATGCCCGAAATAATGGGAGGTATCCTTACCATAATCTACGACAGCGGAAAATCTTAAAGAAAAGAGGTACATTATTATGTTGAGAAAAGAAGAAAAAACCGCTGTGATCGAAGCTAACAGAAAGCACGATACAGACACAGGCTCACCGGAAGTGCAAATCGCAATTCTTACTAGAAGAATCAATGATTTGACAGAGCATTTAAAGGTCCACAAGAAGGATCACCACTCAAGAAGAGGTCTTTTGAAGATGGTTGGTAAGAGAAGAAATCTTTTAAGCTATCTTCAGAAAAAGGATGTTGAAAGATACAGAGCTACTATTGAAAAGCTAGGTATCCGTAAGTAAATTTTGTTATCAATAAGGCAGAGGCGAATATTCGCTGTCTGCCTTTTGGTGTATATTGGCAGTGAGTGATTAGCAATAAATAGAGGGTTATCAGGCTTTAATAATCCTGTATTTTTTGCTAAAACTCCTGTCACAAATCTGAAAGCAAGAGCTTTCTAAAAGTAAATTTTAAATTTAATGAATAGGAGTTTTGCGTGAAAGATACTAGTCACGCATTTTGAGCTTTTCACAAAATCGGAGTTTGAAATCCGACAGGGTGAGACAGCTTGAATTCCTAAGAAAGGAATGGTATTAAAATGTTTGAGAATTACAGAACTTTTGAAACTACCTATGCAGGCAGACCGCTTGTTGTTGAAACAGGTAAAACGTGCGAGCTTTCAAACGGTTCGTGCTGGGTACGCTACGGTGAAACAGTAGTAATGGCAAACGTAACAGCTTCTGAAAAGCCCAGAGAGGGAATAGACTTTTTCCCGTTATCGGTTGATTATGAGGAAAGATTGTATTCAGTCGGCAAGATACCCGGTTCTTTCACAAAGAGAGAAGGCAAGCCTGCTGACAAGGCAATACTAACTTCAAGAATGGTTGACAGACAGATAAGACCGTTGTTCCCTAAGGATATGAGAAACGACGTTGGAGTTGTAATGACTGTTTTGTCAGTTGACCCTGATAACTCACCTGAGGTTGCAGGAATGGTTGCTGTTTCTATTGCACTTTCTATTTCTGATATTCCGTTCAACGGACCGATAGCAGGACTTAGCGTAGGACTTGTTGACGGAGAGATCGTTTTAAATCCTACATTGGAGCAAAGAGAGAGAAATCATCTCAATCTTACGGTTGCAGGTTCGGCTGAAAAAATCGTTATGATTGAAGCCGGTGCTGATGAGGTAGACGACGATACAATGCTTGAGGCTATTTTAAAGGGTCACGAGGAAATAAAGAAAATGGTTTCATTTATTTCTGATATTCAGAAGGAGATAGGAAAGCCTAAGTTTGAGTTTGAGTCGCAGGAAGTTGACCACGATTTATTTGACGAGATTGAGGCGTTTGCCGCAGAAGATGTAAAGGCAGCACTTGATACAAACGATAAGAATGTTCGTGACGCAAGACTACAGCCGATAATTGACGCTATTCACGAAAAGTTTGATGATGAAGAAAAAGAAAATGCAGTAATGATAGACGAGATAATATACAAGCTGCAAAAGAAAATCGTTAGAGCATGGCTTTGCGAAGGCAAGAGAGTTGACGGACGCGGTATTGACGAGATAAGACCGTTGGCGTCTGAAGTCGGAGTTCTACCTAGAGTTCACGGTTCGGGTATTTTCACAAGAGGACAAACTCAGGTTTTGACTATTTGTACGCTTGGTCCTGTGAGCGAAGCTCAGAAGTTGGACGGCTTAGACGAAGAGGTTTCAAAGAGATATATCCACCACTATAATTTCCCTTCATATTCGGTAGGCGAAACAAGACCGTCCAGAGGTCCCGGAAGAAGAGAGATAGGTCACGGAGCATTAGCTGAAAAGGCACTTGTTCCTGTAATCCCAAGCGTTGAGGAATTTCCGTATGCTATCAGAATGGTATCAGAGGTTCTTTCTTCAAACGGTTCTACCTCACAGGGCTCGATATGCGGTTCTACTCTTGCGTTGATGGACGCCGGTGTACCAATTAAAGCTCCTGTTGCAGGTATTTCCTGCGGACTTATAACAAAGGACGACGGCAGCTTCCAGACAATGGTTGATATTCAAGGGCTTGAGGACTTCTACGGAGATATGGACTTTAAAGTAGGCGGTACAAAGAAAGGTATCACCGCTATTCAGGTTGACATTAAGGTTGACGGTCTTACTCCTGAGATTATTAAAGAGGCATTTGAGAAAACTCATAAAGCAAGACTTTATATTTTAGATGAGATTATGCTTAAGGCAATTCCTGAGCCAAGAGCTGAGGTCAGCAAGTGGGCTCCTAAGATGTTTACGACTAAGGTACCTGTTGATAAAATTAGAGACGTTATAGGTTCGGGCGGAAAGGTAATTCAGAAAATCGCCGCTGACTTTGATTGCAGTATTGATATTGAAGAGGACGGAAATGTATTTGTTTCCGGTCTTGACAAGGAGAAATGTCAGGCTGCTATATCTGTTATAGACACGATCGCTAACGACCCTGAAATCGGTTCTATTTATAAGGGTAAGGTTGTCAGAATAATGAACTTTGGTGCGTTTGTTGAAATAGCTCCCGGAAAAGACGGCTTGGTACACATTTCAAAACTAGATAAGCAAAGGGTAAACAAGGTTGAAGACATTGTTTCAATAGGCGATGAGGTAGTAGTCAAGGTAATGGAGATCGACGACCAGGGAAGAATAAATCTTTCAAGAAAGGACGCTTTAGCCGATATTGAAGCAAAAAAGGCTGAACAAAGTGAATAACTGATATTAAAAGCACTTGTGGGTTTTTATCCATAAGTGCTTGTTTTTTGCACTTGAAAATGAGTATTCAAAATAGTATAATTAATGTATCACAATAATTACCTTTGCTTCATATTATGAATCAGAGGTGAGTAAGATGAGTGAGCTATTTGCTGCAATATTTTTAGTTTTTTTTGTACTGGCACTTGTTTACGTTGTTAGGAAGCTGTTGGATTCAGGAAGAATTTCAGATTATAAGAAATTTATAATTATCCCTGTAAGTAATAAAATTAATGATGTTTCAAAGATAATAAAAGCGGCGTATTGGGAAAATAAATTCAGCGATGAGGATTCGAGCGAGATATTAATATACCCTATAGAAAAGCCTGATGAAGAGCGTACCGTACAATTAAATGAGGTATGCGGAGAATTTGACAGTGTGAAAATAATTGATCAAAATGAGCTTGAGAATTATATAAAATCAAATACATAAGCGGGAATTTTTTATATTGGAATGAAAGGCGGTCTTTGCACTGCAAAGATGTTGTGTGATTAAAGTGAAAGAAAAAGAGCTTTGTCAGATTGAAGGTACAGTTGATTGTGTCGTTTATAATAATGAGGAAAACGGGTTTGCCGTCTTAACACTTGATGTTGACGGCGACCCTGTTACTGTTGTAGGAGAAATCGGCAGTGTTGACGAAGGCGAGGATCTATTTTTAACAGGCGAGTTTATAAATCATCAGAAATTCGGAGAGCAGTTTAAAGTCACTCTCTGCGAGCGAAAAATGCCTACAACCGCACTGGCAATAAAAAAATATCTTGTAAGCGGTGCAATAAAGGGAATAGGACCTGTTATTGCAGGGAAGATCGTAGATAAATTCGGAGATATGACTCTGGAAATTATGGAGAAAGAGCCTGAGCGTCTATGTGAAGTTGAGGGTATAACAAAGAAGAAGTGCCAAAAAATCTCTGAGGAATTTAAAAATGTCAACGGAGTGCGGTCTTTGATGGGGTATCTGTCTAAGTTCGGAATATCGGCAGGCTATGGTGCTAAAGCGTGGAAACGCTGGGGACAGCCTACCGAGGATATGGTGAGGAGCAATCCGTATGTTCTATGTACACAGGGGATAGAGCTTCCGTTTTTCAAAGCTGACGAAATGGCAGCAGATATAGAACTGCCAAAGGACAACGAAAACCGTATAAAAGCGGGAATAGCAAATGTTCTTATCCGGAATTCATATGCAGGACATACCTGCCTGCCGGAGGACAAGCTAAGAGCGATAACCTGTAGGTTTCTCGATATTGAGGAGGATAGATTTAACGAGGTCTTAGAGATTGAGCTCAACGAGGAAAATTTATGTCTGTTCAGAAAGAAAAACAGACCATTTATATTGCTTAAAGAATATTACACAGCTGAAAATTACATTTCCAGACGGCTGAACATAATGAAAGAATGCCTATATGACAGCAAGATAAATTATGACGAGGTAATTGCTCTTGCAGAGGAGCAGAATGATATAGAGTATGAGGAACTTCAAAAGAAAGCTATAAATACAGCACTGTCCTGCGGCTTTTTGGTATTAACAGGAGGTCCCGGAACAGGAAAGACCACTACTCTCAATGCTATAATCTCACTGTTTGAGCAACAGGGTCTTAATGTTTTAATAACTGCTCCGACAGGGCGTGCGGCAAAGAGAATATCTGAACTTACAGGGTATGAGGCTAAGACTATTCACCGTATGCTGGAGGTAGTGTTTTCAGATGGAGACAGACTTCGTTTTAAGTATAATGAAAACAATCTGCTTGATTGTGACGTGATGATAATTGATGAGATGTCTATGGTTGATTCACTTTTGTTTGAGGCTCTTTTAAGGGCAATACCTATGACCTGCAAGCTCATTATGGTAGGAGACAGCGATCAGCTTCCGTCGGTGGGAGCAGGGAATGTTCTTAAAGATATAATAGACAGCGGAGTTGTGCCGATAGTAACGCTTAAAGAGATTTTCAGACAGGCAAGCAAAAGCTCAATAGTTGTAAATGCACATAAGATCGTCGAGGGAAAGCATATTGATTTAACTGAGAGAGGTAATGATTTCTTCTTTTTTCAAAGGCTTCACCATAATGATCTACAGTCGCTGGTTGTTGAACTTACAAAGGACAGGCTTCCTAAAGCGTATGGGTATTCATCAATTGACGATATACAGGTCTTATCGCCTACAAGAAAGGGACCGTCGGGCACTGTGGAACTTAACAAACGACTTCAGGCGGAGCTCAACCCTCCATCGAAAGAAAAATCGGAGATAAAGACGTTTCAGTATACATATCGTGTTGGCGATAAGGTTATGCAGACAAAAAATAATTACGATATTGTCTGGTCGAAGGATCTGGGCGGCGGAGTTAAAGAAAACGGTGCGGGTATCTTTAACGGAGATATTGGAATAATTACTGCAGCTAATAAATACACGGGGCTTATTACGATTGATTTTGAAGGCAGAGTATGCAACTATACCGTTTCGATGCTTGAACATCTTGATCTTGCTTATGCAATTACCGTACATAAAAGTCAGGGCAGTGAGTTTGACGTGGTTATACTTACCGTTTTCGGCGGATTTGACAAGCTGTATTACAGAAATCTGCTTTATACTGCGGTTACAAGGGCGAAAAAGCTGTTAATCATAATCGGCTCTGCGAATAAGCTGGAGGGTATGATTGATAACAACCGAAGGACACTTAGATATACTGTGTTAAAAAATTTGCTGATTCAGGATGGTAACAGTGATGAATTTAATGAAGAAGTTGAATTCTGATAGCGTTAAAAAATATATACTTGACATTTTCTTTCCCAACAGATGCCCGTTTTGCGGCAAGGTTATTAAGTGGAATGAGCCTTGCTGTGCAAAGTGTGAGAGCGAGATACCCTTTATAAGCACGGAGTACTGCAAAAGGTGCGGACAGGAGATATGCATATGCAATGACACTAAAATATATTATGACGGCTGCGTTAGTATTGCATATTACAGAGGGGTTGTAAGAGAGGGGATAGTCAATCTTAAGCTGGATAAGGCAGTGAATATCGCTGACGTTTTTAAAGATGAAATTTATAAAAGAATTTCTCAGATGGTTGAGATAAGTAATATAGATATAGTTACGTCAGTTCCTATGCACAAATTGGCAAAGCGTAAGCGTGGGTACAATCAGTCTGATGTTATAGCAAAGACAGTTTCAAAAATTATTAAAAATAAGAACTGTATAAGGATTTTGAGTAAGACAAGAAATGATATTGCACAGCACGAGCTTGGCAGATATGAAAGAGCAGAGGCAGTTAAAGGTCTTTTCACGATCGAGAGAAAGTATATAGATGAAATAAACAAAAAGACTGTTTTGCTTTGTGATGATATTATCACAACGGGAAATACGCTTAATGAGTGTTCCCGTGTTTTAAAGGAAAACGGAGCAAAGGCAGTATATTGCTTTACTATTGCGTCAACACAGCTTAATAACGACTAAAATAATTGTATAAATATAACTCCGTATAAAATTATTGTAATATGCAAATTTTCGTTTTGAATTAATATAAAGTTTGTGTAAAAAATAACAATAGGCTATTGAAAAAATGCTCGATTTGGGTTATAATTATAATGTTTAATTTTACTTTTGAGGGAGATATTGTTATATGAATTTATTAAGTTCCTTGCTTTCCGAGGATATTGATATGAACTTTGAATATGTGGCGTCAGTTGTTATTACAGGAATAACCGTAGTATTCATAGGTTTGATTTTACTTGTCGTTATTCTTTTACTGTTCGGTCTTATTTCAAAAGTCAGAAGAAAGGCTGCCGGCAAAAAGGTACGCACAGACAGTGAAATTAAAGCAGACAAAGTCTTATTGCCTAGTGAAGAGATTTCAAGCGCAGTACCTGAAATTGAAGATGATATTGAAGAGGAGATCGTAGCGGTCATATCGGCGGCAATTGCACATATGAGTGCAAAGAGCGGAAAAAAGCTGACACTTAAAAGCGTCAAGACTGCGAAGCCTCAGAGAACAGCATGGGCTGCTGCGGGACTTATTGATAATACCCGCCCATTTTAGCGAAAGGATATTCACACTATGATAGAAAAGTTTCTTGACACACTTGTAGATTTAGCGACAACATCCGGTTTTGCCGGATTTATTGCTGACGGCGGATGGAAATCGCTGATTATGATAGGTATTTCGTTTATTTTTATGTATCTTGCGATTTCAAAGGGATTTGAGCCGCTTCTTCTTTTGCCGATAGCATTTGGTATGCTTTTGACGAATCTTCCTTTTACAGAGATGTACCACCCCGACCTTTGGAAAATAACAGGCGAGGGTATAGATTTTGGAAAGGTTCTGCATGACGGAGGACTGCTTGACATACTTTATATGGGTGTTAAGCTCCAGCTTTATCCGCCGCTTATATTCCTCGGAATAGGTGCTATGACCGATTTTGCTCCGCTGATTGCAAATCCTAAGAGCTTCTTGCTCGGAGCAGCCGCACAAGGCGGAATATTCTTCACGTTTATTGGAGCGGCTCTGTTAGGGTTTTCTGCGGCTGAAGCAGGTTCTATTGCAATTATTGGCGGTGCCGACGGACCGACAGCTATCTACGTTTCATCAAAGCTGCTTTCGTCGGGCGGTTTTAAAATAGACACTGGTACTATCGCACTTGCCGCATATACCTATATGGCTCTTGTACCGATAATTCAGCCTCCTATTATGAAAGGGCTGACAACTAAAAAAGAGCGTTCAATAGTTATGGGTCAGTTAAGACCTGTTTCAAAGACGGAAAAGATTATTTTCCCGATAGTGGTTACAATAGTAATTTCTCTGCTTGTTCCTTCGGCGGCACCTTTAGTAGGTATGCTTATGCTCGGAAATCTTCTAAAGGAAAGCGGAGTTTGCGACAGACTTGTAAAAACCGCTCAGAATGAGCTTATGAACATTATAACAATTTTCTTAGGCATTTCCGTAGGTGCAACAACAACGGCTGACAAGATAGTAAACAAGGAGTTTTTGGGAGTTATTCTTCTCGGCGTTGCCGCTTTCTGTCTGGGAACTGCCTGCGGAGTGCTTTTCGGAAAGATAATGTGCTTTTTCACTAAGGGCAAGGTAAATCCGCTTATCGGTTCGGCAGGAGTATCTGCTGTTCCTATGGCGGCGAGAGTGTCGCAGAAGGTAGGTCAGCAGGAAAATCCTACAAACTATCTGCTTATGCACGCAATGGGACCTAATGTTGCCGGAGTTATCGGTTCGGCTGTTGCCGCAGGTGTGCTGTTGAGCATTATTCCGTATTAATTATAAATTTACACAAAAAGGCGGATTAAAATGAAAAGCAGTAAGTTTTTTGCTATCATTTCTAGAATGAAGTATATAAATCGCTGGAGTCTTATGCGAAATACTGTAACGGAAAACATAAGCGAGCATTCGCTTGAGGTTGCTTTTATTGCTCATCTTCTTGCGGTTTTGAGAAACAAACGCTTTGGCGGAAATGTAAATCCTGAGAGAGTCGCTCTGTTGGCAATTTACCACGATACAGCCGAGATAATTACAGGTGATTTGCCTACTCCCATTAAGTATTATAACAAGAATATAAAGTCTGTTTATTCTGAAATTGAGAACAATGCTAGCAATCAGCTTTTGTCTTATCTTCCAGATGACATTAAAGAGGAATACAGACCCTTGCTTTTCAAAGATGAAAGCGAAAGCGAGCATTGGGAGCTTGTAAAAGCGGCGGACAAAATATCGGCTCTTATCAAATGTGTTGAGGAAAAACAGATGGGAAACAAGGATTTCAGCGACGCTGAGAGTGCGACCTTGAAAATTATAAAAGAGCTTAATGTTAAAGAGGCGGACGTGTTCTTAGAGGAATTTATGCCGCCTTACGGGCTTACTCTTGATAAGCAGACCTAGCAAGTGATAATTGACAATTGACAATGGATAATTACCGTTAGATATGATTAAAGCGTTCGGAATTAATTCCGAACGCTGTTTTTGTGTATGGTATTTTACTTTTTATTTCTGTCTTAAAAATGTATATTTTACAAATTGTCCGTTTTGCAGGGTGTAATCAAAAACTCTTTATTTGTATGCGTGCAGGGAGGAACCCTGCTCTTGCCTCTTGCCTCTAATCGGGCAGAGCCACCAGCGTTTCGACGGTCACTGCTGCGTTTTATAGGTAAGCATTAAAAGACTGTCGCCGAGATGAACATTCTCAACTATGATGTTATCAAAGTGAAGGTTCAGATCGAAGTGTGAAAAGTTCCAGAAGGATTTAACACCGAGATCAATTAGCTTTTTTGCAACGCTGAAGGTATTATCCTTTGGCAGGCAAAGAACAGCAATAGACGGCAGATTTTCCTTGCAGAATTTCTCAAGCTCGTCTATGCTTAAAACTTTGATACCTGCAACGGTCTGACCGATAATATCGGGGTCAATATCGAATATAGCGGTAAGTCTGCAGCCCTTTTTCTCGAAGCTTATCTGAGAAGTAACGGCTTTTCCAAGATTTCCTGCACCTATCATAATTGTTTGATATTCCTTGTCAACACCCAAGATGCTGCCGATAACATTATGAAGAGCTTTTATGTTATACCCATACCCCTGCTGTCCGAAACCGCCGAAGCAGTTTAGGTCCTGACGAATCTGAGAGGCGGTAGTTTTCATTCGGGCGGCTAATTCTTTTGAAGAAATACGCTCAGCATTTTCCTCTATAAGATCCTCAAGATATGAATAATATCTGGGCAGTCTCTTAATGACTGAGGCTGAAATATCACTATTTTTAGCCACTGATCTCATCCCTTAAACTATAAATTATTGATTTTAGCGTCTATTCGTTTACAAGTATGTCTAAACGCTTGCCTATTTCCTTTAAGAAGGTCTCAGAGTCAACCTTTTTCTTGTTTTCAAGACTTGAAAGCAGATAAAGGTCGCCTGTCATAACACCGTCCTCAATTGTCTGTATGGTAGCCTGTTCCAGCTTGTTTGCAAAATCAATCAAATCAGGAGTTTCGTCAAGTTCGCCTCTTTTTCTCAATGCACCGCTCCAAGCAAAGATGGTAGCAACTGAATTTGTAGAGGTCTCCTCACCCTTGAGATATTTGTAGTAATGTCTCTGAACGGTTCCGTGAGCGGCTTCGTATTCATAAATGCCGTCAGGAGAAACTAATACGGAGGTCATCATAGCCAGCGAGCCATAAGCTGTAGAAACCATATCAGACATAACATCGCCGTCATAGTTTTTGCAAGCCCAGATGTAGCCGCCGTTTGAACGTATAACTCTTGCAACTGCGTCGTCGATAAGGGTGTAGAAGTATTCAATACCTGCCGCTTCGTATCTTTCTTTGTATTCGTTATCGTATATTTCTTGGAAAATGTCTTTGAATCTATGATCGTATTTCTTTGAAATAGTGTCTTTTGTTGCAAACCAAACGTCCTGTTTTAAATCAAGACCGTAGTTTAGACAAGCTCTTGCAAATCCTGCGATACTTTCGTCCTTGTTGTGTATACCCTGAATAATGCCGTCGCTGTCAGAGAAATCATAGATAAGCTCTCTTGACTCGTTACCGTCTTTATCGGTGACAACAAGTTCTGCTTTTGAATTTTTGTTTACCTGCATTTCAGTGTTCTTGTAAACATCACCGTATGCGTGACGGGCAATAGTAATTGGCTTTGTCCAGGTCGGTATGTAAGGAGAAATACCCTTGACGATAATAGGCGTTCTGAAGACGGTTCCGTCTAGGATAGCTCTTATCGTTCCGTTAGGGGACTTCCACATTTCTTTGAGGTTGTATTCGGGCATTCTTGCCGCATTCGGCGTGATTGTTGCACACTTAACAGCTACTCCGTATTTTTTTGTAGCTTCGGCACTGTCGAATGTGACCTTGTCGTTCGTTTCATTTCTGTGCTTCAAGCCAAGATCGTAATATTCGCAGTTTAAGTCTACATAAGGCTCAAGAAGTATCTCCTTTATCCATTTCCAGAGTATTCTTGTCATTTCGTCTCCGTCCATCTCGACGAGAGGTGTTTTCATCTTGATTTTTTCTGCCATAGTAATTTCCTCCACATTTGTAATTTTATTTATTCCACATCCACACTATAAATATCTGATTGATGCCCTCAATATTAACAGGACATGATTTGAAATTGTTTATGTCTTTTTCCTCAAAGTATTCTTCAAACTGATCGTATTGCTCGCTCCCTGAAAAATCCAGACCAAAATTGAAATTGCCCTTTGAGGAAAATTTCATTTTCTTTCCCTGCATATCTTTTTTGTAGGTTTCAAGATTAAGAGAACCGCACCTTTTCAGGCACTTATAGCTTTTGTTATCGCCGGAGCCTTTAATCTTAATATAAGAAGCCGATAGCTTTCCGTTATCAGTATAGGCATACACATAAAGATTATCAGAAACTTTTATATCCTCAATTATTTCTGCACTTTTGCTTCCCTCAGCAGTCAGAACGTCAGTAATTTCAGGCTTGTAGCTGAAGATGTTTATATACAAAACTATATAGACAATTACCACAGCAATTAACAAACATATAAGTTTAATCAACAGTGATAATCCGGGTGTGCTCCGTTTTTTTCTCTTATCAGGATAGCGGGGTCTTTGAGAATTTCCATAATGATTATTTGGATTTGTGCGTCTGTCAGATCCATTGTAATTTTGATATTGCCCGTTTCTGTAATTTGAATTATACGGCGAATTGTTTTTCCTCATAGCATTATTCCTATTTATTAAGCTGTTCTCTTGTGTAGTCCAAAAGTCCTCCTGCAAGGACAATATCCTTTGTGCGTCCGCTTAACTCGCATAAAACAGGAATTTCTACATTCTTTGATTTGTTTATAAGAGTAAGCTCGCTCTTACCGTCTGTTAAATCCTGTCTTACGTTTTCAAGAATAAGCTCGTCTCCCTGACCGATTTTATCATAGTCGGCTTCATTGACAAAGGTAAGAGGCAAAATGCCTGCATTTATGAGATTAGCTCTGTGAATTCTTGCAAAGCTCTTGACTAAAACTGCCTTAACACCTAAATATAGAGGAGCAAGTGCAGCGTGCTCTCTTGAAGAGCCTTGTCCGTAGTTTGAACCGCCGACTATAATGCTTTTGCCCAGTCTGAGTGCTCTTTCCGGGAATTCCTCATCGCATACTGTAAAGCAGTGCTTTGAAATTGCAGGAATGTTAGAACGCAAAGGAAGTATTTTAGCACCTGCCGGCATAATATGGTCTGTTGTGATGTTGTCGCCCACTTTTAAAGAGCAAGGAGCTTCGATAGTTTCATCAAGCGGAGATGTTTTTGGGAAAGGCTTTATGTTAGGACCTCTTAAAATCTCAACGCTGTCCATTTCCTCAACAGGAGCGGGGGGAACTATCATATTGTCGTTTATGACAAACTTTTCAGGCAGCTTGAACTTTGGCATATCGCCCAAAGTTCTCGGGTCTGTTAAAACTCCTGCAATTGCAGATGCCGCAGCAAGCTCAGGAGAAACAAGATAAATCTGTCCGTCCCTTGTTCCCGAGCGGCCCTCAAAGTTTCTGTTAAATGTTCTTAAAGAGACTCCTTTTGAATTAGGAGACTGACCCATACCAATGCAAGGACCGCAGGCAGATTCAAGAATTCTTGCACCTGCGTCAATCATAATCGACAATGCACCGTTTTGTGCAAGCATATTAAGAACCTGTTTAGAGCCGGGTGCGATAGAAAGAGATACATCAGGGTGAACGGTTTTGCCCTTTAATATGTGAGCAACTTTCATCATATCCATAAGCGATGAGTTTGTACATGAGCCTATGCAAACCTGATCTATCTTCATAGGACCTAATTCGTCAACGGTTTTAATGTTATCAGGAGAGTGAGGACAGGCAGCCATAGGAACAATTTTTGACAAGTCGATTTTAATTTCCTCGTCATAAACTGCGTCGTCGTCTGCTTTAAGCTCTGTCCAGACGTCTGCTCTGTTTTGAGCCTTGAGAAATTCAAGAGTTGTCTCATCAGAAGGGAATATAGATGTTGTAGCTCCGAGCTCTGCACCCATATTGGTAATTGTCGCTCTTTCGGGAACAGATAAGGACTTAACACCTTCTCCGCAGTATTCGATAACCTTTCCTACTCCTCCCTTGACGGTAAGGATTTTAAGAACTTCTAAGATAACGTCCTTTGCGGCAACCCAAGGTGAGAGTTTTCCTGTAAGCTCTACCTTAACGATTTTCGGGTAGGTTATATAATAAGCTCCGCCGCCCATTGCCACAGCAACGTCAAGACCTCCTGCACCGATAGCGATCATACCGATTCCGCCGCCTGTTGGGGTGTGACTGTCAGAGCCGATAAGCGTTTTTCCCGGAATACCGAACCTCTCTAAGTGCACCTGATGGCAGATACCATTTCCCGGACGTGAAAAGTAGATGCCGTGTTTTTTTGCCACAGAGCCGATAAATCTGTGGTCGTCGGCGTTTTCAAAGCCTGACTGCAGTGTGTTATGATCTATGTAAGCTACAGAACGCTCAGTCTTAACACGGGGAACACCCATAGCTTCATATTCAAGATAAGCCATAGTTCCTGTTGCGTCCTGAGTCAATGTCTGGTCAATTTTAATACCTATTTCGTTTCCCTTTATAAATTCACCGTCTACAAGGTGGTTTTTAAGAATTTTTTCTGTTAGTGTAAGTCCCATAATCTCAAATTCCTTTCATTAATATCATTTCTTTTATTTTAAAACAAAACAAAGGGATTGTCAAGAATTTAACAAGCATTCGACAGTATAGTTAATTAAATATTAATTAATTATAATAAAATTAACTGCTATTTTAATAATCAGAGCTTTCATATACGGGTGGGAGTGAAATATATGTTATATTAAACAAAGAAAGAAATTTGTATTTGTATAATTCTACAAATTATCATTTTTACATACATATTCCTTTACTTTCTATAACTTATATAATATAATGTAAATATATAATTCTATAAAACTTATTAAATTTAACAACAAGGATGTGACATTTTTAAATTTTAAAAAATTTTATGTTTAACAATTGCAACAACGATAGCATTTTACTGCAATATTAAGTTCATCGTCTTCAATTTTTGCTGACGATGTTTACATTCAGGAGACTGAAGAAAGTCAGAACTTTTCTTCATTAATTTTGATGAAGCTTGTCATCTAATCTCAGATACATTTGCACATAGAGTGATAGTTTCGTCAACATCAGTAAAAGAAGTTGGCAAAAAGTCAGCTGTTTAAGGGGGGTTGAATAAGTGAAAAAATTTATAAAAACATTAGTTGTATTTATACTGAGTTGTATATTAATATCAACTAATTGTATAAATTCAATGGCATATCATGATCTGCCTTATTTCAAAAGACATTATGGTAAAGGATCTAATTCACATTATAATGTGAAAATTGATGGTATATATTATAATATTCTTTTATATGGTAAAAACAAAAAAGGTAAGGAAGTTTATTCTGTAGAAGCAACTTATGCCTATGCAAACGGAAAAGTTTTAAAAATACCAAATAAAATAAAATTTAAAGGCAAAAAATATAAGGTTCAAAGTGTTTCGTTTTACGAACCTGCCATGGATCCAGAAGCTTTTGGTGCTAAATTATATGAAAAAATTACACAATGGAAATTTTCTTTACCGTATGAGACTATATATCTGCCCAAAGATGCAACCCAATTTATTTGGAATAGAAATACAATGAAAGCTCCAAACTTCAAGAAAATTTATGTTGGAAGTAAAATAAAAAGCTTTGATTTAGAGTCATCAATATATGATATGCCTAAATTAAAGGTTATTATAGACAAAAAGAATCCATATATAAAAATAAAAAATGGGGCTGTATATTCTAAAAACGGTAAAAAAATGTATTGCCTGATAAACAGTAAAAAGAAATATAAAATTGCAAAAGGAACTAAAAGCGTAAATGTTGGGCAAAACAAAATTTTAGAAAAGGTAATATTACCATCATCCGTGGAAAAGCTGAGTGAGTCTGCTTTTTCAAATTGCAAAAAATTGAAATCTGTTAAATTGAACAAAAAACTAAAAGTTATTAAAGATTTTGCATTTGAAAAATGTAAATCATTAAATAGAATCGTCTTGCCCCCAAATCTTGACAAAATTGGTTTATGGGCATTCAAAGACTGCATTAAGCTGTCAAAAGTAATTCTGGAAGGCGAAGAAAAAGCACCAACTATCGAAAAAGCATCATTTAATAACACAAAAGATGGAATTAAATTTTTTGTAAAAAATCAAACGGTAGCTGACCAGTTAAAGGAACAACTCAATGGCAGCGGAGTTAAAGATGCAAAAATACTGATTGGCAAAAAGGTTGTATATCAGAATATTAATGGGTAGTTTTTATGATTGGCACAGAAATGTGAGTATATTATAGACAGCAAAAGCGTTCAGGACTCTGAACGCTTTTCTCTTGCTTCATGCCTCTGGTTTCTTGACTCTAGGTGCTGATTTACGTTGTACAAAGTAAAACATTTTGCAAACTTTTAAAAGTCAGAGGGCCACCGACGGCTCGGCTGTGCTATTGACTTATTTAATGTAAGTGGTATAATAATAAGATGTGGAAAACCAAATAATAAAGGCAAAAACGAGGTTTATATTTTTGTTTTTTGAATAATTTTTGTTATAAAAAGAAAAAATAATAATATATTTTTCTTGGAGGATTTATTCAAAATGTCAGAAGATATAAACAACAACGATAATAATGGAAATCAATCGCCTCAGACCAATTCGGATAACAGTGATAAGCCGTCTCAAACCGAGCAGATAGAGCGTGTTGGTCACATCAGCCTGAAAAATGCAAGGCATCTTATACATTGTCTGACTATAATAGGCGAGGTTGAGGGGCATTATATACTTCCTCCGCAGAATAAGACGACAAAGTATGAGCATATTATGCCGGCTCTTGTTGCAATTGAGCAGGACAGCTCTATAGAGGGTTTGGTCATTATAATAAATACTGTCGGCGGCGACGTTGAAGCAGGTCTTGCTATAGCCGAGCTTATCGCAGGAATGAAAACCCCGACCGTTTCAATAGTACTTGGCGGAGGTCATTCGATAGGTGTTCCTCTGGCTGTGTGTGCAAAAAAGTCATTCATTGTACCGTCAGCGACTATGACTATTCACCCTGTGAGAATGAACGGTCTTGTACTGGGTGTGCCTCAGACGCTTTCGTATTTTGATAAAATGCAGGATAGGATAATAAGATTCGTTTGCGACAATTCAAACATCACGCCTGAGCGTTTCAGAGAGCTTATGATGACAACAGGCGAGCTTGTTATGGATGTAGGAACTGTTTTAGACGGGGAAAACGCTGTTAAAGAGGGTATAATAGACAGTCTGGGAGGATTGTCTGACGCTATTGAGTGTTTATACGAGTTGATAGAATCTGAATCAAATAAAAAGAAGTGCGAGAATAAAAACGGGTGATTGGATTATGTTTCAGACAATATTAAATAATTACGATGTTTTTTACGACTTTGAAAAGATAAATAAAAGCTACGTCATAAAAACAGGGGAGTTCAATAATATCAAGTACGATTATATGGATTACGGAGGCAAGCAGTTTGTTAAGAATATTTACTCAACAAATCCGTATGATTATCTGATGTTTTTAAATAGGTAAAAGATAGAACAAAGACAACAAAGCTAATTTAAGAAAGGAACGACATCATGTCAGTTATCAGTACGATTTTTCAAGCGGTCATTCAGGGCTTGACTGAATTTTTACCCGTTTCAAGTTCCGGACATTTATCACTGTATCAGCATTTTACGGGAAACAGCGGTGAGGGTGCTTTGCTGTTTTCGGCAATACTTCATCTGGGAACTTTGTTTGCAGTTTTTATAGCGTTCTGGGATACGATATGGGATCTGATATGCGAGTTTTGCCGAATGGTCAAAGATATATTTAAAAGGCAGTTTTCATTTAAGGAAATGAACGGTGACCGCAGAGCAGTGCTTATGGTCATACTTTCAACAGCGGTGCTTATTCCGTTTTACATATTCAAGGATTTCTTTGAAGGCTTTGCAGAGGACTCGACTATATTCGCAGAGGGTATATGCTTTTTATATACGGCGGCTATTTTGTTACTTGCCGATAAATGCTCAAAGGGAAAGAAAAAGCTGGGCGATATAACGGTCAGGGATTCTGTTTTCGTGGGATTTTTCCAAAGCATTGCACTTTTGCCGGGAGTTTCTCGCTCAGGTTCGACAATTTCGGCGGGGCTCTTTTCGGGCTTTGCAAGGGAAACGGCAGTTAAGTATTCATTTATTTTAGGAATACCTGCGATACTCGGCGGATGTCTTGTTGAAGTAAAGGACGCAGTTCAGACGGATATGTCATTTAGCTGGACTTATATTCTGGGATTTATCGTTGCCGCAGTTGTCGGTATATGTGCAATAAAAATGGTGAACTGGCTTGTTAAGACAGATAAGTTCAAGATTTTTTCATACTACACGGGAGTGCTTGGTGCTGTTGTTATTATAGTTTCAATAATAGAAAAAATCTCTTCGTAGAATATTTATGATAAGTAAAAAAAGAGAAAAGGATTTTTAAATAAAGGAGTAATAAAGAATGGCTGCAAAGAAAAAGCCTGCAACAAAACGAAAAACTAATAAAAAGTCAAAAGCCGCATCCGGTAAGCCGTCCAGCAAGAAGACATCAGCTAAGAAAGCGGTTGCTCAGACAAAAACTGTGCAAAAAACGAACCATAACCGTACATATTCTATTATACTGTTTGCATTGTCTGCTTTTGTATTTTTGCTTACTTATGTTTCCGGGTCTGCATTTTGGCATTCTATGCATTTAGGGTTAAGAGGAATATTCGGAATTTCGGTATTTTTAGCTGCACCTGTGATCTTGTATATAGCTATAATCTGTGCTCTTGATAAGTCTCAGAGCATCATTCTTGCCAAGGTGATAGAGAGCGTGGTTTTAATTCTTTTGATCTCAGCTCTGTTTCATGCAATTATGATAGGACTTCCAACGCCTTTAAGCAGTTCATTTTTCAGAAAGCTGGCGTCACTGTACAACAGCGGTGTTGATTTAAAGGGCGGAGGAATTATCGGTGCTGTTCTGGGCTGGCCTCTTTATGCGTTTTTGAATAAGGTAGGTTCAATAATAGTAATTTCACTTCTCATTCTGGTATTTATAATGCTTCTTACAAATAAGACTATTGTCGATTTGTTCAGGGGGGTTTCAAAACCTATCAGAACCGGCTATAAAGCAGTAAAAGAGGATAACGCTCAGAGAATACGAAACAGCGAGCACAGACGTGCTATGGAACTTGAGGAGCATAACAGAAATGCAAGGGTAGATATTGCAAAGTATCTCGATGCAGGCGATGAGGGCTTTAAGTCTGTAAGCCGCAAAAAACCTGCGGATAGGGCTATGCCTGATAAACTGTTTGATCCGGACCCGACTGATTTTATTGATATTGATAATGAAAATTCAGATAAAAAGAAAGCAAGAAAGCCCAAAAGGGCAGGAGCTGTAAAGGCAAAGGATTTGCAGGAGATAGTAAAAAATGCACTTCCTGCCGAAAAGGAAAAGAAGCAGGACGCTGAAATATTTGTCGACGATAATGGCCAGACAACGTTTTTTAATAATGGAAACGCCAAAAGTGCGTATAGCTTTCCTCCTATATCACTATTAAAGCTTCCTGCTCAGAAAGGCGATATTGCAAGCTACAAGCAGGAGCTTGCCAACCGTTCTGAGACGTTGGTTGACACGCTTAGAAGCTTTGGGGTTCAGACAAGGATAGTTGATATTCACAGAGGACCGTCGGTAACTCGCTATGAACTTCAGCCTGCGGCAGGAGTCAAGGTATCTAAAATTACGGGACTGGCTGATGACATTGCACTTAATCTTGCTGCTGAGGGTATAAGAATTGAGGCTCCTATTCCGGGAAAAGCCGCAGTCGGAATAGAGATTGCAAATGAAAAGAGAGACAGTGTTTCGATAAGAGAACTTATCGACAGCAGTGAATTCAGAAACTCAAAGGGCAAGCTGTCTTTTGCAGTGGGTAAGGATATTGAGGGAAATATCGTTATGGGAGATATTTCAAAGATGCCTCATATGCTGGTTGCCGGAACGACCGGTGCAGGTAAGTCTGTTTTCACGAACTCAATAATTATGAACATTCTATACAAGGCTTCGCCTGACGAGGTTAAGCTCATACTAATTGACCCTAAACAGGTTGAATTTCCTATATACAACGGAATACCACATCTTCTTATTCCTGTAGTGACCGATGCCAGAAAAGCGGCAGGAGCTTTGGGCTGGGCAGTTTCAGAAATGCTGAAGAGGTATAAAAAATTCGCTGACAACGGAGTGCGTGACCTTCAGGATTACAATGAATTTGTCAAAGGCAAAGAAGATATGGAGCCTATGCCTCAAATCGTAATAGTAATAGACGAGCTTGCCGATTTGATGATGGCGGCTCCTAAAGAGGTTGAGGATTCTATTTGCAGAATTGCACAGCTTGCCCGTGCGGCAGGAATGCACCTTATAATTGCCACACAGTCTCCCCGTGTAGACGTGGTAACAGGACTTATTAAGGCAAATATTCCGAGCAGGGTCGCACTGAAGGTTTCAAATAATACCGATTCTCGTGTAATACTTGATGAGGGCGGTGCTGAAAAGCTGCTGGGCAAGGGAGACCTTTTATATAAGCCGGTGGGGCTTGGCAAGCCTATGAGAATTCAGGGAAGCTTTGTTCCTACAAGCGAGGTAAGGGCAGTAGTTAATTTTCTTAAAAATCAGTCAAAGGCTGAGTACAGCGATACTATTATCGAGGAAATCGACAGCCATATTCCTCAGCAAAAGGGGGAGAAAAGGAGCAATTCAGATTTTCTGTCTGAAGACGCTGATGATAAGCTGGAGGAGGCAATAAAGGTCATTGTTGAAAATCAGACCGCCTCGACATCTTTCTTACAGAGAAAGCTGAGTTTAGGTTATGCAAGAGCGGCAAGAATTATGGATGAACTTGAGCAGATGGGCGTAATAGGCGAGGCGAACGGTTCAAAGCCGAGAGAGATTTTAATGTCAAAAGAGCAGTGGTTAGAGCGTTCTGCAACCAGAAACGATTAACAGAGGATTAAACTGATGGCAAGAAAATCATTGAGTAAACCGCAGAAAATAGCGTCTGCTGTAACCGTTGCCTTAATCGCATTGGTCGTTGCGGTTGTTACCCATTTTACGAACTTGGATGAGGAAATCAAAAAAGGCAGCGGACTTGTTCAAAGAGCGGCGTCGAGTGCTGATTTGTCTGTGCATTTTGTAGATGTCGGTCAGGGTGACTGCACGCTTGTTATGTGTGAAGGTCATAATATGCTTATTGACGCAGGCGAAAGCGATCAGGGTGAAAAGGTAGTCGAATATCTCAAGGCTCAGGGGATAAAAAGCCTTGACTGCGTGATAGGAACGCATCCTCACTCTGACCATATCGGAGGTCTCAAAGCCGTAGTAAACAGCGATATTGAGATAGGAAAAATAATAATGCCGAAAATTCCTGACGATCAGGTTCCGACTTCATATACATACACTAAGCTGTTAAAGACGATTATAAATAAAGGTCTTACCATAACAAGTGCAGACGATTCTGTTTTTGAATTGGGTTCAGCGGTTATAAATACATATGTGCCAAAGAAAAAATATAAGGATTTGAATGATTATTCTGTTGCGGCTAAGATTACTCACGGTGAGAACAGTTTTCTCATAACAGGAGATTTGGGAAAGCAAAGCGAAAAAGAGCTTGTAAAGCGAGGCTGTGATTTGTCGGCAAGGGTTTTGCAGGTCTGTCATCACGGCAGCAGGGATTCGTCAAGCGAGCTGTTTTTGTCAAAAGTAAAGCCTGAATACGCTGTTATCCAGTGCGGAGCAGGAAACAGTTACGGACATCCGCATGAAGAGGCACTGCAAAGAATAAGCAAATATACGTCAGAGATTTACACAACTGATTCAGACGGAACGGTTGTATTTGAATCGGACAAGGCAGGTATGAATATAAAGATTGAGAAGTCTGATAATAATAACAGTAAGGATAATTGAATTCTATGAAAGATGAGTTATTGATTGTTGAAAGAATAGAGGACGGTATAGTTACCGTTGAAAAATCAGAAAATGAGTTCTTTGATATAAAGCTGAATGAGTTTGACTGCGATGTGCAAGAGGGAGATGTTCTAAAGCTTGTAAACGGAAAGTATTCTATAGATACTGAAAAGACAAAAGAGTTAAGAAAAATATCTGCTTATCTTCAGAACATCGCTTTTGGAATTAAGGAAGCAGATACTGAAAAGTAAAAGGATTTTCGTTTAAATAACATCGGAAGGAGAATGTTCCGAACGGAGCATAATTGTCAATATGGAAAAGGATTTGTTGGTGACATTAGAAGAAAGCTTTTCTAAATTTTCAAAGGGACATAAGCTGATTGCACGCTATGTGTTAGAGCATTTTGACAAGTCTGCATTTATGACGGCAGCAAAGCTGGGGCAGACTGTCGGAGTAAGCGAATCGACTGTGGTGAGATTTGCTATTGAATTGGGTTTCGAAGGCTATCCTGGCTTTCAGAAAGCACTTCAGGATCTTATGAGAAACAAGCTGACGTCTTTTCAGAGAATTGACGTAACCTCTGACCAAATAGGCGAAAATGATATTTTAGAAAAGGTTTTAAGTCTTGATATAGACAGAATAAGAGGAACACTTAATGAATGTTCAAAAAAAGACTTCTACGAAGCGGTAGATAAAATAGTGAGTGCACATTCCATATATGTAATAGGCAACAGAAGTTCTGCGGCGTTAGCGACTTTTACCGCATATTATTTGAATCTGATTTTTCCGTATGTAAAGCTGGTGCGTTCTTCCTCAACCAGCGAGATGTTTGAACAAATATTAAGGGTTGACGGTAAAGATGTAGCAATAGGTTTTTCGTTTCCGAGATATTCAAAGCAGACGCTTAATGCTCTTAAATATGCTCATGACAACGGAGCCGGAGTTATTGCGTTTACAGACAGCAAAAACTCACCTTTGGTAAAGTATGCGGACAATGTTCTTATTGCACAAAGCGATATAGCGTCATTTGTGGATTCTCTTGTTGCACCGCTTAGTTTAATAAATGCTTTGATAGTTGCCGTTTCAATCAGAAACAGAGAAAAGATCACAAATAACTTTAAAAGACTTGAGGACATATGGGATAAATATGATGTCTATGAAAAAAGCGAGCCGGATGATGAGAATTAAATGTGCGTTCAGGCTTATAGAAAGGAAGATGTTATATTGACAGACAAATATGACGTCATAGTAATCGGCGGAGGAGCCTCCGGTTTGTTTTCCTCGATATTGCTCGCCCGAAAGGGCAAATCTGTTTTACTTTTAGAAAAAAACAAGATTCTCGGAAAAAAGCTTTTGATTACAGGCAAAGGAAGGTGTAACGTAACAAATAACTGCGATGCTGAAACTGTACTAAACAACATTCCCCGCAATTCAAAGTTTCTATATAGTGCAGTTTATTCTTTTTTGCCTAGCGATACGATTTGCTTTTTTGAAAAGCTCGGTGTATCTCTTAAAATTGAGAGAGGAAACAGGGTTTTTCCTGTAAGCGACAATGCAAGTGATATTGTAAAAGCACTTTGTGATGAAGCAAACAGACTGGGTGTAACGGTTATAAATAAAAAAGTGACAAGACTGATAACTAAGAATAACAAGGTTATCGGCGTGAAATGCAGTGATAAGGATTATTATTCAGACAGTGTTATCGTGTCAACAGGGGGAAAATCCTACCCTAAAACAGGTTCAACGGGCGACGGGTATAAATTTGCAGAGAACGTCGGTCATACGGTGACAGATATTACGCCGTCGTTAGTTCCGCTTGAAACAAAGCAGAGCTTTCCCGGAGAACTTATGGGGCTGTCGCTTAGAAATGTCAAATTAAGTCTTTGGCAAAGAGGTAAGAAAAAGCCTGTTTATTCTGAGCAGGGTGAGATGCTTTTTACTCATTTCGGAGTGTCGGGACCGCTGGTTTTGTCAGCAAGTGCGCATATAAATAATATAGATGAAAAAGATTACTATATAGTGATTGACTTAAAACCTGCACTTGATGAAAAAACTTTAGATAAGCGAATATTACGAGATTTTTCTGATAATCCTAACAGAAATTTTTCCAATGTTCTAAAAGGTCTTCTGCCTTCAAAGATGATACCTGTAATGATAGAATTGTCTGGTATTGACGGTGAGGAAAAGGTAAATAATATTACTAAAGAGCAAAGAAAAAATTTGATAGAACTGTTTAAAAATCTTCGTATTGATATAAAGGGATTCAGACCGATAGATGAAGCTATTATAACAAGGGGCGGAGTGAGCACTAAGGAGATTGATCCAAGTACTATGGAATCAAAACTTGTATCAGGTCTATATTTTGTCGGCGAGGTGCTTGATGTTGACGGATATACAGGCGGATTTAATCTGCAAATTGCCTTTGCCACAGCTAATCTGGCGGCACAGAATATATGTAAGTTTTAAGTTAGGAGATATTAATTATGAGTATTAATATTGCATTAGACGGTCCGTCGGGGGCAGGAAAATCAACAATTGCAAAGGCTGTTGCAAAAAAACTTGAGTATGTTTATGTTGATACAGGAGCACTTTACCGCTCTATAGCTTTATATATGATTGAGCATAGCATTAATACTGATAATTCAGATGATGTAACGTTTGCTTTGAAAGACATTGATTTAAAACTTGCCTATATTGACGGTTCTCAAAGAGTTTTGATGTGCGGTGATGATGTTTCAGATAAGATTAGAACTCCTGAGGTTTCAATGGGTGCATCAAAGGTTTCTGCAATACCAAGAGTCAGAGAGTTTCTGTTTGATCTTCAGAAAAATATTGCAAGGGAAAGCAACATAATTATGGACGGCCGTGATATAGGAACGGTTGTTTTGCCTAAGGCTGATGTTAAAATTTTTCTTACCGCTTCTGCCGAAGAGCGAGCAAGAAGAAGATTTAAAGAGCTTCAGGAAAAGGGAGATAAATCTTCTTATGATGAAGTTCTGGCAGATATAAAACAGCGTGATTACAATGATATTCACAGAGATATAGCACCGCTAAAAAAAGCTGATGACGCTATTGAGATCGATACGACAAATCTGAACCTTGATGAGTCTGTTGAGGTTATTTATAATACTGTTATTGAAGAGCTTAAAAAAAAATCTGAAAGACCAAGTGAAGTAAAAAAAGATATTAAAAATAAGGAGAATAACGGGCTGTTAAGAGGTCTTGATGTCAGACCGGTCGACAAAAGCAACAGACTTTCTCATTGCAGAGTGTTTTTCTATAACATTTTAAGATATATAGTGCTGTTTGTTTTTCATATATTCTACAATTTGAAGTTCGTCGGCAAAGAAAATATCCCAAAGGACGGCTCAAACATTTTTGCAAGCAATCACAGAAGTTATGCCGATCCTGTACTTATAGCTCTAGGTGTTAGAGTACCGTTTTCGTTTATGGCAAAGGAGGAGCTTTTCAAGCAGAATGTTTTCTTTACCGCTCTTATAAAAGCGTTGGGAGCATTTCCGGTAACAAGGGGAAAAGGCGATACCTCCGCGATTGACGTGTCGCTTGAACGTCTGAACAAGGGACGAAATCTTGTAATCTTTCCTGAGGGTACACGCTCAAAGAACGGCAAGGTAGGCAGAGGTAAAACAGGCGTCGCATTGATAGCGGCAGTTGCTCAGGTTCCCGTAATTCCTGTAGGGATAGTTTTTGAGGGAAAATTAAAGTTCAGAAAAAAGGTTGTAGTTAAGTATGGAAAGGCAATTTCCCCCGAAAATATGAATATATCAAATACGGATCCAAGAGAAGTCAAAAAGATCAAACAAACTATAATGAATCAGATAGTAGATTTGGTTGAAAGTGATAACGAATACATAGACAAAAATGATAATTGATAATTTTATTCAGACTTTTCGGAGGTTTAAATGTTAACAAACTGTAAAATTTTAGTTGCAGAAAATGCTGGCTTTTGTTTTGGTGTAGACAGGGCAGTTAAAATAGTGTATAATAATCTAAATAACCATAATAATGTTGTCACATTAGGACCGATCATTCATAATCAGAGCGTTGTTTCTGATTTTGAAAGCAAGGGTGTCAGAGCGATAAACGACGTAAGTGAAGTTGAGCCGGGGCAGACGGTCATAATACGTTCGCACGGTGTTTCAGCAGATGTTTATAAGCGTTTAAATGAGCGTTCTGCTAATGTTGTTGACGCTACCTGCCCTTTTGTTTCAAGAATTCACAAAATTGTTAATGAGAAATCAAAAGAGGGTTATCTCGTTGCAATTGCGGGTGACAGGACTCATCCCGAAGTAATCGGAATAAGCGGACATTGTGAGAGTAAATGCTATGTATTTTCTAATTTGGAAGAGTTAAAGACAGTTCTTTCAGAGGCAGGAGACGAAAAGATTATTTTTGTTTCTCAGACCACTTTTAATAAGCAGCTTTGGGAAAAATGCAGAGAATACATACATAGTATCAGAAAATCCGCTATGATTTTTGATACAATATGTGACGCAACATCAAAACGTCAGGAAGAGGCTATAAGTATTGCCTCTAAATCTGATAAAATGATTATTGTAGGCGGACGGCACAGCTCTAATACGTTAAAGCTCAAAGCAATATGCTCAGAATATTGTCCGTGCTATCTTGTTGAGAGTGCCGATGAGCTTTATGATTTAGACTTTGATGGGGTGCATTATTTAGGTATTTCTGCTGGTGCTTCGACGCCGGCGTATATAATAGAGGAGGTTAAACAAGAAATGAGCGACATTCTTGAAAAAAAGGAAGAAGAATTTGATTTTGAAGAGGCTATTGAGCAGTCTTTAAAAAGAATATATATAGGAGCAAGGGTAACCGGTACTGTAACTGCTGTAAACAAGACAGAAGCATTAGTTGACATCGGTACAAAGCACACCGGCGTTATACCGAAAGATGAGCTTACTGACGATCCTACAAAAGCACCTGAAGATATAGTTTCAGTAGGAGATGAGGTTGAAGTTATAGTTTTAAAGACGAATGATCAGGAGGGAGTAGATACTCTTTCTAAGAAGCAGGTCGACGCTATAGCCGGTTTTGAAAATGTTGCAAAGGCACATGAGGAAAATGCAATATTAACAGGTGTTGTAACCAATGTTGTAAGACGCGGAGTTTTAGTTTCAACAAACGGATTTAAGGTATTTATCCCTGCGTCTCAGGCTACACAAAGACGCAGTGACAGCTTAGATGATTTGCTGAATAAAACTGTTGAGTATAAGGTTATTGAGGTCGACAGGAATAGAAACAGAGCAGTCGGTTCAATAAGAATTATAGCCAGCGAAAAGCGTGCAGAGCAAAAAGCAAAATTCTTTGAAAATGCAGAGGTCGGCAAGACTGTTACGGGAACGGTCAAGTCTATAACCGATTATGGTGTGTTTGTTGATCTTGGCGGAATAGACGGTTTAGTAAGAAAAGCTGATCTTTCATGGCTGAGAATAAAGCATCCTTCCGATGTTGTTTCTATAGGTGATGAAATAGAGGTTACAATTAAGGATATTGATAGGGAAGCGGAAAAGGTTTCACTTGTATACAAAAAAGAAGAAGATAATCCTTGGACAATTTTTGATAAGAACTACGGAGTAGGACAAGTTATTACGGTGAAGATAGTCTCGATAACTTCATTTGGAGCTTTTGCCCGTATAATTGAGGGTATTGACGGACTTATTCACATTTCGCAGATTGCCAACCAGAGAGTTGACAATGTCGCTGATATTTTAAGTGTCGGACAAGAGGTTGAGGTTAAGATTACCGAAATAGACGAAGAAAAGCAGAGAATCAGTCTGTCTATGAGAGCGTTGCTTCCTGAGCCGGAAAAGGAAGAACCTGCTGAGAAAGAAGCAGAGGCTGAAACAGACAATGCAGAGCCGGAGTCAAATATCGTGTACTCAACCGAGAATCCTCCTGTTGAAGATGACGAGCCTGTAGAGGAGACAGCAGAAGAACCTGCCGAAGAAAAAACAGAAGAAACTGTTGAGGAAAAGGCAGAGGAAGTTGCTGAAGAGCCAAAAGAGGAAGTTGTCGATGAAAAGGCGGAAGAGCCTGCTGAAGAATCAGTAGAAGAAGCTGCTCAAGAAAAATCAGAGGAAACGACGGAAGATACAGCGGAGTAATAGCTTAAAAATATGTTTTTATCAATGGACAGGATTTCCCTGTCCATTTTTATTTATGTTACTTGACAAATTATACAATATGTGATATTATAGCCTTAATATTTTAAGGGATGTGAAACTATGTGCAAGGCAACTAACTCCATTAATTGTAAATGGGGGGGGGGCTTAATTTAACAGCTCTTGTTAGTTATGCACAAAAATATCTCTTGGTGTATATAAGGCGTAGTATGTTGTTTTGCGTACTGCGTTTTTATTTTGTTAATAACATTTATTACTAATTGAATTAATGCAAAACTAGGGAGGATGATTAATTATGACAATCAAATTAATGAGAAATATGGTGAAGCTGTATTAAAACTTACAGTAAATGAAACACCAATCAAAAACAAGACAAAACATTGGAGGTATTATGAGTAAAAAAGACAAAAATAAATCAGTAAAAGAACACTCAATTTTTTCTAACTTCATATATGTTTACAAATATGTATGGAAGTATAAAAAATCTATGCTTATTTTGACGATTTTGTGGATAGCGTCATGTGTATCATTGAATTATATATGGAACTTTACTTCAAAGTTTATTATTGATGATGTTATGGCAGGAGCTTCTGTCAGCTCGCTTATTGTAACTCTGATAATAGCGGGAGCGATAAGTGCGGTTACAAATTTCGGTGCTGAGGGAATTGATTATTTATGGTGGCCGAGAGCTCATTTCATTACTTTTAAATTTGTAACAAGATACAACCAAAAATTTATGACAATGAGATACGAACATCTTGAAAGACCTGAAATTCTCGACAAGGCTGAAAAGGCGAAAAAAGCTGCAGACTGGGGAGGCTCGGCAGGCTTTTTAAACAATTCCAAATTCTTTATGCAGTATGCGGTAAATATTATTGTTTCTGCGGTAATAATATGTACGCTTAACCCGATGTTACTTCTTGTGTTTACGGCTACTGGTCTTTTAAAGGCATATATGAATGTTAGAACTAAGAAAGAGGACAAAAGACTTTGCTGGGATAATATGGCACCTTTTAATCGTAAACTAAGGTATCTGGGTCAGGTTCAAAGCGACTTTTCATTCGCAAAGGATATAAGAATTTACAATATGCGTTCTTTTCTTAAGGCGAAGCATACCTCGGTAAATAATCAGGCACATAAGCTGTTTATAGGTCATAAAAACAGGTGGCTGAAATGGGAAATGAAAAATTATGTGGTAACGTTTTTTGAAACTTTTTTTCAGTATGGTTACTTGATTTTTATGCTTGTAAACGGAAATCTTGAGCTTGGAAACTTTGTATTATATTCAACGATTATAAACAATTATACAATGTTTTTGAGAACAACATTTGTTATGTATTCTGAAATGAAACAGAATTCTATGGAAATAGATGATTTTCGTGACTTTGTAGACGATGACTCAACAAATGACGTTTCGGAAAACACAAAGCCTGTTCCAAAGGCAGACAGCTATGAGATCGAATTTAAAAATGTGTCATTTAAGTATTACGGCAAGGAAAAGTATGCACTTAAAAATCTGAGTCTAAAGCTGACGCCCGGTAAAACACTTGCGATAGTGGGGTTGAACGGTGCGGGTAAGTCAACATTTATAAAGCTTCTTTGCAGAATATACGATGTAACAGAGGGGCAGATCCTTTTAAACGGAGTTGACGTAAGAGAGTATGACCGTCTGGATTATTTTAAGATATTCAGCCCTGTATTTCAGAATGTCGAGATGTTTGCTCTTAATCTGGGTGAGAACGTCGCAATGCGGCCTGATAAGAGAGTGGAGAGTGACAAAGCAGTCAGAGTTTTAAATGCTTCGGGACTTAGAGATAAGCTGAAGTCAATGAAAGACGGTCTTAAAACTCAGATGACTAAAGTGATTTATGATGAGGGTATAGACTTGTCAGGCGGAGAAAAGCAAAAGCTTTCGCTTGCAAAGGCACTCTATAAAGACGCTCCTATAGTTCTTTTAGATGAGCCGACTGCTGCTCTCGACCCGCTGGCTGAATATGAGCTTTATCAGTCGTTTGACGAGATAATCAAGGGAAAGACGGCTGTTTATATTTCTCACAGACTTTCGTCTACAAGGTTCTGCGATAATATAGCCATGTTTGAAAACGGCAGTCTTATCGAGTACGGAACTCACGAATCTCTTTTAAAAAGCGGAGGAGCTTATGCGCATCTGTTTGAGGTTCAGGCTCAGTATTACAAGGAGGAGCAGAAGAAAAAAGAAATGGAGGCTTATGAAAGCGAGGTGGCTTTCAGTGAGTAAGAAAAAAGTAAAGATAAGCGATTTAAAAAAGAGCTTTATTACTTTAAAATATTTTTATAGAATTATCTGGAAAAAATTTAAGAGCTACATAGTATTTAACCTTATAGCTGCGGTTATGAGATCTATATATCCGTTGTTTATAGTGTTTTTGCCAAAGCTGCTTATCGACGAATTCCAGTCGGGCAGAAATATAAAGCGTATGGTAATTATAACTCTGGTATTTGTAATAGCATACATTTTGGTTATGGTGATAGACTCATTTTGCACTCAGACATATCAGAAAAAGGTAGATGAGTTCACAAGGTATTTTGAAATGCAGCACAAGCAGAAATGTGCGGAGATGGATTTCGACCTCACAGAAGACCCTAAGATACTAGACTTGGCATCAAAGGCTCAGAACGGTCTGAACTGGTATGGCGGAGTAGACGGGTTTATGATCCAATTTACGAATATGATTTCCGGTATTCTTTCTATTCTTTCAACAGGAGCGGTGCTGTTCACAGGCTCTGTGTGGGTGATTTTGATTTCAATAACTGTTCTGGTTCTTAATTTTCTGATTACAAAGAAATCAAACAGCATTGAAAGAAAACAAAATGAAGATACAGCAATTCTTGACAGAAAGCTTAACTACAACTTCTGGCAGTCTTATGATTTTAAATACGGCAAGGATATAAGACTTTATAATGCATCGGATATGCTAATAAACAACTGCAACGAGGTCGCAGATGAGTTTGTCAACGTAATAAGAGTGGGGAATAATAAAATAGCGGGATTGTCAGGAATTTCTTCTGTTATTGATACTGTAAACAGTGTTGGAATGTACGGGATTTTAGGTTTAATGGCTATAAAAAAGCTAATCACGATAGGTAATTTCACTATGTATGCTACTGCGGCAAATCAGTTTACAAACGGTATGATGTCAACAATTGCCTCTTTGCAAAATCTGTTTATGGTTTCTACATATTTGTATAACTATGTCGATTTTATGGGTATTAAAACCGATTCTGCATTCGGCAGCGACCCTATAGACAAAAACGGAAAGCACACTATTGAATTCAAAGATGTCTGGTTTAAATATCCGAGAACTGATAAATACGTTCTTCAAGGTGTTAATATTAAGATAAACAGCGGTGAAAAGCTGTCTATCGTTGGGCTAAACGGAGCAGGCAAGACTACATTTATTAAGCTTCTCTGCCGTTTGTATAAGGTGGACAAGGGAGAGATTCTCATAGACGGCAAAAACATAAACAGCTACGATTATGATGAGTATTCAAGTCTGTTTTCAGTGGTATTTCAAGACTTTAAGCTGTTTGCGTTTTCAATCAAAGAGAATATTTCCATAAGTGAAAATCCTGATGATGAAAGGGTACAGAATCTTTGTGAAAAGGTTGGGCTCGGAGATAAGATAGCCTCTTTAGATAAGGGTATTGAAACGTCGCTTTTCAGGCAGTTTGATAAAGAAGGCATTGAGCCGTCGGGCGGCGAACAGCAAAAAATGAGCATTGCAAGAGCGTTGTATAAAGATTCTCCAATCGTTATTTTAGATGAGCCTACAGCGGCACTCGACCCTGTTGCTGAGTATGAAATTTACAGGCAGTTCAACGGATTTGTTCAGAACAAGACTGCTATCTACATTTCTCACAGGCTTTCAAGCTGTAGATTCTGTGACAGGATAGCGGTATTTTCAGGAAGCAATATTGCCGAATACGGAACGCACGATGAGCTTGTGAATAATAAGAACGGAATATATTCAAAAATGTGGAATGCTCAGGCTCAGTATTATGCTTAAAACTAAAAATTTCGGGGCGTTTTCAATTGTTGTAAAATGTAACTGAATATTCATTTATAGCAATAAATAAAATAGAATATTGAGATTAAAAAACCGTTCAGGCAGAGATACTTGAGCGGTTTTTAAAAAGCGGCTGAGTCATAAAGACCTAACCGCTTGTTTATATTTATATGAACGCTTCTTTAAATGCGTTTTTTATAGAATATGTACCGATAATTTTCATACTATATTTTGAAGTGTCAATACCTTTTAGAGAGCTTTTTGGAACAATACATTTTTCAAAGCCCAGTCGTTCTATTTCAGAAAGCCGCTGGGTTATGTGAGAAATGCTTCTTAATTCACCGCCAAGACCTATTTCACCCAGTGCTATGACCTTATCTGGGATAACCTTGTCGGTAAGACTTGAATAAAGAGCCAAAGCTATAGATAAATCGGCAGCAGGCTCGTCGAGCCTTAATCCTCCTACTATATTCATAAACACGTCAAGGTTACCAAAGTAAAATCCCAGACGCTTTTCCAAAACCGCAATGATTATTGACATTCTGTTGTAATCAAAGCCTGTTGAGGTTCGTCTTGGTGAGGCAAACCCGCTTTTGGCAACAAGTGCCTGTACCTCCGCCATAATCGGTCGTGAACCTTCCATAACGCAGGCGACGCAGCAGCCGGACACGTCTACAGGACGCCCCGACAAAAGCATCATAGATGGGTTGTCAACTTCCATTAGACCTTTATCGGTCATCTCGAAAACGCCAATTTCGTTCGTTGAGCCATATCTGTTTTTAACGGCTCTCAAAATACGGTATGACATATTTCTCTGTCCCTCAAAATAAAGTACAGCGTCAACGATGTGTTCCATAACTTTAGGCCCTGCGATAGCACCGTCTTTGTTGACGTGACCTACTATAAAGAATGGGATTTCCTCCGACTTTGCCGTTCTCATAAAAAGATTTGTACATTCTCTTACCTGTGTTATACTTCCCTGAGAGGAGGAAATAGCAGATATGTTCATAGTCTGAATGGAGTCTATGATAACTATGTCTGGCTTTTCTTTTTTTACAGCCTCGCAGACTGCTTCTGCATCGGTATGAGCAAGCAGGTACAGATTATCGCTCAATACATCAAGACGTTCCGCACGCATTTTTATCTGACGCATAGATTCCTCTCCCGAAACGTAAAGCACAGACTTGTTTTGACAAAGAGTTTTACAGACTTGCAGAAGAATAGTAGACTTTCCTATTCCCGGCTCACCGCCCAGAAGAACAAGCGAGCCCTTTACAAGACCTCCTCCGAGAACTCTGTCAAGCTCTGAAAGTCCTGTGCTGTATCTTATCTCGTCAAAGCTGCCGTCGATCTCGTTTATCGACCTTATACCGCCTGTTATGTCGGCTGTTTTTTTTGTTGTGTTTCTGCCTGATTTTACAATAGCGGCAGTTGTTTCCTCAAAGGTGTTCCACTCGCCGCAGCTAGGGCATTTTCCGTTCCACTTTGAGCTTTCAAATCCGCAGTTTGAACATACATAAACCTGTTTTAAATTAGCCATAGTGACCTCCGTTTTTTATGTTATGTTAATTATATGTTTTTAATTGTACAAAAGTCTGTACAGTAATAATCTGCTTTATACTTAATATTAAAATCTATATAAAATAAGTTTTTTAAGGGAAGCCCTCTCTTGCAGGGCTTCCCCCCTTTTAAAATAGTCCACTGGACTATTTTTTAGCTAAAACTGCTTTGCAGTTTTAGGTTACACCCTCTTTCGGAACGCACTCCGTAAGGAATTTCGCTGACAGTTCGTCAGCGACAGGGCTCCGCCCTTGACCCGCCCAACGATGACGTTGGATCCAGTTCGTGTTCTATCTTTGTAATATGTAAGCATAAAGTATCTCACGTTAATTATTTGCAAATAATCCGACTTGCCGTTGCTCAATATTGAACATTTTGAATAACTTTCCAAAGGCAAAATGCCTCCGGCGGCTCGCCGGCTTGAGCGAAAACTTTTAGTTTATTATGCTTATATAAATACATTATATTATTTTTATAAAGCTATTGCAATATCAGCAGGAAAATAAATAGAGTAAAATTGCATTTGTAAATTTTCTCGATATATGCTACAATGTGTGTAAGAAACAATAAAGGAAGTGTTATTATGTCTGCATTATTTGGACCTGCCGGAAACAGCGACAGTTTTTCAATAAAATACAAAAGCTCTGTTGACGCTCCGCAGTTTATAAAGGAGCTTGGTATAGATGCTTATGAATATCAGTGCGGAAAGGGAGTAAGGGTATCAGACAATACGGCGTTTGCTCTTCGTGAAAATGCAGAAAAATTCGGAATCAAGTTATCACTTCACGCACCGTATTTTATATCTCTTTCGGGCATTGAAAAGGAAAAGCGTGACAACAGCATAAATTACATACTTCAAAGTGCAGATGCAGCTAAGCGGATCGGTGCAGACAGAATCATAATCCACGCAGGCTCGTGTGCAAAAATAACCCGTGAGGAGGCTTTAGAGCTTGCTAAAGATACGCTTACCCGTGCGAGAGCGGAGGTAGTATCAAAGGGTTTGGGAGACATACACTTTTGTCCTGAAACAATGGGTAAGGTAAATCAGCTTGGGAATCTGGAGGAGGTTCTGGAACTTTGTACATTAGATGAAACCTTTATTCCGTGCATTGACTTTGGTCATCTCAATGCAAGAACCTTTGGAGGTATAAAGGGGAAAGCAGAGTATGAAGAGATTCTTGATAAAATTGAGAATAAACTGGGAAGCGACAGACTGAAAATATTCCATAGTCATTTTTCAAAGATAATGTATACAGAGCCGGGCGGAGAGAAAAAGCATCTTACATTTGAGGACGATATATATGGACCTCAGTATGAACCGCTTATGGAGCTTGTTGCTAAAAAGAATTTGTCCCCGACATTTATCTGCGAAAGTGCGGGAACTCAGGCAGAGGACGCTTATGCTATGAAAAAGTGTTATCTTTCTGTATTGGATTAAATTGAGAAACGGTGATATATATGAAAAAAGTATTAGTTATACACGGTCCTAACCTGAATCTTCTGGGAGAGAGAGAACCCGGAATTTACGGTACGGATAGTTTTGATAATATTAATAACGAGATTATGCAAAATGCAAAAGAGCGAGGCTTTTACTGTGAGATATTCCAGTCAAACCACGAAGGAGCAATAATTGACAAGCTCCACGAGGCGAGAAAAGTATTTGACGGAATTGTGATAAATGCAGGAGCATATACTCATTATAGCTATGCAATAAGAGATGCAATTTCCGCAATAAAAATACCTGTGGTCGAGGTGCATCTTAGTGATATTCACTCCCGTGAGGGGTTCAGGTCGCAGTCTGTGATTAAAGACGTTTGCATAGCTCAGATTTCGGGATATGGCAAGAAAAGCTACTTCTTGGGTCTTGATGAGCTGAAAGCGGTTTTTGAAAAGGGAGATTAATTTGACTAATATTGAAAAGCTACAGTCTAAAATCGGTGATTTCTGCGACTGTGCAATTATAACCTCAGATGTGAACAGACGTTATTTAACCGATATGAAGTCTTCGGCAGGAACGGTTTTGGTTCTTCCGAATAACACATATTTGATAATAGACTTTCGATACATAGAAAAGGCAAGAAAAAAGGTCGCAACCTGCGAGGTTATAGAACAGCAGAGGCTTTTTCATCAGATAAATAATCTGTTAAAAAAACACGGAGCAAAAACTATTGCTATTGAAAGCGATTATTTAACAGTCAGCGGGCTTATTGATTTTAAGGCAAATCTTAAGGGTAAGATAAGGACTGATAAGGAATTAAGTCGTCTTATTACAAGTCTTAGGACAGTTAAGAGCAATGATGAAATAGTAAAAATCGAAAAGGCGCAGAGAATTGCCGAATCGGCTTTTGACGATATTTTAAAATTTATAAAGGTCGGCAGAACCGAGCGAGAGATAGCATTAAGACTTGACAGCCTTATGCTTGAACACGGTGCGGAGGCTATGTCGTTTGAAACCATAGTTCTGTCTGGAAAGAACACTTCTATGCCTCACGGAGTGCCGAGTGATAAAAGAGTTGAGTACGGCGACTTTGTTCTAATGGATTTCGGAGCGGTTTATGACGGTTATCATAGCGATATGACAAGAACGGTCTGTGTGGGAGAACCAACCGATAAGCAGAGAAAGATTTACGATATAGTTTTAACTGCACAGAAAGAGAGTATAAAATTTGCAAAAGCAGGGATAAGCGGAAGTCAGCTTGACGGCGTTGCCCGTGATATAATAACCAATGAAGGATTCGGAGATTGTTTCGGTCATTCGCTTGGGCACGGCGTCGGTCTTGAAATTCACGAGTATCCGAACGCTTCGCCTAGTGCTGATAATGGACTTTTGAAAAACTCTGTTGTGACAATAGAGCCCGGAATTTACATTGAAGGCGAGTTCGGGGTGAGAATTGAGGATTTTGTTGTTATTAAAGAGGACGGCTGTATAAACCTTACAAATGCACCGAAAGAATTTATTGTACTGTAGAATATTTCAGGGGTTGCAATTATAATAAATATTTGGTATAATAATATAAATATGTGGATTCAAAAAATAATATTGAGCCGCAGGATTTAAAATTGATAACAATTTGGAGGATAAATTTATGGTAACAGCAGGAGATTTTAGAAACGGAATGACTTTTGAAGAAGACGGCAATGTAATGCAGATAGTTGAGTTTCAGCACGTTAAGCCGGGAAAGGGTGCAGCATTTGTAAGAGCAAAGGTAAGAAATGTTATTACAGGCTCGGTTGTTGAGAAAACCTATAACCCGACAGCTAAGTTCCCGACGGCTTTTGTTGAGAGAAAAGATATGGAGTATTCTTACACAGACGGAGATTTGTATTATTTTATGGATCCTGAAACATATGAGCAGCTTCCGATAGATTCTTCTGAGCTTGGCGACAATTTCAAGTTTGTCAAAGAGCAGATGATTTGCAAGGTTCTTTCATACAAGGGCAATGTATTCGGCGTTGAGCCGCCTAACTTTGTAGAGCTTGAGGTTACTGCAACAGATCCGGGATTTAAGGGAGATACTGCAACTAACGCTACCAAGCCTGCAACACTGGAAACAGGTGCAGAGATAAAGGTTCCGCTGTTTATAGAGATCGGCGACAAGATAAGAATTGATACAAGAACAGGCGAGTATATGGAAAGAGCTTAGCGTAAAAAAGCTACGTCTATTTGAAATAAAAATAAAATATTAAGTTTCAGGGGGTGGTGAAATTCCACACCGGTGGTTAAAGTCCACGAACAGAGATAGCCTCTGCCGATTTGGTGAAATTCCAAAACCGACGGTTAAAGTCCGGATGGAAGAAACGACAGTAATTTTGTAATTATGCAAAAGCAAACCTCTGAGCATTTTTGTTCAGAGGTTTTTTCTGGTGTTTCTCCCGATTGATTTTAGGAGAATTGTCTAAGGTGTATCTTAGGCAAGCATATATTTTATAATCAGAAAGGAATGACTTATTAATGTCAAACACAAGAAACAACAATTTAAAAAAGCTCTCGGTATTGGGCTTGTTTATTGCATTGGGATACATATGTCTTTTTGTGTTCCGATTCAGGGTACAGTTCTTGACGCTTGATTTTAAAGACGTGTTTATCACGCTTGCAGGCTTTATTTACGGACCTGTTGCGGCAGTTACGATAGCGTTTATCGAATCGATATTAGAGTTTATTACTGTTTCAAGTACTGGATTCTGGGGTGCAATAATGAATTTCGCCGGCAGTGCAGCATTTGCGGTAACCGCTTCTCTAATTTACAAGTATAATAAGAGCTTTAAAGGTGCAATAGTTGCTCTTATTTCATCGGTATTTTCAACAACAGCAGTAATGATGCTGGCTAATCTCTTAATTACGCCTATATATACTAATACCGACGTTAAAACGGTTGCAGGTATGATCTTACCTTTGCTGCTTCCGTTTAATCTTATTAAAAGCATACTTAATGCAGTTTTTACATTTATACTTTATAAACCCGTTTCCCAAGCGTTGAGGTCAATGAATATCCTGCCGAAGTCAGAAAGCAAGTTTGCCCTTAACAAACGCACGGTCTGCGGGATTATTGCAGCTTGTATAATTTTAATAGTTTCAATTGCATTAACGATAGTTTTGCTCGGAGGAGATTTTGAATTTGTAAAGCAAAGCTAAGTAATGCAATTTATATTCCAATATAATCACGTTTCGTATCTGCGGAGCGTGTATTTTTCTGTGTTTAATAAAAAAATCACGCACCGATAAGTGCGTGAAGTGTAAAAGATTTAATTGTGTTCAATTTCATTAGCCTCATCTATACTCGGAATATCAAGGGCATTAAGCTCTTCGACAGTAAGAGGTTTTTTATCATGTTTAGTTTTATAAAGGTGTTCAATATCGTTTTTATAATAATCAGTCGAAACAGGGAGTCTTTTCTTTCTCAGTCTCTTTTCAATCGAATCCCTTGAAAGACTGTATATTACAGCAAATGTTGGAACAGATAAAATCATTCCTACAAAGCCGAACAGACCTCCGCCGACTAAAAGCGAAATCAATACCCATATTGCAGGAAGTCCCGTAGATTCGCCGAGAATTCTCGGGCCTAAGACGTTACCGTCAAACTGCTGGAGCAAAATTACAAATATAATGAACGGTATCAGCTTTTTGGGGTCAACAAGAAGAACCAAAAGACCAGTAGGTATTGCACCTATGATAGGACCGAAGAACGGTATCACGTTAGTTATGCCGATTATGACTGCGATCATTATTGCGTAAGGTATTTTCAGTATAAGAAGCAGAGGAGCGGCTATCAGACCGATAATGAGCGAGTCTAAAACTTTACCTGTTATAAAGCTTCCGAATACGTTATGGCTCTTTTTTGATACTTCAAAAATCCTTTCGCATTTTTTTCTGGAAAAATTCGCAAGAAGTATTTTCTTTATCTGTGCGAGCAGATTATCCTTACTACAAAGAAAGTATATCGAAACGATAACTCCGATTACGAAGTCTTTTAAAAAACCCAGAAAACCCCATGCTCCTGAAACAAGATTGTTGAGAACAGGTTCTGCTCTCTGGACCAGATCAGCGGCATTGGTTGAATACTCGCTGATTTTATCTGAAATAAAAGCGTAGATTTTAGGATGGTCGGAAAAGAGGGATTTTGCGTAATTCTGAAGCTGGGTGAACATATTTGAGAGATTGTCAAAAATCTCAGATACGCTGTTAATAAGAGCAGGAATGATTATAGACATTACGCCCAGTATGAACGCTATAAATAAAAGCTCAACGATTGCCACAGAAATCGCAGTGGACAGTTTAGGCATTTGTTTTTTTGCAAAAAACCGTTTATTTAAAAGACCGTTTATACCCTTTGCTATAGGATTCAATATGTAGGCAATTGCAAAGCCCCAGATAATAGGCATAAATATGTCGGCGACTTTACTTAAAACTTTGAGAATAGTAGAAAATTTAAACACAGCTATTGCCATTAAAAATCCAATCGCCAGAACAATAAGAACATATGCTGCTATGGTATTATATTTTTTGTTAGAATAAAATTTCAATGCAATTCCTCCGCAATCCTATGTTGAATATTTCAGCCAACATTACTCTTAATAAATTATACACTAATATATTTCAAAAATCTATAGTATTTTTGAAAATAATTTTTCATTTTCTTTAAAAAAGCCTTTTAATATTACCAAGATTATGTTATAATATTTTTAATTGTTTTTTGTTTTCTATATATTATTTATCTTAGAATGTTTTATAAATTCAGGAGGTTTAACAGGCTCGATGAGCAATGAGAATTACATAAAGATAAAAAGAAAAGCTCTGGAAAAATACTTCGAGAAGATGAATCCCGAACAGAGAAAGGCAATTTTCAAAATTAAAGGTCCGGTTTTGATATTGGCAGGAGCAGGAAGCGGAAAGACTACTGTTTTAGTCAATCGCATAGCAAATATGATTTATTTTGGAAACGCATATAACAGTGACGAAGTGTTGTTCACTGAAAAAGAAGCTCAGTTTTTAAAAAATTATGCAGAGGGTTTAGAAACCGACAGTCAAAGATTAAAGGATATAGTTGCCGTAAGCACTATAAACCCGTGGAATATACTAGCTATTACATTTACAAACAAGGCGGCAGGGGAATTAAAGGAACGTATTGCAAATATGCTAGGCGATGCGGGAGACGGTCTTACTGCGGCTACATTTCATTCAGCCTGCGTTAGAATTCTAAGACGCGAGTGTGAAAGGATAGGTTTTACTAACAGCTTTAATATTTACGACAGCGACGATTCCCAGAGAGTTATGAAATCGTGTTTGCAGGAACTTGATATTTCTGATAAGATGTTTCCGCCAAGAATGGTTTTATCTGAGATCTCACGGCAGAAGGATATGATGATAACTCCTTCAGAATATGAAAACCAGAATCAGACAGATTACCGAAAATCGATTATTGCAAAGCTGTATAAGCTTTATCAGCATAAGCTGATGACCTCAAACGCTATGGATTTTGACGACATCATCTGTCATACGGTAAGGCTTTTTGAAGAAAATCCTGATGTTTTGGATCACTATCAGAATTTATATAAATACATTCTTGTTGACGAATATCAGGATACGAATATGGTACAGTACCGTCTTGTGTCAATGCTTTCGATGAAATATAAGAATCTTTGCGTTGTCGGCGATGATGACCAGAGCATTTATAAATTCAGGGGAGCGACTATTGAGAATATTCTCTCCTTTGAAAATCAGTTTGACGATTGTACGGTTATAAGGCTTGAACAGAATTACCGTTCTACGCAGAATATTCTGACCTGTGCAAATGAGCTTATTAAGCACAACAAGGGCAGAAAGGGTAAAAATCTCTGGACGGCAATGGGCGACGGGGACAAGGTCAACGTTTATAACGCAAACAGTGAGAGAAATGAAGCAAGATATGTTGCCGATACTATTCTTTCCGGGATAAAAGAGGGCAGAAAGTATAACGAATACGCAGTGCTTTACCGAATGAACGCTCAGTCTAACGCTATTGAGCAGGCGTTTGTTCAAAGCGGAATTTCCTACAAGATTATCGGCGGTCAGAAGTTCTTTGACCGTAAAGAAATAAAGGATATTTTGTCATATCTGGCGGTTGTAAATAATCAAAATGATATTCTAAGGTTAAGAAGAATTATCAATGAACCTAAGCGTTCTATCGGAAACGCAACAGTTACGGCTTTAGAGCAGATAGTTTCAGATCTCGGAATTTCTCCGATTGAGGTTATGAAAGAAAGTGATAGCTTGCTTCCTCTTGCAAGAAAGGCAAATATTTTAATGCCGTTGGCACAGATGTTTGAACAGCTTGCGGAGGATTCTCAGATAGTTTCTTTAGATGAGCTTTTAGACGAGCTCCTGGAGGTATCGGGTTATCGCGCTTTTCTGAAGTCACAGGGCGATGAGGGCGAAATGCGTCTTGAGAATATCGAGGAGTTGAAATCTACAATGATAAAATACTCCGAGGAGGCGGAAGAACCCAGTTTGTCAGGCTTTCTTGAGGAAATATCGCTCTTTACCGATGTTGACAACTTAGACCAGGACGGCGATTATGTTGTTATGATGACAATGCACTCATCTAAGGGACTTGAATTCCCGACAGTTTTCGTTGTAGGAATGGAGGAAAACATATTCCCGTCGCAAAGAAGTATGGAGAGCGATGCGGAAATTGAAGAGGAACGCCGTTTAGCTTATGTTGCAATAACAAGGGCAAAAAGAGAACTTTATCTTACTTACAGCAATCAGAGAATGCTGTTCGGTATGACAAACCGAAACAGAAAATCCCGTTTTCTTAAAGAACTTCCTGAAGAGCTTCTTAATGAGGAGAGCGAGGGCTTAATTCAGCAGCCGGATTTTGAACGCGAGTACAGCGATGTGAAATTTGATTCAGGTATGTCGCTTCAAAAGCAGCTTGCTTTCAAAAAGAGAGCCGAAACCAAAACAGCTTCCGACCAGAATTTTGAGGTGGGAAACAGGGTTTTGCATAACATTTTCGGCGAGGGAACCGTTCTTGCCGCTAAAAGAATGGCAAACGACACAATGCTTGAAGTTGCTTTTGACACAAAAGGCACGAAGAAAATTATGGCGAATTTTGCAAGGTTAAAAAAACTGTAGCCGGCGAGCCGCCGGAGGCATTGCCGCCTTTGGGAAGTCTGATAAATGTAATAATTTGTACAACGGCGGGTTTTCATTTACTAGCAAGTATAAAAAGCTGTTATTAGCGAGCCGCCGGAGGCATTGCCGCCTTTGGAAAATTTGGTAAATGTTATAATTTGAACAACGGCGGGTTTTCATCTGCAAGCGAGGAAAAAGTTGTTGTTGGCGAGCCGCTGGAGGCACTTCCGCCTTTGGGAAGTTACTTTATTTATTTTAGAATAAAAGAGGAAATACCATTATGAAAAAGTTTTATGTTGAGCTTAAAAAGGTAGTTGACGATTCGTACTATATAGAAATCGGACACAGTCTTGTTGAAACACTTATTAGAGATTTAAAAAACGGACTTGTGCCGACTGCTAAAAGATATGCGGTCGTTACTGACAGCAATGTAAAAGGTCTATATGCAGATACTGTTTTAGAGAGCCTTAAAGCGGTAGGTTTGAAAGCTGATTTGTTTGTTCTTCCTGCGGGGGAAAAATCGAAAACTCGTGAGACTAAGGCAAAAATTGAGGACGAGATGCTGAGACTTGGTTACCGCAGAGACTGTTGTGTAATAGCGGTCGGCGGAGGAGTTGTTACCGATCTTGCAGGTTTTATCGCAGGCACTTTCGGCAGAGGGGTACCTTTTATAAATTACGCTACAACTCTTTTGTCTGCGGCAGACGCATCTGTTGGCGGTAAGACTGCTGTTGACACTCCTCTTGCTACAAATCTTATCGGTCTTTTCAACCAGCCCGAGAGAATCTACATAGATATAGACGCATGGAAAACTCTCCCTAAAAGAGAGCTTTCAAGCGGTCTGGCTGAAACTATTAAGCACGCTGTTTTAGCAGATAATGAATTCTTCTGTTATTTAGAAGGGAATATAGAAAAGGTATTTGATTGTAACACCGAAGTCTGCGAGCATATTGCAGAAAAAAACTGTGAAATCAAGTATCAGGTAGTTATGAAAGACGAGCTTGAAACGGGTCTTAGAGAAATTCTCAATCTTGGGCATACGGTAGGTCGGGCTATTGAAACTGTAAGCGATTACAGACTTCTTCACGGAGAGGCTGTATCTATCGGTCTGGTTGCTGAAGTGAAATTGGCAAAGTCTCTGGGTCTTGCAAGTGATGACGACGAAAGCAGAGTTATTAGTTTACTTGAAAGAGCAGGACTGCCGGTTACTATTCCTGATTACATTGATAAGAGCGAGCTTGTTAAAAAACTCTACACCGATAAAAAGGTAAGGGACGGCAAGCTGAGATTTGTTGTACAGGACGGTATCGGTAATATAAAAGAGTTCAGCGATGGTAATTTTGCTAAGGAGATCGCTGAAAAAGATATAGCAAAAATAATTTATAGTATGTGATCTGCAATTCAAAGGGGAATTATAATGGATATAAAAATCACACCGTCAATTTTAAAGGGTAACGTAAGAATACCTCCGTCAAAGAGTATTGCACACAGGCTGATAATCGCAGCGGGTCTTGCTGACGGAGAAAGCGTTATATCTAATATTTATATGTCGAAGGATATTATAGCAACTATCGAGGCGATGAAAGCGTTAGGAGCGGAAATAACCTCATTAGAGGACGGAAACGGCTTATATACAGTAAACGTTAAAGGAATTACAAAGCCTGTTGAAAATGCCGTGATAGACTGTAACGAGTCAGGCTCGACGCTGAGATTTCTGATACCTGTTGCATCTGTTCTTGGTGTTAATACAACTTTTTTTGGCAGGGGAAGGCTTCCGCAGAGACCTATTACGCCTTATCTTACCGAGATGAACAAAAACGGGGTCGAGTTTGATTATAACAACACTATGCCGTTTTCTGTTTCGGGAAAGCTGAAAGCAGGAGAATACAAAATTGCAGGAGATATATCCTCGCAGTTTATAACAGGGCTTTTGCTGGCTTTGTCTGTTGCAGAGGGTGAAAGCAAAATAATTTTAACATCACATCTTGAGTCAAGACCGTATGTTGATATAACTATTGACTGTTTAAATAAATTCGGTGCAAAGATTAGGGAAATTCCGAACGGTTATACAGTCAGGGGCGTGGAGGCTCTTAAACCTCATAATGAGGCGGTCGAGGGAGACTATTCGCAAGCGGCATTTTTCTGTGTTGCGAACAGTCTGGGCTGTGACATAAATATCGAGGGATTAAATGAAAATAGTTTTCAAGGCGACAAAAAGATTATTGAAATATGCAATCAAATAGTGTATAATTCAGATAAAAATGAACTCAAGTCCTTTGACATCGATTGTTCGGACATACCCGACCTTGTACCCGTTCTGGCAGTTTTGGGCAGTTTTTGCAAAGGGGTGTCGTACATAAGAAATGCCGCAAGGCTGAGAATTAAAGAAAGCGACCGCTTGTCGGCTATATCAAATGCTTTAAATGCAGTCGGCGGAAAGGTCAAAGAATTAAAAGAGGGGCTTGAAATCACAGGGGTTGATTATTTGACAGGCGGTGAGATCGACTCTTGTAACGACCACAGAATACCAATGGCTATGACTGTAGCGTCGGTTAAATGCAAAGGCGGACTTATAATAAAAGGTGCGGAATGTGTAAGAAAATCTTATCCTGACTTTTTTGAGGTTATTAAATCTCTAGGAGGAGCTGTTGAGGCAATAGACTAGAATGTGTAAAAATTAAGGAGGACAAAAAATGGCTTCAGTATGGAATCACAACATCAATCTATCTATTTTCGGGGAGAGCCACGGACCGGCTATCGGCGTAGTGCTTGATAATCTGCCGTCAGGCGAGCATATCGATATGAACGCTCTTATGTCGTTTATGGCAAGGAGAGCTCCGAAGAAAAATAAAACATCTACTCAAAGACGTGAGAAGGATATGCCTCAGATCATGTCTGGGCTTTATAATGATAAAACAACGGGAACGCCCCTATGTGCTTTGATTCAGAACACAGATCAGCATTCTAACGACTATTCTAACCTGTCTAAGCTTGCACGTCCCGGACATGCTGATTATACAGGTGCTGTTCGCTACGGCGGATTTAACGACGGACGTGGCGGCGGACATTTTTCGGGCAGGCTTACTGCACCTCTGTGTTTTGCAGGTGCAGTTGCAGGTCAGATTCTTGAACGCAGAGGGATTTATACGGGTGCACACATTTTAGAAATACACGGAATTAAGGATAAATCATTCGACCCTATTACCACTTCAAGAGATGAAATCAAGTCAATCAGGGAAAAGGAATTTCCAACTCTTGACGATAAGCAGGGCAGACTTATGATAAAAGACATTGAAAAGGCAGGGAAGTGTTTAGACTCTGTCGGCGGAATTGTGGAATGTATTTCTATAAATGTTCCGGCAGGAATAGGCTCGCCTATCTTTGAGGGTCTGGAAAACAGCATTGCATCATTGATTTTCGGGATTCCCGCTGTTAAGGGTATCGAGTTCGGAGTAGGGTTCAACTGTGCTAAGATGCTAGGCAGTGAAAATAATGACGAGTTTTATGTTGACGAGCACGGTCACGTTGTTACAAGAAGCAACAATCACGGAGGTATTCTCGGCGGTATTTCTTCGGGTATGCCGGTGACGCTGAGAGTTGCATTCAAGCCTACGCCTTCAATTGCACAGCCGCAGAAAACGGTGGATTACAGTTCTCTGACAAACGAGACTATAAAAATCAAGGGCAGACACGACCCATGCGTTGTACCCCGTGCTGTTCCGTGTGTTGAAGCGGCAGTGAATATTGCATTGCTTTCGCATATGCTCGACTATCCTAACTTTTAGTCTATGAAAGGTATGCCTTTTAAAGAAAGGGCATGGTGATTATATGGATAAGAATTTTGAAAAATATCTTCAGCCTAATATGATGAATCTTCAGGACAAGTATGCAATAAAGATTTTGATATGTTATTTCTTACGTCAGATAAACAGACCTATCACGCCTAATCAGCTTGCCGAGATAGCGACTTCTGACGGTATAGTAAATTATTTTACCTATGCTGAAACGGTCGAGGAAATGCTAAGAGATAAGATGATGAGGCTTGAAGCGGTTGATGAAATCAACTACTACGTTTTGTCGCAGGAGGCTTATGAGGCGGCGAACGAATTTAAGGGGATCGTTCCAAAGAGCTTTAGGGATAAGATCATTTCGTCGGGGCTGAAGTTTTTTGCAAAATTAAAGGACAGCAATATTATTGCAGAAGTCAAAGAGGTTGAAAAGGGTGCGGAGGTACATTTTCTCTGTCAGGACAGCGGAGCGAACCTGATGGATTTGACTTTATTTGCTCCCGACCTTACTCAGGCTGAGTATATAAAAAAGAAGGTAATGCTTAATCCAAGTGCATTTTATGGAAAGATTCTGGATTTTGTTATAGAAAACGAGGAGTATACGCCTGATTTAACAGGCTATTAGGCGGCGAGCCGCCGCAGGCTCTGCTGCCTTTGGGCAGTTTGTATAATGTGAATAATATGCACAACGGTAGGCGTTACTTTGATGAAATGAAAACTATAATGATTGGCGAGCCGCCGCAGGTTTTGCTGTCTTTGAAAGTTTGTAAAATGAATTTGGAGGATAAATGAAGTTTATAAATATAAAAGGATTAAATGATGTATATCCTGAGAACATTGAAGGAACAAATGAATGGTATTATAGTAAGCTTCCTTCATATTCAACTTACGATTTTTATGATGCAGAGAGAGTTGTTAACTGCGGAAAGAATTTTGAAGGTATGAACTGTATTTTAATCCATTATCCAGATGGAGAAGTACATCGTCCGTTTGAGTTAAAAGAGAATGTATATGTTGATGCTCCAATATATTTTAATGAATTGTTGTATTTTCTTATAGTAGATTTCAATAATAAGCGAATACAAATTGTTTCGTATAATGCAAAGAACAGGTTAAAAAGCAATTTGGCAGATTTACCGCTTAGTGATGTTGAAAATTGCTATAATCTAATGCTTAAACCATCGCCAATTACACTTATTCATGAGCCGAATGATGGCTTTTTAAATATAATTTGGCCCGAAAAGAAGAAAATTAGAATAAGAGCTAATGAGATTATGATGTTTCGTGACAATGATAATTTATTTTGCTCTGAGTGGTATGAAAATCCCGAATACCATGAACGAGTAATTGTGAGGGATTGGAATACCGGCGATATTAAGAAAATAATTGAGAGACAAATGAATAGGATGCCGAATGGCGATATATGGATTACATAGTTTGAATTAAATAATATTTAAAAGTTACAAAATTAGTTATTTTTTATTTCCAAAAATTTTTTTAAAAAAATTAAAAAAACGCTTGACAAAGACTTTTTAATGTGATATTATTTAAAAGTTGCCGCACGAGAAAGCAGACGGACAACAATAGCATCTTGAAAATTGAACAATGGAACACGAAGACAAAAAAAGTACCTGTAATTCTTGAGAGAGAATACTCAAGTAAGTGGGAAGCAGAGACCACTTAGGAAAAAATAAAAAACTGC
>CANQCK010000002.1 GCA_947589185.1 uncultured Clostridia bacterium | reverse complement strand
CTTTACGGTAGCTTCTTTTATTCTACCATATAGGGGGGGTTTTTTCTATTGTCCGTTTTTACTGGACTTGTGCAAAATTCATCTTAGGGATAATTTTTTTCGTTAGAATGACTTAATCATTTTAAATGAAATGCCATAAAATCATCAGCTATATTGATTATCTTTCGATTTTGTTTCATAGCATATTGTACAGTCTTGTATGCACCGCCAATTTTACGTTGAATGCAACACACAACAAGGTCTGAACGGTCAACCATATTCCTGTTCCGTATCTGTATGGCCGACTTATAATGAATTCCAACAGATTCGGCACATATTTCAACTTCATCATAATAGTCAAGATAATTTCCTTTATTGTTACGGTATTCAGCTTTCATATACGGCAATACAAGAATAAATGATGTGTTACCATAGCCGTATTTATTGATAGCTCTCTTTATTACTGATGTTGCAAGCAAATCGAACTCTCCGTCTCGTCCGATTAGAAACTCTATATACTCGTTCTGATTGATTAAGTCATGCAGGAGTTTGTCAAGGCGATTTTCTGTTTCGATTGGTCTTTCTATCTCTCTATGTCCGAAAAAGCTGACAGTATAAATGTTCATAATACACCTCGTTAAAATATTCGCTTAGAATATTATATCAAGGTGTCAATATGGTGTCAAGTAGGTTGCATACTAATATAATTCAAAGTGATATCATAATAATGAAAGAGAGGTATTACTATGGCTGTTATCAAATCACAATTCACACTTCGTCTAAACTTGACAGATCACGCAAAAATAAAGAAAATAGCAGATACTGAAAATCGCTCAATGACGAATATGATAGAAACACTTGTAAAGCAGAGAATTCAACAATATGAAAGAGAAAATGGTGAAATCATTTTGACTGATGAGGATTTATTCGAAGAATAAGTAAATATGAACAAAGTGTTGTATCCTTATGGGATATAACGCTTTTTTATTTTTGAAGATACATAGAACAATTATTTTACCCCAGAATCATTATTTAAAAGATAGAAAATTTATACTTTTCCGCTGACACAACATCGTCAATATCATCTATGAAATCAGTATGTCTGTAACCACTTTTAGTGCGGAAAAGATACCGTAAATAACGGTTATGCGATTTTGTTATTGCATTTGTAAATAGTTTTCTTACAACTTTCAAAAAATATTTTTATTTATGTAACCTTTTACCCTTTATAATTGTTATTATAATGAAAGGCTTTTCAAAGTATGGGTGGTGAAATTGTGACAGAGTGCGAATTTATTGATGCGGTGAAACGAAATAACCAGCGGTTGTTTCTCATTGCACTGTCTTTTACCCATAATGATAAGGATTCAGAAGATATATTGCAAAATGTTTTTCTAAAGCTGTGGAAATACCAAAAGCCGTTTGAGGATACTGCTCATATTGATAAGTGGCTGACGCGAGTCTGCGTGAATGAAAGCAAAAATTATATAAAATCACCATTTAGAAAGCGTTCTGTTCCTCTGGAAGATGCAAAGGATAAATACAGCTTTGATTATGAATGTGATTATGATTTGTTCAAAGCTGTAATGAGCCTTCCGAAAAATCAAAGCACAGTTATTCACCTTTTTTACTATGAGGACTTATCTGTCAAGGAAATAGCCGACGTACTGAAAATAAAAGAATCCGCAGTCAAAACCAGACTTCACCGTGCACGAACACAACTAAAACAATTATTAGGAGATGAATGGAACAATGAATAAAGAATATTATAAAAGTGCTTTTTCAATGGTCTGTCCATCTGAAGAAGCTATTGAAAGGATGTTAAGTATGACAGAGAAAATAAAAAGAAAAAGAACATTCGGACGTAAAAGTCTGATAATCGTATTGGCAGTAATCGCAGCTTTAGTATGCGGAACTTTCACAGTAAATGCGGCTACAGACGGAAAATTATTCGGCAATATCAGAGTTATTTTAAACGGAAAAGAAGTAAATCCGGAAGAAAATAATATTAAATGTAAAGCATATGTCGATGATGAAGGCAATAAAATAGCTATTGTTGGTACTTATGATTCTAATGGTAATTTACAGGGAGCATGTGCATCAGGTAATATAGGTGCATTCAACAAAATACACGATGGTGATTATGCTAAATTATTAGAAGAAAATGTTGACTCATTTTCAGAAGATAAAGACGCTGATTTGGACGTAAATATTGATGATACTACTACTGAAACAGGCGGACATTGTACCAATGTCCAGATGGATTATAAATAATCAAAAATTAACTAAACGTTAGGGAGATAAGAAATATCTTATCTCCTTTTTACTTTACAAAATTAATGATCGACCTCTTGAAAACAGATATAAATTATGTTAAACTTTCTTTAAATTGAATAAACTTCAATCGCTGAAAGGACGATATAAAATGCCTAAAATTTGTAAAAGCTGCGGTAAAGAGTATACAGGCGAATTCTGCGAACATTGCGGATACGGAAACCCGAATTTAAAGATAAAAGCCGCAAAGAAGTATGAAACCAAAATTCCCGAAAGATTTCTCCCTGTTGATGAGCAGGAACGTCTTGCAAAGGAGCGTTTAGCACAAGGGAAAAAACCTAAAAACAAGACCGCCAAGCAAAAAAGAAATCAAAAAATCCTGCTAATAATTCTTGTTATCGCAGTTGCAGGAATCATATTATTTGTTCTCTATAATCAGGGTATGTTTTCACAAAATGATCCTGACGAACTGGTAAATCAGTATTTTACGTCAATATCAGAAATGGATTACAAAAAGTATAATTCTTGCTTTTCGTCAGATCTTGCTTCGGCAAATAACGAAGCTATAAGATCTCAGGGGCTTGATAAAGACAAAGCTATGGAGACTTTGTATTCCGACTATATCAATGTGTTCGGAAAGGGCTTTAAAAGCACAGTAAAAATTAATGAAACCATAGATATGGATAAAGGCGATATAATCGAACAGGAAATGGATTATCAAAATCAATTCGGCAAAAGCATTGACATAAAAGAGGGAAAGATAATAAAAACAACAGTAAAATTTAAGGGTTCAAAGTCAACTGAAGATGTTAAGTTTGAGGTATATATTGCAAAAATCGGAGCAAAGTGGTGCATTTTAAATGTCAAGGAGACTGACGGTACTCAGTCCGCATCAAATACTACAACTACTTCAACTAACGCTGGGTAAAAGAAAGGAACATAATATGAACAGCAAATTTGTTATAACACCGAAGCTCCCGAGACTTCTTCACGGCGGAGATTATAACCCCGAGCAGTGGCTTAAAGCTGACGGAGTTTTTGAAAAAGATATTGAGTATATGAAAAAGGCAGGCTTTAACTGCGTTACTCTGGGAGTTTTCTCATGGTCAATGCTCGAACCCGAAGACGGAGTTTATGATTTTTCCTGGCTTGACAAAGCGATAAATACTCTTTATGAGAATGGCATTTATACCATTCTTGCAACTCCGTCAGGGGCAAGACCTGTCTGGCTAACTCACAAATACCCGGAGGTTTCGAGAGTTGAAAAAAACAGAGTGCGAAATCTTCACGGCGGGAGACACAATCACTGCTACACTTCTCCTGTTTACAGACGAAAAACCAAAGAAATAAATACACGTCTGGCAGAAAGGTATGCAAACAGCCCTGCCGTAATTATGTGGCATATTTCTAATGAGCTTGGCGGCCAATGCTATTGCGAAAAATGCCAGTCGGCGTTCAGAGAATGGCTGAAAAAGAAATACAATAATGATCTTGAAGCTCTTAACGACGCTTGGTACACAATTTTCTGGAGCGAAAAATACTCAGACTGGGAACAAATCGAAGCTCCTGCCGATAACGGTATGTACGCTTTACACGGTCTTAATCTCGACTGGAACAGATTCTGCACCGAGCAGACGCTCGACTTTTACCGTGAGGAAGTCAAAGCAGTTAAATCAGTCAACCCCGATATTCCCTGCACGATCAATATGATGGGAATGTTCACAGGGATAGATTACTCAAAATTTGCAGATGACGTTGACGTTATTTCGTGGGATTCATACCCATGCTGGCATGAGGGCGACGACTACTGGAATGCAATGTCTACTGCGTTCAACCACGACCTAATGCGTTCATTAAAAAATCAGCCCTTTATGCTGATGGAGAACACTCCGTCAACCGCAAACTGGTGTGGGGTTTCACGTCTGCGGCACCCCAATCTGCTTGAACTTACATCAATGCAGGCTCTTGCTCACGGCTCTAACACTGTTCAGTATTTTCAGTGGAGACAGTCAAACGGCTCTTGTGAAAAGTGGCACGGTGCGGTTATTTCCCACCGTGGTAAAGACGATACTATGACCTTTAAAAACGTAGCAAAGGTTGGTGAAGACCTCAAAAAGCTGAATGACGGTCTTTACAGTGCCGACATAAACCCGAAAGTAGCAATAATTTTCGATACAGAGAATAAATGGGCGATCGACGACGGTATAGGGCCGAGAAATATCGGAATGAAATACAACGAGGCTTGTCTTTGTCACTATGCAACGTTCTGGGAGGCAGGTATCCCTTGTGACGTTATAGATTCAACCGCCGGCTTTGATAATTACGATTTGCTTATCGCTCCTATGCTTTGTATGCTCAAAAACGGTGTTGCCGACCGTCTCAAATGCTTTGTGAAAAACGGCGGTACTTTAGTAAGCACATATTTTACAGGTCTTGTAAATGAAACAGACCTCTGCTTTAACGGCGATTTACCCGGACAAGGCTTGTCAGAGGTATTCGGGCTTTGGCAGGAGGATTTCGACGCTCTTTACGACCATCAGGAAAATCAAATAGCCGTTGACGGGCAAAAGGCAGGCTTTAAAGGAACATTCAAAACATCGGTTATGTGCGACCTTGTCCACCCAACAACGGCAGAGGTGCTCGGCACATTCACTAAAGACTGGTATGCCGGCTGGCCTGCTTTGCTCGAAAACAAGTACGGTAAAGGCTCGGCTTTCTATATTGCCTCATTTGCGGATATTACTCTCTTAAAAGAGCTTTATTCCGTCATTTGCAAAAGAAAAGGCATTGAAAGAAACCTTGATGTTGAGCTTCCGAAAAACGTCACTGTCGGAAAGCGTGGAAATTTCTATTTCTTTCAGAATTTCAATGACCACGAGGAAACTGTAAACCTCGCAGATGATATGGAATTTACAAACGCTTTGACAGGTGAGAAAGTCAAAAATAAAGCGGTTATTCCGCCATATGGAATTATCGTGGTTAAATAGCATTAAGCAGACACAGATGCGTCTGCTTTAATTATGTTAGAGTAAACAAACAAAGCCTTGCACTTTTGTTTAATTCTACAGAAATATTTATTTTGCATTAATTTTTCTTTACTTTCAATAATTTTTATAGTATAATAAAATTATAATTAGCTGTAGTATAAAGATTTATTAGAAGTGAAAATCAATTATTATGCGTCATGAAACTTAGAAAAATAAAACATTAACAATTATTATGGCTATGTTAAAGATATGAAAATAAATACATCATACTTTACTCAAAGTAAATGAAATAGTTATTCAACAATGACATTAGTTTAACGAAAGGGTGATATAATGAAAAGAATATCCATTTTTATTCTTAGCATAATAATATGTATAACTTTTATTTTACCTATGAATGCTATGGGTTACACATATCCTGACAATTATAAATGGGAATATAGTCATGATAAAGGCTCATCTAGTTATTTTAATGTAAATATAAATAATATTTATTATGATATAGATATTTATGATGATATACCAACTCCGAAATATTCCGTATATGCTAGGTTTGCAAAAACTAAAGGTGATACTCTTAAATTCCCGGAAACAATCTTTTTTAAAGGTAGAAATTTTAAAGTTAACGAGATTGTTATAGATGACTCAAATACAGGGAGGCATTACGGAAAATGGAAGATGCCATATAAAAATGTTATTATACCTGATTCAGTAGAGCGTGCAGATTTTCAGTGTGCAAAATTTACAAAAATTGAAAAGATATATGTTCCAAAGAAAACACAAGTTTTAAATGGGTTATCAGACTATCCAAAATTAAAAGTTATAATTGATAAAAACAATCCTTATATTAAAATGAAAAACGGAGCTGTATATTCAAAAAACGGCAAAAAGCTGTTATCTCTTGTAAACAGTAAAAAGACATACAAAGTTTCAAAAGGAACTAAAAAAATAGATTTTTTTGGTGTAAAGAAACTGGAAAAGGTTTATCTGCCTGCTTCACTTAAAACAATATCTTTTAATGCTTTTGGGAGATGCAGAAATCTAAAAACAGTAAAGATAAATAACAAAACTCAAAAGATAGGCATATGTGCATTTGAAAAATGCACATCACTAGAAAGAATAGACTTGCCGAAAAATCTTGAAGGAATAGGTTATTCAGCATTTATGGATTGTTATGCTTTAAAAGAATTTGTTATACCAAAAAAAGTTAAAAAAATTAAATTTTGGACTTTCAAAAACTGCGCTGAACTTTCAAGGGTTAAAATTGAAAGTCAGGAGAGATCGCCTAAAATAGAGGATACTGCTTTTGAAAACACAGCTGAGGGGATTGAATTCATTGTAAAAAATCAAAAAGTAGCCAACCAGCTTAAAGAGCAGCTCAGTCAAAACAAAAAAGGCGTGAAAAAAGCAAAAATTTTAATAGGAGATAAAGTCGTTTATGATAATATAAACTGCAAATCAAAAAAATTTCAGAAAGCTTACGATATTATAACGACTCAAAACGGTATTAAATATAGGTTCTTTAACGACGGAGATTCTTTTAGTAATTCAATACAGAATGATATAATTGATATACTCTTAAAATCAAAGAAAATCGAAATTCCCAATACGGTGAATTATAGAAATAAGATTTATAAAATCGATTCAGTTAAGTTTGACGATTATGTAAATCCGAAATCAGCAAAAACTTGCGAAAAACTAATTGCAGATGATTTTTATGAATTAATAAATATTCATAAGTGGAATAGTTTGAAAGAAATAAAAGCCACAAATATAAAATATCTTTTTGAAAATATTGTTAGCTGTGATGAATTAAAGAAAATGTATGTTAGCGGTACCAGTGATTGTGAATGTTTTATTTCAAACATTTCACAGAATAAGCATTTGAAGAATATCACTTTGAAAAATATTGATGTAATAGCAAATGAGTCTATAAACGAATGTAAAAATCTAAAAACTATCATTCTTTCAGGAAAGGTAGGATATATTCAGAAAAAAGCAATTTGCAAATGTGATAATCTGAAAGTAATAAAAATTCAAACTAAAAATAAAATTCAAATGCAAAAGAAGGCATTTATAGATGTACCTGAAAGCTGTAAAATATACGTAAAAAATAAAGCTATGAAAAAGGCTGTGGAGAAAGCGGGATTTAAAGGCAAAGTCATAATTATGAAGTAAAAGAAAAGCAGATGGTTGGTGGAAAACTAAAATATGACAAAAAAAGAAGAAGTATTATATTACTTTAAATAATATAAAATAGCCAGGCAGGTCGATCTACCTAGAAATCGTAAAAAACAATGAATAATATAGTTTAAAGAGCAGATGTTTAAAAGCGTCTGCTTTTTTATACTGGCAAAACGAGACCTTACAAAAATTATGTATATTTTTTGTGCAAAATTATCCTTTAATTTTCTTGAAAGCGTCACAAATTTGGGCTATAATAAGAATGTAGTTAAGCTATACTAAAAAATAAAGGAGTTTTAAACTATGGCAAACAGAATGATTTTAAACGAGACCTCATATTTTGGAGCAGGAGCTATTTCGGAAATAGTTACCGAGGCAACAGCAAGGGGCTTTAAAAAGGCACTTATCGTAACAGACAAGGACCTAGTAAAGTTCAATGTTGTAAAGAAAGTGACAGATTTACTGGATAAGGCGTCACTTGCTTATGAAATCTTTGACGAGGTTAAAGCAAACCCAACGGTAGACATTGTAAAAAGCGGAGTTGACACTTTCAAAAAAGCAGGTGCTGATTATTTGATTGCAATCGGCGGAGGCTCGCCTATTGACACAGCAAAGGGCATAGGAATTATCATCAACAATCCTGAGTTTTCCGACGTTGTTTCTCTTGAGGGCGTTGCTGAAACTAAAAAGCCATGCGTACCGATTATTGCAGTTCCAACAACTGCGGGAACAGCCGCAGAGGTAACGATAAACTACGTTATCACAGACACCGAGAAAAAGAGAAAATTCGTATGTGTTGACCCGCACGACATTCCAGTAGTAGCGATAGTTGATAGCGATATGATGTCGTCAATGCCGAAAGGTTTGACAGCTTCAACAGGTATGGACGCTCTCACCCACGCAATAGAAGGCTACACAACCCTTGCCGCTTGGGAGCTCACCGATATGATGCATCTTAAAGCAATCGAGATTATTTCACGTTCACTTAGAGCCGCTTGCGACAACGATTCAAAGGGTCGTGAGGATATGGCACTTGGTCAATACATTGCAGGAATGGGCTTCTCAAACGTAGGACTAGGCGTAGTTCACGGAATGGCACACCCTCTGGGAGCTTTCTACGACACACCTCACGGTATAGCAAACGCTGTACTTCTCCCATATGTTATGGAATACAACGCTGAATACACAGGCGAGAAATTCAGAGACATAGCAAAGGCAATGGGTGTTGAAGGAACAGAGTCGATGTCTCAGGAGGAATACAGAAAGGCCGCAGTTGACGCAGTTAAGCAGCTTTCAAAAGACGTTGGAATTCCTGCTAAACTTCACGAGATCGGCGTTAAGGAAGAGGATTTGCAGGCACTTGCAGAATCTGCATTCGCAGATGTTTGCACAGGCGGCAACCCAAGACCTTGCACAGTTGAATCAATTCTTGAACTTTACAAAACAGCATTTTAATATATTTTTCTATAAAAACAAAAAGACCGTTTCTTATGAGACGGTCTTTTTATTTTATTGTGTTAAAAAAAAGAAATATTACAAAATGTATAATTCTAATAAATTATTACAAATCGTATCATAATATATAATCTGTAATACAATCATACCAATGTACATAGGTTTCGCCGTTTACCGTTAAACGCTCATTTTCAGGCAGCAGCTCAGTCCATTTCTTTTTGTAACGGTCAATTGCCCAATCATTGCGGTTAAATCTTCGCCAAAGAATCGTTTTTCCGTTCTTATCAAGAAACTGCTCTGAAACAACGCCTCCATTATAGGTTTCTATATCCATAACGCAAACTGTATCAAAGCTCTTGCCGTTGATTATAACCGTATAACGACCGACAATGTCAAGCAAAAAATCCTTATCTAAACTGGTAATAACATCTCCGTTTCTCTTAATTTCACCTTTTGGCGAAAGGTTTGTTTCATTTCCGCAGTTATTCTCTCCGAATCCCCAGTTGGGCAGAAAAGCATCGCCGTCAAGAAAGGTAATATAATTCTTTACATCGCCGTCATTTCTCAGAGTTGCAAGATAACGACAATGAGTATCTGTTAGCTGAGCGACAAAAGTTCTGTCGATTACCTTTTCTTCGCTGGAGCACGGAGTTTCCCTTGCGGTCAGTTCAACGCCCTCAATACCGTGAACCATTGCTTTTCCGGTAACCTTCATATCATAAATACGGTCGCATTTTCTTGACGGAATATCATACATACCCCAAGTCAGCTTTTCGCCGAGCTTTGGTACAAGAAACCAACCCATCAGCTCCTCCCATTTAACTGAGAATGGCTCTTTACTGCTCAATTCAATTTTGTATTCAGGTAAAAATTCGGGTAACTTTTTCATTTCAATTACTCCTTTCAATGTGTTAGAGCGATACGGATATTTGTTTTTGAAATTCTTTTTTGCATTATAAAGGCGGCTCTTTACCGTTCCCAGCGGAATATTTAAGAGCTTTGCAATTTCCGACTGGGGCAATTCACGCCAAAAGTACAAGTAAAGAATTTGTTTGTCCTTATCTCCCAGTAAACTCAAAGTCTCAGATACATTAGTTGTTTCTGAAACACCGTACCTGCTGTAAGATAATTCATTTTCTGTTATTCCATCTATCGGAATTTCTAACTGGCTAGCTTTTTCTCTAAAGTAGTCATTGCATTTATTTCGTGCAATACTAATTATCCAAGCTTTAAAGGAATTCGTATTCTTTAATTGCCCAAACTTCTGATACGCCGTCAGATAAACCTCTTGTAAAACATCGTCTGTATCTGCCTTTTCAGACAAGCGAAATCGCACAAAACGTTCAACAGAGCTTTTATTTTTTTCTAACAAATCTTCAAAACTATCCATAATATCACTTCTTTAGATTAGATTGCTTATCTAAAACCGGTTTCACTTATATAGACAGTAAATCACATCAAAAGGTTCATTTTTATATTTTAGCATTTTTTTGCAATTTGCAGCAGCCCCTCTAACACAGAGTCCGGCACAGATACCTCTCCGTCAATACCCCAACCCATCTGTATGTGGGGTTTACGCTTACCGTGAAAATCACTGCCGCCTGATACTGCTAGACCGTACTCAGCCGCCATCGAGACAAGCATTTCCCGCTGTTCTCTACCGTAGCCGGAGTATATACACTCCATTGCCCGGCAACCTTCATCAACACACGTGCGTATGAAAGTCTCCATTTCCGTCCCTTCGTAACCATACTGCAATGGATGGGCAATAACAGCCACGCCCCCAGCATTGCGAATACAACTGACAGCATCCGACAATGGAATACGCTGTCTGGAGCGATAATAAACCCGACCCTTGTCTAGATAGCGGTCGAAGGCCTCGACCATAGAGGATACATAACCGTTATTCATCAGCCACTGGGCAATATGAGGCCGACCTAATACTGCATTCGGATTAGCAGTTTGAAGTTCCTGTAAAGAAATTGGTATACCGTCTGAAACCATTGCATTCACAATTCTCTCATTGCGAGCCTCACGCTCTCTTATAACCCAGTCCAGTGCCGGACGCAACGCAACAGATTTGGGGTCAATAAACAGTCCCAGTATATGTACACCGTCATCATAACCTGCGGATATTTCGATACCAGGAATGACCTTTACCCCCAATTCCTCCCCAGCGATAAGTGCATCTTTCACACCTGCCACTGTATCATGGTCAGTAATAGCAATTGCTGACAGACCCAATTTCCCGGCAAGCTCTACAGTTTCACGAGGAGTGAACGTTCCATCCGATGCACTGGTATGAATATGCAGATCAATTTTACCCATACCGATTGCCTCCCTTCTCATTTTTTCTTAATAGCACATTAAAAATGTTATTTCAACATTTAGCTTTGTATGACAATAGTTGATATAAAAAAATCACGTACCGATTTAGTACGTGATTTTAAATCAGCCTTATTTGAATACCAACGACCCCGTATTGTTCCTGCAATTCCTTTGTATAATACTCCTCCATATCTTTCGGAGAAGCTGTTTTGACATTCTGTTCTGTATATCCGCACTCCAATAGCGGAAGCTTGCGGTAAAGCTTTGCAAAGGAATCAAAAACAAAAAGATTGACGACTTCTGCCACTAGCGTTTCACTCGGGTTATCTGTATTGATAAACCGAATATAGTCACCGATTTGAATTTTCTTTCTTTTTTCGTCATATAAACGTAATTCAATGGTTTTCTTTCCGCTCTGAATTCTTTGAAACGGTGATGGACTTAGTTTCATTATGTGTTCCATATGCTGACTTCCTCTTAATTTATTATTTTCATAATAGCACGTTAAAATTATTTTTTCAATATTTTTTGCGTAACATAATAACTTAAAACATTATCTCAGTAAGGGACTGGTTACAATGTAATCTTTAAAGGTCAGAAATCATCCTTTTCCGTACTAGCCCGCCGTTGTATAAAAATAACCGACTTTAGCGAATTTACCAAAGGCGGCAATGCCTGCGGCGGCTCGCCGCTGGTGCGGATAACAGGACTTGAACCTGCACCGAGTTGCCCCGACTAGAACCTGAATCTAGCGCGTCTGCCAATTCCGCCATATCCGCATATGGATCTGATATTTTTACACGGGTCAAATCCTATCCCGAGGCGGGTGCTTTTCACACTTGTCCGCATATATTAAAACGGTTTCCCGTCTTAACCAGATTAATTAGAACAGCCTTACTACCCAAGGTATTCCGTAGGTTAAAAAGCACATTATCGCAGTTGCAAGAAATAGCCCCAGCAGTATCGCCGGAATAGCTTTTTTCAGCTTAATCCCCAAAAGTGCTGCAATCAAAGCACCTGTCCATGCACCTGTTCCCGGAAGAGGTATTCCGACAAACAGCATAAGTCCAAAAAACTCTACTTCTTTTATTTTGTCGGCTTTCGGAGAATTTTGCTTTTCCTCCAGCCAGAGGGCAAATCGTCTGGTATATTTCCACCTTTTCATAAGCTCTAATATCTTGTTTATAAAAAGCAGTATGAAAGGAATGGGAAGCAAATTACCTGCTATGCAGAATAATATAGCTTTTATCATTGGAATGTGTAAAAGCGGTGCAACGATCAATCCGCCCCTAAGCTCAACTATAGGTATCATAGAAACGAAAAATAAAATCATTTCTTTTGGCAGGAACGGGAAAGTAGATGTAAACCAGTTTGTTATCGTCTCAGCCAAAAAACCACTCCTTATGACGCCCAATGTGCTTTTGATCGGTAACCTAAAAACCAACCTTGATAATGATAACATATTTGAAAAAAATAATCAAGTAAAAATTATTATTTTTCTATCTGAGCTTTGTAAAACCAAGTATTATTAAGAGGATCCCGCTCAAAAAGGATAAATCAAGCCTATTTGAAACCCTAAGTGAAATTAACCTTCCTATCTTTGCACCCAGATTTATACCTATAAGCCCCAAAAAGAAGCAAAGCAAAACCCCGTAAATAAAGTAGCCTTGACATATTCCCAAGCCTCCTGAAAACCCGCTCGCTAAAGAATCTACCGATAACGCCACCCCCAGAAAGCAAGCCTCTTTAACAGATAAGCTCTTTGACTTATCCAAATCCGCTTTCGTTTCATCTAAAAAAATCACAAGAAGTATTGATTTTTTCACAAGAGCAAAATTCGTCAGCTCTTTGCCCTTGCAGTGTGTGAAAATGCTCTTTATAAACGGGAAAAATAAATTGACCGCACCCATTATAAATAAAAGTCCGCCGCTTAAAATTTTAATCGAGTTTATTGAAATTCTGTCAGAAATAAAATCCGCCAGCATTAGTGACGCCGCAAGCATAGCCGCTCCGATAATGTTTATTAAAAGCGTGCAGTGAAACGGTATTTTTATTTTTCCTATGCCGTAGGTTATTGAAGTCGCAAAGCTGTCAATACATACCGCAAGCACTAATAAGGTTATTACGAGCATTATATTCACCCTCTCAAATTATCGTATGAATGTGAGAGATTTTGTGTGAATATAAAACATAATTGTCGACTTATTTGCTAAAATCGGTTGACAATCAAGCGGCTATCTGATACCATAAAACACAACAGAAAATTCAAATGAAATTGGAGTATTGAAATGACGCTTAAAGAACAGGTTTTATACGAACTTGAACTTAATAGGGGTAAAAATATTTCCGGTACTGCTTTAGCTGAAAAATTGTATGTTTCACGGGGTGCGATCTGGAAAGCGGTTAAGTCCTTGAGAAATGACGGATATGAAATTAACGCTGTTACAAACAAGGGATATTCTCTGTCTGAAAACAGCAGTATTCTGTCAAAGACAGGCATAATGCCCTTTCTCAATGAAAAAACCAAGAATAAAATTACGCTTGATATTCGCAGATCTGTTACATCAACCAACACCGTTTTAAAAGAAATTGCCCATAACGGGGCGAAAGAAGGTTATGTTTTAATTTCCGAGCAGCAAACCGCAGGAAAAGGACGTATGGGAAGGTCGTTTTACTCCCCGAATGGCACGGGAATTTATATGTCTGTACTGCTAAGACCGAAAATGACAATTGAGGATTCTCTGCTGATAACAACCTCGACGGCAGTTGCAGTTTCAAGAGCCATTGAAAACCTATGCGATAAAAAAGCAAAAATTAAATGGGTAAACGATATTTTCGTAGACGAAAAAAAAGTTTGCGGGATTTTAACGGAGTCCTCTGTGGATTTTGAATCGGGCAGACTTGAATATGCCGTTGTCGGCATAGGTGTTAATATTTCAAAGCCGAAAGACGGCTTCCCTGATGAAATAAAAAACATTGCCGGCAGTTTTTTAGATAACACCATAGGCAATATGCGGTGCAGGCTTATTGCGGAAATACTCAATGAGCTTGCAGAGCAGATGGAAAATTTAAGCTCAAAATACTATCTTGACGAGTATAAAAAGAGGAGTTTTTTAATCGGAAGGCAAATTACAGTTATAAAATCAAGCGGTAATAAAACAGCGAAAGCCATTGATATTGATGACAAAGCCCGACTCGTAGTTGAATACAAAGATAAAACTGTTGAACATCTTTCAAGCGGAGAAGTAAGTGTTCGGCTGAATGATTCAAATTAATCCTAAACTGCAAATATTAGGCTTTTAGAAAGGAAACAAATTTATGAAAATATCACTAAAAGAACTCGCAATAGCCGCAGTGCTAACTGCTGTAACCTGTGTTTTAGCCCCCATTTCTATTCCAATAGGACCTGTTCCTATATCGCTTGGAGTGCTCTGTATATTACTTATAGGGGCAATTCTTCCTCCTCAATTAGCCGTTTTATCTACTCTTGTTTACATATTGATTGGCACAGTCGGCATACCTGTTTTTTCAAACTACGAAGGCGGTTTCCAAAAGCTGATCGGACCTACAGGAGGCTTTCTTTTTGCATATCCGCTTATGGTGTTGATTATCTCATTTTCTGCTGTTCTGTTTAAAAGAAAAAATGTTTTTTCTATCTGCTTTGGAATGATCTTATCTCTTATTCTAATGTACGCTTTAGGCACTTTTTGGTTTGTTATATCAACTAAAAGTACAGTGAAAAACGCTTTGCTTGTATGCGTTATTCCGTTTATATTAGTTGATTTGCTGAAAATGGTTTGTGCAACAGCGTTATCAACTGCAATTAATAAAGCACTGTTAAAAGCAAATGTTAAAGTATAAGCTCATAAAACACAAAAGCGGCATAGCGATTAACTTTCGCTATGCCGCTTTTTAAATTCATAATGCAGCTAGATCTGAACCGAATAATTTGGTGCTTCCTTAGTGATATAAATATCGTGAGGATGACTCTCTTTAAGTCCTGCACCTGTAATTCTGACAAATTTTGCTTTCTCGTGAAGCTCAGGAATAGTCTCGCATCCTACATAACCCATACCCGATCTGATTCCTCCGCAAAGCTGGAAAACAGTATCCGAAACAGGTCCTTTATACGGTACACGGCCTTCAACGCCCTCAGGAACGAGCTTTCTGCTTCCCTCTTGAAAATATCTGTCCTTTGAGCCGCAAGCCATAGCACCCAGACTTCCCATTCCTCTGTATACCTTGAACTGACGTCCTTGAAAAATTTCAGTATCTCCCGGTGCCTCTTCGCAGCCTGCGAGTAGAGAACCGAGCATTACAACATTAGCTCCTGCCGCAAGAGCCTTAACTATATCTCCCGAATATTTAATTCCGCCGTCTGCGATAACAGGAATATTATGCTTTGCCGCAACACAGGCAGCGTCATAAACAGCGGTAATTTGCGGAACGCCAATACCTGCTACAACTCGGGTAGTGCATATAGAGCCCGGTCCGATACCTACCTTTAAGCAGTCAGCACCGGCGTTAATGAGTGCTTCTGCCGCCTCTGCTGTAGCAATATTTCCGGCAATAACAGGGGTATCAGGATAAGCCGCTTTTACCTTTTTTACACATTCAATAATATTCTTTGAATGTCCGTGTGCAGAGTCAAGAACCAATACATCAGCCTGAGCCTCAATAAGAGCTCCTGCTCTTTCAAGAACATCTTTAGTTACGCCAATAGCCGCTCCGCAAAGAAGTCTTCCTCTTGAATCTCTCGCAGAATTCGGATACTGAACAGATTTTTCAATATCCTTTATTGTAATAAGACCTTTAAGCATTCCGTTTTCATCAATTATAGGAAGTTTTTCGATTTTATGCTTCATAAGTATTTGTTTTGCACCAAGCAAATCTGTTCCGACAGGTGCGGTAACAAGGTTATCCTTAGTCATTACCTCTTTGATGGGTATATCAAAGTCTGTCACAAATCTTAAATCTCTGTTTGTTAAGATTCCGACCAGCTTGCCCTTTTCATCAACGATCGGCACGCCTGAAATCTTATATTTGCCCATAAGCTCGTCTGCTTCTGAGACCAACTTATCTGCCGTCAGCGAAAACGGGTTTACAATAACTCCGTTTTCAGACCTCTTGACCTTATCGACCTCGTCTGCCTGCTGTTCTATTGACATATTCTTGTGGATAATTCCCATTCCGCCTTCTCGAGAAATAGCAATAGCCATTTTAGATTCTGTTACCGTATCCATTGCAGAAGTAATAATCGGCGTGTTTAAGTAAATATCACCCGCCAGCCTTGTCTTGAGATTGATCATATTCGGCGTTACACTGCTTTCAGCAGGAATAAGCAGAACATCATCAAAGGTTAATCCCTCTTTACCGAATTTGCTGTCAATGTTGGTGTTTAGCATAAAATCCTCCTTTTCTATTAACCATTTACTTAACTTTCAGGTCTTTGACTTTATTTGAATATAATATTAAATTACAGTGTAACGTGTTTTAATATCTTTTTCAACTGTTTTATTTCCTTTAATCATTAATATTTTGTAAACTTTGCAAATGCTTTCCTAAAAACACATTAAACCAAAACAAACAGAATAAATTCGCCTTTTCTCACCGGTTTTTTCTGTTTTAAGCAAAGAATTAATGTTAGTATATAAATTAAGCAGGCATTATGTAAACACCTGCTTAGAAAGATTAAAGCTATTAAAACTCTATTTTGTCTTTAATATACTTTTCCAACTCATCAATTTTAATTCTTTCCTGCTCCATTGAATCTCTGTCTCGAACAGTAACGCAATTATCCTCTAATGAATCAAAATCGTATGTTATACAGAAAGGCGTTCCGATCTCGTCCTGTCTGCGGTAGCGTTTGCCTATAGATCCTGTGACGTCAAAATCAGTCATAAACGACTTTGAAAGCCTGCTGTGAAGTTCAGCCGCTTTTTCTGACAGCTTCTTTGAAAGAGGTAATACCGCTGCCTTATAAGGTGCAACAACCGGACTGAGATGAAGTACCACTCTGGTGTCGTTCTTTTCTTCATCTATAACCTCTTCGTCATAAGCCTCGCAGATAAGTGCAAGAACAGTACGGTCAAGACCGTAGGTAGACTCAATAATATATGGTATAAACTTTTCATTTGTTTCAGGGTCAAGATACTCCTGCTTCTGTCCGCTGTATTCCTGATGCCGTGTAAGGTCAAAGTCTGTTCGGTTATGGGTACCGTTGATTTCGCCCCAACCGAATGGGAACAAAAATTCAATATCACAAGCGGCTTTAGCATAATGTGCCAGCTTTTCATGGTCGTGAAAACGAAGATGTTCCTTATCAATACCTAAATCCTTGAAGTAATTCATTCCGTATTCCTTGAAATAATCATACAAGTCTGCGTCTTCACCCTCTTTGCAGAAAGTCTGGAATTCCATCTGCTCAAACTCAATTGTTCTGAAAGTAAAGTTTCCGGGAGTAATTTCATTTCTGAACGCCTTGCCTATCTGACCGATAGAAAATGGTAGCTTTGCTCTCATTGAACGCTGAACATTGAGAAAGTTCACATACTCTCCCTGTGCATTCTCAGGACGCAGATAGATAATACTCTTGCTGTCGTTTGTAACTCCTCTAAATGTCTGGAACATTAGATTAAATTCACGAATATCAGTAAAATTGTGCTTTCCGCAATGCGGACAGGGGATAGAATGTTCCTTTATATAGTCGAACATTTCCTCTTTTGTCATACCGTCTGCGTGAGCGTTCGGGTCAAAGTCGTCAATAAGATTGTCTGCACGGTGACGCATTTTACATTCCTTGCAGTCAAGCAGCGGGTCAGAAAAACTTGTAACGTGTCCGCTTGCCTCCCAAACTCTTGGGTTCATAAGTATATCAGCGTCAACTTCAAAGCTGTTCGCCCTCTCCTGAATAAATCTTTTTCTCCATGTATCCTTGACGTTGTTTTTTAGCCTTGTTCCCAAAGGACCATAATCCCAAGTGTTTGCCAAACCTCCGTAAATTTCGCTTCCGGGAAAAATAAATCCTCTGTGTTTGCAGAGATTTACTATTGTTTCCATTGACTTATCTGTATTGTTCATAAATTTTCTCCTTGATTTTATTAAATATTACTATATATTTTATAATATAAACAAAAATAAGTCAAGAAAAATTACGCTGTTTGCCTAATAATACACCTAAAACTTTACTGATTTAACAGGCACTGCAAAGAATAATTATACTAAGATATATTTATTTTCCACTAAAATATAAAAATTTTAAAAAATCCCTTGACAAATATAATTTTTCAGAATATAATATATAACATAGTAAACAGATAGGAATTGAGGAATTAATCCAAAGCCTAAACAATTTTATAAAAAGGAGAAATTATTATGGCTATTGCAAAAAAAATCACAGATTTAATAGGAGGAACTCCATTATTGGAGCTTTCAAACTATGAGAAGAAAAACAATCTTGAAGCAAAAATCGTAGGGAAGCTAGAATACTTCAATCCAGCTGGAAGCGTTAAGGACAGAATTGCCAAAGCAATGATTGAGGACGCTGAACAAAAAGGTCTTTTAAAGCCTGACTCGGTAATTATTGAACCTACAAGCGGAAACACGGGTATAGGTCTGGCTTCTGTGGCAACTGCAAAAGGCTACAGAATAATTATCACAATGCCCGAAACTATGAGTGTTGAAAGACGAAATCTTTTAAAAGCATTCGGTGCAGAGCTTGTTTTAACCGACGGCTCAAAGGGAATGAAAGGTGCAATCGCAAAGGCTGATGAGCTTGCAAAGGAGATTCCTAACAGCTTTATCCCGGGTCAGTTTGTAAACCCTGCCAACCCTTCTGTACATTTCGCAACGACAGGTCCTGAAATTTGGGAGGACACAAACGGCAAGGTTGATATATTTGTTGCAGGTATAGGAACAGGCGGAACAATAAGCGGAGCAGGCAAGTATCTGAAGTCTAAAAACCCTGATGTAAAGGTTGTCGCAGTAGAGCCAGCATCATCACCTGTTCTATCAAAGGGCGAGAGCGGTCCTCACAAAATTCAAGGAATAGGTGCAGGGTTTGTTCCCGACACTCTTGACACAGACGTATACGATGAAATTATAACAGTCGAGAATGACGACGCATTCAAAACAGGCAAAGAAATTGCAAGAGCGGAGGGCTTCTTAGTAGGAATTTCCTCAGGTGCGGCTGTATGGACGGCAACCGAGCTTGCAAAGCGACCCGAAAACAAGGGAAAAACTATTGTAGCACTTCTTCCCGATACGGGAGACCGTTACTTATCAACGCCTTTGTTTGCTGACTAGGGTTTTAATTTGGCAACGGACATAAGTCCGTTGCTTTTTTATTGCAAAATCGGTATCTTTATGATAGAATATATTAGAAATTCTAATAAAGAGGAAAATAAAATGCTGAATAATATTTTTGACTCACACTGTCATTATGATGACTATAAGTTTAAGTCTGACCGCGAAGATGTAATTGCAAATGCACTCAACAGTACCGTAGTCGGTATGATCCACGCCGCTACCGACCTTGAATCTGCTGACTTCGGATTAAAAATGTCTGAAAAGTTCAAAAATTTCTATACCAGTGTCGGTTTTCACCCCGATCCGAATTGCATAGTCAAGGCAGACAGAGACTATATAAAAAAGCTCCGTGAGCTAGTTAAAAAGGGCAGAAACAAAATCGTCGCAATAGGCGAGATAGGTCTTGACTACCACTATGAGAATTACGACAAGGTTCGTCAGATTGAAGTTTTTACACAGCAGGTCTTGCTTGCTAATGAGTTAGGACTTCCTGTTATTGTGCATCTGCGTGAAGCAACTGAGGACGGTATGAATATCTTAAAACAGCTTAAACCAAAGGGAGTAGTGCATTGCTTTTCGGGTTCTGCCGAAACCGCAAAAGAAGTTCTGGCAATAGGAATGTATATCAGCTTCACAGGGGCGCTGACCTTTAAAAATGCAAAAAAGGCAAACAAAGCCCTTGAAGTAGTTCCGATAGACAAACTTCTGCTTGAAACTGACGCACCTTATATGGCTCCCGAGCCGTATCGAGGACATAGATGCGATTCGACAATGATAAGCGAGGTTGCAAAGAAGGTCGCAGAATCTAAAGGAATTACACCTCAAGAAGTGCTGGATATTACGACAAATAATGTGTGCGAGTTGTTTGGTATTAGTTTATAATTTTATAATATTTTAGGGGGAAACTATTATGATTGGAAAAATCGTTACGGTTACTGTTGACAGACCTCTTGGGAGCTACCATCCGGAACACAAAGATATGTATTATCCAATTAACTATGGGTATATTGAAGGAATTATCGCACCTGACGGAGAGGAACAGGACGCTTACATTTTAGGTGTAAACGAACCCGTTGAGAAATTCACGGGTAAAATCATTGCAATAATTCACAGGTTTGACGATGTAGAAGAAAAATGGGTGGTCTGTCCTGAAAATATCACTTTCACCAAAGAAGAAATAATGAAACAAATAAAATTTCAAGAACAATATTATAAATCGGAAGTTATTATTTAATAATAGAAAGTTGTTTTTTAACAAAATGTAACAGCAATGTTTAGGAGGTCAATTTTATGGCAAATTCAAATGATGATATATTCATGTTTATTTATATCTCTGCTATAAGAGATGCTGTTTCTCGAAAAGCATATAATGGAGCTAAAAAGCCCCTTGAAAAATTAGAAGAATTAGACCAATTAAAAGATACGTTATCTGAGCTTATTAACAATGTGCTAAATAATAAATATTCATGTCAAAATGATTATGATAAGGATTATCTTAAAACAGCAATTGAAATATGTAAGATTATTAACCAAAAGGAAAGCAACGGCAAGTTTTCATTTGGTAATTCACAAAAACTTATTAATATGATGCTAAAGTATTTTTATATTACAAGTTATGCTGATAAAGATAAAAAAGAATTGTTCAAATTTTGCCATTGCCCAATGGATGGACAAATACTAAGAAAAGTCTGGAGAAAGCGTAAAAGTCTTAGTTGTAATATTAAAATTGGAAAATATGATGAATTTAATAAAGGTTGGGGCAATGAAGATTTTGACAACACAAATGGAAAAAAAGACTTTTCAAAACGGTATAAAATCTTTCAGCAAGCGGTTCGTGATTTGGCAGACAAAGAAAATATGATTTCTCTTGAGTTTGATTATCATTACTGGTTACCTCATCAATTATAAAAAAACGGGCGATTAGCAAAAGCTTTTCGCTCGTCTTTTCTGTAATATTCATTCTAAACTATTAAAGCACTCTTACCTTTGTAATTCCCTCAATGTCCTTAAACTCGTCAGCGTCAACCTTGCCTGTAACATCAAGCATTGTGTATGACCAGTCTTTCTTTGACTTGTTAACAAGGTTCTCGATATTTCCGCCGTTCTCCGAAACCTTTGTGGTGATCTGCGAAATAATTGACGGAATATTCTTGTGAATTATGCAAACAAGAGCGTCTCCTGTCTTTGTAAGCTCAGCATTAGGAAGATTAACCGAGTTTGTGATGTTTCCGTTCTCGATGTAATCAATAAGCTCAACTGCCGCCATATATGCACAGTTGTCCTCAGATTCAGGAGTTGAAGCTCCCAAGTGGGGAATACAAACAACATTTTCCTCGCACAAAACCTTATCTCCCGGGAAATCGGTCACATATCTTGCAACCTTACCGCTTGAAAGTGCTTTCAAAATATCATCATAGTCAACAAGAGGACCTCTTGCAAAGTTGAGAATTCTTACGCCGTCCTTCATCTTTGCAAATGCGTCAGCGTTGATAGAACCCTTTGTCTCAGAATTAAACGGGAGGTGGAGCGACAGATAATCAGCATTAGCATATACCTCGTCAAGATGAGGTGTTACCTTAACCTGTGGTTTCAAGTCAAGAGCCGCGCCTACTGACAAGTAAGGATCGTAGCCGATTACGTTCATACCTAGAGAAACCGCAATGTTAGCCAGTTTTCCGCCGATAGCTCCAAGACCTACAAGACCGAGAGTTTTTCCTAAAATCTCAGGACCTACAAACTGTCCCTTTCCTTTCTCGACGAGCTTTTCAACCTCGTCGCCCTTGCCTTTTAATGTCTTTGCCCAATCCATAGCCTCAGGAACTTTTCTTGAAGCCAAGAGCAATCCGCATACTGCAAGCTCTTTTACAGCGTTTGCATTTGCACCAGGTGTGTTAAATACGCAGATTCCGTTTTCCACACACTTATCAACAGGAATATTATTTGTTCCTGCTCCTGCTCTTGCAATAGCAAGAAGATTATCTCCAAATTCCATCTCGTGCATTGATGCAGAACGCACCATTATTGCATCAGGATTTTCAATGTCGTCAGCAACATTGTATTTCGACTTATCAAAGTTATCTACCCCAACGGCAGATATTTTGTTCAGTGTTTTAATATTATACATTTCAACTAACCCCTTAAATTTTTGTTATGTAATATAACATATGATGTCTACTTGTTTTTTGCCTCAAAGTCCTTCATAAATTCAACGAGCTTTTCAACGCCCTCGATTGGCATTGCGTTGTAAATTGAAGCTCTCATTCCGCCTACAGTTCTGTGACCTTTGAGGTTTTCAAAGCCCGCTGCCTTTGCCTCTGCAACAAACTTAGCGTCTAAATCAGCATCGCCTGTTACAAACGGTACATTCATAAGCGAACGGTCTTTTTCTACAACAGTTCCCTTGAATAACTCGCTTTGATCCAAGAAATCATAAAGAATTTTTGCCTTCTTTTCGTTGTGAGCCTTCATAGCCTCAAGTCCGCCCATTTTCTTTATCCATTTGAATACCTTTCCGCAGATGTAAATTCCGTAGCAAGGAGGTGTGTTGTAAAGAGAATCAGCGTCTGCCTGAGTTTTATAAGTAAGCATTGTTGGTGTTCCCTCTAGAGGAGTATCTGTGATAAGATCCTCACGGATAATTACTATTACTACTCCGGCAGGTCCTACGTTCTTCTGAACTCCGCCGTAAATTACTCCGTATTTTGTTACGTCAACAGGCTCTGATAAAAAGCAGGAGGATACGTCTGCTACAAGAGTTTTACCCTTTGTGTTAGGAAGCTCTTTAAACTTTGTTCCGTAAATCGTGTTGTTCTCGCAGATATAAACATAATCTGCGTCGTCGTCAATATCCAAGTCACTGCAATCAGGAATATAAGAATATGTCTTATCCTCAGATGAAGCTACAGCCTTTACATTGCCGTATTTCTTTGCTTCCTGAAAAGCCTTCTTTGACCACTGACCTGTGATAATATAATCTGCAACCTTATTTTTCATAAGGTTCATAGGAATAGCTGCAAACTGCTGTGAAGCTCCTCCCTGTAAAAATAATACCTTGTAATTGTCAGGAATATTCATAAGCTCACGAAGATCCTGTTCAGCCTCTTTGATAATAGTATCAAAAGCCTTTGAACGGTGAGACATCTCCATTACGGACATTCCTGTTCCCCTGTAATCTAACATTTCATCTGCTGCTTCTTTTAAAACTTCCTCCGGAAGCACAGCAGGACCGGCACTGAAATTATAAACTCTTGCCATTTTTAATACCCTCCATATAAATTAATTTGTAAGCAATTACTTAATTATTATATAACTTTATCCCACTAAAGTCAACAGTAAGCGGAATAAAATTCCTCGTCTTTTTTGAAACTACATTGCCAAATTATTTTATTATGTCTTTTCCGCCCATATACATTCTCAGAGACTCCGGAATTCTCACCGAGCCGTCTTCATTGAGGTTATTTTCAAGAAAAGCTATCAACATTCTTGGCGGAGCAACAACTGTGTTGTTAAGAGTATGTGCAAAGTACTTGTTTCCGTCTGCACCCTTGACCCTTATTCCGAGACGTCTTGCCTGAGCGTCTCCCAAATTTGAACAGGAACCCACCTCGAAATACTTCTTCTGGCGGGGACTCCAAGCCTCAACATCAATGCTCTTGACCTTCAAATCCGCCAGATCGCCCGAACAGCATTCAAGAGTTCTAACAGGAATATCAAGCGTTCTGAAGAAATCAACGGTATTATGATAAAGCTTTTCAAACCAGCTCATACTATCCTCCGGCTTGCAGACAACAATCATTTCCTGCTTTTCAAACTGATGTATACGATACACTCCACGCTCTTCAATTCCGTGAGCGCCTACCTCTTTTCTAAAACACGGCGAATAGCTTGTCAGAGTCTTAGGAAGTTCGTCTTCTTTTAAAATAGTATCAATAAATTTTCCTATCATTGAGTGTTCGCTGGTACCGATAAGATAAAGGTCCTCGCCCTCAATTTTATACATCATACCCTCCATTTCAGCAAATGACATTACTCCTGTAACAACACTGCTTCTTATCATATATGGAGGAATATAATAAGTAAATCCTCTGTCTATCATAAAATCTCTTGCATAAGAAAGTATTGCAGAATGAAGTCTCGCAATATCTCCCGAAAGATAGTAAAATCCGTTGCCCGAAGTCTTTCTCGCACTGTCTATATCAATTCCGTTTAGTTTTTCCATAATATCAACGTGATAAGGTACATCAAAATCAGGAACTAAAGGTTCGCCGAACTTCTCGATCTCGACATTTTCACTATCGTCTTTGCCGATAGGCACACTTTCATCAATGATATTAGGAATTACCAACATTCTTTCCCTTATCTGCTGTGAAAGCTCGTCCTCGCTGACCTCCAAAGAAGAAAGCTCATTATTTATCTCCCCGACCTGTGACTTTACCTTTTCGGCTTCCTCTTTTTCTCCCTTTGCCATAAGCCCGCCGATTTGCTTGCTTATTTTATTTCGCTGGCTTCTTAAATTGTCACAGCGTGTTTTTGCCGCTCTGTACTTTTCATCAAGCTCGATAACCTCGTCAACCAGCTTGATTTTTTCGTCCTGAAACTTCTTTTTTATGTTTTCTTTTACAATATCAGGATTTTCTCTTAAAAATTTGATGTCTAACATAAATACTTTCTCCTCAATTTCAGATGTTTATTTCTCAAGATTAGCCGAACAGTTCTTTACAAACTCATTCAGCTCGTCTTTGTTTTTGACCTTTATTTTAATAGTGTAGCTTCCGTCAGCCTTTGCAGAGACCTCCGTTTTTTGCCCAAACACAGACTGCAATGCCGCTTCAAGCTCCGCAGCGTAAGTGTTTTCATAGCGAATCGAGGTCTTTGACCTTTTAGTCTTTTTCTCGCCCAATGATATAATTTTTTCAAGCTGTCTTACCGAGAGCTTGTCTAAAACCGTTTTCTTTGCAAGCTCCTGTCTCAGCTTAATATCATTAACTCCTGCCAATGCTTTTGCGTGACCTGCCGATAAGTCACCATTTTTTACCATATTCTGAGTCTCGCCATCAAGCTTTAAAAGTCTGAGTGAATTCGCAATAGCAGGACGTGATTTTCCCATTGTCTCTGCGACCTGCTCCTGAGTCATATTATACTCACTCATCAGCTTTTCATAGCCTTGTGCTTCTTCGATCGGGTTTAAATCTTCACGCTGGAGGTTTTCTATCAACGCAATCTGCATAGTTTCAAAATCGCTCAAATCCTTTATAAGAACAGGAACCTCGCTCAATCCGGCTATTCTTGCCGCTCTCCAGCGGCGTTCGCCTGCAACTATCTGATAACCGCCCGTAGGGAGCGGTCGCACAAGAATGGGCTGCAAAACTCCGTGCTGACGTATAGATTCAGCAAGACTTTCAATAGCGTTATCGTCAAACGCTGTTCTCGGCTGTGATCTGTTCGGCTCAATTTCCGAAAGCCTTAACGTATTCGTCGCCGAAGAAGATGAAGCTTTTTCCTCTTCGCTCTCAAAAAACAGAGCGTCCATACCCTTTCCTAGCCTTTTTTTTGCCATATTTCCTCCTCATTTATTATCCTTATTACTGGTTTCCCCTTTTCTTTTGCCTTTTTAAAAACTCAGAGGCAAATTCCTCATAAGCCTTTGCACCCTTACACTTCGGGTTGTAATACATTATCGGCTGTCCAAAGCTGGGGGCTTCGGAAAGTGCGATATTTCTAGGAATGACCGTTTTATAAACCATCTTGGGAAAATGCGTTTTTACTTCTTCCTCAACCTGAGCTGTTAAATTATACCTTTTCATATACATAGTAAAAAGTATCCCGTCAATGACGATATTGGGATTAAAACTGTTTTTAACCTTCTTAACGGCTTCAGTCAGTTCAACAAGACCTTCAAGCGACAAAAATTCGCACTGTATCGGAATAATAACGCTGTCACAAGCTGCAAGAGCATTAATTGTTATCAGATCCAAAGTGGGAGGGCAATCAATAAATATATAATCGTAATCGTCCTTAACCGTCAAAACCTGCATTTTCAGCCTTAACGAACGCCTGTCAAGTTCCAAAAATTCGACTCCCGCACCCGAAAGAGTTTGAGTTGCAGGAACAACCGATACTCCTCTGTAATTCGTGGCGACAATAGCCTCAACCATACGGCAGTTTCCGATAACCGCCTCATACACAGTATTTCGTATGCTTCTTTTTTCTATTCCAAAGCTGGTTGTAGTGTTCCCCTGAGGATCAAAATCTATAACAAGAATTTTCTTTCCCTTTAACCCAAGTGCAGCCGCAAGATTTACCGTCGTAGTGGACTTTCCGACTCCGCCTTTTTGGTTGGAAACCGCAATTACTTTTCCCATTGTCTGTGCCTTTCACAAATATTAAAAAATAGTTAAGCCGATATTCTGCGACTTAACTATTATTATAGCAATGTTTGTATGTTTTTGCAAGATGTAATTTCAAATTGTTTCACGTGGAACAATGCAAAGCGTAACGAATTGTGTTCCACGTGGAACATTAAGGGTTTATAAAGTAAACGAATTGTTTTCATTGATTGGAATGGTTATTGTGTATGTGATCTCATTTTCAGTCTGAGTTTTCTTTGAATTAGCCTCGACTCCCGACAAACGCATAACCTCAATGGCTTTGTTTATTGTATTTACAAAAAGCCGCACGTCTTTTAAAACAGGGGAACGCTTTTTATAAGACTCTCTTTTCTGTCTGCCTTCTAAGAGCTTTGATATGTAGGCTTCTGTCATTTCGACATTTAACTTGTATTTATGTATGCGTTCCAGAACATCTACCCTGTCGCTTTTGGATTTCAGCTTTAACAAAGCACGTGCGTGCCTTTCGCTGAGCCCCATATCCATTATTACCTGCTGTTCATCGCCGGGTATTCTTAACAACCTGAGCTTATTTGCTACTGTTGACTGTGCAAGCCCAAGACGTATTGCCGCATCCTCCTGCGTCATTCCGTAAACTGTTATAAGCGACTGGATCGCACTGGCCTCCTCAAAAAATGACAAATTCTCTCTCTGAATGTTCTCTACTAAAGCCATCAGTGCGGAATTTCTCTCCGTCATATTCACAATAATGCAGGGTACCGTTTTCAGACCCGCAATTTTTGCCGCTCTGAGTCTTCGCTCGCCTGAAACAAGCTGATATTCACCGTCGTTTATTCTTATTATCAGCGGCTGAAGAATTCCCTCCTGCGAAATGCTTTTAGCCAGCTTGGTAAGCTCGTCCGAATAAAAGTGTTTTCTTGGCTGGCTGGGATTAGGCTTAATCAGAGAAACACCGATTTCAAGTACCTTATTTATTTCTTTTTCCCTTTGTCTTGTTGTGAAATTAACCATTTTGACGTCCTCCCCAAAGCGAAATTATCGCTTATATCTCTGTCTCTACACAACAATATTTTAGCATCTGGTATTCATTATTTCCATAGTTATTCATCGTGTATTAATGACAAAAGCCGTCCTCAATCTACTTGAACAAGTAAATTAAAGCGGCTTTTTTGTCATTTGACCTTTATTTCTTGGGTATTTGATCGCTGTTTGCGATATTTTTTTAATTGCAATTAAAACTCGACTATCTCCGTTTGGCAGGGAATAATCTATTATTTTGTCAATTTTTCCTCCTAAGACCTTAATTGCATTCTTTGATGAAGATACTTCTTCCTCGATATTTTTTCCCTTTAACGCTATAAAATACCCTCCAACCTTAACAAAAGGCAGACAATATTCGCATAACATAGGCAGTGACGCAACAGCTCTTGCTGTTGCAATATCATATTTTTCTCTGTAGTTTTCCTTATGGGCAACCTCTTCGGCACGACCGTGTATACATTCAGCGTGTAGATTCAATTCATCTGACAAAGCCGCTAAAAATTTTATGCGTTTATTTAAACTGTCAAGCAGGGTAATATGAATATCTTCTCTGAATATTTTCAGCGGACAGGAGGGAAATCCTGCACCAGTACCGACGTCTATCAATTTGGCGTCTTTTTTTATGTTAAACAGCGAAAAGGGGAGAACACTGTCCAGAAAATGCTTTTGAGAAATGTCCTCCGGCGACAAAATCGCCGTCAAGTTTACCTTTTTATTCCATTCAACAAGCAATTCAGAATATTTATAAAGCCTTTGATATTGTTCATCGGTTACAGTCAGCTGAGACTGAGAAAACAGCTTTATAAAATTAGACTTTTCAATTATCATAACACATCAACGCCCTCTCTTAGAGCATTTAATTTACGATTTATCTCTATCATTAGATTCTCTTCGGTTTTGTTCAAGCCATACAAGTAAAACAGAAACATCTGCGGGATTTACTCCCGAAATACGGCTTGCCTGACCCACACTGAGCGGTTTGATTTTTGAAAGCTTTTCGATTGCTTCAAGCCTGAGCCCCCGAATCTGAGAGTAATCCAAATCACTCGGCAGAGATTTTCTTTCGAGCTTTCTCATCTGCTCGACCTGTTCAAGCTGAATTTTTATATATCCCTCGTATTTAATAGACAAGTCTACCTGCTCCTGAACCTCCAGTGGCAAATCGGGACGCTCCTTATCTAAGAAAGCTGTTCCTTTATAAGAACACTGCGGACGTCTTATGATCTGTGCAAGCTTTGCACCTGTTTGCAGCGGCTCCGTTCCACATTCTTCCAGATATTTGTTTGCGTCCTTCGGCGAAACGTTTACCCTCCAAAGGCGTTTTATTTCCGCTTCAATCTGCGAAACCTTTTCCAAAAGCCGGTCATAACGCTCTTTGCTTATTAAACCTACCTCATATCCTATGGGAGTGAGTCTCTGATCGGCGTTATCCTGACGGAGAAGCAAACGGTATTCGCTCCTTGACGTAAGCATACGGTAAGGATCCATACAGCCTTTTGTTACCAAGTCGTCAATAAGCGTGCCAATATACGAACTTGCACGGTCAAGAACGATTCCGTCCTTGCCTGATATTTTTCTAACGGCGTTTATTCCCGCAATAAGCCCCTGTGCAGCGGCTTCTTCATAGCCCGAAGTACCGTTAAACTGCCCTGCACCGAAAAGACCCGAGACCTGCTTGAATTCAAGGGTAGGAAGAAGCTCGGTCGAATCGCAGCAGTCATATTCGATAGCGTAAGCGTTTCTCATAATCTCAATATTTTCCAATCCCTCGATAGTTCTTAAAAACTCGATTTGAACATCCTCAGGAAGTGAAGTAGACATTCCCTGCAAATAAAACTCATCGGTATTCAGTCCCATAGGCTCAATAAAAAGCTGATGTCGGGGTTTGTCGGAAAACCGCATTATCTTGTCTTCAATCGACGGACAATATCTCGGTCCTATGCCCTCGATCTGACCTCCATACATAGCCGAGCGTTTAATATTTTTCCTGATGACCTCGTGCGTTTTTTCGTTTGTATACGCAATGTAGCAGGAAACCTTATTTTCAAGACAGTTATGATTTTCAAAGGAAAAAGGAACGATTTCCTCATCACCATCCTGTTTTTGTAGCTTATCAAAGTTGATTGAACGTCGGTGAACTCTTGCGGGAGTTCCCGTTTTAAATCTCCTGAGAGTAATGCCCAGTTCTTTCAGACTATCTGACAATAAATTAGCAGGTGATACAGAGTCGGGACCGCTCTCATAAGAGCTTTCACCGACAAAAATCTTGCCCTTTAAGTAAGTTCCCGAGCAAATAATAACAGCCTTTGCTGAAAACTCGCTTCCTATTCTTGTCTGAACGCCTGTAACTTTTCCTTCTTTGAAAAGAACTTTAACGACTTCACCCTGTTTTAAGTCAAGGTTTTCACAGCTCTCAATCGTTTTTTTCATATATTCGTGATAACGGGTTCTGTCCGCCTGAACTCTCAAACTGTGAACAGCAGGACCTCGACCCCTGTTTAACATACGGCTCTGTAAGAATGTTGCGTCAGCTGCTTTCCCCATTTCGCCTCCGAGTGCGTCGATCTCTTTGACTAAATGTCCTTTAGCCGTTCCGCCGATAGACGGATTACACGGCATATTTGCCAAAGCGTCAAGAGTAAGCGTAAAAAGTGCGGTCTTTGCCCCTAACCTTGCCGAAGCCAGAGCAGCTTCACAGCCTGCATGACCCGCACCAACAACTATTATATCATAACCTTCTATATACATAATCTACCTCAAAAACTATGTGAATGTAAGTTACTTTCCTACACAGAAATTATGGAATACCTGTTCTACAACCGCTTCTGTTGCCTTTTCTCCGGTAAGCTCAAGTAAATGATCGCAAGCCTTTGAAATTGTAACAGTGACTGCGTCAAGCGTTTCGCCCAGACTTAGAGCATTAAGTGCAAGCTCTAAGCTGTTTTTAGCCCTTTCTACACATATTTTCTGTCTTTCGTTGACAAAAACAGTGGTATCGGATTTTATATTATCCAGCTTAAACAGCGATATAACGGCATTTTCTAATTCCTTTTTTCCTTTTTGCTCTTTTGCAGAAATCATTACAACAGGTTTGTTGTAATTTTTAAAATCATCTGTTGTAATTTTAGTCTGCAAGTCGGTTTTGTTAAGTACAATTATACTTTGCTTGTCCGATATTTTATCAAGGAGTTTTAAATCCTCGCTGTTTAACTTCTCGCTTGCATCAAAGACGGCAATAATAAGTCTGGCGTTTTCAAGTCTTTTTACCGCCAGATCGACGCCCATACTTTCAACTAGATCATCAGTCTGACGAATTCCAGCCGTATCAGATAATTTCAAAACGACCTCGCCAAGTCTTGCAGATTCCTCTATTACATCACGGGTCGTTCCGGCAACATCTGTTACAATAGAGCGGTCAAAGCCTAAAAGCATATTCATCAAAGATGATTTCCCGACGTTTGCCCGACCGACAATTGCCGTATCAATACCCTGACGGAAAATCAATCCGTTATCATAATCGAAAAGAATCTTATCAAGCTGCGAAACAACTGCGTTAAGCGATAATTTCAACGTCTCATTCTCAACAGACGGCAGATCCTCCTCAGGATAATCGACCCACGCCGCAAGTTCTGCTAAAATTCGTACTAATTCATCAGCTGCACTTTTTATCTTTTTAAAAAGCATACCTTCATGTGCAAGATTTGCACTGTTTAACGCCTGTATTCCCTCTGCGGAAATAACGTCCATAACCGCTTCTGCCTGAGTTAGCGTGAGCTTTCCGTTTAAAAATGCTCGCTTTGTAAACTCTCCCGGACCCGCAGGCTCTGCACCGCTTTCAATGCAGGCTCTCAGCACCTCTTTTGTTACGAATATGCCTCCGTGACAGGAAATTTCAGCAACGTTTTCTCCCGTATAGCTTTTAGGTTCAAGAAAGACTGTTAAAACTGCGTCGTCAATAGTTCTTTCGTTATAGACGACCTTTCCGTATGCACAGGTATATCCGTTCATTTGAGAAACAGGAGTGTTTGAAAAAGGAACGAATATCTTCTCTGCAATTTTTATAGCGTCTTTTCCGCTTATTCTGATAACAGAAATCCCCCCTACAGCGTTGGGAGTTGATATTGCACAAACTGTACTCATTGTTCGTTCCTCCTCTAAAACATATTATAATGCACGCTAAAAGCTGACACTTATAATTTAAAATAGGGGACAAGACCTAAAAGCGAGATCTGCCCCCTTATTGTTAATTATAAATCGATCTTTGTATAAAGTCCGCTTGAACCCATTTCGTCCTCAGGTTTTGGTTTTTTGTATTCTTTTTCAAAGGAACTTACTATATCATAGCCTTTTTTGTTATATGAACGTCTGTTGTTTTTTCTTCCTCTGTTATCGTATCTTTTTTTCTCAGTAGAACTGATAATTACCTTTCTGTATGGATCCTCGCCCTTTGAATGTGACGTTACCCCTTCAATATCAGTAATTACCGAGTGAATTATTCTTCTTTCGTAAGGGTTCATAGGCTCCAGAGCAGTAGTTCTACCGTTTCTCTTTACGTTATTTCCTACCTTTCTGGCAAGACGCTCAAGCTGTGCTTTTCTTCTTTCTCTAAAACCGTTGCAGTCGGTTGAAATCCTGTAATACTCTCTGTCTATTCTGTTGCAGACCAAGGACGAAAGATATTGAAGAGAATCTAAAACCTCTCCCTTTTTTCCTATAATTTCTTCTACGTTATCGCCTGAAATGTCTAAAACTGCTCCGTCTGCGTCTTCTTTAATATCAACTGAAACCTCATATCCCATTTTTGAAAATACATTCTTAATATATCTTGCGGCAAGCTGCGGTTTGCTTTCCTCAAAGGTTGCTTCAACCTTTGCCTCGCCTTTAAGCTTTCCAAAAAGAGACTTCTTCGGTTCTTCCAATACTATAAACTTGATCTGTTCCTGCGATACCCCAAATTCAGCTTCTGCGAGAGCTTTTGCCTCTTCAATAGTTGCCGCTGTGAATGTTTTTGTCATGATTTTCTCCTTCTTTCTTTTATAACTATTTTTTTATTCCTCGTATTCGTCGCCGTACTTTTCAGCCATTCTTTTTCTTGCTTCCTGAAGTCTTTTTAATTCGGCTTGTTTTCTCTCGGCTTTTGTCAGTTTTCTCTCTTCATCTGTATCGTCATCGTCTGATTTTGTTGTATTTGATTCGCCCATCTGACTCTGCTGCATTTCAAGAGCTCTTTGATAAAAACCTTTTTTCTTCTTCTTTTTCTTAGATTCCTTAGCGATCATTGCCTCTACTCTTTCAGGCGTATATATATTATTCAGTATGATCGTCTGAATCAGTGAGTAGAAAGAAGTCAAAGTCCAGTATAAACCTAATCCCACCGGGAAACTGAACGCAATGTAGAATGAAAATATAGGCATTATATAAAGAATAAGGTTCATACCCATTCCTGTTGAGCTTGCCGTTGGATTGTTCTTTTTCTGATAACGCTGAGAAATAAACGTCAAGATAAGCTGGAATAAGAACGAGCTTACCGGAATCAGCAGATAAATCGACGTCCAGCTCGGCATTTCACTCAAAGGAATGCCAAAGAAAGTATAATCTACTCTTTTAAGCTCTTTATTTATTTTTTCATCGACAACATCAAACATTTGTCCGTAACCGTTGTCTGATATTTTGAACATTAAAAGCTGAGGTCTTAAATAAAGTCGGTTAGAAATCTTTTTTTCGTCCAATAAAAACTTTGTAAAGTCTTTATCGTCAGGATAATATTCAGAAAAAACTCTCTCTACATTTTCCAATGCTTTTTTAGGATCGCTTGAAGAGCTTTTTATTTTAATTCCGTTAATTTTTCCGCCGTCTTCTAAAGTTTTGGTTTTGAAAATCTCCTCTTTTTCAGCATCGGTAAGTTCGCTGTAAGTCTTTCCGTCCATTTTGTTAGCTATAATTATGGTGTCGGTAACAAGGGCTTCCGATTCACTTATAACTTCGCTTGTAGAACTTGTAAGACTAAACGACTTGCCGTCTATGTTAGAAACGTATTTTAAAGGAGCATAAACAACTCCGATAATAGAAAACAGAATTACCATAGTAATAATCATCGGCAAACAGCTTCCCATTGGGTTTACACCCTCTTCAGTATACAGTTTCATCATTTCTTCTTGATATTTTTCTTTATTATTACCGTATTTATTCTGAAGTTTTTTAAGCTGCGGCTGAAATTTTGCCATTCTTGCAGTATTTTTCTGCTGTTTTATCTGAAACGGCACTGTTATTAGCTTAATTATAAGAGTAAAGATAATTAATGCTAAACCGTAGTTGTTGAAAATAATATAGCACAACTTCATTAAATAGCCCAGTAACGGTGTTATTAAAGGTATATTCCACATAAAAATTGTTCTCCTTTATTTTTCTTTTCCGTTTTTAAGTGAATAAATACAAAAGCTCTCAGGTACATTATCCACTCCGCCGCTGCTCCAGGGATTACATCTCAAAAGACGCCATACAGCCAAAATCAGCCCTTTGATCAATCCGTGTTTTTTTATTGCCCGTCTGGCATACTCCGAACAGGTCGGATAATACTTACAGCACGCCGGCTTTAACGGAGATATACACTTTTGATAAATAAGTATCAAAAAATCAGAAATCTTTTTCATTTTTCAACTGTTTTTATTGTTATGATTTTGTTTTTTATACGGTTTGAACGGCTTGTTCATTTCTTTTAAAACTCTTTGTTTTATGAACTTTTCTATACTCGTAGATTTAACAACATTTATTTCAGGTCTTGCAACAAATATAATGTCATAACCTATCGGAAACAGCTTTTCTGTTTTTCTGTAAGCCGCTCTTATAATTCTTCTTGCACGGTTTCTCTGAACCGCATTGCCTATTTTCTTTGAGGTCGTTATACCTATTCTGTTATAGGGACTTCTATTGGGAATAAAATATACGGCGATCATTCTGTTCGCTGTAAATTTTCCCTTTTTATAAGTTTTTACAAAATCCTTATTTGAATTGATGATAGAAGTAAATAACATAAGAACCTCAAATAAAATACTCCTTAATAGTTTTTAAATCAAAAACAAAAGACCACTTTAATACTAAACTAATTCAAATTAGTAGTATCAGTGGTCAACGAATTAGTAGCTGATTTTCTTTCTGCCCTTTTGTCTCCTGCGAGATAAAATTTTGCGTCCGCTTCTTGTAGACATTCTTTTTCTGAATCCATGTTCTTTTTGAGCATGTCTCTTTTTCGGCTGAAATGTTCTTTTCATCCTTATATCCTCCCTTCCGTGAGTTATTAATTTATATAACAACTCTGTTGAAATATTTTAAAATAATTGCTTTAAAAGCCTTACGATTTAATATTATAGTATAAACTTCATCGGTTTGTCAAGTTGTTTAAGATATTTTTACAATTATTTATTATAAAAATTTTATAACCACAAGATATAGTATTTATAAGATTTTTCAATACAATTTTTGAATTATTTTTCACAACAAAAAGTAAAGCCAAAGCTAAAATTTCGCTTTAAATTTATATACTATTATAATATATATGTAATATAATAAATTTTCTGAATAATTTGCTTGTTTTTTTATTAAAAATATGCTATAATTACCTTAATATTTTAAATGGGTTTTTATGTCCCTGAATAAAAAAATACAGGAGGTTTTAATAGTGGATTCTTTTTCGGAAGTTTTTGAAGATGTAAAAAAGCACTGTCTTGCCGATCCTAATGTCAGCCAGATAGGCTTTGATAAATGGATTAAACCTCTCGAAGCAGACAGACTTGAAAATAAAACAGCATATATTCTTGCTCAAAGCGAATTTGCAAAGCAAACAGTAATGGATTTCTACTATGATCTGATAAAAAAGTCATTTTTCGAGGTCTTAGGCATTGAAGTCGAGGTAAATATCTCCAATAAAACTGAGGAATTAGACGACAGTCGTCAATTTAATTATGTAATTGAAAACGAAAAGCATTTAGAACGCTCTCTTAACGACGGTCTTTATGACCTTACGTTTGACAATTTTATAAAAGGAAAATCAAACGAACTTGCTTATGCTTTTTGTACGGCAGTTGCCGGTATGAATGAAGATTCAGGAAATATAGGAAATAAAGCAGTATTCAATCCGCTTTTTATTTACGGCGATTCAGGTCTTGGAAAAACACATTTGCTTAAAGCAATTGAACACGAGGTAAAGAGAAAAAGCCCTGAAAAAAATGTTATGTATGTAACCTGCGAGACATTCGCAAATGAACTTATAACAGCCATAACAAACAGAGATACGGAATCCTTTCATCAAAAATACAGAAACGTAGATTTTCTTTTAATGGACGATATTCAATTTCTTTCAAAAAAAGAACAGACGCAGGAGGAATTTTTCCATACATTTAACGAACTTTACAATCACGGAAAACAAATAGTGCTTACATCTGACATTTCGCCGACTAAAATTTCAAAGCTGGAAGACAGAATAAAAAGCAGATTTGTAAGAGGCGTTCAGGCAGACATTCAGCCGCCTGATTTTGAAACGAGAATGGCTATTATAAAAAGAAAAGCCGAGCTGTTAAATATTGAGATTCCCGATCCTGTTTCAAGGGTTATCGCAGAGAAAATAAAAACTAATATAAGACAACTCGAGGGTGCAGTAAACAAAATAACCGCACTTACAATGTTCTCAAATGAAAAGCCTTCAATAGCAATGGCACAGAAAGTTATAAGAGAGAATTTAATTGAAAATCAACCTGCGGATATTACCGTTGACAGAATATTAGCAGATGTTTCAACCGCATTTAATGTTACGCCGGACGACATTCGTTCGCCGAGCAGAAATGCACCTATTTCTCTGGCAAGAAAAATATCTATTTACGTTATAAGAGAAGTAAAAGGGCTAAGCTATACAGAAATAGGCGACGAATTAAAACGTGATCATTCTACTATGACTATCAATTACAAAGATGTAAAGAAAATGCTTGATTCAAATTCTGACTTAAAGGAAACAGTAAACGACATAATTAAAAATTTAAAAGAACTATAACATTTTTATTTTTTAACATATCTTTTAACAATAAAAGTTAAATAAAAACTATACTTTTTCAAGTATACTATTCATTTACCTAATAATTAATCTTTTTAACATTCAAAAAATCAACCTTTTAAATTTATTTTTTTCTTTATTTTACTTTAATTTAAGTTTTCAATAATAATTATGATAATTTTTTATTTTTAACAGTTAAAAGCTGTTTAAAGTTGTTAATAAAATTTTGTTTTTGTTATAACATATATATTCTTTTTGAAAGAATGTTATAAATAAATATAGATGGAGACGGCGTTTAAGATAGTTTTTCTAGTTTTAAACACACTCTACTACTACTACTATTTATTTTTATTTATATTATTTATTTTTAAGGAGAAATTTCTATGAAATTAATATGTAATAAACAAACTTTATATGAAGCTGTTATAAATGTATCAAAAGCAGCTTCTGATAAATCTGCAATTCCTGCTCTTGAAGGAATAAAGATGAAACTTCAAAACAACATTTTAGAGCTGACAGGCTACGATCTTGAAATTGGAATAAGAACAGAAATATCCGTTAAATCTGAAGATATAGGAGAATTTATTGTCAATTCAAGACTTCTTGCCGATATTATTAAAAGAATGCCTACAGATGATATTTTAATTGAAGTAAGTCAAAATATGCAGGTTAAGATTTCAGGCGGAGTAACTGAATATACAGTAAGTGCAATGTCTGCTGAAGAATATCCTGAACTTCCTGAGGCTGACAGCGAAGAAAAATTTGCAATTTCTCAGGGAATTTTAAAGGATATGATAAGACAGACGATATTTGCAGTAGCAGTTGTTGATACCAAACCGATTTTAAAGGGAGAGCTTTTTGAAATTCAAAACGGAATTTTTAATATGGTTTCCCTTGACGGTTACAGGCTTGCTGTCAGAACTGAAAATATAAATACGACAAATGATTTTAAATTTGTTGTTCCGTCAAACGCATTAAGAGAGGTTATAAAGCTTCTCAATGAGGAAGATGACGAAAATTGTATTGTTTACATTTCTAAAAAGCATATAATTTTCGATATATCAGGGTATTTGGTATATTCAAGACTTATAGAAGGTGAATTTCATAATTATAAGGGTTCTATACCAAAAACAAGCAATACAGAGGTCATTGTAAATACAAAGGAATTGATTGACTGTCTTGAAAGAGCTTCGCTTTTAATTAATGAAAGGGTTAAAAGTCCTGTAAGATGCGTTTTTGACAATGGGCAGCTTAATCTTTCCTGCTCAACTTCGATAGGAAAAATCAGCGATGAAATAAATGTTGATATAACAGGTCCTATGATCGAAATAGGATTTAACTGCAAATTTTTGCTTGATCCTCTTAAAACAATTACAGATGATAAGGTTAAACTTCAGATGAATGGAGGAAATCTTCCAATGAAAATTGTTCCTTTGAATTCTGAAAATTATACATTCTTAGTTTTGCCGGTAAGACTTAAAAATGAATAAGTAAAAGATGAGATTTAAAATGAAAAGAATAGAGATTTCAATAAAAACTGAATTTATTAAGTTAGATTCGCTTCTTAAATATGCAGGTGTTGTTGAAACAGGTGGAATTGCTAAGGAAATAATTCAAGACGGCAATGTGAAGTTCAACGGAGAAGTCTGTACTATGAGAGGTAAAAAAGTAAGAGACGGAGATATAATCACTATTGAAGAATTAAATACGGAGATTGAGATTATTTAATTTATGTTTATTTCAAATATTAAAATTGACGGTTTTAAAAATTTATCATCGGTAAATATAGATGCTGATAAGCAAATTAATGTGATTTGCGGAGATAATGCTCAGGGCAAAACTAATTTAATTGAGGCAATATGGCTTTGCAGCGGAATTAAAAGCTTTAGAAATTCTAAAGATAGGGATTTAATTAATCTTGACCGTCAAAATTTTAGTATAGAAATTTCTTTTGAAAATAATTTAAGAAAACAAAAAATTGAATATAAACTCGAAAAAACAACTGTAAAAGATAAGTATATTAAATTAAATGGTGTTCCATTAAGAAATTCATCTGATTTATTTGGAAATTTGTGTTGCGTGGTATTCACGCCGGAGGATTTATTCATTTCAAAAGGTTCGCCTGATAACAGAAGAAAATTTATAGATATTTGTGCATCGCAGATTAAAAATTCTTATAGGAAAGTTCTAAATCAATATGATGAAATTTTACTTCAGCGGAATTTTCTTTTAAAAAATATAGGCTTGGGAAAATCGTCTCCGTCAGAGCTTGATGTATGGGACGAACAGATGTCAAGACTCGGTTCATATATTTCTGTAATAAGATATATTTACACTAAGAAATTAAATATATTTGCCGGAAAGCTGTATAATGAAATATCACAGGGCAAAGAACAGCTTAATATTTTTTATGAGTCTTCTGTGTTTAAAAGTTTAGAAAACAGAAATGACTATAACGGCGAAATGGCAGATGAATACTTATCAATGCTCAAAAAATCAAGACAAGAGGATATAAAAACAGGATTTACTACAATAGGAGTTCAGAGAGATGATTTGATTTGCAATATTAACGGTCTTAACTGCAGAGAGTTTGGTTCTCAGGGGCAGTGCAGATCGGTTGCATTGGTTTTTAAAATAGCACAGGCTTATATACTTTATGAAGAAACAAAAGAAGCTCCGTGCATTTTGCTTGACGATGTACTTTCTGAACTTGATGCTAAACGTCAGGAATTTGTGTTGTCGAGAATATCAGATATGCAGGTGTTTATAACCTGCTGCGAAGATATAAAATTAAACAAGAATAAGGGTAAAACCTTTTATATAAAAAAAGGCAGAATTATAAACGGTCAATAGCTACTGTTGTTGAAAATCAGAAGGGAGATTTATGTTTTTACATCTGGGAAATGACGTTGTAATAAACACAAAAAATCTTATCGGGATCTTTGATATTGAAAAATCGTCAATTTCAAAGCACACTAAGGAATTTTTGAGCAATTCTGAGAAAATGGGAAGGATTGTGAATGTGTCCTTTGACCTTCCGAAAAGTTTTATTGTTTGTTTTGATGAGGATTTTAATGAAACTGTTTATATTTCTCAAATTTCAACAGCAACCTTAAAGAAAAGATTTATTAAAAGAGAAATTTAATGATATAAAGTGTTTTTTCAGAATTAAGGAGGATTATTTTGAGCAATCAGGAAATTGAAATGAAGAATACAGAGATTGAAGAAGAAATATCAAATGAAAATATTTCTCAGGTTGACGAAAATATCAGCTATGATGAAAGTCAAATTCAGGTATTAGAAGGGTTAGAGGCAGTAAGAAAAAGACCGGGTATGTATATAGGTTCAACGGGTTCACGGGGCTTGCATCATTTGGTTTATGAAATTGTTGATAACTCTATAGACGAAGCACTTGCGGGTTATTGCGATGAAATTAAGGTTGAAATTCTGCCAGGTGAAATAATCAGAGTTTCCGACGACGGACGTGGAATACCTACAGGCATTCACCCGAAAGAGGGAATTTCTGCTGCAACTGTTGTGTATACGATTCTTCACGCAGGAGGAAAATTCGGCGGCGGCGGATATAAGGTCGCAGGAGGTCTGCACGGAGTGGGAGCGTCTGTTGTAAACGCTCTTTCGGAATGGTTAGAGCTGACAGTTTATGACGGCGAAAACATTCATTTTCAGCGGTTTGACAGAGGTCATTACTCTGAAGAATTAAAAGTAATCGGAAAAACTGATAAAACGGGAACGACTGTTATGTTTAAGGCAGATCCTGAAATTTTTTCAGAAACGGTTTACGATTATGAAACACTGTTAAAAAGACTTCGTGAACAGGCATTTTTAAATGCCGGTGTGAAGATCGTATTTTCTGATAAAAGAGATGATAATGATATTAAATCTGAAATTCTGCACTACGAGGGTGGAATCAGAGAGTTTGTTACTCACATTCATAATGTAAGAGGTCTTGACGCTATAATTCCCGAAGTAATCTATATTAGCGGCTCTGCCGGCGACAGTTATGCAGAGGTCGCATTGCAGTATAACGACAGCTATAACGAATTTGTTATGAGCTTTGCGAACAATATTCACACCATTGACGGCGGAACTCACGAAACAGGCTTTAAGAACGCACTGACCAGAGTTATTAACGAATACGGAAAGAAGTTCAATCTACTTAAGGACGGTGAAAAACTTCTCGGGGACGACGTTAGAGAGGGAATAACTGCTATTGTTTCCGTTAAGCTGACAAACTGCGAATTTGAGGGACAGACAAAGGGCAGGCTGGGCAATCCGGAGGTAAGACCTTTAGTTGATAAAATCGTTAGCGAAAAGCTGATGAATTATCTTGAGGAGAATCCTACTGTCGCAAAGGCTATATTTGAAAAGTCAATGGCAGCTCAAAGGGCGAGAGAAGCAGCCAAAAAAGCAAGAGACTTAACAAGGAGAAAATCCGCACTTGAATCTGCACAGCTTCCGGGAAAGCTGGCTGACTGTTCTGAAAAAGGAGCAGAGGGAACCGAAATTTACATTGTCGAGGGAGATTCTGCGGGCGGTTCTGCTAAAGAAGGCAGAGACAGAAGATTTCAGGCTATCCTGCCTCTTTGGGGAAAGATGCTCAATGTTGAAAAAGCAAGAATAGATAAGGTATACGGAAACGAAAAGCTTATGCCTGTTGTTACTGCACTGGGTACAAGCATCGGAGAGGATTTTGATATAACAAGACTTCGCTACGGAAAGATAATCATTATGGCGGATGCCGATGTAGACGGAAGCCATATAAGAACGCTTCTTTTGACGTTTTTCTTCAGATTTATGAAGGAGCTTGTTATACAAGGCCATGTTTATATTGCACAGCCGCCTCTGTTTAAAGTTTTCAGGGGAAAGCAAGTTCGGTATGCTTTTTCTGATGAGGAAAGAGACGAATATATTAAAGAGCTAGCAGGTGAAAACAATCAGAAGGTTGAAGTTCAGAGATATAAAGGTCTCGGAGAGATGGACCCTGAACAGCTTTGGGAAACAACTATGGATCCTGAAAGACGAACAATGATTAAAATTACGCTTGAAGACGCTCAAAAGGCAGATGAAATATTTACAATTCTGATGGGTGATAAGGTTGCACCAAGAAAAGATTTTATCGAGAAAAATGCAAAGTATGCGGAAAATCTTGATATATAATTATCGCTGAAAAATTAAACAGGAGGATTGCTCTTTATGAGAGCATAGTTGTAAAATGGGAGAGGAAAAAAAAGAAGAAAAGTCAATTGTTAAATCACAGTTAGAAGCATTTGAGTCACAAGCGGCGGAACAAATAAACGGGTCGTTTGATGATGAAATACCGAAACTCTCGGTGACTTATGATATTAAAAACACTGAGGAGGAAGAGGCTTTTGTTGAATTTCAGAAAAAATTCATATTAAAATCCAACATTTTAAAAACTGTGGCATTTGGAATTTTAGCTATTTTATTCATTTACCAGATTGTAAAAGCACCGGACAATTTTGCTTCATGGCTTTGTATGGTAGTATGTTTAGCTGTAATATTTATAGTTTGGTATAATCCTATAAAAATTAGAAAGACGCTTATGCAGTCGTTAAAGCCGCTTGAGGACGACAGGTACATTTTTAAACTGTATGAAAATAAGTTTTCGATCGAAACGGTAATTTCTCAGGAAGAGATAGACCAGGCGATCAAAGATGGGGAAGAACCTCCTAACATTCCGCCAAGGATTGTCAGCCTTGGCGATATAGGACTGTCAGTTTATGAAAAAGATAATCTATTTATAATCTTTTTGAAAAAAGAATCAATTTACGTTCTGCCAAAGAGATGCTTAACAGAAAATGAAATAAAACAGCTTTCATTTGTATTTGACCAAAAGCTGGGCGATGATTTTGAAACAGAAGCAATCAAGACAAATAAATGATAGAATTAATTTTTAGGAAAAGAGAGTGATATTGTGTCAGAAAGCGAGATTCAGGACAAGTCTTTTTCCGACGGAGGAAATTTTGATAATAAATTAATTGTCAGGGATATTGAAAAAGAAATGAAAAGCTCATTTATTCAATATTCAATGGCAGTTATAGTTTCACGTGCACTTCCGGATGTTCGTGACGGATTAAAACCGGTTCATAGGCGAATTTTATATACTTTACACGAAAACGGAATAACGCCTGACAAAGCATACAGAAAATGTGCCGATACTGTAGGTGCGGTTCTGGGTAGATACCACCCTCACGGTGACGCATCTGTTTATGACGCTCTTGTGCGTATGGCACAAAGCTTTTCTCTGCGTTATCCGTTGGTAGACGGTCACGGAAACTTCGGCTCTGTTGACGGAGACCCGCCTGCTGCCTATCGTTATACTGAGGCAAAAATGGCAAAGATCTCGGTTCATATGCTTACGGATATAAATAAAGAAACCGTACCGTTTATGCCGAACTATGACGACAGACTGAAAGAGCCACAGGTTTTGCCAAGCCGTTTTCCGCAGCTTTTGGTAAACGGCTCAACGGGTATTGCCGTCGGTATGGCGACGAATATCCCGCCTCATAACCTGAAAGAAGTTGTTGACGCTCTTAGTCTTCTTGTTGAAAACCCTGATTGTACTCTTGAGGAGCTTATGGGCTGTATTAAGGGTCCTGATTTCCCGACGGGCGGAATTATTATGGGCAGAGCTGGTATTCGTGCCGCTTATGCAACAGGAAGAGGAAAAATCACTCTAAGAGCTAAAACTTCAATAGAAGAAATAAAGGGCAGAAATTGTATTCTTGTACATGAAATTCCTTATATGGTTAATAAGTCAAGGCTATTAGAGAGTATCGCAAACCTTGTTAAGGAAAAACGAATTGACGGAATTCACGATTTGCGTGATGAATCTGACAGAAACGGTATGAGAATTGTCGTTGAGCTTAAAAAAGACGCAATTCCGCAGGTCGTATTAAACAAACTGTTTTCATACACGCAGCTTCAGGATACGGTCGGAGTTATTATGCTTGCCCTTGTTGACGGAGTTCCTAAGATACTTACGCTTAAGCAGGTGCTTGAGCATTATCTTGATTTTCAGGTAGAAGTTATTGAAAAGAGAACTCGCTTTGATTTGAAAAAAGCAAAGGACAGAGCTCACATTTTACAGGGTTATTGCCTTGCTATTGACAATATTGACGAGGTTATAAATATTCTCCGTTCTTCAAAGACGATTCAAGAGGGTAAACAAAGACTATTAGAGCGTTTTAAAGACGAGGATATGGCTATACTTCTCGGAGACACCGAGCTTACTGAACACACAAAAGGTATGACTGAGGTTCAGGCTGATGAAATCGTTAAGATGCGTCTGGGTCAGCTAACGGGTCTGGAAAGACAGAAAATTGTTGATGAATTTAATGCTCTTAAAGAAAAAATTGCCGATTATGAAGATATACTTGCTGATCACGACAGAGTTCTTCAGATAATTCTCGATGAAGTAAATGAAATAAAGAACAAGTACGGAGATGAAAGACGGACAAGCATTGAAAACGTTAGCGGAGAAGTCGATATTGAGGATCTCATTCCGGTTGAGGATAATGTTGTTACACTTACCAATAACGGTTATATAAAGAGAATGCCTGTTTCGGTATATAAAGCTCAGCATCGAGGAGGTCGGGGCGTTTCGGGAATGAAACAGAGAGAGGACGATTTCGTTTCAGAAATGTTTATATGCTCCACTCACGATCATGTTTTGTTTATTACAAACAAGGGCATTATGTATAAGCTGAAATGCTATGAAGTACCTGAGGGTTCAAAGGCGTCAAGAGGAACAAACATCATAAATATTCTGCCTTTATCAGAGGGTGAGCATATTGCTCAGATGATAAAAACTGAGGACTTTGACGAAGGCAAATACCTTATAATGGTCACCAAAAACGGCAAGATAAAGAGAACGGCTCTTTCCCAGTACAAAAATGTCAGAAAGAACGGTCTTATTGCCATTGGTATTGATGACGGCGACGAAATTATGGGTGCAAGAATGACTGACGGCTCAAATGAGGTTATGGTGGCAACTCACGAGGGAAGGGCCATCAGAATTAATGAAGGTCAAATGCGTCCAATGTCAAGAACAGCTCACGGAGTTCGTGCTATCAAGCTTCGTGACGGAGACTACGTTGTATCTATGGCTAGAATTCGTGACGGTGCAACAGTTCTTACCGTTTCGGATAAGGGTCTTGGAAGACGTTCGACTTTGGATTCTTATAGGATTCAGAACAGGGGCGGTTACGGACTGCTTAACTATAAGGTATCGGATAAAAAGGGATATGTCTGCGGCATTAAGGTTGTCGACGACGAGGACGATATTATAATGATCTCGAGCGATGGAGTTGTTATAAGAATTCGTGCTAACGACATCAGAGTTATGGGCAGATATGCGACCGGTGTAAGGCTGATGAAGCTTAAAGATGATTCCCGAGTTGTTACGTTTACCCGTGCTGAACATGATGATTCAGCTGAGATTTCTGAGGTTGAACAGCCAAGCGATGAGGAAGTAGAGGCTCAGGAACAGGAAGCTGAGGACGCAGAACAGAACGAAACAGAAAACACAGAAGAATAACTAAATATTAAGCTGTCGGTATTAAACTGACAGCTTTTGTATTTGGTATAAAGCATTTGTATAAAATAATGAATTAATAAAGGTTTAATAAATAATACTCCTATGAGATTTTAATTTCCATAGGAGTTTTTTGCTGTTTTCAGATAGAATTAAAAATCATTCCACAAGCGAAGTTATATCTTCAATAGACAAATTGGGCTGAAACGCTCTATTTATACCCATTGCAATCAGTCTGGAAACTCTCATAATCAGCTTATCAATTGAACGCGGAGTTACCATCATATTGTTCATTTCCTTATTCGGAGCCGGTGTTTGGAACACATATTCTGAAATAGTCTGCATATCTGCAACCGTGGGAACTCCTATTGCTATTACCTGTGTGCCCAGAGTTTGTTCTGATAATTCTTTTCGGGCATTTTCCACACCGCTTCCCGGTGAAATGCCTGTGTCGCAAAGCTGAATTGTTGTGCCGAGATTTGATATTTCCGAGCAGGCAAGAGCGTCAATAACAATAACAACAGAGGGCTTGATCAGACCGCATACTGCCTTTACAGTTTCGCTTGATTCAATTCCCGTGTTGCCTAATACTCCCGTCTTAACAACGGAAACTGTTGAAAGGTCTGTTGTATCGACGTCTGTGGCAAGCTGTTTTATATGTCGTGTTGCGAAGGTCTGGTCAGCTACGTCGGGACCTAAGCTATCGGGGGTGATGCTTTTATTTCCAAGACCTATTACAAGAATATTTTCCTTATTCCTGCAAAGCTTGTTTATCTCCTCTGCAAGAATATCTACTCGCTCGTTAAAGTTATCAGGGTGGTTTTCAAGCGGAAGTTCGCTTTGTATGGTTATATATTTTCCTTTGGGTTTGCCGAGACTTTGTGCGGCAGAGTCGGTTTCAACTATAATTTCAGTGATGTTCAAATCTGCCTTTTGACGTTCGTTTTTTGTAATTCCCTCAATAGGCGTTGTTTTTGTAAGCTGCTGTGCGGCTTCAAGTGCAAGATCGGTACGAATTCCCATAATATTATAAACTCCTTAATTTTTTTATCATTGTTTGCGTAAAGAAATTGACCTGTTAAGTGTTAGGAAAAGTCCTTACTAAAAATTTGTGAAAAATGCTTGCAATTTTATTTTTAATATGCTATTATATCACTTGAGACTTGTTTTATAAAATAATTGCATTTTCCTCTCAGTCATGCAATTAGCTTATGCAAATAAGTGCAAAATATTACAAGAGTTCAAAAAAGGATTTTTGTAAATACTTCAGAGGAGGTGTGAAAATGCCGAATATTAAATCTGCAAAGAAGAGGGTCAAGGTTATTAATACTAAGACCGCAAGAAACAAAGCTATTAAATCAGAAATTAAGACTGTATTAAAGAAAGCACAGGCTGCTGTTGCTAACGGCGACGCAAACGCTAAGGAAGCAGTTACTTATGCAATCAAAAAGGTTGATCAGGCTGCGGCAAAGGGCATTATGCACAAAAATAAGGCTGCAAGGAAAAAGTCACAGCTTGCGAAGCTTATCAAGTAAATTTTAAAATAAGGGGGCGGACTCGTAATAGGTCTTGCTCTTTTTATTTTGCAAAATAGAAATCCTCAGAAGTATACTTCTGAGGATTTTTGTATGCTCTTTTATTTAATCATAGTATCTTACAACAGCGACAACCTTACCTAAAATTTTCGCTTCGTCAACGATAATAGGTTCCATTGTATCATTTTCCGGCTGAAGACGGAAATGTCCGTTTTCTTTATAAAACCTTTTGACGGTTGCTTCTTCATCATTTACGAGGGCAACAACAATTTCACCGTTTTCCGCTACGGGAACCTGCTCGACTATTACAATATCACCGTCTAGAATAGCGGCGTTTATCATACTTTCTCCCCGAACCTTCAATGCAAAAAGCTGATTTGAATAATGCCTGTCAGGCTGAAAGCTGATGTAATCGGTTATATCTTCAATAGCGGTAATAGGATTTCCCGCAGTAACTGTGCCGACCAAAGGAATACTCATACCCTTTTTTCCTGTGAGCTTTATAGCACGGTTCTGATTTGTTCCTTTTTCTAAAAGCCCTGCCTCTTTGAGAGTTTCAATACAGCGAAAGCCTGTAGATGAGGACTTAAAGCCGAATTCAGCACAGATTTCTCTGACAGTAGGTGCATAACCGTCCTCAATACGCTCTTTAATGTATTTATAAACGAGCTTATCTCTGTCGCTGAGTGTTTTCATATGATCATCTTCCTTTCGTCAGCTTTACTGTGAATTTAATTATAAGAACTTAATTTTTACAGTCAATATTTTTTAGCTTATGAACCAGCTTTTTTGCCGCTTTATAAACATCTCCGCAGCCGAGAGTGATAACCAAATCACCTGATTTTGCATTTTTGCATATATAATCTACGACCTGATCGAAATTTTTTTCCTTTTGCTCGGCTGTTTGAGCGTCTTGAACTTCTTCAGGCGAATCAAACCAGATGCAATTCGGAATCTTCTCGCCCAAATCCTTTGAATATATACCTTCAGTATTTTTCTCTCGGCTTCCCATAATATCAGTCAGCACTGTGTGATCGGCAATTTTAAGAGCCTTTACAAAGTCGTCTAAGAGCATTGAGGTTCTCGAATATGTGAAGGGCTGAAATACTGCCCATACGTTATTAAAACCGAGTGCTTTGGCTGCCGTTAATGTAACTTCTATTTCTGCGGGGTGATGAGCGTAATCGTCAACGACGGTTATTCCCTTTACTTCATCAATTTTCTGAAAACGTCTTATTGCACCGCGAAATGTTTGAAGCCCTAAAGCGATACCGTCGTATGAAATGCCTGAATATCTTGCGGCGGCAATTGCTGCAAGTGCATTTAGTACGTTATGAATACCCGGAACGTGTATTGAAAGAGTACATTCTTTTTTACCCTTGAAGTAAAGATCAAAAGCAGTTTCAAGACCTTTTATCTCTTTAATTTCTGCGGAGTAATCATTTTTTCTGTCAAAGCCGAAAGTTATTATTTCCTTTTCTATTCCTTTGATAGAGTCAAGAGTATTTTTGTCATCACCGTTTATAATAAGTGCTTTTGACGCTTTTGAAGCAAATTTATGAAACGACTTTTTTATATTATCAAGCGTACCGAAATAGTCTAAGTGGTCAGCGTCGACGTTTAAAATTACGGCAACATCAGGCGAAAGCTTTAAAAAGGTGTCTACAAATTCGCACGCCTCGCAGACCATTATATCACTGCTCCCTGCTTTTCCGCTTCCGCCGATTGATGGGAGCTTTCCGCCTATTACGCAGGAAAGGTCTACTCCCTCTTCTATGAAGATTTGCGTCAGCATAGAACTTGTAGTTGTTTTTCCGTGAGTTCCCGAAATACATATTGCGTTATTATACCATTCTGTCACGATTCCTAGAAGTTCGCTTCTTTCAAGAACGGGAACACCGCTCTGATAAGACGCTATAAGTTCAGGATTATCGGACATTATAGCTGCTGTATGAACAATTAAATCTGCACCCTCTATATTTTCGGCTCTTTGACCCATAAAAACTGGTATGCCCATTTTTCTCACAGCGTCGAGAGTTTCGGTTTCGTTATTGTCAGAGCCGGTCAGGTAATACCCTTTTGAATGGAGAATTTGTGCAAGCGGATACATACCGCTTCCGCCTATTCCGATAAAGTGGATATGCTTTTTTCCTTCTAAAATATTTGAGTTTATTTTTGTGTTTTGTTTTTGCATTAAGAAGGCTCCTTTATGATGAACATATATTCTTTAATATATTATATAACATTTTAAAATAAAAATAAAGTCTTTTTGAATAAAAATACAGCTTTGGTCAAAAATATTTTTAAATAAAGGTGTGCAAATTCAGATTTCAGACATTTTAAGATTAAATTCAAGAAAAGTCGTTTAATTTTGCACAGGAAAGGTCAAGGACATATGAAAATAACAGACATTAAAATAAGAAAGCTATTGGATTCAGGAAAATTGAGAGGCGTTGTAAGCATAACACTTGATGATGTTTTTGCCGTACATGACATTAAGGTTATACAGGGTGAAAACAGACTTTTTGTTGCAATGCCCAGCAGACGCGATGAAAAAGGTATATTCAGAGATGTAGTTCATCCGATCAACAGCGATGTGAGGTCAGAGTTTGAATCGCAGATACTTTCGTCATATCGAAAGGAACTGGAACTTCAAAACGCTGAACAAGAAAAAAATAACCCAAGCATTTAGCTTGAGTTATTTAAAATTGCAGATCAGCCTAAAAAACTTTTGGCCTTATTAACAATACCCTTATCATTATCATAAGTGAGTACCGAACAGGCACGGTCAATTTCTATCCATCTGACGTCAGCGATTTCCTCCTCCTGAGGAATGAAGTTTGTATTCTTTGCTTTTGCAATAAAATACACCACTATTTTGTGAGTATCCTTTTTAGGTGAATAGGAAACGGTTTCCCTGAATGTCGGGTCAATTATAGTGTCAATACTTGTTTCTTCAAGAATTTCACGATGTGCAGTTTGAACTTCAGTTTCGCCTTTTTCAACATGGCCTTTTGGAAATGACCAATGACCGCTGTTAACGTGCTTTATCAGCAAAATTTCGGTGTTCCCATGATATTTGCGATATACGACTGCTCCGCAGGATTTTTCTCTTATCATGAGTATTACCCTTTCTGTAGAGTTGTATGTTTAAATATATTATAACACAAAAAGAAGCATTTGTCTTTATTTTTATAAATTTTTTTGTAAAAAAGTAAAAATAATTTATGATAGAACTTTTTTATTCTTTGAATGTTCAATAGATGCCGCTTAAATCAAGAGCCGGTTTAAGGGTATCTTTAATTATTATAACATTTTTCTATTTGTTCTCTTAACAATTATCGACATTAGTTGTTATAACCTGACATAATACCCAAAAAATATCATTGTAAATTGTAACAAATAAACAAAAATTAAAATAGTTTATTGTTTAACCTTGACATAAATGCAAATAATGTTATATAATGTATGTAAATTTCAGATAGAAGAAGTAATAATATTCTTAAAAATACAAAAATGCCGTACTATTATAATCTGTGACTTGACTTCTGCATTGAAACGGTTTATTTGGCGGATTGAGATACTTCGGTCATTTTTTGGCTGGCTGGCATAGTTTGGTGAAAGATAATCAATTATGTAAGAATAATGATTATCAATAGTTTTGGGATAATTGGGAAGAATGTTTAGTTGTTCGTGAATTTTAGTATCAAAGATCCGCCTTATAAATCAAGTATAAGAACGTTTTGGAAGCCCGGTAATTTTATTGGTATTTACAAAAGAAAAAACCCCGATTTATTCGGGGCTTTTTTATAAAACTAATTATCTATTTCTTCAATGAACTTAACAATATCGCCGACAGTTTTTACATTCTCAACTTCTTCATCTGGAATTTTAATATCAAATTCTTCTTCAAGTGACATAATTAAGTCAACAACGTCAAGAGAATCTGCACCTAAATCTTCCGTAATAGAAGCCTCTAATGTAACCTTGTCTTCGTCAACATCAAGTTGATCTACGATAATATCTTTTACCTTATCAAATACCATGTGAAAAACAACCTCCTTTTTAAAGATATGTCTATTATTTCGGGAATTAAGCTGTAATATTCAGCTTACCCGCCATAACCTTTTTTGGTTAGTTCTGGTTTTCCTCAAATTCACCGATTTTCCTAAACTTAGTATACCTATCATTAAGTAATTCGTCAATAGGTTTTTGCAAATTTCTTTTAAAAGCGTCACACAAATAATTACTTATATTTTCAGCAACTAAATCAGGGTTATTATGTGCACCGCCTTCAGGCTCTTCAATAATATAATCGCATATGTTCAAATTTTTCAAATCTTCGGCAGTGATTTTCATAATGTCGCACGCTTCACGCTCACGGGTTGCGTCTTTCCAAAGAATTGAAGCAAATCCTCTCGGTGAAATCACCGAATAGAGAGCATTAGACAGCATAGCCAATTCGTCGCAGACACCCAAAGCTAAAGCTCCTCCGCTTCCGCCCTCGCCCAAAACTATGGAAAATACGGGGGTTTTAAGCGTCATAAATTCCATCAGGTTTTTGGCAATTGCCTCTCCCTGACCTCGTTCCTCTGCTTCTACACCGCAGAATGCACCGGGTGTGTCGATAAGACAGATAAGAGGTCTGTGGAATTTTTCCGCCTGATGAGCAAGCCTTAAAGCCTTTCTGTATCCCTCAGGATGGGGCATAGAAAAGTTTGAGGCTTTATTTTCTTCTATATTTCGACCCTTTACTTGTGCGATAACAGTTACAGGAGTTCCGTTGAAATAACCGATTCCTCCGATAATTGCACCGTCGTCGCCGTAATATCTGTCACCGTGCATTTCAAAGAAGTCGTCAAATATCATCGGTATATAGTCTCTCACGGTGGGGCGGAACTTGTTTCTTACTATATCAAGGCGTTCGCTTGCAGGCAGGTTATTCATCGGCAACGCCTCCTTTGCTCTGATGCAGCTTTAACAAGTGAGAAAGTGTTCTTCTTATTTTCTTTCTGTCGATAATCATATCAACAAAGCCCTTTTCCATTAAAAACTCAGCAGACTGAAAATCATTGGGAAGTCTCTGTTTTATTGTTCCCTCAATTACGCGTCTTCCGGCAAACCCTATAAGAACCTTCGGTTCGGCAATGATAATATCGCCAAGTGATGCGAAAGAAGCAGTTACTCCGCCGGTCGTAGGATCGGTCATAACAGTGATATATAAAAGCCCTGCCTCGTTGTGACGGGCTACAGCACCGCTTGTCTTAGCCATCTGCATAAGAGAAACTGTGCCCTCCTGCATTCTCGCACCGCCGGATGCGGTAAACACAATTACAGGAAGTTTGTTTTCTGTTGCAAACTCAAATGCACGGGTAAGTTTTTCACCGACAACGCTTCCCATAGAAGCCATCATATATCTTGAATCCATTACAGCAATTACAACTCTGTCGCCGCGTATAGTCGCCTCTCCCGTTATAATTGCGTCTTTAAGACCTGTCTTTTCACGAATGCTTTCCTGTTTTTGCTCATAATCCTGAAAGTCGATAGGGTTTTTAGAAGTCATATTTTTGTCAAATTCAATAAGACTGCCCTTATCAACTGTCATATCAATACGTTCTTTAGCCGAGATCCTCGAATGATAATTGCATTTTGGACAAACTTTTGCATTACCTATAAAGTCGTCCATAAATGTCACATTAGAGCATCTGGGACACTTAAAAAGCAAATCTTTTGGAATATCTGTTTTTACATCTTTTTTTACATTTGAGGCATTTGATTCAGCTCCGTTGAATCTTGTTTTTACCACTGAAAACAAATCTTCAAGCATAAAAAATCTCCCTTCCTCAGATATATCAATGCGTATAAAAAGTTAAGCATTATTAATCCTTTAAAATATCAACTCTTCCCAGAAAACCATTGTCGTAACTGCCGTCTAAAAATTCTTTTCTGCGGATAAGTTTAAGCTGAAAGTCAATATTTGTAGATACGCCGTCAACGATAAATTCAGAAAGTGCCCACTTCATTTTTGCAATAGCACTTTCTCTGTCAGGTCCGAAGCAAATTAGCTTTGCTATCATTGAATCATAATACGGCGGAATCTCATATCCCTGATAAACTGCACTGTCAACTCTTATTCCAAGTCCTCCCGGGATATGTAACGAATTTATTACTCCGGGCGACGGACGGAAATTCTGTTCAGGATTTTCTGCATTAATTCTACACTCAATTGCATGGCCTGTCAAGTGTACGTCTTCCTGTTTTATGTCAAGCTCTTTACCTGAGGCGATAAGAAGCTGCTGTCTTACTAAGTCTATGCCCGTAACAGCCTCTGTAATAGGGTGCTCAACCTGAATTCGAGTATTCATCTCCATAAAATAATAGTTTAAGTCTTTATCGACTAAAAATTCAATCGTTCCCGCATTTCTGTAGCCGCATACCTTTGCCGCCGCAACAGCTGATGCACCCATTTTCTCACGAAGCTCTTTTGTCATAACAGGCGACGGTGTTTCCTCTAACACTTTTTGATTGCGTCTTTGCATAGAACAGTCTCTTTCGCCAAGGTGTATAACATTACCGTAATTATCAGCGAGAATTTGAATTTCGATATGCTTTGGGTTTTCTATAAACTTCTCAATATAAATCTCGTCATTTCCAAAGCAAGCCATTGCTTCGGTTTTAGCGGCTGTGATCTGCGTTTCAAGCTCGGATTCTTCTCTTACTATACGAATTCCTCTTCCGCCGCCGCCGGCAGACGCCTTAACCATAACAGGATAGCCTATTTCCCGAGCAAGGTTTACTGCAGAGTTCATATCCTTAACAGCACCGTCAGAGCCTAGTATTACGGGAACGTCTGCTTTTTTCATAGTTTCCTTTGCCTGAGCCTTATCTCCGAGCATTTCTATAGATTCAGGCTTTGGACCTATAAAGGTTATACCGCATTTTTCACAAGTTCTTGCAAAGTTTGCGTTTTCAGATAAAAAGCCAAAGCCCGGATGAATTGCGTCTGCACCTGTAATTTCACAGGCGGATATTATAGCACGCATATTCAGATAGCTTTCTGCACTCGATGCAGGGCCTATACAAACTGCTTCGTCTGCAATTTTTGCATGGAGTGCGTTTGAATCTCCCGTTGAATAAACGGCAACAGTAGCTATTCCAAGCTCTCTGCAAGCACGAATTATTCGAACAGCTATTTCTCCTCTGTTCGCTATAAGAACCTTTTTAATCATATAAAGTCTCCAGTTTTATTTTATAGCAAAAGTGATTTCACAGGAAACAGCCTTCTTGCCGTTTACTGTGGCAATTCCTTTTCCGACCCCTAAAGGACCTCTTACCTTGATTATTTCAACTTCAAGCTCCAGAGTGTCACCCGGAACGACCTGCTGCCGGAACTTGCAGTTGTTAATTCCCCCGAAAAGACCGATTTTTCCCTTGTTTTCCGGGAGCGATAAAAGTGCAACAGCTCCTGCCTGAGCAAGCATTTCAACCATCAAAACACCAGGCGTGACCGGGTATTCAGGGAAATGCCCTTTAAACCAGAAGTCGTCTTCCTTGATATATTTTGTGGCTTTAACTCGTTTTCCGACGTCAAGCTCGTTTACTTCGTCGATAAGTAAAAACGGGTCTCTGTGAGGGATTATTTCTTTTATCTGCTCTTTGTTTAATACTACTGCCATAAATTTTCCTTTCGGCAATCAAATTGATTGTTATTCTATTATCATAATCGGCTGATTGAACTCTACAGCGTCGCCGTTGTTTACGCAGATTTCTTTTACTTTGCCGTCGAATTCGCTTGTAACCTCGCTCATTACCTTCATTGATTCAATGATGTAAATAACGTCTCCCTTGTGAACCTGACTGCCCACAGATACAAAAGGCTCTTTGTCAGGAGCAGAAGCTGCATAGAAAGTTCCCACAATAGGTGATTTGCATACGTTTCCGCTTTCAGCTGTTTGGGCTGTCTCAGCAGATGTTTCATCAGATACAATAACCGACGGAGCAGCATTTACTATCGGGGAAGCAGAACAAGTTCTTGCCTCAACGCAAATCTCACATTCTCCGTTCTTGATTTTAATTTTTCCTAAATCGTTGTCTTTAATTATCTTTGCAATGGCGTTTAAGTCGTCAATCTCAAAGCCGCTGCCTATTTGTTTGCTCATTATATGATCCTCCGTTCTTATAGAAGTTAAGCCTGTAAGCTCTGCTTTTTATGATCAGTCTTTAAACTTTTTTATACAAATTGTAGCGTTATGTCCGCCGAATCCGAGCGAATTTGAAAGAGCGGCATTAACGGTCATTTCTTTATTGCCGTCAACTGCATAATTCAAATCACATTCAGGGTCGGGAGTTTTATATCCCATAGTTCTGTGAACAAAATCATCACGCACTGACAACGCTGTGATAATTGCCTCAACAGCACCGGCTGCACCAAGCAGATGACCTATCATTGACTTTGTTGAATTTATTACAACATTATCGGCACTTTCGCCAAGAGCCTTTTTGATAGCCTTTGTTTCATATTTGTCGTTAAGACCTGTTGAAGTTCCGTGAGCATTGATATAGTTAATATCAGAAGCGGTCAAGCCTGCCTCATTAAAGCTGTTTACCATAGCTCTCGCAGCGCCCTCTCCCTCAGGGTCTGGACTCGTCATATGATAAGCGTCGCCAGTTGCACCGTAGCCTGCGATCTCAGCATAGATTTTTGCACCTCTTGCCTTTGCGTGTTCAAGCTCCTCAAGAACTAAAATGCCGCAGCCCTCGCCCAAAACAAAACCTTGTCTTTCAGCGTCGAAAGGCGTGGACGCTTTATCAAGTTCGGTTGCTTTTGAAAGAGCTTTCATATTGTTAAAGCCTGCAAGGGAGAATTTTGTAATACAAGCCTCTGTTCCGCCGCATAAGCAAGCATCGAGATAGCCGTCTTTAACCTTTCTGAAAGCCTCTCCGATAGCGTGAGTAGACGACGCACAGGCGGTCGTCGTACAGAAGTTATCGCCTTTAAAGCCCGTTCTCATTGCGACCTCTCCTGCCGCCATATTTCCAATCATCATAGGAACATAGAAGACAGAAATTCTGTCAGGACCTTTTTCTAAAAATCTTTGATGCTGAGTTTCGGTTTCTTCAAGACCTCCGATACCGGCTCCAATTATAACTCCTACTCTGAAAGGGTCTAAGTCTTTGAAGTCGGTTTCAGCATCGTTTAAAGCGTCTTTTGCAGATGAAACAGCAAACTGAGTAAATCTGCACAGCTTTCTTGCTTCTTTTTTCTCAAAATAGTCAAGAGGGTCGAAATTCTTTACTGCACCGACAACCTTGATAGGAAAATCAGTCGCATCAAACTGGTCAACAAAAGAAAAACCCAGCTTGTTTGCTTTGATATTATTCCAAAACTCCTCAACGCTTAAACCGAGAGGATTTTTTGTTCCCATTCCTGTGATAACTACTCTTCTCATTTATTTATAAATCCTTTCTTTGCAAACTTCATATGCGGTTCTGCACTACATAGAAAGTCCGCCGCTTATTTCAATAACCTGTCCTGTTACGTAGCTTGCGTCATCTGAAACTAAGAAAGAAACAACTCCTGCAATTTCATCGACAGTTCCGTATCTTTTCATAGCTATTACAGAAAGCATAGCATTTCGCTGTTCTTCTGTTAAAGCGTCGGTCATCGGAGTTTTGATAAATCCGGGTGCAACGGCATTTACATTTACGCCTCTTGAACCAAGTTCTTTAGCGGCAGTTTTGGTCATACCGATAATAGCCGCTTTTGACGCTGAATAGTTAAATTGTCCGGGGTTACCGTAAAGACCTGCAACAGAAGCAAGGTTTACAACCTTTCCGCTTCTCTGACGCATCATAACAGAGCCGACATGCTTCATCATATTAAACACACTTTTCTGATTTACTGTAATTACAGCGTCATACTGTTCCTCGCTCATACGGGCAAGAAGACCGTCTTTAGTAATACCTGCGTTGTTTACCAAAACGTCAATTGTGCCGAACTCTGCCTTTATATCCTTGACCATTTTTTCGCAGTCGTCATACTTTGAAACGTCGCAGGGGTAAACTGCTGTCTTAACGCCGAAGCTTTCACATTCTGCTTTTACCGCCTCTGCGTTGGTCTTATCATTTTCGCTCGGGTAACAGTTGACTACACAGTCGAAGCCGTCATTTGCCAGTCTTTTTATTATGCAGGCACCTATTCCTTGAGAAGCACCTGTAACTATTGCCGTTGCCATATATTTATCCTCCGTTTATCACTCTATAATACTTAAAATAAGTAATGACTATTCATTCAGCAGGCTCTCAGCCTGTGAGAACATCTCCTCTATAATTTCCTTACAGGTCTTGACTTCCGTTATCATACCTGCGATAGCTCCGCATAAGAACGAGCCTTCATCAAGATTTCCGTCCTGAACGGCTTTTCTTAGCGAACCGAGAGTGATCTCTTCAAATTCTTCGGGAGTAATACTTCCGTTTTTCTCACCCGAAGCAAGCTGCTTTGAAAACTTTGTTTTAACATTTCTGCAAGGGTGACCTGTTGTTCTGCCGGTAACAATGCTGTCGGTATCCTTAGCTTTTACAATAAGCTCTTTGTATGTCGGGTGTATCTGACATTCTTCTGCTGCCAGAAAACGTGTTCCGACCTGAACGCCTTCCGCACCCAGCATTATTGACGCAGCAATTCCCCTGCCGTCTGCGATTCCACCCGCTGCGATAACAGGTATATCTACTCCGTCAACTACCTGCGGAACCAGACACATTGTTGTGTTTTCTCCGATATGACCGCCTGATTCTGTACCTTCGGCTACAACAGCGTCTGCACCCATACGCTCCATTCTCTTTGCAAGAGCGACCGACGGAACTACCGGGATAACCTTTATTCTAGCCTCTTTCCAAGACTCAATAAATTTACCAGGATTTCCGGCTCCGGTCGTAACGACAGGAACTTTTTCCTCTATAACGAGTTTAGCCAGATCCTCTGCATTAGGAGACATAAGCATAACATTTACTCCGAATGGCTTGCCGTTTACATTTTCTTTAGTTTTTCTTATTTGCTCTCTTAAATAGTCTATAGGGGCAGAACCGCCTGCAATAAGTCCCAATCCTCCTGCGTTGGAAACGGCAGAAGCAAGGGTTGACTCTGCTATCCAAGCCATACCGCCCTGAATTATTGGGTATTTTATGCCCAGAAGCTCGGTGATTTTAGTATTCATAAATTCCCTCTTTTCGTTAGATTTTTAACTGAACTTAAAATTCAAATACAATTCCGCCGTAGGTAAGTCCTGCACCGAAGCCTACTATACAAGCCTTATCTCCCCTTTTCAGACTTCCGTCTTTTATGGCGTCGTATAAGGCAAGCGGAATAGATGCACTTGAAGTGTTTCCGTGATTTTGGAGATTTATATAAAACTTGTCCATAGAAATGCCGAGATTTTTAGCGGCTGTTTCTATTATTCTTACATTTGCCTGATGCGGAATAATAACATCTAATTCGTCAGGAGCTAAACCGATTTTTTTACATGATTCCTTAACTGCAACCGGCAATGTTTTTGTGGCAAATTTATAGACCTCTTTGCCGTTTTGGAATAGATAATGACTGTTGCCGTCAGGCATTTTATCATCAAACCTATTAAAATTTGTGGTGAACGGCGTTTCTGAATTATAGCTTCTTGCGAGAAGATATTCTGCTCCTGTTCCGTCAGCACCGAGATAGCTTGAGAATATTTTGTTTTCATCCCGTTCTAAAACGACCGCCGCCGCACCGTCCCCGAACAAAACGCAGGTTGAACGGTCGGTATAATCGGTAATTTTAGAAAGCTCCTCAGCCGAAACTACCAAAACATACTTTAAATTCTTATCTGTTTCTAAATATCTTTTTGCCATATCAAAGGCATAAACAAAGCCCGCACACGCACAGTTTATATCAATCGCCATAGACCCTATTGCTCCGATTTCTCTTTGAATAAGACAGGCAACTGACGGCGTGGAAAAGTCATTTGTAATGGTTGTAACAATTATCAAACCGATGTCTTTTGGATCGATGCCTGCGTCTTTAATAGCCTCTTTAGCAGACATAACGCCAAGATGAAAAGTAGGCTCACCGTTTGTGATGTGTCTGGATTTTATTCCTGTTCTTGTTGTGATCCATTCATCGTTTGTATCAACGATCTGAGATAACATTTCGTTTGTTAAAACTAAATCGGGAACGTATTTACCTGCACCAATGATGTTTACACCGGTCATATAAAATTCCTCTCTCTTTCATATTGAAAAAATTTTATAAAAATGATATAATCTAAATTGTACATTAAATTAACAAAAGCCAACTCTCACAATAAAAAGCTGACGCAATTCCCGACAGATATAAACCGCTATTATACGTCTGTGAAGCTGAGCAGTCAAGCTGTTCTGACTTCTTTAGGAATTATTGATGTTATATATTATACTATTTTTATGCAAAAAGGTCAACATTATTTTGTTAATAACAAGTGTACGATTACTGATTTATTAAGACAAGGAGTAAATTTATGTCTGAAAATGTATTTATGTTCTCGGGGCAGGGTTCGCAGTATGTAGGAATGGCAAAGGAGCTGTTTGATAACTTTGACGGTGCAAGGTCTGTTTTTAAGACAGCCGGCGAGGTTCTCGGCTACGACCTTGCCAAAATCGTTTTTGAAGGTCCTGATACAAAACTGAACAAAACTGTCGTTTCACAGCCTGCTATTATGGCGGTCTCGCTTTGTGCTTTAGAAGCTATGAAAGCAAATGGAATCAAATGCGGAGCAGTTGCGGGACACTCTCTCGGCGAATATGCGGCAATGGTCTGTTCGGGTATGCTGAGCGTTGAGGACGGCTTTAGGGTGATAAAAGCCAGAGCAGAAGCAATGCAGAAAGCGGCAGAGAATTCAGACGGTGCTATGTGTGCAATTATAGGCTTATCGGCAGGTGAGGTTGAAGAGATTTGCGGAACGATCGAAGGTTATGTTGTGCCGGTAAATTACAACTCATCTGTTCAGACGGTTATTGCGGGGGACGCCAAAGCTGTTGACAAAGCTGTTGAGGTATTTACAGAGAAAAAGGCAAGGGCAATGAAGCTAAATGTAGCGTCGGCGTTTCATTCAAAGCTAATGCAGCCTGCCGCAGACGAGTTTAAAGAGGAGATAAAAGACGTTGATTTTAATGTGCCGGTAATTGATTTCTACAGCAATGTTACAGGTGACAAGCTGACCGATTTTTCAAATATGCCGGAGCTTTTGGCAAAGCATATTGTTTCTCCCGTTAAGTTTACAAGTGAGCTAGAAAAAATGAAAAACGCAGGTTTTAATACGTTTATAGAGCTTGGACCTAATAAGGTGCTGACAGGGCTTGTTAGAAAAACGCTGACAGAAGTTGAATTTGCAAATGTGGAGAATATGAAAACTTTAGAGAAAGCACTTGAAAAGGTAAATTCATAATTTGAAGATAATTTAATATATTAAAGCCATACCGACTGTACAGTTAAGTCAGTATGGCTTTTTGTATTTTATTTCAGATTCCCTGTCGAGGGATTTTCAAGCAATATACCGTCTTTGGAAAATCTTGAGCCGTGACATGGACAGTCCCATGAATGTTCAGCACTGTTCCATTTTAACGCACAGCCGAGATGCGGACATCGTTTAGCGGTGGGCGTAAGAAGATTTACGACGGCTTCAAAGGAGTTTAATGCAAGCTGAGGTTTCAGAATACTTCTCGATGGGTCAAAAACCTCTGCCCAATCGGGCTTTTTGCCGATTACCATATTGCTTAATAGCATTGCAGATACCATTGAGGAGGTCATTCCCCATTTGTTAAAGCCTGTGGCAACATAAATGTCATTCATCCGTTTTGAGTAATGCCCGATATACGGAATACCGTCTAAGCTCATACAATCCTGTGCCGCCCAATAATATTTTTCGTGAGCGTTTGGGTAATATCTTGATGCGAAATCTCTAAGTTCTGTCCAGTTTCCGCCTTTTTTACCTGTACGGTGCGAGCCTCCTCCAAGAAGAAGGTATTCTCCGTAGTTTCTGAACGATAACCCTTTCTTGCTTTCGTCAACATACATACCATTAAGCTGCGGTGCGTTTTCCAGTGCAATTTCATATGAGCGGTGCTGATACATTTTTATAAAATAGCTTCCGTGCTTGTTCATAAACGGAAAATGTGTTGCGGTAATTATTTTTTTTGCCTCAATTTTTCCGTTGTCGGTAAGAGCTTTGTTGTTTCTTATTTCACGGACAAAGGTGTTTTCGAGTATGTTTAAGTCTTTGCAAATTGCGGCTGCAAATTTAAGCGGGTTAAATTGAGCCTGATTTGAAAACTTTACCGCTCCTGATGTTTTAAACGGAAGAGAAACATTCTTTACAAGGTATGACTTAAAACCAAGTCTTGACAAAGCAGAGAACTCCTTTTCAAGGAGAGATAAATCATCAAGAGAGTAGACGTAGTTATCTTTGATTTCAAAGTCGCAGTCAAAATTTTTGCATAGCTTATTGTATTCAGATAAGGCAGACAGATTAGCTTTAAGATACATAGCAGACTGTTCTTTGCCCAGAGACTTAAGCAGTTTATGATAAATCAGACCGTGCTGTGCGGTTATTTTTGCGGTAGTGCCTGCGGTTGTTCCAGCGCAGATTTTTCCTCCCTCGGCAAGGATATAGTCAACGCCCTTTTGTTTGAGAAAATATGCACACAGAATTCCTGCTAAGCCTCCGCCGATTATAAGAACATCGGTCTTTTTCTTGCCGTCCAACTTCGGAAACGACGGGAATGGCACATTTTCACTCCATATCAAACTCATAGTGTTCCTCCATTAATTAATTCTCTTTATTATTATTTACAGGGAATGCTGTGTTATCATAAAAATAAATTATTTTCATAATACAAAAGATGAATGAAACGCAGGTAACACAATAGATAGATTAATCATACTATTAATGTAGGGGGCTGTTGTAATTACAGTGAGGAGGACTGCGAAATGCCTACAATAAGTTTATGTATGATTGTTCGTGATGAAGAAAGCGTCTTGGGCAGATGTCTGGAATGTGTGAAGAATATTGCAGACGAAATCATAGTCGTTGACACAGGCTCAAAGGACAAAACTAAGGAAGTTGCGTCTTTGTATACGGATAAGGTATATGATTTTGAATGGGTTGACGACTTTTCCGCTGCACGGAATTTTTCATTTTCCAAAGCAGAGAAGGATTATATAATGTGGCTTGACGCAGATGATGTTATTGATTCTGAAAATCAGCGTAAGCTTAAAGAACTTAAATCCACGCTTGAACCGTCGGCTGATATAGTAATGATGAAGTATAATGTTGCCTTTGATGACAATGGAAACCCGACGTTTTCATATTACAGAGAAAGACTTATGAAGAGGTCGCGTCATTTTTTGTGGAAAGGTGCAATACACGAGGTAATAACACCGAGCGGTAATATTAAGTACTGCGACATTGAGGTTCTGCATAAAAAGCTGAAAGTAAACGACCCAAATCGGAATTTGAGGATCTTTGAAAGACTTTTAAATGACGGTAAGGTTCTTGACACGAGACAGAAGTATTATTATGCAAGGGAGCTGTATTTTCACGAAAGGTATGAAGATGCAATAAAGGCGTTTAAAGAGTTTTTCGACGCTGATGATAAGTGGATTGAAAACAGTATAAACGCTTGTCTGGATCTATCGAGATGCTATATGAAGCTGGACAGGACAAACGAGGCACTGAACAGTCTTTTTTGGAACTTTAAATATGACAATCCCCGAGCAGAAATTTGCTGTGAAATAGGATATATAAAAATGGCAGAGCATAAATACCGTGAGGCAATATTCTGGTATGAGCTTGCCTTAAAGTTAAAATACCCAATTCAAAACGGAGGTTTTTCGTCTGTTGACTGTTACGGATATATTCCGTATATGCAGCTATGCGTATGCTACGATAAGCTGGGAAATCTTCAGAAAGCCTGCGAATACAATGACAAAGCAGGAAGTATTAAACCAAATGATAAAAACTATCTGGCAAATAAGGAGTATTTCCGTCAACAGCTCGAAAAATCTGCAAAATAATTTCATTCAGGAGGAATGTTTATATGAACATTTATAGAGGTTCAAGTGATTGTGCAGACAATGCCAATTATATAAACTGCTGCTGTAATTCTTGTTGTCCGTCAATGATTGCAGGCCCCACAGGTGCAACCGGACCTACAGGTGTAACCGGACCTACAGGTCCGACAGGAGCAACCGGAGCAACAGGTGCTGTCGGTCTAGCAGGAGCAACAGGTCCAACGGGCGTAACCGGACCTACGGGTCCGACAGGACCAACGGGAGCAACAGGAGCTGCCGGTCTAGCAGGAATAACAGGACCAACAGGCGTAACCGGACCTACAGGTCCGACAGGAGCAACGGGAGCAACAGGAGCTGCCGGTCTAGCAGGAATAACAGGTCCAACAGGAGTAACCGGACCTACAGGTCCGACAGGAGCAACGGGAGCAACAGGAGCTGCCGGTCTAGCAGGAATAACAGGTCCAACAGGAGTAACCGGACCTACAGGTCCTACAGGACCAACGGGAGCAACAGGAGATGCTGGTTTAGCAGGAGTAACAGGTCCAACAGGTGTAACCGGACCTACGGGACCAACAGGACCAACAGGAGCAACCGGCGAAGCAGGTTTAATTGGTGAAATAGGTCCGACAGGGCCTACAGGACCGACAGGTGCAGATGGTGCAGTAGGACCAACGGGACCAACGGGACCAACAGGACCTACAGGTGCAGACGGTGCAGTAGGTCCAACAGGAGCAACAGGAGCAACAGGTGCAACAGGAGGTACTGGACCAACAGGCCCATCAGGTCCGACAGGTCCGTCGGGTCCAACAGGTCCGTCGGGTCCAACAGGTCCATCTGGTCCAACAGGTCCATCTGGTCCAACAGGTCCAGCGGCAGGTTTAGCTGCATTCGGCGGACTTTATAACGATGCACCGGATACAATAGATTTGACAATCGGAACACCAGCACAGGTTGAACTGCCAACGGCAATGCCGGCACAGAATGTAACCGTAGGAACTAATTCTATAACAATAGATCAGGCTGGAATATATGAGATAACTTATTCAGAATCGGCTTCTGTAGGAGCAGCAGCAACTCTGACTTTTGCTGTTCGTGTTAATGGAACTAATATTCCTGAAACAGAGTCAACAAGACTTGTTGCACTTGGCGTAAACGACTTGTTTAGCGGAAGCGTAATTGTAACGCTTGACGCAGGCGATATTGTCGATATGGCTGTTTCGTCTGCAGCAGCAGTAAACGTAACACTGGGAGACGGTGTGAGCGCTACACTGGTTGTTAAAAAGCTCAGCGATTAGACTGCTTAAATTTGAATAAGAAATATAAAGTTGTTGTGGTCTTTAAATAATAGAAGAATAAAATAGTATAATTAAAAGCCATACTTTCCTGAAAGGGTTTGTATGGCTTTAGCTTTTATAGAAATTCTTACAACGGCTATGTTGTATGAGACTATAGATCATACTGTAAATCCAGTTTTGAAGTGTCAGTTTTTCTGATTTTATCCCTTAACGGCAAAATCATTGCCGGCGAGACAGAAAGTGCGTCAACGCCAATTTTTAAAAAGGTTTCGGTAAGGCTTAGATCTGCACCCAGTTCTCCGCAGATACCTGCTTTAATTCGGTTTTTATGAGCATTGTCAACAACCATTTTAATCATTCTGAGAACGGCAAGATGATGAGGATCGTAAAACCTGTCGGTTTTTGAATTCTGACGGTCTATTGCCATTGCATATTGCGATAAGTCGTTTGTTCCAATGCTGAAAAAATCGACTTCCTTTGCAAGCTTATCTGAAATAAGAGCGGCGGCAGGAGTCTCAATCATTATGCCCTCTTCTATATTGTGACTATAGTCGACCCCCTGAGCGTCAAGCTCTTTTTTTACCTCTTCTGTAATCTTTTTTATTTCTTTAATCTCTTCGACAGATGTGATAAAAGGATACATAATTGAAATGTTCCCAAAATCACTCGCCCTGTATAATGCCCGCAGCTGAGTCTTGAAAATTTCCTGATTTGTAAGACATATCCTTATAGCTCTAAGCCCCATAGCAGGATTTTCTTCCGTCTCAAGATTAAAATAATCAGTCTGCTTGTCAGCACCGATGTCGAGAGTTCTCACCACAACTCTTTTGCCCGCAAGCGTTTCTGCGGCAGTTTTGTAGATTTCAAACTGTTCCTCTTCGGTTGGAAGACTGTTCTTTTCAAAATATATAAATTCACTTCTGAAAAGACCTATTCCGTTTGCGTCATTTTCCGTAACCGACGCTAGATCCTTAGTGTTTCCGATGTTAGCGTAAAGCATCATCTTTTTTCCGTCTAAGGTTACGTTATCTTTTCCTTTAAGCTCTAAAAGAAGCTTTCTTTTGTACAGTTCTTTTTCCTGCAAAGTCTGCATTTCTCTTACAAATTTGCTGTCCGGGTCGACATATATTATTCCGTTATAGCCGTCGACTACTGCCATTCTGCCGTTTATTGATCTGTTAAGTGGAATATCTACATTGGTAATCGCAGGAATACCCATTGTTTTTGCTAGTATTGCCGTATGCGAATTAACGCTTCCGTGTACGGTTACAAAAGCCAGAACCAAATCTTTATCAAGCTGAACAGTCTCGCTCGGAGCAAGATCGTCTGCAATTATAATGGACGGCACTTTTGAGTCTGCCGGCTTGCTGTGATCATTGCATAGAATTCTTATAACACGCTCAGAAACGTCTTTAACGTCGGCGGCACGTGCCTTCATATATTCATCTTCCATTGAGGAAAACATTTCATAAAAATAATCTCTTGTTACTGCAACTGCAAATTCTGCTGTTACATTTTGTTTGGTGATAATACCTTCAACAGAGCTAGTGTAATCTATATCGTTAAGCATAAGCTGGTGAATCTGAAGTATTGCGGCACTTTGTTCGCCTGCTTCTTTAAGTGCTTTTTCATATAATTCCTGAAGACCTTCAATAGCTTTATTCCTGGCATCATTAAATCTTTCTATCTCTGACTTTGGATTATCAGCCTTTATATTTTTAATTTCCTGCCGTCCTTTTTGAAATATCCGAATTTTTCCGATAGCAATGCCTCCAAAAACGCTTTTACCCGAATAATTATCCATTATTCTCATCCCTTCAAATATATGATAAGCTGTCAAAATTAATTTATTCCTTGAGACTGAAATTATAAAGTCTGCATTTAAAATTTAATTAAAAGTGCAGATACTTTATACAGGAAATTTGGCATTTAAGATACTTTGATTTTATCTTATAATTATTATTTTGTATTGTCAATAGTAAGAAAATTTTTTTGGTATATTAAACAAATATTTATTCAATGTATAGTTAAATACAACAATAAAATTATATGCGGAAATTAGTCAAATGAACTTAGTTTTAATATAAGAATACAATTTGAAATCGGATTTTCACATAAACTTTACAAAAGAAATCAGCGAAAGAAGTATAATATTAGTTAAACTTAAAATTCAGGTCGAAAAATACAGAAACAGCGGTTATTTTTGATTTCGATATGAGGCTGTGAAAGAGTTAATTATATAAAGAGCAGTAGGTTATATTATTTTTAGCTTATCAGAATAAAACCTTAACACTTTGAATATTTGGATAAATAGGCGTAAAAAGCATTTTTGACGTCAGAAAGGAGTCTTTGCCTGACAAAGAAAATATTAAAATGAAAATTTTAGTTGCGGACGATGAAAAAGTAATGTGCGAGCTTATATGCGATATATTGCAAAATCAGGGTTATGAAACTGTTGTTGCTCACGACGGCAAAGAGGCGTTTAGTCTTTTTATGCAGGAACAGATCGACTTAATTGTGCTTGATGTAATGATGCCTAAGTATAACGGCTGGACTGTTCTTGAAAAAATAAGAGAGTTTTCTGATGTTCCAATAATTATTCTCACAGCATTGGAGTCGGAGCGAAACGAACTGAGAGGACTGACAACTGGTGCAGATGACTATATTACCAAGCCTTTCAGCTATGAGGTGTTTGTTGCAAGGGTAAATGTTCTTTTGAAAAAACAGCTTAAAAAGAACAATTCGATTATGGATTTCGGGGATTTGACCATAAATCAGCTTAATTGTAAAATTTCCGTACAAGGCAAAGAAATTCAGCTGACAAATTTAGAATATAAGCTGTTATTATATCTGGTCGAAAATGAGAATGTCGTAAAAAGCCGGGAGCAGATATTTCAGTCGGTATGGGGAAGCGACAATAACTATACTTCAAGAACAATTGATACGCATATAAAGGTTTTAAGGGCAAAGCTCGGAGTATGTTCAGGTTATATTCAAACAGTAAGAGGCAGAGGTTATTGCTTTAGCAGAGGAGAATAAATTAAGTTTTAGGGCTAAAATACCGAAGGGAGGATTGCTCCTTACAGAGCACAACATAAGGTATGTCGATTAAAAAGAAGTTGTTTGTTTTTTACGGTCTGCTGATGGCTGGATTTATTTTAGTGCTTGTTATTGTAGACGTTTTATTTGCAGGAAGATTCTTTATACACGAAAGCAAAAAACAGATGAGCGAAATTTGCAGCAGTTTAAAAGAGGAGTTCCCTGAGTTTGAGAAAAGTGATTTAAACGCTTTTGACGATTATTTGGAAAGTATGGACGAGCGAAGAAATATTAAAATATTAGTTGTAGACGAATCTGATAAAGTTCTTTTCAGAAACCATATACTTGACGCTGATATTAAACAAAAAAACAAGCTGTCAAAAAGGTGGAGTGAATTTTTTCACAGTAATATTGATGAACTCAATGACAACAAACAGCATTATGAAGTATTTAAAAATAGAGATGATGCACTTCGCAGAGTCGTACTTATGTCAAAGCTCAACGATAATTACTATTTGATTTTATCTCGTTCTCTCAGAAGTATTGAGGATAATGTTCGCATATCGAACAAGCTCATTATAATTATCGGGTTAGTTATGTTCGTCATAGGAACAATTCTTGTATTAATTATAGCAAAAAGAATGTCAGGTTCGGTTGTTGAAATCAACGCTGCTGCGAGAAGCATTGCAAATCTTGACTTCACACAAAGGGTTGAGGTAAAGGAAAAGGGTGAAATAGGTGAACTTGCAAATTCTATAAACATAATATCCGATAAGCTTAATGAAAGCATTAACAGCCTAAAGGACAGCGTCGTAAGCAGAGAACAGCTGATCCGTGATATGTCGCACGAGCTAAAAACTCCGATTGCGGCGGTAAAGGGATACGCAGAGGGGCTAAAATACGGTATTGCCAGCGATAAGCAGAAGGCAGAAAAGTATTACGATGTAATTGTCAGTCAGTGCGACGAGATGGATAATCTGGTCAGGTCTATGCTTAATTTGTCTAAAATGAACAGTATGACAGATGACATTGAGAAAAACACGTTTTTAATTTCTGAATTCAACGAATATATTGAAGTGAGCTTTGAAATAAAACTAATGGAAAAGAACGTAAGTCTTGTTACAAACGATTATGAAAACAAACAGATTTGTGCGAACCTTTTGCTTTTGCAGCAGGCGGTTTCTAATTACGTTGACAATGCTATAAGATACTCACCAAACGGCGGAACAGTCGAGCTTAACTATCTTTGGGAAGAAAACGGGCTTAAAATTACTGTATATAATACGGGAGAAGGTATTGCTAAAGAGGAGCTTGAGCATTTGTGGGACGCATTCTATAAGGTTGATAAATCACGAACGCAGAACGGAACAGCAAATTACGGCGTAGGGCTTGCAATAGTAAAAAAGATTGCCGATATTCATAAAGGAAAGGTCTGGGTAGAAAATCGGGATAACGGAGTGTTATTCGGAATATTTATTCCTCAATCGTAATTAATACAAACAAAACGTCCGGGTTTTTCCCGGACGTTTTACTTATGTGAAGAAATTTTTTATTTTACTTTGATTTTTCTGATTTTTTTATTCCAACCGCTGAACACTTTTTTAATATCGCCGTTAGCTTTTTTATATGTACAATAAGCTCTTACCCTTATGAAGTAGGTTTTTTTACTCTTTATCTTTTTTTGGAATGTAATCTTATTTTTACTTGTATATTTATTGAATAGTTTATTTTTAAAGCTACTCTTTTTTGACACCTGAACGTTATAACCTTTTGCATTTTTAACCTTTTTCCATTGAACAGTTATTTTGTTCTTTGATTTGCTTTTTACTTTCAGCCTTTTGATTTTAGCTTTACTCATATTGGCTTCGGCGGTCTTTTTTGCTTTATCAGCGTCAGAAGGGACTGAAACGGCAGTAGTTTTAGCAGTGTTTTTTGCAGAAGGATCTGTCGCTTTAGATTTATCAGAAGATTTGGGGTTTGTTTTAGGCGGATCAGACTCTTTTGGCGGAGTTACAGACGGATTTGTTTTTGGCGGTTCGGGAGATGGGGATGTATTTAAGTTGGCTTCTTTTATAGCTTTAAGAAGATCAGGTGTTCTCCACTGATATGTTTCTCTGTCGACCTCTTCGCCGTTATCCCAGAAAAACGCTGCAATACCTAAGCTGGTACACTTCTTTACAACGCTCTCGCACCAATAAACCCTGCTTTTTTCCTCAGCCGCTGAGTTTACACCATACTCGCCGATAATAACTGGAACTCCATTACTTATAAATTTATCATTCAGCATATCAAAAAGCCTGTTAAGCTCTCTTATTTCAGCTTCGCTTCCCCAAGTTGACGGATTTCCGTTAATGCAGAACTGCCATGGCGTATAGTAATGAACCGAAAGAATACATCTGTTTGCAGGGTCTTCAGGCATTTTGAAATACGTTGAACAGGTTTTTGCAATATCAGTCCAATAACCGGCAATCAAAAGATGACGCTTATCGTTATTTCCGCCTGACTGGCGAACCAGATTGACAAATTCCTGATTGATCTTATTAAGCGTATCAAATGCGTTTGCGGGTTTTAAATCGTCAAATCCTACTTCGTTCATGGACTCGAAAACAAGATAATCTGAATAGTCTTTAAATCTATCGGCAATTTGTGACCATAATGCTTTATACTTTTGGATAACAGTGTCATAATCTTTGCTTGCATGGCATATCCAAGCACCGAAATCAGGGTCTCCGCCGCCGTCATGGTGAATATTTATGATTGCATAGAGACCGGCATTCCGTGCATAGTCTACGACTTCCTGAACTCTGTCCATCCATTCTTCGTCAACTTTGTAATCGGGGGCTTCGCCCATATGGTCACGCCAGGTAATGGGAATTCTTACAGATTTAACTCCGTCAGCTTTAAGCTGATTGAAAAGCTCCTGAGTTGCTTTTGGGTTCCCCCATAAGGTTTCGTCAACATTGTCGGAATTCTCGTCAATTTTTCCGTCGCCGTTTCGGTCGGCGTTACATACGTCAAGTGTATTGCCTAAGTTCCAGCCGAAACCCATATCCTTGACAAGCTCGACTGAGGTCAGATTTTCACGCATTACACCTTTATCAGCCGATTCGGATACGGCACTAAAAGCATATGGCATAACAGCCGATATTAAAATAAATGACGATAAAATAACAGTAATAAGTTTTTTAGACTTCATATGAGCCTCCTTTGAAATTCAGATTAAATTTTTTCACATTAATAATATAACATATATCTCAATCAATTTATATAATTATTATTGCAATTTTATAAATTTTTTTGTATAATAAAATTGATTTGAAGTAACTATGCCGCAGAGCTGTTTTATAAAAACAGACGGGGCTTTCACCAAAAGAATATCAGGAGAGAAAATCTGTTATAATAAAGGGGTTAATGTTTTAGAACAATAGCTTATAAAATTTTACAAAGGAGGATTTTTTATGAAAAAGTATGTATGTCAGGTATGCGGATATGTATATGACGAGGAAAAGGGCGATCCTGATGCAGGAATTGCACCGGGAACAAAGTGGGAAGACCTTCCTGATGATTTTGAATGTCCGCTTTGTCATGTAGGCAAAGATCAGTTCGCCGAAGAATAAGAAACTTTTCATCAAGAAAGAAGCAGAGGGCGTTGATTGTTCTCTGCTTTTTTTATCTCAACTGCTTTTGCACCACTAAAAAAGCAGTCCGAACATAAATGTTCAAACTGCTTGATAATAATATTGTTAAAATTAAAAACGTGAGGGACAAAAAAATCACGTTCCACGAATGTGAAACGCGAACCGGATGCAACGTCACCGTTGGCAGGGGTGACCCCTGCACGCAATTCGCGATTGCAAAAAGAGAAAAATTGCATTGCGTATCTCGCGTTTTTCAAATGCTAAAAATTACGCAAAGTTACGTTGCTGGTGACCCGTACGGTGAATTAAGACGAAAGCCGCACTCCGTTTTCGTTTTCGTCAGAGAATGCACACACTGAGCAATAAAGCAAAAGATTTACTAGCATTCTCTCAGTTCCTCCTGCACCACTAAAAAAGCAGTCCGAACATAAATGTTCAAACTGCTTGATAATAATATTGTTAAAATTAAAAACGCGAGAGACAAAAAAATCACGCTCCACAAATGTGAAACGCGAACCGGATGCAACGTCACCGTTGCTTGGTGACCCGTACGGGAATTGCCGCCTGCTACGCAGGCTAACGGCTTGCTCCTAAAGTCGCTACGCCCAATTTTCTAAAAACTTGCCACAGGCAACTTTTATTAACGAAAATTGCCCTCTCGGGTTCAATTCCCGAGATTATAAAAAAGCAGTCCGAACATAAATGTCCGAACTGCTTTTTGGTGACCCGTACGGGAATTGAACCCATGATTCCGCCGTGAAAGGGCGGCGTCTTAACCTCTTGACCAACGGGCCGTATGGTGGCTGTAACTGGATTTGAACCAGTGACACTCCGGGTATGAACCGAATGCTCTAGCCAACTGAGCTATACAGCCTACTGCTAAATAGCGACTAGCTTATTATACAGTAAGAAAAAGTGCTTGTCAAGGCTTTTAATTGAATTTTTCTAAAAAATTAAAAAATTGCTATTTAACTTCCATATGATAACCTTGATTTTCGAGAAGAGTTAAGGCTTGCTTTAACGGAAAGTTTTTAACCTTATGGCATTTGATTTTTTCTGAGCAGGTGTAAATTCTAAGACTGCAATTATTGTTCCACTTTTGGATTATTGTTTGATAGTAGTCAATTCTGGTAATCTGATGGGCAGGTATTGTAACTCTGTGGAATTGATACAGTTTGCAGTAATTCAAAACAGCATAGCCGTCTTCAAAACCCACTCCTGTTGTGAAGATAGACGCAAATTTAACAACAAACAGCCAGAACACAGGTATTTCAGCAATAAAAGCGACAAACCTTATAATAATCAGCCATTCGGGGAATATCCGCCACAGAATGTAAGCTAAAATAGGAATACATATTCCCAGCAGGAACGGAGGGGTAGTAAATCCTATAAAGTCTCTGAATCTGCTTTTCAGCTTGTTGTGAGGGTTTATGTGATCGGGCAGAAGAATTTTAAGAGAGTTGTGTACTTCTCTGTTTGTGGTAACAGGCAGCAGAACCGCTATCTGACGTTTTCCCTTTCCGTATCCTGCACAGTCTATATTGACCGAGCATATTTGGAACATTCTCATAAAGAAGTTCTGACGCAAATCAACGGAATATATTTTATTTCGCATAATGACATTTTCTCTGTTAGTGATAAACCCTGATTTGATGATAATACTGTCGCCTTGTCTTACTGTTGTAAAGTTCCAGTGTCTTAGAAGATTGACTGCAAATGAATACAGCCATCCGATTACAATTACAGACGCTACGGCAACTGCAATAGGCGGAAGATTTATAGTAAGAAAGTTCTGAATTCTGTCGTTTACGATCGTAAGATATTTTTGTTCAAGCTGTCTGCCGATGATACGGCTTACCTGAATCATTAAAGTAGCCAGAAGAATAACCCCAGAAAGAGTTGAAGAAAATAAAAAGGAAAAAGTAATCAAATGAACTTTTTTCGGTGTGTAGCTGTATTTGACTTTGCCTATATTTTTTTCTTTTAGAATATTAGTAAGATGCGTAAAATCAGATTTTTTTAAGGTAAGTGTAACATCGTGACCTTTCATTGAATTAGAATTTGTGTCAATACAGACCTTATAGCAGCCGAAAAAACGGTAAAACGGACCTTGACTGCAAGTGACAGAGCAGATAGCATTATAATTGAACTTTGATTTTATAAGGCCGAAATATCCCGTACCTGTTTTTATGGTATCTTCGTCAATTGAAAAGGTTATAAAGAACCATCTTAAAAATGCAAAGCCAAAAATAAGCGATATGATAATAATGTCAAGCCAGTCGCCTCTGAACCATTCAGCTACGTCAAAGCTCAATCGGTATAGCTTTCGTGCCAGCGGGATAAGCAGCAGCCAGAAACCGCTTGTTGTATATGTGAAAATCTTTATCGGATGCTGTCTTGATTTGAATAAGTATGAAAAAAGATGTTTCTCAAGCATTTGTCTGCCCGCCTTTCCTTTGAATTTTAACTGAGTACTTAATTATTATTGTTTTTTGCAATTTCATCAAGATAAGATGAAAGTTCCATTGTCTCATCACGGGTCAAAAAGCAAAATATCATTCTTCCTCCCCATGCGTTTACAATAATAAAATTCAGTGCGGTCAGTTTTGAAAACGGTGTGATTATGGTAGAAATGTATTGTATGGAACGTATCTTCATATATTGCTTTGAAAAAAATATCATACCTGTTTTTTTTCTAATGTCATCTTCGTATATGTTATATACCGTGTGTTTGAAATATATAGGCAGGAAAAAAACTCCGTACAAAATAGCTGTTATCCAGCATACAGAGATTATAATCCACATAATAATATTATGGTTATTAAAAAACATATAACTCAATGCAGTGACTGCTGCGGCTAAAACCAAAATAATAATTCTTATTGATATTAAAGCGTTTTTATTGGGAGCATATCTTTTCATAATATAACTGTGCTCTTAAAAGAGCATTCCTCCTATAGAAATTTTGAGCACATACGCTCAAACGGTGTATAAATGATATAGGGCAATACTTTTTTAATAATCAGTTTTTCAAATCGGAGTGATAAGTGTGAATCTGATTATAGATTTTAATGAGAAAATTAATTCCTTTGTATGGGGACCTTTTACACTCAGTGCGTTTTTATTTGTAGGTATATATTTTACACTGAGATTAAAGGGTATTCAATTTAAAAAAGTAAAATTAATCACAAAGAAAACTTTACTGTCGCTTTTTAAAAAACAAACAAGAACATCTGTCGGAAAGCACAGCCTTTCTCAGCTAGGAAGTCTCTCGACAGCGTTGGCTGCAACAATAGGCACAGGAAGTATTGTTGGAGTTGCAACCGCATTGGCTATCGGCGGGAGCGGTTCAATATTCTGGATGTGGGTGTGTGCATTTTTGGGAATGAGCACTGCTTATGCAGAAAATGTTCTTGGGATTTTGTACCGTACAAGAGACAAAAACGGCAGAATAACTGGCGGTGCATATACATACATAGAAAAGGGAATGAAAGCAAAACCTCTTGCGAAATTATTCGCACTGTTTTGTGTTTTGGCTTCATTCGGAATGGGAAATATGGCACAGGGAAATTCTATTTCCGCATCGCTTTCTCAAGGCTTTCATATACCGAAAATTTGCTGCGGCGTAGTATTATTTGCGTTTGTTTTAATAGTTATGCTCGGAGGAGCACAACGTACTCAGAGTGTTTGTGAACTTATCGTTCCCTTTATGACAATTTTCTTTTTAGCAGGAGCTGTTATAATTTTATGTTTAAAGCATAAAAGACTTTTGCCCGAGTTTTTATCTATTTTTAAAAACGCATTCTGCTTTAAGTCGGCAGCGGGAGGTGTAGCAGGTGCAGGTATAAAAAAAGCAGTTTCTATCGGCATACGAAGAGGTGTGTTTTCAAATGAAGCAGGGTTAGGCTCTACAGTCAGCGTCCATTCCTCGTCAAATATCAAACAACCCGTCGAACAGGGCTTTTGGGGGATATTTGAAGTGTTTATCGATACTATAGCAGTATGCACGATAACAGCACTTGTAATTCTTGTAAGCGGAACGCCTCTTGCAAAAGACGAGGGCGCAGAGATTGTAGTTAGAGCATTTGAAAGCGGATTCGGAAGCTTCGGCGGATATTTTGTATCTGTTTCGATTGTTTTATTTGCGTTAGCTACATTGATAGGGTGGTCGTTTATCGGTGAAAATGCTTTTTGCTATCTGTTTCCCCGTGCAAAGAATAAAATTTATAAAATAATTTTCTGCGTATTTGTTTATCTCGGAGCCGTTTCCAGTCTTGAATTTGTATGGGAAATTTCAGATACCTTTAACGGTCTTATGGCTATACCTAATCTGATTGCCTTGGTAGTTTTGTCTAAAGAAGTTATAAACGAAACAAATAGGTATTTTAACAGAAACAACTCATCTTAAATTATACCTCTGAAATAAAGACCTCTTGTAAAAGAACCCTTGCAGGGCAAGCTGCTTTTAAATGAATCAATTATATCGTTTATCTCTTTTCCTGTTTCATCGCCGAAGCAAAGAGTGTGAAACGATATATTCTTAAACTCGTTCAGCTTGTCGGCAAGATAAAGTAAATCTGAATTCAAAAGCTCGTAATATCTGTATTGCTTATTGCACTGTACCTTAAATCTGCGGCCTGTACGGTCGGTTAAATAACCCTTACAGTTTTTGCAGCCGACAAACGATTTTATAGGACAGTTTACACAGAGCATAAGAGGAAGTCTTCCGTAGGATATGACGCCGAAATTTAAAGAACCTTTCAAACGGTTTATCTCGTTTGCTTTGAGTTCAAATGAAACAACTGCGTCTTTTACATTGTATTTTGCTAAAGCCTCCAGTGCAAGAGAATTTGTTATGTTAAGTCCGAATCCTGTGTGGATCTCAAGGCTTAGTTCGTTTAGAATTCTCAGATGTGCGAGGTTAGCGGCTTCATATTTTAAAAAGCCCCTGTTCTTTAAACTCTTAATTTCATCTATAACATTCTGCTCATTGTGCATATACCTCGGAAGAGATATACATATTTTATCCTTCAGCTTGGCGTTCAATTCGCAGGACATATCTGCTATCTCAGACATTGGTATGGTAATAAGTTCTATATCTGTTATATCAATTTCGTTTAAAACATTTATCTTGCTTAGGGAAATTCTGATTTTAGGGCTTTTAATTTCATTGTATGACTTTAAGTTTAAATCTGAAATTATATTTACGGCTTTTTCCTTATTAAAAGGTATTATTCCAGTGTTTTTTTCGCAAACTGCTTTGTCTATAGCTGAAACAGCATCTCTTCTTAATTTGTTGATTACTGACGCAGAAACCATAACGCCGTTTTGAATATCACAGGTTATTGTTCCTGCCTCATATTGGCTTCCGCCGAGTTTAGAAAGCTGTTTTGAAACAAATTCATTATCAATAGGACGGTTGACGGCTCTTTGCGGAGGTTCTCCTGTTATAACGACTTTACACCCATTAGATTCCGCACGAAGAATTATCGGTTTTTCAAGATGAATATAAATATCAAAATCTATTTTATATTTCTTTACTTCGTCATTATATAGGCAGCGAATTGAGGGAAGTACATCATTTGCAGATATAACGTCGTCTTTTTGTCTTATTCCGAACATATTTTTGCCAAGATCGCCTGTGTAGTATCCGTCGGTGAAACCGCTTCGTGAAAAAACAGACTTCAAAAGTTCCATATCAGGACGCATACCGTTCAAAGCTTTTTTGCATTCATAGACTGTTGCAGCGGTGTATTCGGGACGCTTCATACGTCCTTCTATCTTAAAAGACGAAACGCCGATGTTTTTAAGCTCCTGCAAATATTTTATATATGACATATCTTTAAGCGACAGAGCATAGCTGTCTTTGTTTTTATCGGCTGAAAAAGGAAGTCTGCACGCACCCGCACAAAGACCTCGATTTGCACTGCGAGAACCGATCATAGCACTAAGAAAACATTGTCCGGATACAGACATACATAAAGCACCGTGAACAAAGGCTTCTATCTCAATGTTAAGACTGCAAAGCTCGGTTAAAATCCCTTTTGGGACTTCTCTTGAAACAACAACTCGGGAAAACCCCAGTTCACGGGCAAAAAGCACGCCGTTTTTAGTATGCAGAGTCATTTGCGTCGATGCGTGAACAGGCATTTCCGGGCAGACCTTTTTTATAAGCTCTATAAGGCACAAGTCCTGAATGATAAGACCGTCAATACCTATTTTGCAAGCAAATTCCAATTCGTCTGAAAGCTCACTCAACTGGGAGTCTAAAACGACCGTATTAACAGCTTGATATATCTTAACACCGTGTTTATGACATTCTAAAACAGCGGAGCTTAACTCTTCTCTGTCAAAGTTTTTGGCATTCTGCCTTGCTGAAAAAGTCTTAGAGCCGACATAAACAGCGTCTGCACCGGCACGAACAGCGGCGATAAGCGACTCGTAACTTCCGCAGGGTGCAAGTATTTCTACCATATCGATCACCATTACAGCTTGAAAATGTTTTTCAGGCTATTTATCTTTGTTAAAGAATGATGTTTGTCCGTTCTTTGTCGGAACAAATGTTGTTTTATCGCCTTTTGGTTCGTTTACGTTTTTTGTGTATCTGTCATAGTCGGGATTGAACTTTTGTTTTGTCCCCTGACGTGATAATCCCTGACGGTTTAATAATCTGTTTGCTTCTCTAAGCTCGTCCTCAAGCCGTGCAATTTTTGCGGTAAGCATTGAGATCTCTTCATTGGCTGATTTAAGCTTTTCTGCCGATTTTGCTGCGTCGTCGACATAATCCTTTATCTGACCTCTTATCTTGTCAATATCAATATCGGTTTTAAGAGATCTGTCAAGGCAGTCAAGAGCAACTAATACAGCACCGTCAACAGGCGTCATCTGAGATGTTCCCTGAACGATTTCGTACAGCTTTTTGTTAAGCGTATCAGCCAGCTTTTTTGTGTATTCCTCCGACTCCTCTGTTTGTATGTTATATTCCTTATTGAAAATTTTAATTTTAAATATGTTAGCCATTTGAAAAATCCTTTCTTATCAAACAAATCAAGTGTTTTATGTTCACATTATTATACTATAAATGACTTCAAAACGCAAGCAAAAAAACAGACACTCTAAATCTTGAGCGTCTGTTTTAAGTATATACCATATCTATGATTTTTCAGCTTTTAATTAACATTATAACAAATTGTTGAGTATTGCAATAGGATTGTTGATCACTCCCCAGTCGCCGTTTACCTTAGCGACAATAAGAGTCTGTCTGACTCTGTTTTTTTCATCGGCAAAGTCGTCGTCAAGCTCGGCAATTATTTTAACATCTACCTGATATGCCTTTGAAACCTTGATTTTTTTATCAACATATAACTCGTATTGTTCTCTCAGACTTTCCTCAACATCATCGGGATCAATTTTATCGACATCTAAAATATCATAATCAATATCATCTATTACAGAAGATAAATTGCCCTCTTGTTCCTTAAAATCATTTTTCATATCAATTTTATCGCCATTGTATTGGTTTTTGAGAATAGATTTATAAATTATTTTAGGCAAAGAATCTGCATAGTCATCAAAGTCTCCGTTTTCAACGGCACTCATATAATCTTTAACGGCACTTTTATAGCCGCCTCCGGAAAAAACAGACGCTAAAAGACATATAATAACGATAAATACTATTCCTATAGCAGAAAACCCGATATATTTGTCACGGTTGGGGCTTGTCTTGAATTTGTCGTAACCGTCGCTGATTTTATCTTTTGCAAATGCAATACCTTTGTCGATTGCAGTAGGTTCTTCTGATGGCTGCTTAACTTCAGAGGGTTCTTGCGAAGGTGTATTGTTTACAGCTTCATTATCAGTAACAGTATCGGAGGTTTCGTTTGCTGAAACGGTTTCATTTGATGCATCGCTTTTTTCTGTTTCAGTTACTGTATTTTCATTATCGGCAGTTGTATTTTCTTCAGCACTTATTACTTTGGTTTCGTCATTTTTCTTAATTTCAGGTGTAATCGGTGTATTTTCATCTGTAGTTTCACCGGTGCCGGCTACTTTTGCTCCGCATGAGCTGCAAAACAATGCGTCACCATTCAGCGGCGATCCGCATTGCGAACAGAATTTTGGCATTTTAAAGTCCTCCAATAAGAATTATTTAACAAAATTATATTATACTATTAAAATTTTGTCAATAGATTGATCAATACTTTAATATGTCGATTTGCCTGCCGTTATTGTAAATAACTCTCGGAACACGTTTTGAAATGTTGCATATGATTTCATATCCGATAGTATTGCCAATATCGGCAATATCGTCTGCGGTAATTGTTTCATTGCCGTCCGAACCGATAAGCGTTACAGTATCGCCGGTTTTAACGTCTATACCTGTGACGTCGCACATAAGCTGATCCATACATACCCTGCCGATTATTTTGGCTCTTTTACCGTGAATTAGAATCTCTCCTTTATTCGACAGAAATCTCGGGTAACCGTCAGCGTATCCGACGGGGACAGTTGCAATTTTTGTAGGCTTTGATGTTGTATATGTTCTTCCGTAGCTGACAAATAAACCGCTGTCAACTTCTTTAACCATAGAAACACAGGCTTTGAAGTCAAGAGCAGGCTCAAGTTTAAAGGGAACATCAAGTTGAGAATTCGGTTTTAGTCCGTACATAATTATTCCGAGTCTTGCAAGGGTGCTTTCGCCGTTTGAATGATATACCCCTCCCGCAGAATTAAGGAAGTGTATCTGATTCAAAACAACAAGACGTTTTTTCAGTTCTTTTGCAGCGTATGTAATTTGTTCTGCTTGTTTTTTTGTGTAATTTATATCGTTTTCATCATCGCTGTCAGCAGATGCAAAATGAGTGAAAATACCTTCCAGCTGTATTCCTCTTAGCTTAGATATACGCTCAATAACATCGCAAGACTTTTCTATAGTGCTTTCACAGATGCCTATTCTGGTCATACCAGTATCAAGTGCACAGTGTGTACGTACACGCTTTCCGAAAGGCGAGCATTTTGAAAGTTCTTCGGCATGGCTTTCATCTGTTATAGTCTGAATAATATCATAATCAATAAGTTCTCTTGCATATTCGGGAGGTGTGTAGCCTAAAATAAGTATTTCACCTGAAATGCCAATATCTCTTAAATGCTTTGCCTCTTCTATGTTAGATACAGCAAACCAGTTTATACCGAGTTCGTTTTCAAGATAAGGAACAACGGCGTCATCGCCGTTTCCGTAGCAGTTTGCCTTAACTACACATAGCAGTTCAGTTTCAGGCTTTAAGAATTTCCTGTAGTTATCTATATTGGCTTTAATGCGGTCTAAATGGATCTCAGCCCAGGCTCTTTTTAAATAAGACATAAAATTTTCCTTTCTTTGTATTTCTTTTATAACTGGCTATTGATAATTTTCTGAGTTTGTGATATGCTATATAAGAGCATATTTTATAATAATTACTGCCGTCAGCGGTGTTAGAGGGGAAAGTTTTGGCAAAGATTACAATAACAAACGACGGATTTGACATAGATCGCACCTGCTGTTTTTCAGGGCACAGACCTGAAAAGCTGGCTCAGAAGGGAAATATAAACTCTCCGCAGATAAGACGGCTTATAAGTATGCTGTATTTGGAAATTGAAGACGCCATTGAGAACGGTTATACCAATTTTATTACGGGAATGGCAAGGGGTATAGACCTTTGGGCAGCGAGGTATGTATACGAAAAGCGTGTTAAAAATCCGAATTTAAAGCTAATATGTGCAATTCCGTACTATGGGCACGGAAAAAAGCTGAGAAGCTCTGAAAAATGGGAGTATGACAATATAGTTGCGTCTGCTGACAAGGTTTATATTCTGGAAGATAAGTATACACAAAATTGTATGCAGAACAGAAACCGTTTTATGGTTGACAATTCTTCAAAGATAATCGCTGTTGTAGATAATTATAGGAGCGGAACAGGTCAGACTATTAATTATGCTTTAAGAAAAGGCATTGATGTTCACATAATTGATATAAAAAATAATGCACCGATTTTGAAATAAAAGTTCATTTGACCTATTTAGTTTACACCTTTATTTAATAAGTTTCAAGTGTTTAATATTTTAAATTAATAAAATAGTCGGATAAACCAATATTGTTTTAGGAGAGAATTTTATGGCTGAAAATAAGAATAAAAAAAGAAAATCTCAAGCTCCTATTGCACTTGTTTATTTTTCGACAATGATAGTTTTCATTGTGATTTTTGGTGCAATTGCGATAGGTTTAATGAATAAAGTTCTTGAGCCGGAGCGAATAGCGTCGTCCGTTTCCGTAGCGGACAGCAACCCGACAGAGGAAAATAATCAGACTTTTTTGTATATGGTCAAGAATGACGACAATAATCTCGACGCCGCTATGCTTGCAAGATTTATGCCTGCTGACGGAAAGATTATGCTTGTTCCGCTGTCTCCGTACACAACAATGTCTGCCGACGGTGCAAGCCAGACATTGGATCAGGTCTTCAAAGCAAGCGGCGCTGCCGAAACAGCAAAAACTGTATCTGAAATTTTGGGCATCGGCATTGACAGATATATGTCAATGGGAGAGCAATGCTTTGAAAATTTATGCGATAATATAGGAAGCATTACATATGAAGTGCTGGAGAATATGTACTATGTTGACAATGATTCCGATGATGTTGTAAACTATAAAAAAGGAGATAAAATTTCACTTCAGGGTTATCAGATAAGACTGTTTATGACATATCCAAAATACAAAAACGGATATTCTCAGAACGTGCAGACCGCAGGAGATATGATGAAGAGTCTTATAAACAGCGGATTTAAACTGCAAACGACAAGGGATAATCTTGATTCAATATATTCCACGCTGCTTAAAGAATCGGCAGAGAAGAATTTCAATGCCGGTGATTTTGAAAAAACAAAAGATTTCTATTATTATGTAATGGATAATTTCGACAATCCTGCCGATACGCTTATACCGACGGGAACATGGTCGGGAAACGGATATAGATTTACAGTTGACGACACCTTTAAAGAACAGATTAAATCGGTATTTAAAGCAAATTAGACGGATGGTGTTTTGATACGGACTTTTGGAGACATCGTGAAAAGCATACACGTTTGAGTTCTTACTTTGAAAAGACATAGCAACTTAGCGAAGCTGGCTAGTCCGATGAAAGGTATGCCTTCGGATGCAAGGGTATGGTGACTAATATGAAGCTGATGGTTTTGATACTCAATAAAATAGATTCACTTGAATACCTGCTTGAGGGTTTATCGTCGGCAGGGATAGGCGGTGCTACAATAATTGACTCGGCAGGGCTTGCGATGACATTGTCTAAGATGGAATCCAGTTTTATCAGTTCGTCTATACGTTCTTTATTTACAGGAAGCGGAAGTGAAGAGGATAATAAAACTATAATTTCTGTTATAAAAGACGATCAGCTTGATATTGCAAGAAGAGTAGTATACAGCACAGTCGGAGATTTATCAAAGCCTAACACAGGGATTCTTTTTACTGTACCAATTGATTTTGTTGAGGGAACAAAGAAAAAAGGCAGCTTGGATTCAAAGACCGACTCAAATATTGAAGAATCTAAAAAGAAAATTAACAAACACAGGACTTCACAACAGAACAAAAAGTAATATAAATCATACTGCAAATATTATATTTGCAGTATTTTTTGTAATATTTCACAAAAATAATGGTGAATTTTCTATGCACGAGCAACATTCTTTTGATAGACAATCTTTTTAAAATGAAGTATAATAAAAGTGTATATGAATTTGAAAGGACGTAATATTTATGTATGAGAATATCAAAGAGCAAATAGTTGATGTTTGTCATAAAATGTGGCAGCAGGGCTGGGTTGCGGCTAATGACGGAAATGTAACCGTAAAAGTTGACGAGGGAAAATACCTCGCAACGCAGACAGGAGTTTCAAAAGCGTTTATCACTCCCGATAAGATCGGATTGATAGATGATGAATTCAATATTTTGGACGCTGTAGAAGGCTGGCGTCCTTCAAGTGAAGTAAAGATGCACTTAAAATGCTATCACGACAGACCTGATGTGGGTGCGGTAGTTCACGCTCATCCGCCTACGGCGACAGGATTTGCCTGTGCACAGCTTCCTATGGATGATTACTGTATGATCGAAACGGTTATAGCAGTGGGTTCTGTTCCGCTGACGCCTTACGGCACACCTTCTACATATGAAGTTCCTGACGCAATTGAGCCGTATTTGCAGGAGCATGACTGTATGCTTTTAGAAAACCACGGTGCATTGACGGTCGGGGCTGATCTTATCACAGCATATTACAGAATGGAAACGCTGGAGCTTCAGGCTAAGATTTCACTAGTTGCAAGGCTTCTCGGCGGAGTTAAGGATATTTCCAGAGAGAATATCGACAGACTGATAGGTATGCGTCCGCAGTACGGAGTAACAGGAAAGCACCCGGGATATAAGAAATATTCAAAATAAATTGTATTTGAGGGAAATTAAATGAGCGTAGAAAAAAGAGTATTGGCATTTGATTTCGGTGCTTCAAGCGGTCGAGCAATGCTTGGTGTATTCGACGGTGAAAAAATTGAATTATCTGAAATTCACAGGTTTTCAAACGATCCTGTTTCACTCGGCGGAACGCTTTATTGGGATACGCTGAGACTCTTTCACGAAATAAAGCAGGGACTTATCAAAGCAAAGCTTGCAGGCGGTTTTGACAGTATCGGAATTAATACATGGGGCGTTGATTTTGGACTTCTTGACAGTGACGGGGTTCTTTTGGAAAGCGGAGTAAACTACCGTGATAAAAGAATTGCGGGAATGGTTGATAAAGCAGCAGAGCTTATACCGCTTCCAAAACTGTATAGGGAAACGGGAAATCAGATAATGGAGATAAATACGGCGTTTCAGCTTCTATCTCTTAAAGAAAACAGACAGCCGCTTTTAGACCGTGCTGAAACTATGCTTTTAACGCCGGATTTGTTTAACTATTTCCTTACCGGCAAGATGAAAACAGAATACTCGATAGCCTCGACCACTCAGCTTGTAAACCCGGAAACTAAAAATTGGAACAGAGATGTTATTGACGCTTTAGGGCTTCCGCAGCGTCTGTTCGGTGAAATTGTTCCGAGCGGAACAAAGATCGGCGAATTATCAGATGATTTGTGTGAGGAACTGGGACTGCAAAAGGTTCCTGTAACAGCGGTCTGCGGGCATGACACTCAAAATGCGGTTGTGGCAGTTCCGACGCAGGAAAAGGATTTTATATTTGTCTCCTGCGGAACGTGGTCGCTTTTCGGAACGGAAACTGATAAACCGATTGTTTCAGACAAAGCCTATGAGCTTAATCTGACAAATGAGGGCGGTTACGGCGGAACAACTAATGTTTTGAAAAATATAATCGGTCTTTGGCTGATACAGGAAAGCAGACGTCAGTGGCAGAGAGAGGGCAAGGATTATTCCTTTGCCGATTTGGAAAAGCTGGCACTTGAAAGCGAGCCGTTTAAGTGTTTTGTTGATCCCGATTACCCTACTCTTACGCCGCCGGGCAATCTTCCTAAGAGGATTCGGGAGTTCTGCGAAGAAACGGGGCAATATGTACCTCAGACGGTCGGAGAAACAGTAAGGTGTATTTATGAGAGTTTGAGTTTGAAATACCGCTATGCGTTTGACCAGATAAGAGAGCTTACCGGCAAAGATTACAAGGCCATAAATATAGTCGGCGGAGGAACAAAAGACGGTCTTTTATGTCAGATGACGGCGAATTCCTGCAACGCTTGTGTTACAGCAGGACCTGTTGAAGCGACTGTGTTCGGAAATATTGCTGTTCAGCTTATGGCGGACGGCTGCATTTCTGATGTAAGAGAAGCAAGAGAGATTATTGCAAAATCAGATAATGTAAAGAGTTATGAGCCGGAAGAAAAAGAAGTAAAAGCTTTTGAAAATGCTTATAATGATTTCAAGAAAATAATAAAAATTAAATAAATCGGAGGGAAAGAAAATGTATTACAAGATAGGAATAAGACCTATAATTGACGGAAGAAGAAAGGGTATCCGCGAGGGGCTGGAAGAACAGACGATGGATATGGCTAAGATTGCGGCTGATTTGATAAGCTCTAAGGTGACATATTCAGACGGAACGCCTGTTCAGTGCGTTATTGCGGATACTACTATCGGCGGAGGATATGAGGCTGCATTATGCGAAGAAAAGTTCTCTAAGGAAAATGTAGTTGCAACTCTTTCTGTTTCGCCATGCTGGTGCTATGGAACTGAAACGACCGACAACAATCCTACTACAATCAAGGCATTATGGGGATTTAACGGTACAGAGCGTCCGGGTGCTGTATATTTGGCAGCAGCTATGGCGGCATATGCTCAGAACGGTCAGCCGTGCTTTGCAATATACGGTCACGACGTTAAAGACATAGGTGATAAAGAGGTTCCTGCCGATGTTGAGGAAAAGCTCTTGCGTTTTGCGAGATGTGCTGTTGCAGTCGGCGAAATGAAGAATAAGGCATATTGTAATATCGGTGCGGTTGCAATGGGTATTGCAGGTTCATACTGCAATGTTGAGTTCTTTTCAAAATATTTGGGACTTCGTGCCGAGTGGGTAGACGAGGTAGAGATTTTAAGGCGTATGGAGCTTGGTATTTATGACGAGGAGGAGTTTAAGAAAGCTCTTGCATGGACAAAAGAGCATTGTCCTCAGGGCGACGACAATGTAAACGATCCTCCTATAGTTCAGGGCGATGAGAGAAGCGAAAAGGATTGGGAGTTTACCGTTAAGATGACTCTTATAATTCGTGATATAATGCTTGGAAATCCAAAGCTGGCAGAAATGGGCTGGGTTGAAGAATCCTGCGGAAGAAATGCTCTTTTGGGCGGTTTTCAGGGTCAAAGACAGTGGACGGATTATAAACCGAACGCAGACTTCTGCGAGGCTATGCTAAATTCTACCTTTGACTGGAACGGAAAGAGAAAGCCGGTTATACTTGCGACTGAAAACGACGGTCTGAACGGCGTTTCGATGCTGCTCGGGCAATTGCTCTCGCACACTGCAAGTATCTTTGCAGACGTAAGAACATACTGGAGTCCTGATGCAGTTGAAAGAGTATGCGGAATGAGACCTGAGGGCAAGGCTGCAAACGGATTTATTCACTTGATCAATTCGGGTGCTGCCGCACTTGACGGAACAGGTGCTGCTGACGGTATGATGAAAAAGTGGTGGGAGATGACAGACGAAAACATTGACGCCTGCTTAAAAGCTACTGACTGGAGACCTGCAAATCTTGGTTATTTCAGAGGCGGCGGATTCTCTTCACATTGGAAGACATTGGCTGAAATGCCTGTTACAATGATGAGGCTCAATATAGTTGACGGATTAGGTCCTGTGCTGCAGATCGCAGAGGGATATACCTGTGTTCTGCCTGATCAGATCCACAATACGATTGATAAGAGAACTGACCCGACATGGCCTACAACATGGTTCGCACCGAGACTTACAGGAAGCGGAGCATTTAAAGACGTATACAGCGTTATGGCTAACTGGGGAGCAAACCACGGTTCGCTTTCATACGGACATATCGGAGCTGACTTAATTACTCTCGCTTCGATGCTGAGAATACCTGTGTCAATGCACAATGTTCCTGATGATGAGATATATCGTCCGCACTGCTGGAGTGCATTCGGCACAAAGGATTTAGAAGGTGCTGATTACAGAGCCTGCCAAAACTACGGACCACTCTATAAATAGCTTTAATTTGTCAAGGGGGTGCAAAGTAATGCTCCCCTTGCTTTGGTTAAGGATGGAGATAGTTATGATTAAAAAATACTTTTCTATATGTATGGCTGTTATAATTTCGTTGACAGCATTGTGCGGGTGCTATTTTTTACCTGATGAGGAAGAGGTATTAGAAGCTCCGAACGTAAAGGCAAGCGAAGTAAAATACACTACTATTACTGCCGAGAGAAGCGACCTTATAAAGCAGATCATTTATTCGGGCAAGATTGATTCTATAAAAACAACAGAGCTTTCATATGAAAATCAGGGCGGTAAAATTAAAAAGATTCACGTTTCGGCAGGCGATAAGGTATCAAGCGGCGATTTGATTTGTGAGCTGGATACCGGAGACTTGGATTATCAGATAAAGGACAAGGAACTGCACATAAAAAAAGCAAAGCTGGAAAAGCAGATTTTAAAGAAAAATAAGGCTTTTCAGTCTGAAATTGACAATGCACAGGTTGAGGTTGATATTCTGAAGAATGAGCTAGAACAGCTTAATGAACAGTTAGAAAGCTCTTATCTCTATGCAGAACGTTCGGGTACGGTTTCGTCTGTAACATCGTTGTCGGCAGGCGATGAAATATCTGCGGGAGAGGTTGTTGCCTCAATTGTTGATACGGGAAGTCTGTTTATAGCAATTCAGCCGTCTAATGAAAATATGTCAAGGTATAAAATGAATCAAAAACTGAAAATAAAGTATAAAAATAAATATTATCCGGCAAGGGTTTATATGACCCCGAATAATATTCCCGAAAAAAGCGAGCAGAAATTTGAGGCGAATTATGTATATATAAAGTTCACGGGTAAAAAGGTTCCGACGAATGCTATAGGCAATATTGCCGATGCTATTATGGTTCTGGACAAGGCGGAAAATGTTATCAGTATTCCTTCAAGGCTGATTAAAACTGTAAACGGTCAGAATATCGTATATATTCTCAATGAAAACGGGGAAAGAGAAGCAAAAGAGGTTGAAGTCGGACTTGAAACCTCTACGGCATCAGAAATCAAATCAGGGCTTAAGGAAGGCGACAAGATAGTTGTCAGGTAGTTGGCTTTAGAAAGTTTTAAGAGAGGGATAGAATTTATGTTTACCCTGTTGTTTAGAAAAATGCAGAATACCAAGTGGATGGTAATTTGTCTTTTGCTGGGTTTTATAATGGCGTCTGCAATGATGAGTACCATTCCGATATATATGAATGCTTCTCTTCAAAGAATGCTCGTTAAGGATATGGAAGCCTATCAGACGGAAAATGAGGAGAACCCGGGTCTGTATTCGGCAGAATACAATTTGCCGCTGGATATAGACGCAGATAAGCAGTCTGAAGTCGTAAGAAGAATGACAGAGTCTTTTGAGGACAATTTCGATAATCTTGGTTTTCCGACTGTCAGTGAGAAAAAGACAATTACCGATACATATCTTTATGCAAAAAACATTGATAAATCCTCAACTCAGGAGCCTGCAAGATTTTATCTTACCGGAATGACGGATGTTTACGAGCATATTAAAATAAAAGACGGGCGGCTGCCCGACACAAGCAGAAACGACGGAGTTTTTGAATGCGTGATGACAGAGGATTCTTTACAGAATACCGGACTTGACCTAAATCAGGAATACACTATTGCAAACGCTTTCAATGAGGGCATAACGACTAAGGTCGTTGTAGTTGGAATGTTCGACGTAAAAAATCCAAACGATCCGTATTGGTCGGAGGGTCTTGACGATAAGTATATAAGCACTATGTTTATTGATTACGACCTTATGCTTTCTCAGATAATAAAAACAAAAGCGGTTTCGATCATAAAAATGTCAGAGCATTATGCAATAGATTACCGAAATATTGATATGACCTCTTTGTCAGGCGTGACAGATCTACTTTCTGAGCAGGAAAACGTTTACGCATCGGCAGGAGTGACCCTTTCGGTTCCTGCACTGGATATTCTAAATGAATATGCAGGCAGATCTTCGCAGCTTAAACTGATTCTATGGCTTATTCAGATTCCTGTTATGCTGATGATTTTGTTTTATCTGTTTATGGTTTCTAAGCTGAATGTAGAGGCTGAGAAAAACGAAATCGCAGTGTTTAAAAGCAGAGGTGCGTCACGGCTTCAAATAATGTTTATCTATGCACTTGAGTCGATAGTTCTTGGAGTTATAACTGCAATAATAGGACCGCTTTTGGGATTGGCTCTTTGTAAGATTTTGGGTGCGTCAAACGGATTTTTGGAATTTGTAAACCGAACGGCACTGCCGATCAGATTGTCGGTTGAGGCGTTTTTGTATGCTTTGCTTGCAGTTTGCGTATTCTTTTTTACAACTCTTATTCCGACTTACCCTGCAACAAAGACAACTATTGTCGAACATAAGGCATCTAAGGCGGTAAAGAGGAAAATTCCGCTTTGGAAAAAACTCGGTGTTGACTTTATACTTATTGCAGGTTCAGTTGTGTGGCTGTATTTTTACAACAACACTCAGCAAAAGCTTATAAGTCAGGGAGTGACCGATACAACAGCAACAGTAAACCCTGTGCTTTTTGCTGCGTCTACAGCTTTCATTCTGGGAGCGGGATTGCTTGTTATCAGAATTTATCCGCTGATTATAAGACTTATATACATTGTCGGCAAAAGATTTTGGACGCCTGCACAGTATGTTTCTCTTAACAATATAGGACGTTCTTCAACAGGACGCGAGGGATTTATTATGGTGTTCTTGATTCTTACCATATCGCTCGGGCTTTTCTTTGCAAATACCGCAAGGGCGTTAAATCGAAATGCTGAGGAGAAAACCTATTATTCTATCGGCTGCGACGCAGTTATGGCAGAGGAATGGTATAACAGCTCAAAGGATTCGACGGTAACTCAGGAGCAGGCGGCAACTATGGGTTCTTCGGCAACCGAAACAGAGCAAAGCGAAGAAGAAGTCGACGCTTCATCTCTTGTATATATTGAGCCGTCTTTTGACAGATTTGAAAACTTGTCAGGTGTTAAAAATGCGGCAAGAGTATATAAAAATAATATTACTACTATAACGAGCGACCGTACCTTTGTTAAAAAGGAAGTGGTTAGAGAAGACCGTGAGTTTGATAAGGAAAGCGGCAAGGGCGGCGGAGTTATAACCTTAACAGGTAATTCAAATGAGATTGAAAACATAAATCTTATGACAGTTGTACCTAGTGAGTTTTCAAAGGTTTGCTGGTTAAAGAACAGCTTACTGCCTGTTCATATTAATAATTATCTTGACGCTTTAGCTAAATATAATAACGGAATAATACTTTCGTCGTCGTTTAAAGAAAACTACGGATACGAAAAGGGCGATGAAATAAAGGTCTCGTGGGGAAGCAACTCTGAATTTGACGCAACCGTTTTGGCGTTTGTTGACTATTGGCCGTCTCTAAATCCTCTTGAGGAGAACGAGGACGGAAGCACTAAGGATTTTGCTGTTATGAACTTCGATTACGTTCAGGTTCAGGCGGCAATCGAGCCTTATGAGGTCTGGATAGATTTAGACGATAATGCGTCTGTTTCGGATTTTTACAAGTCTATCGAGAAGTCAGACATTGAACCTACTAAGCTCAATGTAGCGTCGCAGGAGGTCATTGCAGAAAAGAACGACCCTATGCTTCAGGGCTTAAACGGTGCCCTGACGCTCGGTTTTATCATAATTATGATAATGTGCATAATAGGTTTTTTGATTTACTGGATACTTTCTATAAAGGCAAGAACGCTCCAGTTTGGAATACTGAGAGCAATGGGAATGACATTCAGAGAAATAATAGGAATGTTGTTCTATGAACAGCTTTTGGTATCGGGTGCGGCAATAGTGGTTTCAATAGTGATAGGCGGAATAGCAAGCGACTTGTTTGTACCTCTGTTCCAGTCGCTGTTTAATTCATATGACGCAGTGCCTCCGTTCAGTGTTGTTCCGCAAAGGAGCGATTATCTGAAAATTTATGCAATAGTAGGTATAATGCTTATCATATGCTTTGGAATTCTGGGAAGAATAATTTCCAAGATAAAGGTTTCGCAGGCACTCAAACTGGGCGAAGATTAAAGCGGTGATAAGATGAATACTTTTGAAAAAATATACGAGGTAGTTAAAAGAATTCCCAAAGGCAGAGTTGCAACCTATGGGCAGATTGCGGCTCTGGCAGGGAACAGACGTCTTTCACGGGTCGTGGGCTACGCACTTCACGTCAATCCCGACCCTGAGAACATTCCCTGCTATCGTGTGGTAAACCGCTTCGGCGAGGTATCCAAGGCGTTTGCATTTGGTGGGGAAAATATGCAGATCACCTTTCTTAGAGCTGACGGGATCGAAGTTTCAGATGAGGGTAAGGTCGATCTTGATACTTACATTTGGGACGGGAAATAGTATATAATAAAAGGTCGGCAAAACTGCCGACCTTTAGTTATATTATTATTTATCAATATCTATATTGCCGTTTTGATTGCATGATGGCGAACACCAGTTTTTCTTTTTACATTTTGGACATTTTAAATATCTGTCATCATTCATATGAATTGAAAACATACACTTATACCATTTTAGTCTGAAACGACAACCGCATTTATCGCAAACATAAATTGTTTTCGACAGGTATATTAAGACGGGTACTAATACTGATAGTATAATGATTATAGTAATTGTAATTCCAAAACCTAATGGAATTTTAAAAGATTCATCAAACCAGTTTATTGTCATAATATCACCCCATTTTCACTTATGTTATACAACTTGAAATTCAAAAAAGCAATGGGCAAAGTGTACAATATTATATAATAATTGTTGGTGAAAATGACCTAATCTTTATCAAAAAGAAAAGAGCCGCATTTGGTTAGGATGCAGCTCTTTTTCCGTGTAAAAATTTTGGAGAGGATGAAATGAACCGTGTGACACGGTCAAATCAAATTAACTTTTACGTTAATTAAATTTCCTATGATTATTATACTCTCAGGACAATGGCGTTTGCAATAACAAAGCAATTACGAATTGTAACAAAATAATTACAATTGATCTTATTGAGTAACAAAATGATGAAGTTACAAACGTATTAAACGCTATATTTAGTGGTTAAAACAGCAGATGAAAATTTAGCACTTGAAAAAAAACAAAATTTAGTGTATAATCGCATTTATGAGAATGCTTATTCTTAAATTTTACTTGGGAGAAGTTTTATGGTTTTAACTGTTGATGTTGGAAATACAAACATAGTATTATCGGCATATAAAGATGATAAAGAAGTATTCACGTCAAGAATTGCAACTGAAGCTTCAAAAATGGAGGATCAGTATGCGATCGACATAAAAAACATCATCAGTCTTTACAACTGTAACAGCGAGACTTTCGAGGGAGCGATAATTTCATCTGTAGTGCCGTCGATAGTACCTGCACTTAAATCAGCTATAAAAAAGGTGGCAAAAGTGAACGCATTTGTTGTCGGTCCGGGTATAAAGACGGGTCTTAACATCAAGCTGGGAGACCCCTCAGAGCTTGGAGCAGACCTTGTTTGCGGAGCGATAGGAGCACTTGAAAAGTACAGTGCACCTTGTATCATAATTGATATGGGAACAGCTACTACCATAAGTGCAATTGACAAAGACAAAGTTTTTCTGGGCGGTTCAATATGTCCGGGAGTGATGCTGTCTCTTGAGGTTCTGGCGAGCAAGACGGCTAACCTTCCTCATATTAACCTTGACGCAGCAAGCGATATAGTTATCGGAGCAAACACTAAAGACTCCATAACTTCGGGTGTTGTGTTAGGAGCGGCATCTATGCTGGACGGTATGATAGACAAGTATCGTAAGATACTTGGAAACGACGCTGTCGCTGTAGTAACGGGAGGTCTTGCAGGAGGCATAGTTAAGCATTGTACGGCTGAGAATATTGTTGTAGACGCTAATGTTGTTTCAGACGGACTTTATGCTATTTACAGGAAAAACGCAAAAGTAAAAAATTAGTTTCGGCATTCTTAAATTTACACACTGTATCAAAACAAAGGGTTTGAACAGTAGTTAGGAGAATTTTTATGTCAAACACAACAAAGAAAATCGTAGGAGTAGGTCTGTTTACAGCTATTGTAGTGGTACTTCAGGTGCTTGCTGTAGTTATCAGACCAATGGTAGTATTCAACATTTCGCTGGTACTTGTACCTATAGTAGTCGGTGCGGCAATGTACGGCTATAAGGCAGGGGCATGGCTCGGTTTTGTATTCGGCGTAGTGGTACTGTTAACCGATGCATCGGCATTTCTGGCAGTAAACATACCCGGAACGATTATAACCTGTATTTTAAAAGGAGCACTTGCAGGACTTGTTGCAGGACTTGTTTATTTACTTTTAGAAAAGAAAAATCAAATTGCCGCAGTTTTTGTATCGGCAATTGTCTGCCCAATTGTTAACACAGGAGTTTTCCTGTTAGGATGCAGGATATTCTTTATGGATACAATTAATACATGGTCAGCGGCAGCAGGATATGAAAGTGCCGGAGCGTATATGATTTTTGCTTTGGTCGGCGTAAACTTTTTGATTGAAATGGCGTTGAATATTGTATTAAGCCCTGTTATAGTAAAAATCATATCTATCGGCAAGGCAAAGAAAGCTGTTACGGCTAAATAATTTATAAATGTAAATATTAACATATCTAAGGCGGCAAATCTGCCGCCTAAAATTTTTATTGAATGGTGACTATTATGGAACTATCCCTTATTCTTTTAAAACAAGTGTCAGTTATGCTTATACTTATTTGCATAGGTGCAATTTGTTTCAAAACCAGACTCGTATCTCTTGAGGGCAATAAAAGTCTTACCAATCTTGTATTATATATTGTAAACCCCGCTGTGATAATTGTTTCCTATCAGCAGGACTTTTCACTTCGTCTTTTTAAAGGATTGGGATATGCACTTTTGCTTTCTGCGGCAGGACTTTTAATGTTTATAGCTGTTTCTTATCTTTTATTGAGAGGAAAAGATAAGAATATAGGTATAGAACGCATTAATGCTTCCTACTCAAACTGCGGTTTTATGGGAATTCCCCTTGCCCTTGCCCTTTTCGGCTCGGAGGGAGTTTTATACATAACGGCAATAAACACGGTCTTTAATATAATGGTCTGGACGCACGGGGTTTTGACTATATCAGGGGATAAGTCGGAGGTTTCATTTAAAAAAATAATAACAAACCCCACAATACTTGCTACAGTTTTGGGCTTTTTGCTTTTTGTATTTCAAATCAGAATACCCGGACTGCTTTTTGATACTCTTTCTTATGTAAATAATATAATAACTCCGCTGGCTATGTTTGTTGCCGGAGTTACTATAGCAAACTCAAACCTTCTAAAGGCTTTAAGAAAACCAAGAATATATTTTGTGTCCGCCTTAAAACTGATTATAACTCCTGTAATTTTGATTTTGCTTCTATATTTCTTCCCCTGCCCTAATGAAACAGCGAAAATTACTACAATAGTCGGGCTTTCCTGTCCGTCCGCAACGATTGGGACAATGCTTGCGATAAGGTTTGATAAAAACTCTTCGTATTCGTCTCAAATATTCGGGCTTTCAACAATACTCTCGGTAGTTACTTTGCCTGTAATCGTATATATTGCAAAGACAGTGGGGTGTATTTTTGTAGGCTAGCAAAAATGAAAGGAGAATAGTCAATGAAAGATATTTCAAAAAAGAAAAAAACCGCTTGGCAGACGTGTATAGTAATGATTCTTCCTCTTCTGACCGGTATAATCTGCGGTATACTGTTTGCAAAATATGACAGTAAAACAAATTTAGAAAGGTCATTTGGTGAAGGCTTGCTGATTTTTGCGGTATGGTTGGCTTATATATATAGCAATGTATATTCAAACGATAATTCACGAGGCTGGACACCTTGTATTCGGTTTGTTTACAGGATACCGATTTTCGTCTTTTCGCATTGCTAACTTTATATGGATCAAGGAAAACGACAAGCTATCTTTCAAAAGACTGTTCATTTCAGGAACTGCTGGACAGTGTTTGCTGATACCGCCTGAAATGATTGATGGAAAAATACCGGTTGTTTTATATAATCTTGGCGGCTCGCTGATGAATGTAATTGCGAGTTTTATATTTCTTGGACTTTATTTTCTGTTCGGCGGATCATCGCTTTTCTCAATGATTATGCTTATGCTGGCTGTAGTTGGATTTTGCATTGCCGTGATTAATGGTGTTCCAATGCGTTTGGGAATGATAGATAATGATGGATATAACGCCTTTTCTCTTAGAAAAAATAATGAAGCACTTCGTGCATTTTGGCTGCAGCTTAAAATCAATGAGCAGCTTGCTAAAAGAATTCGCCTAAAAGAAATGCCAAAAGAATGGTTTGTTATACCTTCAGATGAAGCAATGGAAAATAATATGATTGCCGCTATAGGAGTATTTGCCTGCAACCGCTTAATGGATGAGCATAAATTTGAAGAAGCATACAGTTTGATGGAGCGTTTGTTAGAGGCAAATACAGCAATAATTGGTCTGCATAGAAATCTTTTAGTATGTGATTGTATTTATTGTGAGTTGATTTCTGAAAACCGACAGGTTAATCTGAATAAAATGCTGACTAAGGAGTTGAAAAAGTTTATAAAGTCAATGGGAAAATACCCGTCAGTTCTGCGAATGAAATATGCTTATGCTCTTTTAGCGGAGAGGGATAATACAAAAGCGGAAATTTTAAAAAAAGAGTTTAATAAATGTGCGAAAACCTATCCGTATTTCAGTGATATAGAAGCAGAAAAAGAATTAATAGAGATAGCGGATAAAAAGTGTTCTGAGCGTGTTTAAACATAAAAGAAAGAGCATAACCCAAAAGGGTTATGCTCTTTATCGTTATTTGGTAAAGTATAAAAACGGCATATCGTTTTTCTTGTCCTGTTCCAGCTCGTCGATCCACAGTTTTGAAACTGCGTCGCTGGGCATTCTCCAATCACCTCTGGGAGAAAGCGTAACCGTACCGATCTTTGCTCCGTCAGGCAGGCAGGAACGCTTGAACTGCTGTGAGAAAAACCTCGAATAAAACTTTTCCAGCCATTTTAAAATAGTTATGTTATCATACTTTCCGTCAAATGCGTATTTTGCAAGTCTCAGCACCTTTTTCGGCGGAAAACCCCACCTTATTGCGTAGTATAAAAAGAAGTCGTGAAGCTCATAAGGGCCGACAATATCTTCGGTTTTCTGTGTTATGTTCTCTTTACTTTCATCTGTCGGCAAAAGCTCGGGCGAGACAGGCGTATCAAAAATATCGTAGAGAACGTCTTTGACTGCATTATTTCCGCAGGTATCGGCATAATATTTAATTATGTGGCGAACGAGCGTTTTCGGAACGGAAGCGTTTACGCCGTACATAGACATATGGTCGCCGTTGTAAGTCGCCCAGCCGAGTGCAAGCTCTGACAAATCACCTGTGCCGACTACAAATCCGCTGACCTGATTTGCAATATTCATCAAGACCTGTGTTCGCTCTCTAGCCTGCCCGTTTTCAAAGACAACGTCGTGGTTGCTTTGGTCGTGACCTATATCTTCAAAGTGCTGAAGCACCGAGCTTGTTATGTCAACCTCTTTGAATGTTACACCGAGAGTATTGCAAAGAATTTCAGCGTTTGAGCGTGTGCGTTTAGTTGTGCCGAAGCAAGGCATAGTGACCGCAATTATATCCTCTCTGCTGCGGTTGAGCAGATCCACAGCGTTTACACAAACCAAAAGTGCAAGAGCACTGTCAAGCCCTCCTGAAATCCCAATAACTACCGACTTTGATTTTGTATGTGAAATTCGCTTTTTCAGCCCCTCCGACTGCATTCGCAGAATAAGTTCGCATCGGCTGTTTTTCTCAAATTCATCATATGGTATAAATGGCGTCTGCGAATAGAATCTGGTAAGCTGTGTGTCTTTAAGCTTCATTGAGAATTCTGCCGTAACATAACCGCTGTCGTCACTTTCGGGGAATGTCGACATCTTTTTTCTTTCCCCTGAGAGTTTTTGCAGGTCTAATTCAGAAACGGTCATTTCATTTTCAAATAATCTGCTTTGATTTAAAATTGCTCCGTTTTCTGCAATGATATTGTGACCTGAAAACACCATATCCTGAGTGGATTCGCCTTCTCCGGCGGAACAGTATACATATCCGCAGATAAGTCTTGCTGACTGGTTTTTTACAAGCTCTCGCCTGTATTCATCTTTTCCTATAACCTCATCAGAGGCTGAAAGATTGCCTATCAGGGTCGCTCCCGCTAAAGCGTGCTGATTTGAAACAGGACAAGGCGTCCAAAGATCTTCGCAGATTTCAACGGTATAAATAAACTCTTTCATTTCTCTTGATTTGAACAAAATTTTTGAGCCAAACGGACAGATTTTGCCGAAAAGCTCTATTTCTTCGTTTTCTTTGGGTGCAGGAGCAAAGTGACGCATTTCGTAAAATTCATTATAACTGGGCAGCGAAGTTTTTGGAACAACGCCCAGAATGTCGCCGTTATATATAACAACTCCGCAGTTGTATAGCTTGCCGTTTTTGACAAGCGGGCAGCCTACTGTGCAAATTATTTCCTTGTTTTCGGTAGATTTCACTATCCTTTCAAGACCCTCTAAAGCCTTATCTGTAAGCAGTCTTTGATTGAACAAATCCTGACAGGTATATGATGTTATACAAAGCTCAGGAAAGACGCATAGCTTAATACCCTCTTTATATGCACGGGTTATATGCGAAATTATATTATTTACATTAAAATCTACGTCGGCAACTTTGATTTCGGGTGTTATTGCCGCAACCTTTATAAATCCGTCCTTCATAAAATGGCTATGCTCGCTGAGAGCATCCTCCTTTCGCAGTTTAAAATATTCTTTGCTTTTTATATTCGTTAATGCTTGTTTACTATTATTACCGAAATTATATTAATTATTTCCAGATTTTATACGCTAAAGAATTTATTGATTATAAGCTTTACATATTATCTTCTCCGTCTGCAGATGAAGTATCTACAGCTTCATTATAATAAAAGCCGTTTATATCTTCCTCGCTAAGCGGCTCGCTGCCATCATCATAAACGTAAGGAAATCTCCCCAGTATTTCAAATGCTGTGGACCTTTGCCACATTGAGGCGGTTATCATAACTTCATAGCCTTCTCCGAAATCACACACAAGACTGTTCGGGTTGTATTTCGGCAGCCCGAAGCAGGAGAGCAAATTCATTATAATCCCTCCGTGAGTGATAACGGCACAGTTAGTCATTCCCTCCTGAAACATAGAGGATACTATCTTTTCCATTGCAGATACGCATCTTTCAACAACTGTTCTCATACTTTCCCCGTTAGGCGGAGGGTTGTCAAGACCGCCCTTTAAAAACTTTTTATATTCGGGGGTGTTCATAATATCTTCAGCTTTTTTGTTTTCAAAATCTCCAAAGTCCATTTCAGTAAGTTCGGGGATCTCGGTTATAATTGCTTCCGGATATAAGATGGCCGCCGTTTCTTTACAGCGTTTGAGAGGACTTAAAAATACCTTTTGAACTGTGCCGTAATCATTTCGCTCCATTTTTTCATAGAGCTCCTGTGCTCCCTCAGAGCAAAGAGGAATATCCGTTACACCGATGTATTTTCCGTCAAGATTGCCTTGAGTTATACCGTGGCGTATTAGTTTAAGTCTGTAACCTGTCATAAAATTCTCCTTATGAAATTAATTTTTGTAATATAATATAGCTTTACATTCTGTTAAAAAAGTACTATAATATACATGAATATATAATAACCGACATAATACCCATTTTTTAGAGCATTTACCGTCTTGAAAAATTTGTTTCATTAAGTCATAATAAAGTATTGAATGTAGAACTATAGCATTGTATATAACAAAGGATCGGTGAATTATAAATGAATAAAGATTTTCCCAGAATACTGACGGTTCTTCGTACAGAAAACGGATTGAGTCAGAAACAAGTTGCGTGCGACCTTAATATATCACAAGCGCTTCTGTCTCATTACGAAAACGGAAAGCGTGAATGTAATCTTGATTTACTGGTGAGAATTGCAAAATATTATGATGTTACCTGCGACTATCTTCTAGGAAGAACAAGTATACCGAAATCAAACAAAAGAAACGTAAGAATAACAAAAAAGAATAAGAGTGTTTCTAAAGCACTGAGCGATCAGATGAAAAAAATGAGTCATGTCTTAGAAATCTTTCACTCTATGCTTGAGAGCTATAAGAATCCCGAATTGATAAAGTGTTCAGAGAATATTCTTTCTATTTCGATGTATTCTATATTCCGCAGTGTGTTTTTGGCTAACTCTGAAAACGATAAAAATTATTTTTCTGTCAGCAAGGATTACATTTCTCCGGCATTTGCATTGCTTTCCTCAAACTTTGAAAGGAAACTGAAAGGAATGAAAATAAATGCTCCAAAGACATCTTTTATGAAATTGTATCATCAATTTCCTCTTGAATATAAATCTTTGGATGATATAATTGTTTTTAGTGAGGATTACATAAAAAATCTTGATAAATAAAATGTTTTCATATAGTATTTTAACATTTTTCTTAATAAAAAACAATACCATAATATATAGCATAAAAATATATGTAAAATCTTGAAGAGGTCTTAATAAAAACTGACAAAAATAAAACCTGTGATGAAAGGGTGATAAATTTGTCCCTGAACTGTATAAAAATTCCGCATAGAAAGAATACAGAAAACTGCGAAACAATAAGATTCCCTGTTCCCGAAACAGTATCAATTCCTATGTCGCAGCATATGGGCGTACACTGTGAGCCTTTGGTTTCTGTCGGGGACGAGGTAAAGGTCGGGCAGAAAATAGGCGACAGCGAGGCGTTTATGTCAATGCCTATACATTCAAGCGTATCAGGTAAGGTGGTGGCAATAGACGATTATCTTTCTTCAAACGGAAGAAAGTGCAAAAGCATAAAAATTGAATGTGACGGAAAACAAACTGTAAGCGAGGATATAAAGCCTCCCGTTATTACAGATAAGGCGTCTCTGATAAAAGCGGTAAGAGAAAGCGGCTGCTGCGGATTAGGAGGAGCAGGATTTCCTACGCACATAAAGCTCAATTTTGATGAAGATAAAACTCATATAGACAGCCTTGTAATTAATGCCGCCGAATGTGAGCCTTATATAACAAGCGATTACCGTGAAATGATAGAAAATCCGAATGATGTAATAAACGGAATAAAAACAATTCAGAAAATTCTAAAAATAGAAAAAGCGTACATATGCATTGAAAAAAATAAGCCTAAGGCTATAGAGCTTTTAAGAAATATGACTTCAAACGACGCTTCAATAAAAGTTGTAGGATTATCGACTCTTTATCCTCAGGGTGCGGAAAAGGTTATTGCCTACAACGCCACGGGAAAAACGATAAAAGAAGGCGAGCTGCCGTCTCATCAGGGAATTATAGTTATAAATGTGTCAACGGTTGCCTTTTTGAACAGATATTTTAAAACCGGTATGCCGCTTACTTGGAGGCGTATCACAATTGACGGAGACGCAGTTAAGTCTCCGTGCAATGTAAAAGTTCCAATAGGCATATCAATTGCCGAGCTGCTTAAATTTGCAGATTGGGAAGAGGATAAGGCAAGAAAGGTTCTCACAGGCGGGCTGATGATGGGAATGTGTATTTATGATTTGAGTACGCCTGTTATTAAGACAAACAACGCTGTTCTTGCTTTAAAAAAGGATAAAAAAGAAGTTCAGACAAACTGCATACGCTGCGGAAGGTGTATAAATGCCTGTCCGGCTGGGCTTATGCCTACCGAGCTTGAAAAGGCATATCAGCAAAGAGATGCAGATAGACTAAAAGCACTAAAGGTCAATCTCTGTATGAACTGCGGAAGCTGTTCGTATGTTTGCCCTGCTAAGCGTAATCTTGCTGAGACAAATCAGCTTTCAAAGATGTTTGTTTCAGAGAATAATTAGAAAGAGAGAAATAATATATGGAAAAGCTGATAGTTTCTCCGTCGCCTCATGTGCGTTCGGGAATGACAACTCAGAAAATTATGCTGAATGTTATTATTGCTCTTTGCCCTGCTGTAATAGCGTCAGGAATTATATTTGGATTTCGTGCGTTATTTTTAATTCTTGTGTGCGTCGCGACATCTCTTGTATGGGAAACGCTGTTTAATATAATAACAAAAAAGCCTAATACTATAGGTGATCTATCTGCTGTGGTAACAGGTATTTTGCTTGCATTTAATCTTCCTCCTTCGCTTCCGTTCTGGATGGCGGCTATAGGAACATTTGTGGCAATCGTAATAGTAAAGTGCTTGTTTGGCGGACTGGGTCAGAATTTTGCAAACCCGGCTATCGTTGGAAGAATTGTTTTAGCACTTTCCTTTACCGGAGCAATGACTAACTGGACGCTTCCGCAAGCGTTTCAGATAACGGACGCTGTAACTAGTGCTACTCCTTTAGTGACCCAAAACGAAGATTATTTAGACTTGTTCCTTGGAATGACAGGCGGATGTCTGGGAGAGACCTGTGCACTTGCACTTATCATCGGAGGGATTTATCTTGTCATAAGACGTATAATTTCTCCTGCCACGCCCTTGTTTTTTCTGCTGACGGTTGGGTTGTTCTCATTTATTGTCGGGGCTGATCCGCTTTATCAGATTTTATCGGGCGGAGTGCTTTTGGGTGCAATATTTATGGCTACAGATTATGTTACCACACCGATAACCTTCTGGGGAAAGGTTATATTCGGCATAGGCTGCGGAATTATTACTTGCGTAATTCGTTTTTATGCGTCTATGGCGGAGGGAGTATCATTCTCAATTCTTATTATGAACATACTCACTCCGTATATTGATATGATAACAAAGGCAAAGCCCGTCGGGGCAGTGAAATCAAAAAACAGGAGGGATTAGGTTATGAAAAAGTACATTTTTCCTCCGCTGGCACTAATGATTATCTGCATTGTTGTGTGCGGTCTTTTAGTTTTCACATATAAGCTTACATACAAAGATACAACAGGCGTTATGACAGACGACTTAAAAGCAGGCTGCGAAGCAATTTTTCCCAATTCCGGCGGCGAATATAAGATTCTGCTTGACAGCTCAAAAACCGAAAAAAAGCCGCTGACCTTCGGCAATGAAAAGGTAAACTCGATCATTCTCAGCGAAAATAAGGAGAACTGTCTGATTGAAGTTACAACAGACGGCTATTCAAAGGGCGGAATACATATTCTGGTTGGTATAGATCAAAACGGAGAACTTGCCGGTACTGAATTTATCAGCTGCGGCGAAACTCCGGGTCTCGGAACAAAGCTGCGTGATCAAAAGTCAATATTCAGTGATAAATTCAAAGGCTTTACCGCAAGTGATGATTTTGATAAAGTAGATAATGTTACAGGGGCTACCTATTCTTCTAAGGGAATGAGAGACGCTATAAAAACTGCACTTGAAGTTTACAGCGATAACAAGGAGGCGATTTTAAGTGAGTAATTTTAAAGACCTTACAAAGGGCTTTATTAAAGAAAACCCTGTGCTTGTCACCTTGCTTGGAATGTGTCCCGCATTGGCTGTAACTACAATGGCTTCAAACGGAATAGGAATGGGACTTGCAACTACATTTGTGCTTGTCGGTTCTAATTTTGTTATTTCACTTCTCAAAAAGGTTATACCTGATGCAGTCAGACTGCCTTGTTATATAGTAATAATAGCAGGATTTGTTACCTTGATAGAATTTCTTTTAAAGGGTTATTTGCCTGATCTTTATGACAGTCTGGGAATTTTTCTTTCGCTTATAACGGTAAACTGCATAATACTCGGGCGGGCTGAGGTTTTTGCCTCAAAGAATAAACTTCTGCCGTCTGTTCTGGACGGTCTCGGAATGGGTCTAGGATTTACTTTGGCATTATTCCTTATGGGAGCTGTTCGTGAGATTATCGGCACAGGCTCAATATTCGGAATAAGCATACCGTTTATTTCACAAAACCCTATGAATGTGTTCATTATGCCGGCAGGAGGTTTTTTTACGCTGGGCGTAATTATAGCTGTTGTAAATAAGCTGAAAAAGAAAAAACCGCCAAAGGAAATCGGCTGTGCAGGATGTCCGAATTCTCAAGCCTGCTCCCTGAAATCTGAGAAAGGGGGCTGTGAGTAATGCTGAAGCTGATAATTATTATGGTGTCGGCGGTGTTGGTCAATAATATTGTGCTGTCTCAGTTTATGGGAATCTGCTCTTTTCTCGGAGTTTCAAAGGTAATAAAAAACAGTCTGGGAATGGGTATGGCTGTTATATTCGTTATGCTTTGTGCAACTGCCGTTACATATCCTGTGTATAAATTTATTCTTATTCCTCTTGGAATTGAATATCTGAAAACTGTTGCTTTTATTCTTCTTATTGCAATGTTTGTGCAGCTTGTCGAAATAGTTTTAAAAAAGACTATGCCGCCTTTGTATAAGGCACTTGGCGTTTATCTGCCTCTTATAACTACCAACTGTGCTGTACTCGGAGTCACTATAACAAACATTGATGAAGAATATACCTTTATTCAGTCGATTACGAACGCTTTGGGAACAGGTATTGGATTTACAGTTGCAATTTTGCTTTTCTCGGGGGTGCGTTCGAGAATAGATGCAGCGACTGGAATACCCGAAACGTTTAAGGGAGTGCCGTCTACACTGATAGCGGCGTCGATAGTGGCACTTAGCTTTATGGGATTCGGAGGCTTATTTGGATAATCAGGAAAGGAGATATGCTCTTAACTGAGGCATACATAATTATGAACTATATTTTACCATTGCTGATTTTTGCGGGTCTGGGCTTATTGGCAGGAATACTGCTGACCGTAATATCAAAGATTTTTGCAGTCAAAACAGATGAAAAACTGGAAGCTGTTCAGAACGCTCTGCCTCAGGTAAACTGCGGAGCCTGTGGGTTTTCAGGCTGTAACGACTATGCAGACGCTATTGTAAATCACGGTGCGGAAATAAATAAATGCAATCCGGGCGGCGAAGAAACAGCAAACAAGATAAGCGTTATTATGGGCAAGGAGGCAGGAGATATTCAGCCTGTTTCAGCCTTTGTTCATTGCAGGGGTAACTGCGACGCCGCTCCGTCAAAGTATGAGTTTGGCGGTATTAGTTCTTGTGCGGCGGCAAACAGATTTTACAGCGGTACAAAGCAGTGCGAAAACGGGTGTCTGGGTCTAGGCGACTGTATATCGGTTTGTTCTAAAGGGGCAATAACGGTTTGCAACGGCGTTGCCTTTGTTGATGAAGACCTTTGCGAGGGGTGCGGTCTTTGCGTTAAGGCTTGCCCGAAAGGGCTTATTTCCCTCAGGCGAAAAAACCAGCGAACCGATGTTGTGTGCCGAAGCAATGCTTTGGGGAAAATTACAAGAAAGCTGTGTAAATACGGCTGTGTAGGTTGTAAATTGTGCGAAAAGGCGTGTCCATCGGGTGCTATGAAGGTTGAAAATAATTTTGCAAGTATAGATTATGATAAGTGTATAAACTGCGGAAGGTGTGCGGAAGCCTGCAAATTGGGAGTAATCAGATTAAAGAAATAAAATAAACCTGAAAGTCAAGCATTATCGGCTTTCAGGTTTTTTTATTGTTTTCTGACATTTTTTGACGCTTTTTTTGAATAATGATTAAAAGTGTCGTTTTTCGTACAATTGTTGAAAACTTTAAAAGTTGCTGTTTAAAACAATGCCTAAAATAGGGAGTTACTAACACTTTCAACAGAGTTTTCAACTAAACAACAGCGAAAAGCATACTTTTACACTCTGTTTGTTCAAAAATTGTTAATATTTAGTTTGAAAAATTTCAGGTAATTTGCACATAAAAATCGCAAATTATTGTACAAATAAACTATTCCCGGCGAGCCGCCGGAGGCAACGGTGACGTTGCATCCTCTGCTGCCTATTATAAGTTTACTTAATGTGTAACTTTGATAAACGGCAGGTTAGTAACAAGATGCAAGAGGCAAGAAGGTTTATACAAGAGTTCAGCGTCTGCCTAAAAAACTAAAAAAGAAATTCAAATACTCGATTTGGGGATTAAAAACGTAAACTGTGTATATTCTCCTTTAATGCTGTCGACGCTGATCATTCCGTTATGAATTGATAAAATAGATTGTACGATATTAAGACCTAGTCCTGCACCTGTAGTATCATTTGCCCGAGATGAGTCTGTTCTGTAGAAACGACTGAACACCTTTTCCTTTTCGCTTTCAGAAAGACCTTCGCCGTTGTTTTTAACAGAAATATAGTTATAGTTTTCATATTCACGAAATGTAAATTCGATATATCCGTTCTGCGGTGCAAACTTAACAGCATTTTCGATAAGATTATACATTACCTGATAAATCATATCTTTATCAGCAAAGACTGTTGCACAGTTTGTGTTCAAACCGAGTATTTCAAGACCCTTTTCACTTATTTTATTTTGAAAGGTATTAAGTATATCAACGGCGACGCTTATAATATTTAAGTTCGTCATAACAGGCTTGATCGAACCTGATTCCAACTGCTCTAAATTTAGAAGAAGCTTGGTCAGTCTGGTCAGCCTTTTAAGCTCTTCGGAAATGAGTTCTAAGTAATGAGGCTGTTGTTCTGGGGGTATCGTGCCGTCGATGATTCCGTCAACAAAGCCGCTTATCGATGTAAGGGGCGTTCTCAGTTCGTGAGAGACGTTTGATACAAACTGATTTTTTATTTCATTGTTTTTTCTTACCGCCTCTGATAAATCGTTTAGTGCATTTTCCAACGGCAAAAGCTCTGTAATTTCCGAAAAAGAAAGCTTTTCTGAAAAATTCCCGTTTTTTATATTATCAGCAAGTTCTTTCATATTAAACAGTGTTCTTGAAGTTCGTTTATACATAAAATATAATACTACAGCGATTGCAAAAATCACCGTTACACTCAAGATTATGACGCTTATCAGAGTGATATATTTACTTTTATCAAAAACAGACTTTGACAAAACAAGCAGTGACACTCCCGAAACGGCAACTGCGATCGAGAGTATTACTGCTGTTAATATCAAAAAGTATTTTTTAAACAAACTGTGAGTTTTAATCATTAATCCTCATCAACTTCAAACTTATATCCAACGCCCCAGACTGTTTTTAATTCCCACTTGTCAGAAACGCCTTCAAGCTTTTCACGAAGCCGTTTAACGTGAACGTCAATAGTTCTTGAATCGCCGTAGTATTCAAATCCCCAGACCTCGTCAAGAAGCTGGTCACGGGTATATACCCTGTTGGGATTTGACGCAAGGTGGAAAAGAAGTTCCAATTCTTTCGGCGGCGTATCGAGAATAACGCCGTTTACTTTCAATTCGTATCTTGTCATATTTACAGTCAGCTTATCATATTTGACCTCTTTGATCTCTGACTTGGTAGACGTCTGACCTACTCTTCTGTAAACCGCTTTAATTCTTGCAATAACTTCTTTAGCGTCGAACGGTTTAACAACATAGTCGTCAGCACCGAGTTCTAATCCCAATACCTTATCAAACGTTTCGCCCTTTGCAGTAATCATTATGATAGGCACGTTTGATTTTTTTCTGATTTCACGGCAAACCTGCCATCCGTCAAGACCCGGTAGCATTATATCAAGAAGTATAATATCCGGCTTCAGAGCGTTGAATTTAACAACAGCTTCTTCGCCGTCATGTGAAATGATTGCATTATAGCCTTCTTTTTCAAGATAAAGTCTGAGTAATTCGCAAATGTTCTTGTCGTCATCAACGACTAATACCTTTCCCAGTGACATAATTAATATTTATGCTCCGTGAGAAGCATTTCCTCCCTTCACATTTTATACTACCTAATTTGTTATTGATTTGTAAATCAATGATTATTCATACATAATTTGGTGAATAAATTAACTATTAAAAATAAACAGTTAAAAAATAAATAATAAATTTAACACATTAATTATAACAAATTCACAACTTTTAAAAGTGAATATTATTTTGACTAAATATGTATTATATGTAAACTTTATAATATTGAAAGATTTTATTGCATATTTATTCACAAAGATACAGCAATTTATACAGAAAAAAGACGTTTGTTTTGGATTAATGAAGAAAAAATTTTCGCTAAACTTGCTTGTATAATAATTACTATTATCAAGTAATATGTTAAGAAAATTTGTATAATATTACAAAAATATAAAAAGTTTACGATTTGCTCTTGATTATTAAAAAATTAATGGTAAAATATATTTAGCACTCGGAAAGCGAGAGTGCTAAAACGACATTAAGTTTAATAATATCAATAAATAATTAAGGAGGATTTGTTATGAACGTTAAACCACTACAAGACAGAGTTGTTATCAAAATGCTTGAAGCTGAAGAAACAACTAAAGGAGGAATAATTCTTTCGGCTGCTTCTAAGGAAAAACCACAGGTTGCGGAGGTTGTTGCAGTTGGACCGGGCAAGGAAGACGTAAAGATGGAGGTTAAGGTCGGAGATAAGGTTCTGACAAGCAAGTATTCAGGTACAGAGGTTAAATTCGACGATGAGGAATACACAATCGTAAAGATGGAAGACATACTGGGTATTGTTGAATAACCGCACTTAAAATTCTGAAAAAAATAAACATATAATAATTTAAAGGAGAGATTATCATGGCTAAACAAATAATATACGGCGAAGACGCCAGAAAGTCACTTCAGGCAGGTATTGACCAGCTTGCTGATACTGTAAAGATCACACTTGGTCCAAAGGGAAGAAACGTAGTACTTGACAAGAAGTTCGGAGCTCCGCTCATCACTAACGACGGTGTGACGATCGCTAAGGAAATTGAGCTTGACGATCCATTTGAGAATATGGGAGCACAGCTTGTTAAAGAGGTCGCTACAAAGACAAACGACGCTGCGGGCGACGGAACAACTACCGCTACGCTTCTTGCACAGGCATTGGTATGCGAGGGAATGAAGAACATAGCCGCTGGAGCAAATCCAATGATAGTAAAGAAAGGTATGGCAAAGGCAGTTGACACTGCGGTTGAAGAAATCGCTAAAAACTCAAAGCAGATAAACGGTTCTGACGATATTGCAAGAGTTGCAACAGTTTCTTCTGCTGATGAAAACGTAGGAAAGCTCATAGCAGAGGCTATGGAAAAAGTCACAAGCGACGGAGTTATCACAATAGAGGAGAGCAAAACTGCTGAGACCTACAGCGAAGTTGTAGAGGGTATGCAGTTCGACAGAGGTTACATCACTCCTTATATGGTAACTGACACAGAAAAAATGGAAGCTGTTATGGACGACGCTTACATTCTTATCACTGACAAGAAGATAACAAACATTCAGGAAATTCTTCCGCTTCTTGAGCAGATTGTAAAGGCTGGTAAAAAGCTGGTTATAATTGCTGAGGATATTGAGGGCGAGGCACTTTCAACTCTTATTCTCAACAAGCTGAGAGGAACATTCCAGTGTGTAGGAGTTAAGGCTCCGGGCTTTGGCGACAGAAGAAAAGAAATGCTTCAGGATATTGCAATTCTCACAGGCGGACAGGTGATTTCAGAGGAAATCGGTCTGGAGCTTGCAAACACAACAATTGAACAGCTGGGACGTGCTAAGCAGGTAGTTATTCAAAAAGAGAATACTATCATTGTTGACGGTGCAGGCGACGCAGGTGCAATTAAGGACAGAATCGGTCAAATCAAATCACAGATCGAAAACACAACTTCAGACTTCGACAGAGAAAAGTTAGAAGAGAGACTTGCAAAGCTTTCAGGCGGTGTTGCTGTAATCAAGGTCGGTGCCGCTACTGAAATTGAAATGAAAGAAAAGAAGCTGAGAATAGAGGACGCTCTTGCCGCTACTAAGGCAGCGGTTGAGGAGGGTATCGTTGCAGGAGGAGGAACAGCTCTTATCAACGCTATGCCTGCTGTTTCAAAGCTTATTGAAACTCTTGACGGCGATGAAAAGACAGGTGCACAAATCGTATTAAAGGCACTTGAGTCTCCTGTACGTCAAATCGCAGCAAATGCAGGACTTGAAGGTTCTGTAATAATTGATAAGATAATTAGTTCAGGCAAGTCTGGCTACGGCTTTAACGCTTATGATGAAGAATACGTTGATATGATCTCAGCAGGTATTGTTGACCCTACAAAGGTTACACGTTCAGCATTGCAGAACGCTTCATCGGTAGCTTCAATGGTTCTTACAACTGAGAGCCTTGTTACAGACATCAAGGAGGAAACTCCTGCAGCTCCAATGCCTGACGGCGGAATGGGCGGAATGTACTAAGCAACGGTGACGTTGGATCCTCTGCCGCCTTTGTATAGTTTGTTAAATGTTATAGTTTGCACGACGGCGGGCTAGTAGTTAGGTACAATAGAGTTTGACTTCAAGACGGTGGCTTTCTGAAACTAGAGTCAATAGGTTAGAAGTTAGATGAAAAATTATAAATGAAAAGGCTGACAGTAAAATGTCGGTCTTTTTTTGTTGCAGAAATTTTTTCAAAACTATTGACAAAACTGTATAAACTGTATATAATACATATATACAGTTAAAAAGGAGGTGATGGTGTGAACATATTTATCGATAATAAAAGCGGTGCTCCGATTTACGACCAGATATATTCTCAGATTAAAAGTCAGATAATAAGCGGAGATTTAAAGGAAAACGAAATGCTTCCGTCTATTCGGGGTTTGGCAAAGGATTTGAGAATCAGCTTTATTACTACAAAACGGGCATACGATGAGCTTGAAAAGGAAGGCTTTATTTATACTATTCAGGCAAAGGGCTGTTTTGTTGCACCAAAGAATGTGGAACTGCTTAGAGAGGAAAATCTGAAAAAGATTGAGGAACATATAGAGCAGATAATAAAGCTATCAGCTTCGTGCAATTTGAGCAAAGAGGATATAATTGAAATGATTAAATTTAATCTGGAGGATTTATAATGAACGCACTTGAAATAAAAAACCTGTCGAAATCTTTTCCCGGCTTTAAGCTGGATAATTTGAGTCTAACACTGCCGAGCGGGTGCATTATGGGCTTGATTGGAGAAAACGGAGCAGGAAAGAGTACTGCAATCAAACTGATTTTAGATATGCTTCACAAAGACAGCGGAACTATAAAAATTCTCGGAAGAGATAATCAGGAAAATATTAATCTGACAAAAGAGGAAATCGGCATTGTAATGGACGAGGTCGGAATACCTGAATGTTTGAATGCAAAGCAAGTCGGGGAAATTATGAGTTATACTTTTCGTAATTGGAATGATGAAGAATACGAAAACTATCTAAAAAAATTGTCCGTTCCTGCTGAAAAGCCGTTTAAAGACTTCTCTAGAGGTATGAAGATGAAGCTCGGCATAGCGATAGCAATGTCTCACGAGAGTAAGCTGTTATTGCTTGACGAGGCAACGAGCGGTCTTGACCCTGTTGTGAGAGACGAAGTAGTTGAGATGTTAAGCGAGTTTACAAGAGATGAAAACCATTCTATTCTCATTTCATCTCATATTGTCAGCGATCTTGAAAAGCTATGCGATTATGTGGCGTTTCTTCACAAAGGCAAATTGCTGTTGTGTGAGGAAAAAGACCGTCTGCTCGGTGAATACGGAATAATTCACTGTACCGCAGAACAGTTGGGCGAGCTTGATTCAAAAGCAGTCAAGCATAAAAAAGAAACTCCTTACGGAGTTGAGGCGATAGTATTGCGTGATAATATTCCGTCAAATATTAAAATAAGTCCGATAAGCATTGAAGAACTGTTTATATTTATGGTAAAGGAGGCAGAATAAGTTGAAAGGATTGCTTTTAAAAGATTTATATATGATAAAAAAGTATTGCAGATTGCAATTATTATTCGTTGCATTTATTCTTGCAGGTTCACTTGTAACAACTAATGTATTTTTTATTTTCTATCCTTGTTTGATTTCGGGTATAATTCCTGTAACCTTACTTTCCTATGATGAACTGAGCAAATGGAATGAATATAGTTACGCTTTACCTTATAAAAAGTCGCAGATTGTATCTGTAAAATACATTATAGGTATGTTTGCTCAGATTTTAGTGTTTATTATATCCGGCGTCATTCAAGCGGTCAAAATGAACATTGACGGAATATTTGTGCTGAATAATTTTTTAGTTCTTATGGCAACTCTGTTGGTAATATCCTTTTTGATGCCTTCAATAACGCTTCCGTTTATGTTTAAGCTGGGTGCGATAAAGGGACGAATTGCGTATATTGTTATAATTTTTGTTTATTTTGCAGGCGTTGGTGTTTTTTCTGCATATCTGGTTGATGGCTATATTCATATCATATCGTTTAGCGGTATTATCACAATTGTATGTTTAGCTGTAATTGCATTGTACGCTCTCTCTTGGAAACTGTCGATTGCGTTTTATAAAAAGCGAGAAGTGTAATAATTAAAGGCGTCGCAAAGCGACGCCTTTTTATATATCCTACTCATCTGTAACTGTTTTAATATGAAGCTCGTCTAATTGCTTTTCATCGACCTCAGCAGGGCAGGCACTCATAAGCTCGCTTGCATTCTGCACCTTTGGAAATGCAACTACGTCACGCAGAGACTCTGCTCCGCACATAATCATAGCAAGCCTGTCAAGACCTATTCCCATTCCCCCGTGAGGAGGTGAAGCGTATCTGTATGCGTCAACTAAAAATCCGAATTTAGCATCTATTTCTTCATCTGTCATACCGAGAGCCTCGAACATCTTTTGCTGTAATTCAAAATCTGTAATTCTCATAGAGCCGGAAGAAAGTTCAGTGCCGTTTAAAACCAAGTCGAACGCCTTTGCACGAACATTTTCAGGGTCGGTATCAAGCAGAGGAATACATTCCTCCATAGGCATTGTAAACGGGTGGTGCATTGCTATCCACTCGCCTGTTTCCTCGTCCTGCTCAAAGAACGGCATTTCCGTGATCCATAGGAAGTTATATCCGTCAGGTATAATATCAAGTTTCTTTGCAACAAGCAGACGAAGTGCACCTAAAGTCGGCAGAACGACTTTATTTTTATCTGCAACAATAAGTATTACGTCGCCTTTTTCAGCGTTTAGTTTTGATAAGATTTTTTCAAGCTCGCCATCTTTTAAGAACTTCTTGAAAGAGCAGGAAGGCTCGTCGTCTATCCAGCGGATATATGCAAGTCCCTTTGCGCCTATGCCTTTTGCGTGCTCGGTCAGCTTGTCGATTTCCTTTCTTGTGTAAGTCTCAGCCGCATTTTTTGCAACTATTGCCCTTACGCTTCCACCGTTTTCAAGGGCGTTTTTAAATACGATAAAATCAATATTCTTTACAGCGTCTGATATATCCTGTATTTCCATTCCGAACCTTGTATCAGGCTTGTCCGAGCCATATCTCGACATAGCGTCTTTAAAGGTCAGTCTGGGAAGTGGAAGCGGTATATCTACATTTAAAACGTCTTTAAAGAGCTTTTTAACAAAGCCCTCGCCTATTGCCAGCAAATCGTCAACGTCTACAAAGGACATCTCAAGGTCGATTTGTGTAAACTCAGGCTGTCTGTCTGCACGCAGGTCCTCGTCACGGAAGCACCTTGCAAGTTGGATATATCTGTCAAAGCCCGACACCATAAGAAGCTGTTTGTAAATCTGCGGCGATTGGGGGAGAGCATAAAACTTGCCCTGATGAACACGTGAGGGAATAATGTAATCTCTTGCACCCTCCGGAGTCGATTTTATCATCATAGGGGTTTCAATCTCGATAAAGCCGTTTTCATAGAAATACTCTCTTGCACATTTAGCAATATTATGCCGCATTATAATATTTTTCTGGAGCTTTTCGTTTCTTAAATCCAGATACCTGTATTTGAGCTTTAACTCGTCGTTTACCTTATCTGTTTTTGAAATTTCAAACGGAGGCGTTTCAGATTTAGAAAGAACCCTTAGGTCAGTTACTATAATTTCGATCTCGCCTGTTTTTATATCTTTGTTTATGCTTTCACGCTTTTTGACGTTTCCCTTAGCCATAAGAACATACTCAGCGTGGCAGTTAGATGCCTTTTCAAATATATTTCTATCGGTTTCGTCGTTGAAGGAAAGCTGAACGATTCCCGTTCTGTCTCTTAAATCAATAAATATAAGATTTCCCAAGTCTCTTATTTTCTGTACAAAACCGCATACAACTACTTCGCATTCTTTGTTTGGAACCTCACCGCAGTAATGCGTTCTTTTAAGTCCGTTCATAGTGTCTGTTTTCATATTTATTCGTTCTCCTTTGTTTTACTTAGTGTTTTTTCAGCGTATATATTTTCCTCCTGACATTCTAAAGGCGTATCATAACCGCTAAAGTATTCAATAATCTGCTGAGGTGTGTTGTTATCCCAAAAGAAAATATATACCGCTAAACAGGTGACTGCCAAAAGAATAATCCCTGCAGTCAGGTTTTGAGTAAAGCCTATAATGGTTACAAAAAGCCAGAAAATAATTATTAATAAAGATATAATAAGATTTGATGTCTTTCTTTTAAACTTTCCTTCGACCTTTGTGCTGTTTTTGTCCTCACCTTTGCAGATAGACCCCACAAACATAGGATTATCGAGGTCACGCTTGCCGAATCTGTGAAAATGAACTTCAATTGCGCTATCGTTTCGTTTTCCGTAGTATAGATCGCTCAGATGAAAATCCTTTCTTAGCTGACGGTATGTGTAATCTTTTATTTCACGGTCGAACTTCTTTTTGAATTCAGAGTTAGTGTAAGGACACTCAAATTCATATTTCTTTGAGGTTATAATAAACATAAATTTGTCTGCCTTTCATATTATTTTAGCTTTATGAATTAAAGCTCGGTATCTTCTAAAAGGTCTTTAAACATATAATTCGTAAGTTCTTGTGAAAAATTATCGCAGAATTTTTCATCAAGTAAAATGTCTGTTTCCTTGCCGGTATCCATTTGTTTTAGTTTTGCTTGTTTTGTTTCAAGCTCATTGTCGCCCAGAACAAGAGTGAATTTTGCATTAATTTTGTTTGCATACTTCATCTGTGCTTTCAAACCCCTGTCCATGAGGTCGTATTCTGTGAAAAATCCCTCGTCACGCAAAGCCAGTGCAAGCGAAGCGGCTTTGTTTTGAGCATCATCACCCATTGACGCTATATATAGATCGCAGGTGTTCTTTTCTATAAACTCACAGTTTGAGTTTTCCATTGTGAGCAGCAGTCTTTCAATGCCCGAACCAAATCCGAGAGCAGGCGTCGGCTGGCCGCCCAGAGTCTCAACAAGACCGTCATATCTTCCGCCGCCGAGAATAGTTCCTTGTGAGCCGATCGAATCTGTGATAAACTCGAATACCGTCTTTGTGTAGTAGTCAAGACCTCTTACGATTTTGGTATCTATGACAAACTCAATACCCATAGCTTTAAGGATTTCCTGAAGTTTATTGAAGTGGTTGTTACAATCCTCGCAGAGGTAATCTAAAATAACAGGTGCATTCTTTGCAATATCTGAGCAGATCGGCGACTTGCAGTCTAATATTCTCATAGGGTTTTTAAAGAGACGTTCCTGACAGGTATTGCAAAGCTCATCTTTTCTGGAAGAGAAGTATTCTTTCAGTGCCTGGTGATACTTTGTTCTGCATTCCGGACAGCCGATAGAGTTAAGGTGAAGCGTTACATCTTTGATACCCAATCTTTCTATGACGCTTTTTGCAAGTGCGATAATATCAGCGTCGGCTGACGGAGATGACGGGCCTACCATTTCACATCCGAACTGGTGGAACTCTCTAAGTCTGCCTGCTTGCGGCTTTTCGTGACGGAAACAGGGGGTTATATAAAACAGCTTTTGCGGAACTCCGTCGTTTAGAATTCCGTTTTCCAGCATTGCTCTTATTACACCCGCAGTGCCTTCTGGTTTTAGGGTAAATTCAGAATCCCCCTTTGCCGTAACTGTATACATTTCCTTTTGAACAACATCGGTCGTGTCGCCGACTGAACGCACAAAAAGACCTGTGTCTTCGAATGTCGGTGTTCTTATTTCTTTAAAGCCGAATTGCTCGGCAGTTTCTCTGCACACCTTTTCTATGGTTTGCCATTTGTGAGATTCGTTCGGAATAACGTCCTGAGTGCCTCTTGGACGCTGTACTGTTGACTTTGCCATAAAATTTCCTCCTAAAAAATAAAGGCCGCCCCCAAAGGGACGACCGTAATAATCGTGATACCACCCTAATTGCTCAGAATATTCTGAACCACTCTGACCTTTAACGTAGGTAACGTCCGTTCTTTTATTCAAACGGAAGCTCATAGGCGTCTTTCATAAGACCTTTCAAAGGTGCTTTCAGCAACCGCACCCTCTCTGAGTTGAAATATCTTACTACTCCTCTAATCACAGCTTTTGTTTTATTAATATGATTTTAACACATATGCAAAAAGCGTTGTGTTAATTTTTTGTTAAATTCTTGTAGGATTAACAATGTTACGCCAATCCAGATCGCCGTGTTCAAGCGAATGTATCAAAGCCTCAGCCGTTGCAATGTTAGTAGCAACGGGAATATTGTGTACATCACAAAGCCTTAAGAGATTAGCTTCGTTTGGCTGCGGGGTAATAGGATCTCTGAAATATAAGAGCAGGTCTATTTCGTTGCACGAAATCCTTGCGGAAATCTGTTCGTCGCCGCCCTGGGAACCGCTTAAATATTTTTGTATGTTAAGCCCTGTTGCTTCAGATACCAATTTTCCGGTAGTACCCGTAGCACAGAGGTTATGTCTGCTTAAAATTCCGCAGTATGCAATGCAAAACTGCACCATAAGTTCTTTCTTTTTGTCGTGAGCGATTATTGCAATGTTCAAGACTATTCCCCCTTTAAATTTTTTATTATTTTGTCAGTGAAATCCTGCTGAATACATTTTAACATAATTTTAGATAATTGCAACGTAAAATTAGCAAAAAAATTAAAATTGGTAATTATGGAGTATAATACACAAAAAAATTAGCAATATTGCACAATCTCAGGATTTTATTTAATGGACTTTGAGTAGGTTGTAACTAATTTTCTTTAACTTAATATTTATTATTATCTTCTAAAGCGAAAAATATAATAAGCCTGACGGAACATATCGTTTCGTCAGGCTTAATAAAGGTATTTTTTTATTTTTCAGACAATAGCTTTTCGGCAGATGCGATTTTAACTGCGATGCAGAAAATTTCAATTGCCTGTTTCAGCTCGTCAACAGGGGGAAAAGTAGGTGCGATTCTGATATTTGAATCATCAGGGTCATTTCCGTAAGGAAAGGTTGCTCCTGCACCTGTTAGAACCACTCCGGCTTCTTTGCAAAGTGAAACGATTTTTTTTGCACAATTGCTAAATGAGTTAAAACTGATAAAATAACCGCCGTGAGGCTTGTGCCATTCGCCGATTCCCAAAGGAGCGATCTCCTTGTCAAGAGTTTCTAAACAAACGTCAAATTTCGGTTTAATGATTTCTGCGTGCTTTTTCATATGTTCTTCCAGACCTTCATAGCTGCCGAAAAACTTAACGTGGCGAAGCTGATTGATTTTATCAAAGCCTATGGTCTGTATTGCCATAAGAGACAGCAGATAGTCTACATTTTTCTTGCTTGCACCTAAAACAGCAATTCCTCCGCCTGCAAAAGAAATTTTTGACGTTGACGCAAAAATGTAAACCATATCTTCAGTTCCGGCTTTTTTGCATTCGTCAAGAATATTAAGCAGTTTGTCGGGAGTATCGGTGAGATGATGGATACAATAAGCGTTATCCCAGAAAATTCTAAAATCATTTGCTTTTGGCTTTAAATTGGCAAATCTTCTTACAACCTCATCTGAGTAGGTAATTCCCGTCGGGTTTGAATACATAGGAACGCACCATACACCTTTTATTGCTTCGTCGTTTGCAACAAGGTTTTCTATCATATCCATATCCGGACCGTCCTTGCTGAGCGGAACGTTTATCATTTCAATACCAAAGCTCTCGCATATTGCAAAATGTCTGTCATAACCCGGAACAGGACAGATCCATTTTATTTTATCGTAATCCTTCCAAGGCTTGTCGATGCCGTTTACGCCGAAAATAATAGCCTTTGCAATTGTGTCATACATTAAATTGAGACTTGAATTTCCTCCGATAATTATTTCGTCGGTCGAAACGCCGAGCATAGGTGCAAAAAGTTCTTTAGCGTCGCAGATACCTTCAAGTCCGCCGTAATTTCTGCAATCCGTTCCGTCAGATGCGGAATAATCAGCGTCAAAGCTGTTTACAGCAGCAAGCATTTTAACTGCTAAATCAAGCTGCTCAGTGCTTGGTTTTCCTCTCGCCATATTAAGTGACAGATTTTTTGCTTTAAACTCATCAAGCTTTGCTTTGTTTTCCAAAAGAAAAGCTTCAAGTTCTTTTTTAGACATATCTTTAAGCAGCATTAAAAGACCTCCAGTAAATTTTAAAGTAATTATCTCTTATATTTTATTACAAAAGGTCAGAAATTGCAAGCCAAACAAATAAATCCTGCAAAAAATTCGCTAAATGCACTAAACTTAGCTTAAAAAAATTATATAAATGGGCATTTAAAACAAAAATCCGCCATCTTTTGTACGGCGGATTTTGTTCAGGAAAAATAAATATGACAATTTTGATAAAAAACTTTATATAAGCGTAGACTTTGAATAAGCACTTGAGGAATTTCTGCTTTGTGCTTTCAGCTTTAATGAAATTCTATCTGTGATCAAAGCGATAAACTCACTGTTGGTAGGTTTTCCTTTTTCAACATTAACGGTGTATTTAAAGAACGAGTTGAGAGTTTCAATATCGCCTCTGTCCCAAGCAATTTCTATAGCATGGCGTATAGCACGTTCAACTCTTGAAGCTGTTGTGTTAAAGTTTTTAGCTACGGTAGGATATAAAACCTTTGTCACACATTCAAGCATTTCTCTGTTTTTAACAGACAGAATTATTGCATTTCTTAAATAATGATAGCCCTTAATATGAGCAGGAACACCAACTTGATGGATTATTTCTGTTACGGCAATCTCAAGTGCGACATCGTCGTATGATTTAGTAACATTGACCTCTTCGACAACGGGTTCTTCTTCAACGCCCATAATTTCATTTATGCGTTTTGCCAGATAATTGATGTCGATAGGTTTTCTAAGATAACATTCAATACCTTTTTCAAATGCCGTTTTCTCCAAATACGAATCCCCATAAGATGTACATACAATAAAGTGAGGTTTCTTGTAAGGCGTATGATTGAATTTTTCCACCAGATCGGCACCGTTAAGGTTAGGCATCATTATGTCCATTATAACAACATCAGGAGCCTCATTTTTAATGGCGTCAAATAATACTAACCCATCCTTCGGCCGTGCGATAACATAAAAGCCTTTGTTTCTGAGAAGACTTGCAAAGTTTACTCCAAAGTCCTTGCTGTCATCGCCTAACAATATTTTAATTTTACTTCTCAAGCTGTTTCACTCCTTTAATTTTGTTGAAATTTTGTTAAGAAATAAATGTTAAATACAATGTGAAGTAAATTATTAGATTTTATGAGGACACTGTTTAAAATATTTTAAATTGTCCGAAAATGATTTATTTTTCGGACATCGTTCCTTGTTCCATATATTAGCACAAAGCAAGATTAATATCAATAGGAAAAAACAAAAAAATACAAGTTTTTATCGTCAAATTTAAAGTTATAAGGACATAAACGTCATTTTTATATTACAAATTGTATAATTATGATAGAATATTACAAAACGTTTTATTTTTAGAGATTATTACTCATAAAGGGAAAAAATAAATTAAGTCTTGAGTTAAGCGGCTAAATTCAGACAATTATTGCTGTCTGAATTTGTCTGAGATTGTGTAATCATAGTCTGGGCGAGTATGCCGTAGCCCATTGAGGAATTGTTTACAAAAACGTGCGTTACCGCTCCTATCAGTTTTCCGTTTTGAATAATCGGACTTCCGCTCATTCCCTGTAGAATCCCGCCGGTTTTATCAAGCAGTTCTCTGTCGGTAATTCTTATTACAAGATTTTTTAGATCCGGATCATCGTGATTTATCTGTTCTATACTGACAGAATATTTTTCAGGCTCTGAACCGCTGATAGTTGTAAGAATTTCTGCTCTTCCCGTCTTTATCTCATCGTAGTCGGCGACTTCTATCTCTTCTTTTTCACTGGGAGATTCGTTGAGCAGACCGTAAACTCCGCTGTTTGTGTTTTGTGTGACTGTGCCTATTTCGTCTTTGCTGAGAAATCTTCCTCTGAGTTCTCCAGGCGTTCCGTTCAAGCCTTTTTTGTATCCCGTAATGGATACGTCGCATATTTCACCGCTTGATAACGGCATAAGATCTCCTGTGTCAGTATCGCAAATGGGGTGTCCAAGACCTCCGAAAACGCCTGTAGACGGGTCGTAAAATGTTATTGTACCGATTCCTGCTGATGAATCCCTTACCCACATTCCTGTTTTGTAACACTTTTCGCTGTCGCAGTATTCAGGAGTCAGCTTTAGTGATATTTCTTCGCCCGGTGAAGTACTGTCGTCTGAATTGTTTCGCTTTAAAACAACCTCGACAGTTTCTCCGTTAGTTGCAGAAATTGCCTTTGATAAATCTTCATTTGAAGTTATTTTTTCACCGCCGACGGAAATAATAATATCACCGACGTGAATTCCCGCACTTTTTGCAGGACAGGAATTTTTTTGACCGCTGATGTCAGAAAGTCTTACAACGATAATTCCCTCAGTGAGCATTTTAATTCCAAACGGCTGTCCGCAAGGTATGACCTTTTTAACAACTCCGTTTACGGCAACGGCGTTGTCAGATTTGTTTTTTAAATTTCCGAACTGATTATTTATGGCTGATATGAAATTCGGAAAATCAGAACCGTTAAAAGAGAAAAAGGTAATTGATGTCATAATAAGAAATGAAGTCAGCAAAATAAAAGTCAGAGATTTTACTGTCTTTTTCATAAAACAATTATCCTTTCTTTAAAATTTGATGCGCACCTATATTATATTTTGCAGATTGCTCTGTATAATTCTATGGTTATTAAAGAAGTATTTACTTTGGTTTAAGCGAGAAAAAATTCATAAAGGTACTATAAAAATATTGGGGTTGTGTTTTTCAGAAGATTTGTGTTATACTAATTGTATGTTTAAGAAAACAATCAATCATAACAATTATTAAGCTGTTTATATAAATAAGGTGTAAACTGCAAAAGGGGAAATCACAGCTATGTCAAAATCTAAAAGGCTTAAAAAAACCAAAGAAGAAAATATGAAAAACGACGAAATTTTCAGAAAAAAAGAAGAGGAGCGAAAGAACGCCCCTTCCAAAGCTATGAAAAAATTTATTCGGAAAGAATCTGTTTGGATTAAGCTGATAAAATTTATAATGGTCTTGCCGTTTTTATATTCGGGATTTTTCTACGGCGGTATTACTGTTATAAGCATTTTCAAAAAGACTATTGATATTAATACATATGTCGGAGCAGTTATTTTGATTTGCCTTATTGCGATGCTCGGAGCTTTGATTCTATCATTCAAGCGGTTTTACATCTCAAGCTTTGCCGTTTCATTGGTATCTGTGCTGGTGTATTTTTTTATAACAGAAAAGTATTTTGTAGATTATGCAACGGGAAAGGTTACTGAAAGCGGAAATATAAATCCTCAATACAAGTATATGATTTGGTTTTATCCGATACTACTGTTTTTATTATGTTCACTCATTTTACTTATTATAGATGTATTCAGGCTCATTAAGAAAAAACGCAGGGAAAGAGAAAAGAGAGATAATGCTCCTACAAAGAGCATTGTTGATTGATTTTGAGCAAAAAAATAAGCTGCTGTATAATTTTACAGCAGCTTTTTAGATATTATGATATCTTAAAATAAAAAACCGCCTTTAGCAAACTAGCCAAAGGCGGGCAGCGTGACGCTGCACCCAATTCGCATTTCACAATTGCAAAACGTGAATTTTTCGTATCTTGCGTTTTTATAAAAAGTATAACCCGCCGTTGCAGGTATTATAAACATTAACAAAAATAAAAAAAGGCGGCAGAGCCTGCGGTGGCTGCAGGGGTGACCCCTGCACGCAATTTTAGTCCGTCGTTATACAAAAAAACCGCCTTCAGCAAACTTGCCAAAGGCGGGCAGCGTGACGCTGCACCCATTTCGCATTTCACAATTGCAAAACGTGAATTTTTCATATCTTGCGTTTTTTATCAAAAGTTTGACCCGCCGTTGCAGGCATTATAAGTATTTACAAAATAAAAAAAGGCGGCAGAGCCTGCGGAGGCTGCAGGGGTGACCCCTGCACGCAATTTTAGTCCGTCGTTATACAAAAAAACCGCCTTCAGCAAATTAGCCAAAGGCGGGCAGCGTGACGCTGCACCCAATTCGCATTTCACAATTGCAAAACGTGAATTTTTCGTATCTTGCGTTTTTATAAAAAGTATAACCCGCCGTTGCAGGCATTTTAAACATTAACAAAAATAAAAAAAGGCGGCAGAGCCTGCGGAGGCTGCAGGGGTGACCCCTGCACGCAATTTTAGTCCGCCGTTGTACAAAGAACCGCCTTTAGCAAAAACTTGTCAAAGGCGGAATGGATGCAACGTCATCGTTGCCTGGAGCTTGTGACGGGACTCGAACCTGCGACCTGCTCATTACGAATGAGCTGCACTACCAACTGTGCTACACAAGCATATTCAGATTTGGAACTCTAAAGACATTAGTAATTATAACATACGAAAAATTAAAGTCAATAGCTTAAATTTTAATTTTATTTTAAATAAGAAAAGAACTTTATATTCTTTTGAAAAAATACGTTGAAAAATAAATTTAGTTGTGTTATACTTATTTCGTGGAACTTGTTGAAAGCAAAAGATTAGAAAGGATGTTGCTTCTATGAGCACTCAAGAGGTAAAAACTTCTCCGTGCAAGGTTTTGGGAATTATATTTTTGATTATTTTGATTCTTTCTGCTGCGTTTGTTGTATTAGTGCATTTTGCGTTCAAAAATGAAAATGTTACCCCCAGTATCGGCGGATACAGTCTTTATCTTATTCATGATGATTATATGTCGCCGGATATAAAGAAAAATTCTCTGATTTTTGCAACTAACGGTAAGCCTACTCAAGAGGATATTGGCAAAGTCGTTATTGCCGACGATGTGTCAGGAAAGAACGGAACAACTTATGGTACAACCGCTATGTATTTCGTCAATTTGGTAAATGAGGATAATAAGCTCTATTATGAGCTTAAATTTAAAAATTCAGAAGACACTACTTTGGTAAAAGGTAATAAGATAGTCGGAATAGCAAATTATCAGTTTGAATTGATGGGTAAGATTATTGTTCTCGCTAATTCTACTCTCGGATATGTTGTCTTTATCGGTTTGCCTGCACTGTTAATGATTATTTTCCTTGCTTTAGGTAAGCACAGCAAGACAAAACAACTTGCCAGTATAGAAAAACGCAGAGAGAAGTATCACGAGGATATTGAGGATATTAATGACGACGCTCAGGCTTCTTTTGATGAATTTGTTAAGGAAAAAGAACTGCTCCAGAATGTTCATCAGGAAAATCCAACCGTTCAGTTACCGAACGAAAAGGGTTCGGAAATTTTGAATGAACCGCTTATCGAAGAAGGCGTTAATAAGGACGACCTCGTCGAAATGAAAGAGGATCTCGCTAAGCCTACTAATAACGCTATTGAAGAGCTTATGAAAATTCTCGAGGAGGAAAACGCTAAGCTGAAAGAATTTGAGCTTCCTAAGGCTGAAAAAGCTGTTAAGGACGCCCACGATAACCATCAGGAAATATTGGAGAATAATGATAACTCTAACTCTAATGAGTAATTTGTCTTTGTAGTGTTCGTTTAAGACTGCTCTTTTTTGAGCAGTCTTTTGTTTATTGGCTTTTCCGTTTTTCTATAATATTAAAATATTGTAAATAACTTTGATTTAGGTCTTGACAAGTTCCTTTAAACTATATATAATGTATAAGTCGCTTGTTAAATTTGGTCTTCGGGAGCATAGCTCAGCTGGGAGAGCATCTGCCTTACAAGCAGAGGGTCACAGGTTCGAGCCCTGTTGTTCCCACCAATAGCGTCAGCTGCGTTTGCTCTGCCTTTTCTCTTCGATTGGGCAGAGTTTATTTGCAGCATACTTAAAATTCTTTTTTTCATTTAGACCGGTCCCGGCTTTCGTCGGGACTATGGCCTGGTAGTTCAGTTGGTTAGAACGCTAGCCTGTCACGCTAGAGGTCGTGGGTTCGACTCCCATTCAGGTCGCCATTTGCGGGCATAGCTCATCTGGTAGAGCGCCACCTTGCCAAGGTGGAGGTAGCGAGTTCGAGCCTCGTTGCCCGCTCCAGCGGCGAGCCGCCGCTGCCAGTTCACGTTGTGTATTTAGCACAGCGTGATTTTTTTGTTTCACGTGACTTTATTTTGCTATATAAACTTTTCTTAAAATAAGTGACGTTTTATCCATTTCGCCTTTGATATGTTTTTGCTAAAGGCGGTTTTTTGTACAACGGCGGACTAAAATTGCGTGCAGGGGTCACCCCTGCCGAGCCGCCGCTGCCAGTTCACGTTGTGTATTTAGCACAGCGTGATTTTTTTGTTTCACGTGACTTTATTTTGCTATATAAACTTTTCTTAAAATAAGTGACGTTTTATCCATTTCGCCTTTGATATGTTTTTGCTAAAGGCGGTTTTTTGTGTTGACTTTTTTGCTTTATTTTTTGCTTTATAATAACAGCTAAATAAAGAATAAATCATTTATCATTAATTTTCCATTGTCAATTATAATAGTTTAGTGAATTGTAGAAATAAAACATAGAAAAAATATGTTCACTTTGTTAATAATGTACAATATATTTAATTTATTTTTCTAAAAATAAACAAAATATGAATTTATTTAGCTAATCCATTTCTATTTTGCACAAAAAATTAATATAAAATTTGATTAAGTATACAAAAATAAAGTAAAACATTCAAAAACTATTGCTATTTAAAAAATTAAATGCTAAAATATAGGTGTATCAATAACGATATACTATAATAATATTTAAGGAGGAATTTTAAATGAAGTTAAGAAAACTTCTAAGTGGTGTAACTGCTGCAGTTATGGCAATTTCATCTGTTGCAGTTGCATCGTTTACTTCAGCTTCTGCTCAGAGCGCTGAGTTTGATGCTTATACAACAGTATGGGCTTCAAGCTGGCCTGTAGTTGAATCAGTTATTGCTCAGGGTAATGCTACTGAAGAAATGGCAGGAGCTACACAAGCAAAGATGTACTTTGATATGGGTCCTAATGCTCAGTGGAATGGTGCTACTCACCTTCTTACAAGCTATCAGGTAGGATTTACTTCAGGTGACGTAGATTTCGGCGGTAACGTTGCTGCTGCTGCAACTACAGACTATGAAGGTGTTAGAACTTTCACTTTGGACTTTAAAACAACTATGGAAGCTGGTCAAGGTTACTTAATCAAAGGTCATACGGGTAACTGGACTGGAAAGTGCGAGAGCGCTGACAACTATGTATTCGGATTCCTTTGGGTTGAATTCCTTGACAAGGACGGAAACGTTTTATACACTCAAAAGAAAGTCGGCGACGAGCCTGAATTCGGCGAGCCTCCAAGAGATCAATTACCGCTCAGATTTACAAATAATAACGGAACAGATATAGGTGACGGTGTTATTTTTGACGGAGACGGTCAGTTCACACTTGAATCAGATATGAACATTACTGAGGGTACTGGTACTGGAAGTAGCTATGACGGATACGGTTCATTCGGACTCTACAACAGCTATGCAGATCAGGTTATTTCTCCGAAAACAGTTATAACCATAGATTCGCTTGATTTAAAGGGCACAACAAAGAGTGGCGAAACTAAAGATATAAGCGTACCGATAACTGACGCATGGAAAAACAGATCTGTATTTGATGGTTCTACTTTTAAATGCCATCCAATTAACCACTGGGGCGGCGGAGATGAATTGGATTCTGCTATCCCAGAAGAAGTAAATACACTTACTCACATTAAAATGGTATTTACAATCTCAGGTTCAGAGCTTGGCACATATGAGCCTCCTAAGGAGGTTGAGGGCGAAGCACTCAATAAGATCACTTATGATTACACAGTAACTGAGCCGGGTTCAGCTAAATACATCAGATGGGATGCAATGGCTAACGGAGGTGCTAATAAATACTTTGGTGTAACATCTATCAGCGGTGCAGGCGACTACACAACTGAAGTTACATTTGGCGGAGAGGCAAAATTTGCTAGTTTAGGTTCTTATATTGACGCTTCTGCTAATCAAAACGATGCAGATCCTGATAAAGTAACTCAGACAAAGGATACTGAAATTAAGGTTAACAAAATCACAATTAATGATACTTATACGTTTGAGACAACTGATTTAGTACTTACTAATACAAAACAGTACATGAACGGTTTGGCTAACATCTGGAACGATCAGGGTAAAGCTCTTATCGTAACTTATAAGAACAGCAAGGGCGAAGAAGTACAGTTTACAAACCCTGACGCTTATCTCAGAGGAAGCGAAAGCGTAGAAAGTAATGGAATCAAACTTGTAAAGGGAGCTCCTCCAGAGCCAGAAGAGCCAGATAAGCCAGATGATCCTACTAAGCCGGATGATCCTACTAAGCCGGGTCCAAGTTCAGGATTGAAAGGTCCTTATGAAGCATTCTTGATGTTTAAGAATGATGATGCACATGTATGGGTTAATATGATGTCTAATTCAGAAGGCGGTACAGGTATAGACGCCAGTGTTACAGGCAATGGTACATACACAGTAGGTGTTGATGAAAAATCTAGAGATTCAAGTTGGTGGGATCCGACTGAAAAACCTGTAGGCTGCAATGTATTTAATGTTGATATTAAAGGCTTGGCAACTGATATTGGTGCAGGCTCAAAGGGCGCAGGAACAGATTTGACTGCTGTTGATAAAATGAATTTAGCTAAAAAAGCAGGATTGACAATTTCAGATGTTTCTATCTTATCAGACGGCGAAGAAGTTTATAAGTATAATGATGCTGATCTTCTGTACGGAGATATTGAAGGAAACGGAAACATAAGAATTGAGCTTTATAACGAATACGGTGAGTCAGGAGATACAAATGAGTCTAACTACAATGCTCCTGCAGAGGTTCGTGACCTTGCTCAAGGATTGTTACAGCCTCAGGAGAAGGTAGAGGTTAAGTTCACACTTACTTACACTAAGCCTGCTACACCTGAGAATCCTGATAAACCTAATAATCCTGGCGGCAACAACAACAATAACAACAACAAACCTGGAAACCCAAACAACGGCGGAAGCACGGTTAAGCCTGGAACACCTATAAACAAGGGAACAACTATTGCTCCGAAGTCAAACGCTAAGTCTAATGCTAGGAAGATAGTTAAGAACGCTAAGATAAAGAAGCTTAGTGCTAAGGCTAAGGGCAAGAAGGTTACAATTAGCTGGAAGAAGGCAAGCAAGGTTACCGGTTATATTGTACAGGTATCAGCTAAGAAGAACTTCAAGAAGATACTTGCTAAGAAGACCTTAAAGAAGAATGCTAAGAAGGTTACACTTAAGATCAAGAAGCTCAAGAAGGGTACTACTTACTGGGTAAGAATAAAAGCTTATAAGAATTACAAAGCTAACGGCAAGACCAAAAAGGAAACAGGTTCTTGGAAGAAGTTTAAATTCAAAGCCTAGCAGCATTTTGAACTAATAATTAAAGTCCCGTACTAATGTGCGGGACTTTTTTATGCAACGATTGAGTAATTGCCATATATATTTGATAACAAAAAAACAGAGCCTGAATATTCAGACTCTGTTTTGCATTTTCAATAAAACTATTTAGTTTCTACGCCTTCCCAATCCTTTAGGAATCTTTCGATTCCGCTGTCGGTAAGCGGGTGATGGATCATTTGTTTAATTACGCTCATTGGTATTGTTGCGATGTCGCAGCCGAGCCTTGCCGCTGCGGTAACGTGAATCGGGTTTCTAATTGAAGCGGCGATAATTTCTGTTTCGATAGCCTGAGCGTCGAAAATATCAACTATTTCTTCAATGAGGTTCAAGCCTTCCATTCCGATGTCGTCGAGTCTTCCCAAGAAAGGAGAAACATAGGTAGCGCCTGCTTTAGCAGCCAAGAGGGCTTGTGCAGCAGAAAAGATAAGCGTTACGTTTGTTTTAATTCCAAGAGCTGTGAGCTGTTTGGTAGCTTTTAGACCTTCTGCACACATTGGGATTTTGATTACTATATTCTTGTGCATAGCGGCGAGGGGCTTAGCCTCCTCGACCATTTTGTCTGCTTCAAGAGAAATAACCTCAGCTGAAATAGGTCCGTCAACGATTTCAGTAATTTCCTTAACGACATCTTGAAAAACTCTTCCCTCTTTGGCGATAAGCGACGGATTTGTAGTAACTCCGCAGATAACGCCGAGATCATTAGCCTCTCTGATGTCGTCAACATTGGCTGTGTCGATAAAAAGTTTCATAATAAAATTCCTTTCAATTATATATTTCCTGAAAAATCAGGGATTATTCAACAATTTGATTAAAGACTACCGAGTTTTTTATAGCTTGCTTTAAGTGCGGGATAGATCTCACGGTAAAGCTGATAATATTTTTCATACTCGGGTACATTTTCTTCGATAGGCTCTTGAGTTTTATCAGTTTTGATAACAGCCTTGCAAGCTTCGGGAACACTGCTGTAGATACCTGCACCGACGGTTGCTAAAAGAGCCACGCCGAGCGCGGGACCTTCTTTAGACGCAACAGTTTTAACAGGGCAGTTGTAAAGGTCAGCGAGCATTGAACGCCACAGCGGAGAAGTTCCGCCGCCGCCGCAAGCCATCATATCTGACACGTTTATGTCCATCTCTCTGAACACCTCAACGCAGTCACGAAGCGAGTATGAAACGCCCTCCAAAACTGCACGAAGCATATCCTTCTTGGTGTGCATAGCAGAAAGACCGAAGAACACTCCACGAGCGTCGGGGTCGAGGTGAGGAGTTCTCTCGCCCATAAGATATGGCAGGTAGAGAAGCCGATTAGCTCCGACTGGTACGGTTTCAGCCTCCTTATCCATAAGGTAATATTCGTCCACGCCCATAAGAGAAGCGGTTTCCTTTTCGGCATTGCAGAAATTATCTCTGAACCATTTCAGAGAGAGCCCTGCACCCTGAGTAACACCCATAACGTGCCACGAATTCGGAACAGCCGCACAGCAAGTATGAACACGGCCCTTTGGGTCTATAGAAATGCTTGAAGTATGTGCAAAAACGACGCCCGAAGTACCGATTGTTGTAAAGGCTTTTCCGTCTTCGACAACTCCTGTTCCCACAGCGGCGGCGGCATTATCGCCTGCTCCGCCGACAACTATCGTTCCGGCTTTAAGACCGGTAAGCTCAGCCATTTCAGCGGTAACCTCGCCGGTTACCTCACAGCTTTCATAGACTTTTCCCAGAAGGCTTTTATCAATTTCTAGAGCCGACAAAACCTCGTCAGACCAGCATCTGTTCGGGACATTCAAAAGCTGCATACCCGAAGCGTCAGAGACCTCAGTTGCAAACTCGCCTGTCAGGATAAATCTGAGGTAGTCTTTCGGCAGGAGAATGTGAGCACATTTTTCATAAATTTCAGGCTCATTATTCTTGACCCAGAGAATTTTAGCAGCCGTCCAGCCGGTAAGTGCGGGATTGGCAGTAATTTCAATGAGCTTTTTCTCGCCGAGCTTTTTGTTCATTTCATCGACTTCGTTTGCGGTTCTTTGATCGCACCAGATAATCGACTTTCTCAAGACATTGCCGTTCTTATCAAGCATAACAAGACCGTGCATTTGTCCTGAAATTCCAACGCCCTTGACGTCTTCTTTAGAAACTCCGCTTTGAGTCATAACAGCCTTGATCGTATTTATCATAGCGTTTGACCAGTCAGCAGGGTCTTGTTCAGCATAGCCGTTCTTTGGCTGATACATAGGGTACTCTATCGTCTTTGAGGCAATAACCTTTCCGCTTTCGTCAAAGAGAACGGTTTTAGTACCGCTTGTACCGCAGTCGACACCAATTACATATGCCATTTATATTTCCTCCGATTTGAAATTTTGTATTTTCTACCCTTTTATTGTACACTATTAAGAGGTGCTTTGTCAAACATTTTATAGTGAAATAAAAAACTCCCGACGGCGGTTTATGCCGAAATCGGGAGCTTAATTTATACTATCCGTTTATATTCTGATAAATGACCTTTTTGTCTATTAATATTTTTGCGTTTTTAACTTTACTGCTAAAAAACCGCCTTTTCATTAGTTGTTTTTTCAGATTCTTTGCTACCTTGATATTTTTCACATAAAACTCTATTCCGTTCTTAGTATTTTTAAAGCACCCATCATAGAATTTTGGAGACATCTTTGTGTTTTTAATTATTACTTTGGAAAGGTTTTTGCAGTCTCTAAAAGCCCAATATTCGACAGTTTTTAATCCTTTAGGCAAAGTGATTTTTCTTATTGATGTTTTGTTTTTAAATACTTGATTTTTTATTACTTTGATGTTATTTGGAACTTTAACTGATTTACCATCTCCAAAATAGTTGTTGAGTTTTCTTCCTTTTGAACTTAATAGAAATTGTCCTTTCTTTTTAAAATATTTATTACCTTTACAAATCTTAATATTTTTTATCTTTAATTTCGGGCAATTTGTTAAACCCTCCAAAATCTTAAGATTTTTCGGTATAGTAAAAGATTTCAAATACTTACAATCTGCAAAGCCTGATGATAATTCAACAAGCTGTGAATTTTCAGATATGTTTACCTCACTCAGCTTTTTCCATTTGAACCAAGCATCATCTTCACCACCCAGGTTATCATCCCAGCAAACCATAGTATCCGGAATGTTTAATATCTCGCAGGTTTTTAAGCACAAAGGAACACCGTTTTCCATAGGATTTAAAGTAAGATACTTTACAGTATATGTTTTTCCGTCATTATCAACAGTAGAAGGAATAGTTACTACTGATGATTTGTTATATAAATTAGCAACCGTTGCGGTAGTTATCGGATTTTTCAAAGGATAAGCATAGGAAATCTCATTCACCGTAAAATTGTTTTGATAATAATCCCATTGTAACGCTATATCACTGTAGTCGAAATAAGTTGCTTCTGAACTTATAGTAGTTAAATTAAGGCAAATAATCGTTATTAAAAATAGTACTATCTTTTTAACTTTCAAAAATTTCAATTCATTATACATAGTTAGAATACCTCTTCCATTCACTTATAGAAAAATAATTACCATATCCCGCACGAGATGCCCAAATATAAAATTGGTGAAGCTTTAAACCATAAACTGGCATAATGATTGCTAATGAAAAACCTGTGGAATAATTTACCCAAAAAAATTCACATGCATCTTTGGCATCGGCAAATCGTTCCTTACAAAATTTCGTATTATCCTCGTATAAAGATCTTAACTGCGCCGCTGTTTTATTACTCGACTCATAACCTGTTACTGATGTAAAACTTGCAGTTTGTGCATTAATAGCTTTTTTCAGATTAGTCCACCCCGAACTAGTAAAATGGCTTTTACCAAAGTTAGCATCTTTAGAGCTAACGCTTTTAGATTCTTTGTAAGTTTTACCTGAAATCGTATATGTTGGTACAACTGTATTATGTGCATATAAATCACCTAGCAAATGAAATATAAATCCGAGAACAAGATTTCTTCTTTGCTTAGGTTTTTTTGCATATCCACTTCCTTTTGATTTTACCATAGAACTTGTAGCAGAAACAAGATTATTAAAATACGTTAATTCTTTGCTAGAATTATTATTTGCACCACTTAAAGCTGTTGTACGTGCAGCTTTTTCCGCTTCTGCAACTTGAGCACTAATTGTCGTAGCTGTTGAATTCTTAATTTTTTTTGAAAATGCATACAAATACTTTAGACTTAAAACATAATTCCAATTACTATGCAGACAAGTATAACCTTTAGAAGCAGCATATTGTTTATCTGCCAAATTAGAAATACTAGCAATTAATGATATATCTGAATCACTTAAAGATCCTTCGGCATAAGCTGCATTCTCTATAGTTTCTCTATGTGCTGTCGAAGCCCACAATCCCTCAACAATTACATCTGCATCGTCGGAATAATCGGGTATTTCCTCTGTGTTTTCAAACCCATTGTCAATGTTTTCGCCCTCTATGTAGTTCTTTGCATATTCATCGTAAATATCAAGAGCATAATTATAGTCGATAAGTCTTGCACCAGTTCCCGCAACCTCTTTTGATGAGGCTTTGAGAAGTCCTCTGATAAAGTCTGCGGATTTTGTTTTATCCTTTGCTTTAAGCAGAGCCGCTGTTCCTGTTACCTGTGCTGTTGCTATACTTGTTCCGCTTACACCTATTGTACCATAAAACAGTCCTGTTGTATATACTTGTTCACCCGGAGCAAGCAATTCAAGCTGTGTACCTGTTGACGTAAGCTCAGCAAGCTCACCCTCTGCATTTATCGAGCCTACTGCTATTACTTCATTGTACGCCGCAGGATAGTTTACGTTCTGATGCTCGGTATTTCCTGCTGCGGCTATTAGAATAATTCCTGCATCTGCCGCTGCTTTAACAGCCTCGTGCAGAACGTCAGTATTAACACTTGTACCAAAGCTCATATTGATGATATCCATATCGTTTTCAATTCCCCAATAGATACCCTCAACTATTCTGCTCAATGGTGATTTTAGATTTTCGTCTAATGCTTTGACTGAATATATCTCTGCATTCGGATAAACTCCTTTGATTCCATCATTGTTATCCTTTGCACCAATCAGTCCTGCTATACCTGTTCCGTGCCCGTTTGCGTCCACGAACATTGGGCTTACTTCTTCCTCACCGGGAACAAGGTTCACACTGCTTTGTATATTAATATCATCAGTATAAGAAACACCGCTGTCAAGTACTTCTATTTTAACATCTGATGAATTCGCATCAGATTCATTAACACCTATAGCGTCCAAGTTCCATTGCTCAGGAGTCTCATTTTTTATTCGTTTTTTATCCTTGATTTGCTTTCCCGTACCTGTAAGAATAATATCTTCACTAACTGCCAGCACACCTGGTTGGTCTTCCAGTTTATCAGCCTGACGCTCAGTAAGCTCACAGCTTACAGCTTCATTACTGTAAAGAGCCTCTCCGTCATAATCAGATATAATCTCTTTACCGTTTTTTGCTGTTTCGGTTAAAACAACATAAGTTTCTTTTTCGCCTGACAAAACAGTCTCATCAGCAAAAATTGAAGCCGATGAACTTAATGTTGCAGTAAATGCTATTGTTGTTGCAAGTGTAAAACATAAAATTTTTTTAAATTTCATAATGTCACATCCTTGTTGTTAAATTTATTAAGTTTTATAGAATTCTATATTTGCATTATATTATGTAAGTTATAGAAAGTAAAGGAAATTTTGTGTAATTTAAACAACTTTGTAGACTTATACAAAAGTGATAACCTTTATTTGTATACTATAACATAGTACATAAGAATTTATCTACTTACAATAACTCTCAATATAGTTGTCGATACAGCTCTGAATGACTTCCTTTGCAGTTTGCTTGCCATCTATTTCCTCTATTGCGGTATCCTTTCCCTCGAGGGTTTTGTACACAGAAAAGAAGTGAGACATCTCATCAAAAATATGCTTGGGAAGTTCATTAATATCGCCGTAGCAGTTATACACAGGGTCATTGAAAGGTATAGCGATTATTTTCTCGTCTGACGAACCGCTGTCTATCATTTTAATAACGCCTATCGGAAAGCAGTTCACAAGAGAAAGAGGCTGAAGCGTTTCTGAACATAAAACAAGCACGTCTAAAGGGTCTCCGTCTGAAGCGTAGGTTCTGGGAATAAAACCGTAGTTTGCAGGATAGTGGGTCGATGTGTACAGAATCCTGTCCATCATCAAAAAACCTGTTTCCTTGTCAAGCTCGTATTTTATTTTTGAGCCTTTTGAAATTTCAATAACTGCCGTAAAATTTTCCTGAGAGATTTTTTTCGGCGAAATGTCATGCCAGATGTTTGTCATAATAAGCGTCCTTTCTTAAAAATACTGTTAGCCTTCTATGATCGTATCACAAAGGGTAAGACCGACTTCCTTCAGGTTTTCAATAACATCGAAAACCGTTTCGCCATTGAATTCTACCATTACTCTGTCAGCAGGGTTATTCTTTGAAAGCAGACTGTCTATTGTGATGAATTTTTCCGGTTTAAGTTCGGTTATATTATCTTGTTTGAGAATTTTCTCAAAACTACTCGTGTCATTTTTGTTATATAGCATAATGGTTTGAAACGGCATAGCATAGATCTCTGTTTCAGTCTCAAGAGAGCCAAAGCCAAAGTTAGTAACACCGTCGTTTATAAGTAAATCGCCGTAACGTTCTAAAATTGCATTTGCCACTTCCTGCGTGACCTCTAGATTGTAAAGCTGCATATGAGCACCGCTTTCGCCTTTGTTTAAAAGTTCCGACTCCTGAGCGTCTGTACAGGGCACTTCAATAAAAAAGTAAGGCTTTTTTACAAGCTTTACTGCCCTTTTGAAAATTGCTTTTATTCTTTCTGCACTTACTATACATTGTATTTCACTGTCGCTGAACTTAGCATAAGAAGGTCTTACTTCGCTTATATCAGCAATGCTTAAGCCTTCAATTATCTTAAAATTTTCTTGCATATTTCGACCCTTTCTGTTATACTAATGTTGGTAATTAATAATCGCCGATTGCAGTAAGTAAAGCGTATTATTTTATAAAATCATCTTTTTTTATTCAAAAACGATTTTTTGTCCAAACAAACGGACTGATAGCCTGTTAAAATGAAATTACAGCAAAGGTTTGTCTTATTGGTTTTGGTTTGTTTTTGCTGAAAGAATGAAAAAGGAGAGGTTTTATTATGTTAAGTATTTTAGCGTTTGTTTTATTGTCGGTTTTGGGAATTGCGGCTATGGGGTGCGTTTATTATTTGTGTGAAGTTGATACGTCGTTTGAAGACGAGAACCGAAGAAAAATTACAGTAACTACAAACGGCGGTTTTAACAAAAACGGCAATGACGCCGCATAAAATTTCTGCACATTTTATTTGCAAGTACATTATATACTTTGCAGTATTTAAAGTCAAGGAGAGATAAGCTATGTTTCAACTGATTCTATCAGCAGTATCTGCATTAATATCTGTGATTTTGTTGATTTCAATAGTAATCATTTTACCGAAAAAGTCGCAGTCTGACGCCGGTGAGGAAAACATTCGGCAATTAAAAAGCGATATAGAAAAGGAACTTTCTGCATTCAGGCAGGAAATCAACCGCACCACAGGAGATTCTATCAAAAGCTTAGGAGAGATGGTATCTCAAAATCAAAAGGATCTGAACAACACGGTTGCAGATAAACTGTCTGTGCTTGACAAGAATTTGTCGGATAAGCAGGAAAATTTACAAAAGTCTGTTACATACTCGCTGACTCATCAGGAGGAAAGGTTTAAAACCTTCTCTGTTGAGAACGAGCAGAAGCTGGATAATATCCGTACAACTGTTGAGAAAAGGCTAGGTTCACTTCAGGAGGAGAATTCTAAGAAGCTCGATGAAATGCGTCAGGTTGTAGATGAAAAGCTCCAGAAAACTTTAGACGAGCGTATAACGCAGTCGTTCAAGTCGGTAAATGACAATCTGCAGCAGGTTTACAAGAGTGTGGGAGAAATGCAGACGCTTGCAACAGGCGTGGGCGATTTAAAAAAGGTTCTGACGAACGTAAAGAGCAGAGGAATTCTGGGCGAGATTCAGTTAGGCTCAATACTCTCTGAGATACTTGCACCGGAGCAGTATGAGGAGAATGTTGAGATAAAGAAGGGCAGCGGAAAGCGTGTTGAATTTGCAGTTAAGCTCCCTGCGGACGACGATAAGACCGTTTATCTTCCTATTGATTCCAAGTTTCCGGGAGACAGCTATACAAATCTTGTTGAAGCTTATGACAACGGTTCAAAGGATGAGATCAATGCTGCTGTCAAAGCATTGCTTGCAACTGTTAAAAATGAGGCAAAGGACATAAATCAGAAATATATTTGTCCGCCTTATTCAACTGACTTTGGTATTCTGTTTGTGCCTTTTGAAGGGCTTTACGCCGAGCTTGTAAACAGAGGAATGGTCGAGGAGCTTCAACGCAGTTATAAGGTCAATCTTGCAGGGCCGAGTACTATGGCAGCATTGCTTAACAGCTTGCAGATGGGCTTTAAAACGCTGGCTATCCAAAAGAGAAGCAGTGAGGTTTGGGAGGTTCTCGGTGCAGTCAAAACGGAATTCGGCAAGTTTGGAGAGGTTATCACCAAAGCACAGGACAGTCTTAATAAGGCGTCACGTCAGCTTGACGATTTAGTCGGCGTTCGTACAAGGGCGATTAACAGAAAACTCAAAAGTGTTACAATGCTCGAAACCAGCGACATAAAAGCTGAAAGACTTCTTGATATAGAAGCTGAATAACTGCAAAACTCTTAGACCGATTAGTCTAAGAGTTATTTGTTGATTAAATTTTCTAAGTCTGGTATAATAATTTTGTCAAGGATTTAGCAAAGAGGGGTACAACATATGAAAAAGCCAACGAAAGACACTATGAAAGCAACTTTGAGAAAACAATTGAGTTTTTTGTTTTCTCGAAAGATAACTGTAGTTATTCTTTTGCTTGTTCAGGCTGGATTTGTATTTTTTGCTTTTTTTAGTTTGTATGAGCATTTTATTTATATATATCTTACATTAACGGCTCTGGCAATTGCTCTTGTGGGCTATATTGCAAGCTCTAACGAAAATGCCGGATATAAAATAGCGTGGCTTGTTCCCTTTGTAATATTTCCCGGATTTATGGCACTGGTATATATTTTTATCAAAACTCAGATTTCAAGGCATTCCTTTAAAAAGACAGTAGAGAAAAAGATTGTTCAAACTGAAAAGTATTTAACTCAGAATGAAGAAATATATGCCGATATTCTTGAAAATGAGGATAAAGCATTTGCAAGACTTTCACATTATATTTCAAGCTTTGGTAAGTTCCCGACGTATAGAAATACAACTGCTCAGTATTTTAAAAACGGTGAGGAGCAGTTTGAAGTTCTTCTTCAGGAGCTTCGCCAAGCAAAGCAATTTATATTCATTGAATATTTTATAGTCGAGCAGGGAGTAATGTGGAAACAAATTCTTGAAATTCTTTTGCAAAAGGTCAAAGAGGGAGTTGACGTAAGGTTTTTATACGACGGAGTGGGTGCTCAGACAATACTTCCGGGAAAGTATGATGAAACTCTTAAATCTTACGGTATAAAGTGCAAGGTATTTAATCCATTCGTGCCGTTTATGACTACGGTTCAGAACAACCGGGACCACAGAAAAATCGTTGTGATTGACGGTCATACTGCGTTTACAGGCGGAACGAATTTAGCAGATGAGTATATAAATGCAAAGGTCAAATACGGTTATTGGAAGGATTCTGCAGTTATGATAAAGGGCGACGCTGTATGGAGCTTTACTATGATGTTCTTTCAGATGTGGGAGCTTGATGAAACGGCATCGGCAGATTATTCAGACTATACTCCGCATAAGTATAATCAGAACATTTTTGAAAGCGACGGTTATGTTATTCCTTACAGCGATTCTCCGCTTGACAATGAATCAGTGGGAAAAATGATATATCTCGATATAATTAATAAGGCAAAAGATTATATTTACTTTACAGCACCTTATCTGATTTTAGACGGCGAGCTTACAACTGCGTTGGGTTATGCGGCAAAAAGCGGCGTAGACGTCAAAATAGTTGTTCCGGGAATCCCGGATAAATGGTATGTTCAGAAAATTTCAAACTGTTATTACAAAGAGCTTTTGGATCAGGGAGTTAAGTTTTATCGTTTCAAACCCGGCTTTGTTCATGCAAAGAATTGCGTTGCTGACGATATAGTAGCTACTGTGGGAACAGTCAATCTCGATTACAGAAGTCTGTATCTTCATTTTGAGGACGGTGCTGTATTCTATAAAAACAGCATAGTTAAAGATGTAAAAAAAGATATAATGGATATTATTAAAAATGATTGTACAAAAATAACGGTCAAAGATATGAATGAACGAAATGTATTCGATAAAATTTTCAGCGGTGTTTTGAAAATATTCGGACCGTTGCTGTAGAATTAAAAAATAGAGGGAGCAGAATAAATCTGCTCCCTTTTTGTGTTGTTATTTTTCAAAGCCGCTGATAGGTTTTATTTTCCAGATATTTTCGGCGTAATCTTTTATAGTACGGTCTGAACTGAACTTACCTGCATTGCACATATTCAGCCAGCATTTTTTGTAAAAAGCTCTTTGGTTTTTAAAGTCACGGTTTACAGAGAGCTTTGCCTTTACATAACTTTCAAGATCGCCGATAAGATAGTAATTATCGGGTCTGTGCCAGCTTGCACCGTCCATAAGCGAGAAATAGAGTTCTCTGAATATACCTGTTCCACCGTCCGAAAGAGTTCCGTCAATAAGGGTGTTTAAGACCCGTCTGATTTTTTCGTTCTTTTCGCTTATTTCACGGGGATCATAATCAGGCATTATCTTTGATAGATCCTCTACTCTTGCTCCGAAAATGTAGTTGTTTTCCTCCCCTGCTTCCCTTACTATCTCTACATTTGCACCGTCGTAAGTTCCGAGAGTGACCGTACCGTTCAGCATAAACTTCATATTTCCCGTTCCCGAAGCCTCTGTGCCTGCCGTTGAGATCTGCTCGGAGACGTCGCTTCCTGCGACCAGTTTTTCGGCGTATGAAACATTATAGTTTGAAACGAACACGACCGACAGAAGATTTTTTGTCTGCCCGTCTGAGTTTACAAGCCGTCCCACTTCGTTAATAAACTTGATTATACCCTTTGCTCTTGCATAGCCCGGTGCCGATTTTGCTCCGAAAATAAATGTTGTCGGAGTAAAATCTGTTATACTTCCGTCCTTTATGCCGAAATAAATATATAAAATCGAAAAAGCATTAAGAAGCTGACGTTTATATTCGTGAAGTCTTTTTATCTGTGTGTCGAATATAGTATCAGGGTTAATTTTAATTCCATCGTGTGTTTTAATGAACTCAGCAAGTTCCTTTTTCTTGGCTTTTTTAATATTTATAAATCTGTCAATAACTTTATCGTCATCTGCGAATTTTAGAAGCTCCCGCAGTTTGTCTAAGTTTGTTACCCAGCCGTCATCACCGAGAAGTTCGGTGATAAGTTCGCTCAGTTCCTTGTTGCAAAGAGCAAGCCAGCGACGCTGGGTAATTCCGTTTGTCTTGTTTTGAAAACGTTCGGGGTACAGCTTATACCAATCTTTAAGAACATCGTCCTTGAGAATTTGCGTGTGTATTTCTGCAACTCCGTTTGTGAAGCTTGAACAGAAAATCACCAGATTTGCCATATGAACAGTGCCGTCAATAACAGGCTTCATAATGTTTATTTTGTCTTTTGGCAGTTTTCTGATATATGCCTCTTTGATAAACTGCTCATTCAGCAAAAGAATAATTTTAAATACATCGGGGATCACGTCTTCTATAAGCTCGACGCTCCACTTTTCCAATGCTTCAGCCATAATGGTGTGGTTTGTGTAGTTAAATACCTTTTGTGCAATTTTATATCCCTCTTCAAAGCTGAATCCCTCGTTCAGCAGCTGCCTGATAAGCTCGGGAATTGATATAACGGGGTGGGTGTCATTTAGCTGGATCGTAACCTTGTCTGCTAAGTTTTGAAGCGTGTTATAGGTCTTTTTGTGACGCTTTATTATGTCGGCTATAGACGCACTTGAAAAGAAATACTGCTGTTTCAGTCTTAATACCTTGCCCTCGTATGTATTGTCGTTTGGATACAATACTCTTGAAATGTCTTCAGCGTATATTTTTTGAAGGCTTGCCTGCTCGTAGTTTCCGCTGTCAAAAAGTGCAAAATCGAATTCCTCTATCGGTTCTGACTGCCAAAGTCTGAGCGTGCCTATATGCTTTGTGCCGTAAGCTATTATCGGCATATCATAAGGCACAGCCTTTACAGTCTGGTTTTTGAATTTTACAAGCTGTGCGTCAGCTTCATTTCTATTTGACCACGGATCGCCGTATCTTGTCCAGTCATCTGCGGTTTCAGTCTGAAATCCGTCTTTGATTTCCTGCTTAAATAAGCCGTATTTATACCTTATTCCGTAACCGTCTAATGGAAGATTCAACGTGGCGGCAGAATCCATAAAGCAAGCCGCAAGCCTGCCAAGACCGCCGTTTCCGAGAGCGGCGTCTTCTATTTCCTCAAGAGATGAAAGAGAACAGCCAGCCTCTTTTAATGCAGTTTCTATCTCATCGGTTATCCCAAGATTTAAAAGATTGTTAAATACAGCACGTCCGACCAAAAATTCAGCAGAGAAGTAGCACGCTTTTCTGGTGTTGTCGTGAGCCTGAATGCTTCTCTCCCAATCGCTTGCAATCATATCCATAATTACAGACGACAGACTATCGTGAATCTGTTGAGGAGTTGCATTTTCCGGCTGAATTTTATAATTTGCTTTCAAATTTCTTTTGAAATCTGATAAAAATTTTTCCTTATTCACAGTATTGTTCCTTTCATTATTATTGTCGTCCGCAGAGCGTGGTCAAATCAGCTATTTTTTTCTCAAGTTCAGGTGTGAAGTCGCTTGTTAAGGCTCTCCATCGCCAGTTATTTCCCACCGTAGACGGAATGTTCATTCTCGCTTCGCTTCCAAGTTCAAGAAAATCCTGAAGCGGTGCTATGGCAGTATTGGCGGTTGACGTCCACGCAAGCCGAATAACAGCCCACGGAAGGTGCTTTTTTCTCTTAACACCGAGATAATCCATAGCAAAGCGTATATTCTTTTTGCTTTCTAAGCCGATCCAGCCCTTTAAGGTATCATTGTCGTGAGTTCCTGTGTATACAAAGCAGTTTCGGTTAGTGTAATTCTGAGGAAGATACATACTGCTTGCGTTTGGCTCAAATGCAAACTGCAAAACCTTCATTCCCGGATAACCTGTCTGTCTGAGAAGTTTTTTTACCGACGGAGTGATAAATCCAAGATCTTCGGCTATTATTTTTACCTTACCCAGCTTTCCCTTTACTGCCTTGAAAAGCTCTGTCTTAGGTCCTTCCTCCCAGTGACCGCCGAGAGCATTTTTGTCTCCGAACGGAATGGAAAAGTAGCTGTCAAATCCTCTGAAATGGTCGATCCTGACAACATCATATGTTTTTTGTGCAGAGTCTATTCTGTTTATCCACCACAAGTAGCCGTTCTTTTTCATCTGTTTCCAGTTATAAAGTGGGTTTCCCCAAAGCTGACCTAAAGGCGTAAATATATCAGGAGGACACCCCGCTACATTTATCGGAAGCAAATCTTCGTCAAGCTCAAACAGCTCGGGAGAACACCATACGTCTACGCTGTCGTAGGCAACATAAATAGGAATGTCGCCTATAATTTCTATGCCGTTTTTGTTTGCGTATTTTTTAAGTTTAAACCATTGTTCAAAAAATTTGTACTGAATGAATTTCCAAAAGCCTATATCGTCCCTGTACTTTTCTTTCGCCTTATCTATAGCGGACTTTTCACGTTTAACAAGAGATATATCCCATTCTATCCAAGACTTTCCGTTATAAGAGTCTTTCAAAGACATAAACAGAGCGTAATCACTAAGCCAGTAATCGTTTTCTTTCACATACTCGTTATACTCTTCGGGAATGTTTGTTTTAAAGGCTTTATACGCCTTCCTCAGCACCTTGAAGTTTAATTTATACAGCTTATCATAATCAACATAGCGTTCATCATCGCACCAAATTATATTTTTATAGTCATTACTATTTAAAAGACCTTCTTCGGTCAGCATTTCAAAATCTATGAAGTAGGGATTTCCCGCGTGAATGGAAAAGGATTGATAAGGAGAGTCTCCGTAGCTGGTCGGCGAAAGGGGAAGGATCTGCCAGTATTTTTGTTTGCACTTTTTGAGAAAGTCAACAAAGGAATAAGCCTCTTTGCCGAATTTTCCTATTCCGTATTCGGACGGAAGGCTTGATATGTGCATTAAAATACCGCTTTTTCTTTTGCCGCTCATTCTCATTCTCCATTCTATAAAATAGTTGTTATTTATACAGTATATCATAATTATAGAAATTTGTCACGACTAGATGCAAGAGTTTTAGAAGCAAGAAGCAAGAATTTTAAGGTTAGAGCTTGATGGGAATAAAAAACACCGAACATTTATAATATGTCGGTGCAATTACAGATGCAAGATACAAGAAACCAAAGGCAAGAACATATCTATTCTGCATTTCGCCAATATATATATTATGCCGGCGGGTTTTTCTTTTATGTACATTATTTACTTATAAATTTCAGTTTATCCTTTATTTTTGCAGAGTCAAACGAAAGACCTAAAACTATGAATATTACTGCACTTCCCGCTGCCTGAAAAATATTTCCCGGTATTGTTGCAAGCTGAGCTTTAAAGCTTCCCCACAGGATAACCGCAGTAAAATAATACCCGAAAATTGTTATTAATCCCGAAAGAACCGCCGCAATGACAGAGCGTACATTTATAATTTTCTGACTGCGTTTTGCAACAATATATATCACAAGGGAATTTAAGACTTTTATTACAAACGTAGGAATAACGTATTCAGGAGAGCCTGACAATAAATCTGATAATCCCCCGCCTATTCCACCTGCGATCATACCGCACGGAAACGGAAGAAGCATACTCGAAAGGTAGATAAGCGAATCTCCTACGTGAATATATCCGCCATTATTTGTAGGTATGTGAAGCATTGTCAATACGCATACGAGAGCGGCAAAAAGTCCTGTGAAAACAATAGTACGCAGTTTTAAATTTGAATTTTTGTTCATATAGATCACCCTTTTTATTTTATACTTTTATTTTAGTTCTTTTAACTTTGCTGTGCAAATTTTAAAATGCAGTGTAAATTAGTAAAGTGATTGTGTAAATCTAACAGGTTTGAGAAATTTAATTTGCCGGTATTGTGTAAAATTCACAACGAATTTTAAGTGTAAGAACTTGATAAAATTCGCTTATGTGCAAATCATATTATTTTCAGACGTATAATTTTTGTTAGTTTGTGAAAATAGTAGAATCAAAATCAGTTCTGCTGACTTACAATTACTAATAAAAAATAGGGAATTGCATTGATAAGTAAATTTTTAATGTAAACTATGGGCATAATTTTGTCGAAGTGTTGAAGTTTATATGAATATTTAGTAATATTGCATAAAAATCCTGTCAAAAAATTGGTAGATTATTTAACTTTAGATTTCTTTAATGTGGTTGCAATTCTTGATTTATTATTGTATAATAACCTTAAGTGGCAAAAGGTGCACAAAAGTGGTGTCAAATCCCTAAATGTTGAAAACTCTGTTGAAACCGTTGAAAACCAGCAGTTTTTAATACGTTTTCAACAAAGTTAACGGGTAAAGCTAAACGGCATCGCATTAAGTGAATTAAAAAGCTGCTGTTTGAGATTCTTTTGGGGAGGTGAACAGTTTGCCGACAAGTATGCTTAAAGGAACATATTTTCAGTCTATGGATGCAAAGGGAAGAATGAGCTTTCCGACAAAGCTGAGAGAAGCGGTCGGTGAAAGGTTCATCATAACGAGGGGAATTGACGGCTGTTTATTTGTCTATTCAATTGACGATTTTGAAGTGATGGCAGAGAAGATAAGTTCACTTCCTATGGGTAAAGGAAAAGGTATTCAGAGACACTTTATGGCTTGGGCAAACGAAGTTGAAGCTGATAAGCAGGGCAGAATACTTATTCCCCAGAGCTTGAGAGAGCTTGCAAACCTTACAAAAGATGTTGTTGTAGCAGGAGTTTCCTCCAGAGCCGAAATATGGGACAGAAAGGCTTGGGAAAAGGCTGACGAAAGCTATGACGACGATCAGTTCGTAGCAGAGCTTGAAGAGCTTGACTTTTAGTTTTTAATTATGAGAGATGGTGGCTGAGTGGAATTTTCACACATATCAGTATTGCTGAATGAATGTATTGAGGGACTCAGCATAAAACCAAACGGCATATATGTTGACGGTACTGCAGGCGGTGCAGGGCATTCTGTGGAGATCGCAAAACGGTTAGAGAAAGGTAAGCTGATTGCGATTGACCGTGATCCTACAGCGGTTGAAGCTGCAAGCGAGCGGCTTAAAGGTTATAACGCAGTAGTTGTTAAGGCAAACTATTCTGAGATTGATGAGGTTTTAAAAAGCCTTTCAATAGATAAAGTCGATGGAATTCTTTTGGATTTAGGAGTTTCGTCGCACCAATTAGATAAAGCTGAGCGAGGGTTTTCGTATCACAACGACGCTCCGCTTGATATGAGAATGAGCTGCGAGGGCTTATCGGCAAGAGATGTGGTGAACACATATTCATACGAAGAGCTTTCTAAAATCTTGTTTGAATACGGCGAAGAAAAGTTTTCGAGAAGTATCGCATCAGCTATTGTAAGAACAAGAGAAACAAAACCAATCGAAACAACTCTGGAACTGGCAGAGATAATAAAAGCGTCGGTTCCGCAGAGGGTAAGGCGGGAGAAAAATCCCTGCAAGAAAACCTTTCAGGCGATAAGAATTGAAGTAAATGCAGAGCTTGAACATTTAAGCATTGCACTTGACAAGACCTTTGACGCTTTAAAAAGCGGGGGAAGACTTTGTATAATTTCGTTTCATTCGCTTGAAGACAGACTTGTAAAGCAAAGGTTTGCGAGTTTTTGCAAGGGCTGTATATGTCCGCCTGATTTTCCGCAGTGCGTATGCGGAAGAAAACCGAGAGGAAGACTTGTGAACAGAAAGCCTATAGTAGCTTCGCAGGGCGAGCTCGAGGTGAACAACAGAAGCCGAAGTGCAAAGCTTCGCATTATAGAGAAAATATAGAAAAATGCGTAAGAGCAGACTTCGGACAAGCAACAGAGTAAAAAGACGGTGAGAGAAAAGACAAGGTACGGCAAAACAGGAAATAGCGGCAAATAAAAAAGCTATTTAGAACAAAAGAAAGAGACATAAAAACAAAACAGGGCTAAAGAATGTCCTGAGCGGCAAGGTAAAAAACTTGTTACAAAGGAAAGAGAGAAATAAGTACGCCGAAAACGGGGTGTAGGGAAAAATGGCAAAGATAAATAATCTTGCTTATGATTATACGGCTTACGACTTAGATGAAAACAATTTGCCGAAACCTAAAATCAAACATAAAAGAAATCTGAAGATCCAGCCCAAATTAGCTTTTGCCATGAAATCTACCATTTTAGGGTTTATAGGTTTAGCGTTGCTATGCTCATTTGTATTCGGGCAGGTGGAGCTTAGTGAAGTTTATTCGGAGCAATCCAGTCTCACTGAGGAGCTTGCAAAACTTCAGGACGAGAATTTAAGTCTTGAATCGGAATTAGAGTCGAGAACGGGACTTACACAGGTTGAGGAGTATGCTGAAAAGAACTTAGGGCTTCAGAAGCTGGATAAATCTCAGATAGAGTATGTTGAAGTTGAAAACGACAGCGTAGCTGAGGTTGTTGATACCGAAGATGATAATATTTTTGTGTCTTTAAAGAAATGGTTTAAAAGTGTTTTGGAATACTTTGGGGCATAATGAATAGGATATTATTAGTAAAAAGTTAAGCTTATACTTCTTGGCGGAAGTTTTAAACTTAGCTTTTTTATACTTATACGGAATTATAAATATTTTGGTAAAACAGGAAAATTAAAAAAGATAATTGCAGAAAGAGATAATATTCTAACAAATGATAAAGAAAATTGAAATGCGATTTTTATGAGAGGAGGCTGATTATGGACGAAAGACCCACAGGACTTATGAAACGAAGGCTTAATATATGGATAGCACTCGGAATACTTGTGTTTATGATATGGATACTTATCAATATGTTTCACATTTCAGTTACAGAGTCTGAAAAGTACCAGAAACTTGCCTCCTCGCAGCAGCTTCAAAGCACTGTTATTACAGCAAATCGAGGTTCTATATATGACAGAAATATGCAGGCGTTTGCAAGAAGTGCGTCTGTTTACACAGTTTATGTTGACCCTCAAATGCTGAAAGCATACTTAGCTGAGGACGATCCTGAGGCTGACTTAAATGAGATAACAGCAAAGCTGTCTGAGGTTTTAGACATTAAACAGGATAAAATACTGAAGCTCTGCCAACAGGATAATATGTATCAGATCATCAAGAAGAATGTCGAGAAAACGGTTGCAGACAAAATCACCGCATACAAAACCGAAATCGGATTGGACGCAATAGGGCTTACGCCGACGACAAAGAGGTTTTATCCACAGAATGAACTTGCGTCGAATGTTATAGGTCATCTGCATTACGACGGTTACGGAATATACGGACTTGAGCAGTATTATGATGATTATCTGGCAGGTGTAGACGGCAGAGTAGTAACGGCAAAGGCTGCCGACGGAACTGAGATACCTTACAGATATAAGCAGAATTATGACGCTCAGGACGGCGATTCTTTGGTTCTTAATATGGATGTGAACATTCAGTATTATCTTGAGAAGGCACTAAAAGAGGCAGTTGCAAAAAATATGCCTACCGACAGAGCCTGCGGAATAATTATGAATCCGAAAACCGGTGCTGTTATTGCAATGGCTACAAGTCCCAGTTATAATCCGAATAATCCCTCTGATATAACCGACGAGGATACGGTAAAGAAATTGTCTAAGTTAAAAAAAGACAGTAAAAAATACGCAAAGGTACAATCGGATGCGTGGGCACTTCAATGGAAAAACAAAGCTATTTCAGAGCTTTATTTTCCGGGTTCGGTATTTAAGGTTGTAACGGGTTCTTCGGCTCTTGACGCTGACGCTATCAACTTAACTCAAACTTTTTCCTGCAACACTCAGATCCAAGTCGAGGACAGAACTTTCCATTGCTGGTCGTTTACAAGTCACGGCTCTCAGGATTTTGCAACTGCAATGGTACATTCCTGCAACCCTGCGTTTATACAGATAGGTCAGGCACTCGGTGCAGCGAAATTTTATAAGTATTTCAAAGCATACGGATTTACCGAGCTTACCGGCATAGATTTGCCGTCCGAGTCGGAAAGTATTCATATTACGAATGACACTTTGGGAATAGTTGAATTGGCGTCAAGCTCGTTCGGGCAGACCAATAAGGTTACTCCTATTCAGATGATAACGGCATACTCGGCAGTTGTAAACGGCGGGTATCTTATGACTCCGCAGGTCGTTGATAAAATAATTGATTCTTCTGGAAACCTCGTTAAAGATATAACACCTGTACAGAAAAGACAGGTTATTTCAGAAAAAACGTCTGCGAAAATGAGAAAGGTACTGGAGAATGTCGTAAATACAGAACAAGGTTCAAATGCATACATAAAGGGTTACAGAATAGGCGGAAAATCAGGAACATCTCAGAAGATAGACGAGGACGTATCTGGTAATACATATGTAGCTTCATATTGTGCGTTCTACCCTGCCGATGATCCTGAACTGATTATGCTTGTTATGGTGGATCACCCAACAGGCGGAAACTATTACGGAAGTTTGGTTGCAGCACCCGTTTGCGTTCAGGTACTGAGTGACGTGCTTCCATATCTCGGATATTTTCCTGAGTATACGGAAGAGCAAATAGAGCAGGTTCCTGTTTCAGTTCCGAATTTACTTGACGCAAAGCTGTCAGACGCAAAGAAAACTATCAAGGGCTTAGGTCTTGATTATGAGGTTATAGGAAAGGGTAATGCGGTAGTTGCTCAGTCTCCGTTAAGCGGTTCAATGCAGCACGGCGGAACTATGTATCTTTATACGGATAACAGCAGTAAAGCTAAGCTAGTAACAGTTCCAAGCATTAAAGGGCTTACCGTCAGTGAGGCAGAGAGCAGGCTTGAAAGCGTGGGACTTAACCTCAATGCTCAGGGTAATGCTATTGATGAATTCGGTGCAGTTGCCGGAACGGATCAAAGCTACGCTTCGGGAACAAAGGTTCCTGTCGGAACAATTGTATCGGTAACATTTGCTGTTGAAACTGCGGGTTCGCAGTAGCAATAATTTTATGTTGATGTGTTATGTACTCTTAAAAGGAGAATAAAAATATGAAGTTGTATGAGTTGATAGACGGTCTGGCAGAAACGTCTCTTGAAAATATTGAAATCACTGACATTACATCAGATAGCAGAAAAGATTTCAAAAAAGGGGCAATGTTCGTCTGTATCAAAGGAAATACATTCGACGGACACAGCGTTGCAGAGCAAATGCTTGAAAAGGGTGCTTCGTGTGTTGTTGTTCAAAGAGATTTAGGACTTAAAAGCCAAATAATCGTTCCTGATTCAAGGGAGATATATCCTTTCTTGTGTGCAAGGTGGTTTTCAGATCCTCAGAAAAAGCTGAAGCTGATCGGAGTTACAGGAACTAACGGAAAAACTACCATTACTACTGTAATAAAAAAGGTGCTGACTGAGCTTGGAGCAAAGGTAGGTCTTATAGGAACTTGTCAGAACGAAATAGGAGATAAAATACTGCATACAGAAAGAACTACTCCCGAGCCTTATGATTTGTACGAGCTTTTGGCTCAGATGGTCGAGGAGAAATGCGATTATTCGGTTATGGAGGTTTCATCTCAGGCTCTCGAACAGAAAAGAGTAGGACCTCTGCATTTTGATATTGCATTATTTACGAATCTTACGCAAGACCATTTAGACGTCCACGGAACTATGGAAAACTATTACAGGGCAAAGAAACTGCTTTTTTCAATGTGCGATAAGGCACTGATAAATATTGACGACGAAAGCGGAAAGAGGTATTTAAGCGAAATCAACTGTGAAAAGTATTCGTTTTCCACAACTGAAAAGGCAGACTTTAACGCTTATGATATACAGCTTTCGGCAAGCGGTGTTGAGTATACATTCAGCGGTGAAGAAAAGTCGGTACCGGTTAAATTTAATATGCCCGGACATTTCAATGTTTCAAACTCGCTTGCGGCAATAGGGTGTATGGTTTTGCTTGGATACGATACTGATAAGGTCATAACCCTAATTGGTAAAACATCAGGCGTTCGGGGCAGAGCTGAGGTCGTTCCTACCGGCAGAGATTTTACCGTAATATGCGATTACGCACACACTCCGGACGCAGTTGAAAATATTCTGAAAGCCATAAAAAGCAGTTCACAGGGAAGAGTGGTATGTCTTTTTGGCTGCGGCGGGAACAGAGATAAAAGAAAGCGTCCGCTTATGGCAAGAGCCGCCGCAGAGCACGCTGATTTTCTTATTGTTACGTCAGATAACCCTCGTGACGAGGATCCCGACGATATTATAAAAGATATTTTGACAGGTCTTGAAGGAAAGAATGTGCCTTATGTTACAATAACAGATAGAATAGAAGCAATTCATTGGGCGGTTAAAAACGCACAGAAAAATGATGTTATCGTTCTTGCAGGAAAGGGACATGAGGATTATCAGATCCTTCCCGGAGGAGTTAAAATACATCTTGATGAAAGAGAAGTAGTTGCAGACGCTTTAGCGGAGCTTAAATAAAAAACACAGAACAAACGTATTTGAAATTATAATATAGATTAGGAAAAGGTAAAAAATATTATGGAGAGACTTTTATTAAGTGAGATAGTGACAGCAGTCAGGGGCAGCTTTGGTTATCCCGGTGACATTGAGGTTTCATCGATCTCAACAGACACCAGAACCATAGAAAAAGGTGCGGTGTTTGTTGCACTTAAAGGAAAAAACTTCGACGGACATAATTATGCTAAAAAGGCAATGGAGCTTGGTGCGGTCGCCGTTATAACAGAACGTGCGATCGAAGGTGCTAAATGTATAATAGTTGATTCTGCTCAAACAGCACTTTTGGAAATTGCAGGCTATTACAGAGATAAATTCAGCATCAGGCTTGTTGGCATAACAGGAAGCGTAGGAAAGACAACCACGAAAGAGTTTGTATTTCTTGTTATGTCAAAGAAGTTCAAAACATTAAAAACCGAGAAGAATTTCAACAATGAGATAGGTCTTCCTATGACGCTGTTTAATTTAACACAAGAGCATGAGGCTGCGGTTATAGAAATGGGAATGTCAAACTTCGGTGAAATTTCGAGGCTTTCGCTGACCGCAAAACCCGGATTATGTCTTATAACTAATATCGGATATTCACATATTGAAAATCTGGGTTCTCAGGAAAACATTTTAAATGCTAAAATGGAGATCCTGGACGGTGCAGATGAAAACGCTCCTTTGATTTTATCTAAAGATGATAAATTATTGAATACCATTGAGAATAGAAGTAACAGAAAAATAGTTTATTATTCTGTTTCTGACAAGTCAGCTGATGTTTATGCAAGCGATATTCATACCAAGTCTGACAAAATAGAGTTTAACATAAACAGTGATGGGAAATCATATAAAGCCGTGATAAACTGTCTTGGCGAACACAATGTAAAAAATGCACTTGCCGCTTTCTGCGTCGGTCGGGAATATGAAATAAGCCCAAAGGATATGATTGACGCTATCGGAGAGTTTACACCTGACGGAATTCGTCAAAAGGTGAGCGATATTAACGGTGTGAAAATAATTGCCGACTGCTATAATTCATCGCCGGATTCGGCAAAATCGGCACTGCATATGCTTTCGCAGATAGATACACAAGGCAGAAGAATTGCCGTACTAGGAGATATGCTTGAGCTGGGACAGCTTTCAAGGGAACTGCACAAGACGGTAGGAGAAGCTGTTTGCGGCGAGGGTATAGATATACTTCTTTGTTATGGCGAAATGTCGAAGTACTATATTAGCGGAGCAGTGAAAAAGGGTCTTGCTCAGGATAAGGCGATGATATTTGACTCTAAGGAGGAGCTTTCACGCTATCTAAAATCAATTATTAAAGAAGGCGACGCAGTTTTATTCAAGGCAAGTCGGGGAATGAAGTTTGAAAGTATAATTGAGGATTTAAAATAGAAACAGTATTCAGGAAAGGAGAGAGAGCATTGCAGATAAATTCCGGGAATCCGTTTGGACGCAGGGTTAAAGCCGATAGATACGATCCTGCACAGACGCCTGCTTCGGTGACAAGAAAAAGATGGAACTTAAGATGGATAAAAGCAGATATGGACAGACCTTTCCTGATAATAGTATTTACATTACTGATTCTCGGGATCGTTATGATGTTCTCTGCAAGCTACGCTTGGGGGCTTAAAGATTACGGAGACGGTTATTACTATGCAAAAAAACAGATAATAGCCGCTGTTATTGGAGTCGCGGCAATGTATTTTGTTACGCATTTGGATTATCATATGTATCAGAATACAAAGCTTGCTTATTTGTTTTTTATATTTACATGGCTGCTTAATTTATTTACGGCTTTTAAAGGCCGTGAGGTTGCAGGTGCCAGACGTTGGATAACAATTGGTATTGAATTTCAGCCGTCAGAGCTTTTAAAGGTAGCAATTATAATCATATTTGCTTACATAATTTCAATGAACTACAATAAGTTTACAAAAAAGTGGACGTATGGAATAGTTCCCTTTGCAATTATTATAGCTCTTTGTGCAATGGTTTTGGTATTGCAGAGGCATATGTCGGGAGTTTTGATTGTAGGAATGATAGGTTTGTCGCTTATGTTTGCAGGAGGGGTTCCGAGAAAGAATTTCTGGGCTTTTGTAGGTGTTTGTGCAGGAGCAGGAGTATTGTTCTTGCTCTTAAAATCAATAACTGAAGGAAATTTAGGCTATATTTCAGACCGTATACAGTCGTGGCGTGATCCGGCATCTGATATTAAGGGCTCTACATACCAGACATGGCAGTCGCTGCTGGCTATCGGTTCGGGAGGCGTTTTTGGTCTCGGCTTCGGCGAATCAAAGCAGAAGTTCTTATATCTCTCTGAATCTCAGAACGACTTTGTTTTCTCTATAATTTGCGAGGAGCTGGGACTGATAGGTGCAATAATAGTTATGCTGCTGTTTGCATTGTTTGTTTTCAGAGGCTTTTATATTGCGGCAAATTCTCCCGATAAATTCGGAATGATTCTCTCAGCAGGAGTAACTATTCAGATAGGGCTTCAGGCACTTTTGAATATTGCGGTTGCTACAAACTCTTTCCCGAATACGGGAATTTCCCTTCCGTTTTTCAGCTATGGAGGAACGGCACTTATGATTCAGCTTATTGAAATGGGAATAGTGCTTTCCGTTTCGAGGCAGTCTAAAACTATGGAGTGACAACTATGTCGGAAGGAGGAAATGCTCCGCAAGGGGTATAATTATGTCTATGCTTAGAGTTTTATTAGCAGGCGGAGGAACAGCAGGACACATTAATCCTGCATTGGCAATTGCCGAAATAATAAAAGAAAAACATCCCGATGCACAGTTTTGCTTTGCCGGAACTCCCGACGGATTGGAAGCGTCTATTATTCCGAGCGAGGGATATGACTTCAAGCCGATAAAAATAAAGGGATTTCAGAGAAAGATAAGTCTTGAAAATATTAAGAGAAATATAAAGGCAATAAGTTATCTTGCTTTGTCGGGACGCCGCTCAAAGCAGATAATAAAAGAGTTTGATCCTGACATTGTAATTGGAACAGGCGGATATGTTTCGGGACCGATAGTAAGAACTGCAGCTAAAATGGGCATTAAAACCGCAATTCACGAAGCTAATGCCTTTCCCGGCGTTACAACGAAAATCTTGTCTAAGTATGTTGACAAGGTTATGCTTACCGTTAAGGAAACCGAAAAGTATTTAGACAGCAGTGTAAAATGCACGGTAACAGGACTTCCCGTGAGAAAGGGATTTGGCAGAATTTCAAAGCAGCAGGCAAGAGAAAAGTTAGGGGTGCCTCAAGATGAGATCTGCATTTTATCCACAGGCGGAAGTCTCGGAGCAAGAGTGATAAACGATGCCGTTGCTGAACTTTTCAAGTGGTATCAGGAAAACGATATAAAAATAAATCACATACATTCGTATGGAAAATATAAGGGATATAAGGATTATCCTGAAACTCTCAAGGCGAACGGCATTGACTTGAGCGATAGAAGAATAAGTATTTCGGAATACGTTGATATGCCTGTTTGTATGGCGGCGGCAGACCTTGTTATCAGCCGCTGCGGAGCTAATTCCCTTACCGAGCTTGAAGCTATAGGCAGAGGTTCTATACTTATTCCGTCGCCGAATGTTGCAGAAAATCATCAGTATTATAACGGAATGGTTCTTGATAAGGCAGGGGCAGGAATTTGTATAGAGCAAAAGGATTTCTCTGCTGAATGGCTTATAAAAAAGATAGATGAATTTTATAACAATAAAGAAAAGCTTGATATGTTGTCAGAGAACGCAGCCAAGCTTTATATAAGCGATACACCGGAGCGGGTATACGGAGTTTTGTCGCCGCTTATTGGATAATAAATACATTTATGTATGAGCAGTAACTCTCTTTTGAGAATTTGCATAATATGAGTTAAGCGAATTTGTTGAAAAGGAGAGAAGCTTATGCAAAGGCTGGTTATTGAGGGCGAAAATAAACTTACAGGCGAGCTTGTTTGTCACGGAGCGAAAAATGCGGCTCTGCCCTTGCTTGCAGGCTGTGTTCTGGCAAAAGGCGAAACAGCGTTACATAATTGCCCGAGACTGAGCGATGTCTTTGCGGCGTGCAGAATTTTATCATGCTTGGGATGTGAGTGTAAACGTGAAGCGGACAGCGTTCTGGTCAATACAGACGGACTTCTTCACTTTGATGTTCCCGACGAATTAATGAGAGAAATGCGTTCGTCAATTGTTTTTCTGGGGGCAATTCTAGGAAGGCTTGGAAAATGCAAGCTGTCCTTTCCCGGAGGATGCGAGCTTGGGCCTCGTCCTATTGATATGCATATTTCCGCACTCAAAAAAATGGGCGTTCAGATAAACGAGGAGCACGGCGTTTTAGACTGTTCTGTGCCCGGAGGGCTGACAGGAACCAATATAACGTTTTCTTTTCCGTCGGTAGGAGCGACGGAAAATGTTATTCTGGCAGCCGCTACAGCTAAAGGAACAACAGTTATACATAATGCTGCCCGTGAACCTGAAATAAATGATCTGGCGAACTTCCTGAATCGGTGCGGTGCAAAGATCGCAAACGCAGGTGAAAGCACAATAGTCATAGAGGGAGTTAAAGAGCTTCACGGCTGTGAATACACGGTTATGCCTGACAGGATCGTAACCTCGACATATATGTCTGCTGCGGCGATAACAGGCGGCGAGCTGAATATCACAAAAGTCAGAACAAGAGATATAGAGGCAGTTATTCCTGTTTTTGAGCAGATGGGCTGTTCGGTCTACACCTATAACGACAATGTTTATATCAATGCAAGGCACGGGCTTAAAGCGGTCAAAACAATAAGAACAATGCCGTATCCGGGTTTTCCTACCGACGCACAGGCAACAACTATGGCAGCTCTTTGCAAGGCTCAGGGAACAAGTGTAATTGTAGAAAATATTTTCGAGAGCAGATACCGTCAGGTTGATGAGCTTGTAAGAATGGGAGCTAAAATCAAAACTGAGGGTAAGGTCGCTATTATAGAGGGTGTAAAGCGTCTTTACGGAGCAAATGTAAGAGCTACAGACCTGCGTGGCGGAGCATCGCTTGTGATTTTGGCTCTTGCCGCTGAGGGAAAGACTGAAATAAGCGATATTCATTTAATTGACAGAGGCTATGAGATGATTGAAAAAAGTCTTTCATCTGTCGGTGCAAAAATAAAAAGAGTATGACGTTCATATAAGCGAAAATATTGAAAGGAGGTATGCTCCTAACAGAGCGGGGCTGTTAAAATGAAGGACATAGAAAAAACAAATCTGTCAGATGAACAATACAGGATAATCAATGGCGAAAAGGTAATAGTGTCAAGAAGAAAACGAAGAAGAAATATGTCGCTTTATTATTTCATTGTTGTAGTTTTTGTTATAATGGCTCTTATCTTTTTGTCATTGACTGTTTTCTTTAACATAAAAAAGATTGATATTAAAGGAACCGATCTTTATACAGATGAGCAGATCATTCAGATAGCCGGTTTATCAGACAACGATAACCTTTTCAGAATCGATACAAACCAGATGAAGTCAGATATTTTAAGCTCATTCCCCTATCTTGAGGACATTACTATAAAAAGAAAACTGCCGTCAACATTGCAGTTTACCGCTGTACAAGCTGTGCCTATGGCTAATATTCAAAACGATGACGGAACTTTCTGCGTTATAAGCACGACCGGAAGAATTGTTGAGACAGGCGTTCTTGATAAAAAAGCCGGATTGGTAACAGTAGCTGGAATGGATTTAAAGGTCAAGGATCTAGGAAAGACCTATGAAGACAAGGACAGTATGAAGACAACGATTTTAAATCAGATTTTAAGTGAGATAAATGCACTCGGAATGACAGAGATGAACACTATTAATCTGAAAGACCGAACAAACATCAAAATGAAATATGACGGCAGGCTTGATATAGAAGTAGGAAGTTCAGTTGATCTTTCGTTTAAAATAAGGTATGTTGACGCTGTTATAAAAAAGCTGTCAAAAGCATATAAGGGAACGCTTATATATCACAATGCGACAAGCGGGCTTTCGGCGATACCGAAAACGGCTGAAGCGACGTCGCAGGGGAATTAAGGCATAACTTGTATATAAAGAACTTTGAGGCTAAGTTTGATTTTATATAGAAATAATAGTAGTTTTTAAATATAATAAGATTGCTTGGTATTAATAAAATAAAAATAAAGAAATTCATTACAACGCAGAAAAAATATACCAAAATTATACGTTTTTTCGTGTGATTTTTGCAAAAACATTAAAAAAACACTTGCCAAGAGGGATATAATGTGTTAGAATAACAATGTATAGTAGTATGTGAAAATGAATTAATATGCTATAAAAAATTAAGTAGGAGGACTTTATAATGAGTTTTTCAATTAGCTCAGAGGATGTTTTTGGTGCAAAGATAAAAGTAATCGGCGTCGGCGGCGGCGGCGGAAATGCTTTGAATTGTATCGCACAAGAGGGCTTATCAGGCAATGTAGATTACATAGCTGTAAATACAGACGTTCAGGCTTTGCAGAGATCTAAGGCTACTGAAAAAATTCAGATAGGCTCAAAGCTGACAAGAGGACTGGGTGCAGGCGGAAAGCCTGAAGTTGGAGAGGCTTCGGCTCAGGAAAGCAAGGAAGAAATTTCAGACGCTATAAAAGACGCTAATATGGTATTCATCACAGCAGGAATGGGCGGCGGAACAGGAACAGGTGCAGCACCTGTAGTAGCTGAAATTGCTCAGGAACTCGGAATATTAACAGTTGCTGTTGTAACAAAGCCGTTTGCTTTTGAAGGTGCAAAGAAAATGCAGCAGGCTGAAAAGGGTATTGATGAGTTATTAACAAATGTTGATTCACTTATCGTTATACCTAACCAAAAGCTATTAACCGGCGAACAGAGACTTACTATGCGTGAATCGTTCTCGTTAGCTGATAATATACTGAAAACCGGTGTAATGTCAATTGCTGATTTGATTCTCAGAAACGGATTTATGAATGTTGACTTCGCTGACGTTACAACAATTATGAAGGAATCCGGTCTTGCTCATATCGCTATCGGTTCAGGTAACGGTAAGGATAAGGCTCAGGAAGCTGCTAAGCAGGTTATTTCCAGTCCGCTTCTTGAAACTTCTATCAGCGGTGCAAGAAGACTTCTTGTAAATATCGTTATGTCTGAGGATATTGTTACTTCTGATATGGACGAGCTTACACAGATAATTACTCAGGCTGTTGATCCTGACGCTACAATTATATTTGGTGCAGATTACAGTTCTGATTTGACTGATACAATTGATGTTACTGTAATTGCTACTGATTTTTCTGACAGAAAGACAAAGGATGACGCATTATCATCACTTAACTCAGAAGCAATGGCAAAGGCAGGGGTTAAGGCTCCTGACAATCCAAATTACTACGACGATATTTTCAATATCATTAAAAACAAGTAATTTAAGATTTTTATGCACCTTACAGCTTTGTGAGGTGCTTTTGTTTTGTGAATTTTTTAGGAAACGGAGAAAAATATGTCAGAAATAAAAAGGGTGCTGTCAAGCGAGCTCAAAGCCCGTTCGGGCGAATTTCGCTGCGGAGATAAAATTCTACTGACGGGAGCGGTCTACACAGCTCGTGACGCCGCACATAAACGGTTTGATAAGCTGCTTAACGAAGGTAAAGAGCTTCCGATCCCGATAGAGGGAGCGGTAATATATTATGCAGGTCCTACGCCTGCACCAGAGGGCAGACCTATCGGTTCGTGCGGACCTACGACATCAGGCAGAATGGATAGATTTGCACCCAGACTTCTTGATTTAGGTCTTGGCGGAATGATAGGCAAAGGCGAGCGTAATCAAGAGGTAAGAGACGCCGTTGTGAGAAACAAAGCTATTTATTTATGTTCAATAGGCGGAGCAGGAGCACTTGCGTGCAACTGTATAAAATCCTGCGAGGTTGTGGCTTTCGATGAACTCGGCTGCGAATCGGTAAAAAAGCTGTATGTCGAGGATTTTCCTCTTGTTGTTGCTGATGATATGTACGGAGGAGATATTTTTCAAAACGGACGGCAGGAGTTTTGCTCAATGTAAATTAAGCAAATTTCAGATAAGTTTATTAAATTATTTTAAATTTAATTTATCTTTTTGTAAATTATTTTTTAAAAAATGCTTGACATAAAGTGAAAAAAGTGATATTATATATTTAATTAGAGCTAGTACAATTAGGTAACGGTGGCGGTCTAAGTGGGTGACGCTAAAAAAATTGATTATACAAAATTCAGTGACGAAATGTTAGCAGATCTTTCAAAGACCGATAAAAATGCCGTTTCAGAGCTTGTTCTTAGATATGCAATTATAATCGAATACAAGGCAAAGGCATACGGTCAGTTGCCCGATGAAGCCGCAGACCTTTCTCAGGAGGGGTTGTTTGGGCTGATAAGGGCTGTTCAGACTTTTGATAAGTCAAAGGGGATAAAGTTTTCTACCTACGCCAATGCTTGTATTACAAACAGAATGCTTTCAAGTATTTCAAAAATCAATAAGATCAACTGCAATGAGGCTTCGAGTGACGATGTTGAGAGCTTTTCCGCAAATGGAAAAGACAGAGTAAATTTTGAAAGTCCTGAAAGCATTATTCTTGAACAGGAGAAATACAGGGAAATTATTTCACGAATATCCTGTTCGCTTACTGATTTGGAGCGGACTGTTTTTAATCTGTATTTAGAGGAAAAAACATACCGTCAAATAGCAGAAGAACTTTCGCTTTCGCAAAAAGCAGTAGACAACGCTATGCAAAGGGTAAGGAAAAAGCTGAAATCAGTTATTAAAGGTAAAAACTAAAGAGCCTTGTTTATGCACACATTGCGAGTTTTAGCAAAATCAATGTGGCAAGAGCAGTCAAAACGGCTCAAATTTCGCAGTAATGTATGTCTTTGCTGTGCGAAGGCATTATGATAAATATGGCCGAATAGCTTAATATCAGAGCGTTGTTTATGCAGGCAAATCATATACAAAGGTGTCGGTGTAAGTCCGACAAAGGCACACAAAATTTAGCGTAAGCGAGGGAAAAATTATGTTCGAAGACAAAACATTAGTTTGCAAAGAATGTGGAGAAGAATTCATATTCACAGCAGGCGAGCAGGAGTTCTATGCAGAAAAAGGCTTTGAGAATGAACCTCAGAGATGTAAGCCTTGCAGAGATGCAAGAAAGAAAGCTGCAAGAGAAAACAGAGAAATGTTTACTGCAACCTGCGCATCATGCGGCGGTGAGGCTAAAATTCCATTCCAGCCAAGCGAGGATCGCCCTGTATATTGCAGCGAATGCTTTGCAAAGATGAAGGAAGCAGAATAATTTAATATATTATCGTGATTCTTTCTAAAGGCATTGCCGTTTTTCGGCGGTGCCTTTTTGTTATGGATAAAAAAGAGAATCCAAAAGGATTCTCTTTTAACTTTAATTCAGCCCTTTCATAGTAAGTGAAATTCTCTTTTTCTTTTCATCGACCGAAAGAACCCTGACCTTTACGATTTCACCTACCTTGACAACTTCAAGCGGGTGTTTGATATACTTGTTGCAAATTTGTGAAATGTGAACAAGACCGTCCTCATGAACGCCAATGTCAACAAACACACCGAAGTCGATAACATTTCTCACCGTTCCTACAAGTTCCATACCCTCTTTTAAGTCTTTAAGCTCCATAACGTCTCCGCTTCTCATAAGCGGTGCAGGAAGCTCGTCACGAGGGTCTCTGCCCGGTTTGCCGAGCTCAGATACTATATCTTCAAGTGTGGGGATACCGATTCCGATTTCGCTTGACAGCTTGTCAATTCCAATTTCGTTGATTTTATTATTAACGCTTTCTATGCTGCTTGGTTGGAAGTCAAACAGACTGAAACCACATTTTTCTAAAAGGGTTTTGGTAGCTTCATAGCTTTCGGGGTGAACGGAGGTGTTGTCAAGAGGGTTTTCTCCGTCAGTGACACGCAAAAAGCCTGCACATTGCTCGTAAGCCTTCGCTCCCAGCTTTGAGACTTTTAAAAGTTCTTTTCTTGATTTGAATGCACCATTATCTTCACGGTATTTTACAATATTTTTAGCTATTGACGAGTTCACACCAGAGATATATGACAAAAGTGACTGAGACGCTGTGTTTAGATCAACTCCTACGGAGTTTACGCAGTCTTCAACGACGCCGCCTAAAGCCTCGCTCATTCTCTTTGGAGGCATATCGTGCTGATATTGTCCTACGCCTATGGCTTTAGGGTCTATTTTAACAAGTTCGGCTAACGGATCCTGAAGTCTTCTTGCTATTGAGACGGCACTCCTTAATGATACGTCATATTCGGGGAACTCTTCCGCTGCCAGCTTTGACGCAGAATAAACGGACGCTCCCGCCTCTGAAACGACCATATATGAGACCTTTTGAGGTACTTCCTTAATAAGCTCTGCGACAAAGGCTTCACTTTCACGGGAGGCTGTTCCGTTGCCGATCGCTATTGTGGTAACATTGTGCTTTGCTATAAGTGCCGCTAGCTTTTTCTTTGCTTCCTCTGTTTTGTTCTGCGGAGGTGTCGGGTACACAACTGTTGTATCCAAGACTTTTCCTATATCGTCAACGACCGCTATTTTACAGCCTGTTCTGTAAGCAGGATCTAGACCTAAAGTAACGCTGTTTTTAACCGGCGGCTGCATAAGAAGCTGCCGCAGATTTGATGAGAAAACCTTTATTGCTCCCTCGTCAGCGTTTTCGGTAAGCTCGGTTCTTATCTCACGCTCAATAGACGGATAGATAAGTCTTTTATAGCTGTCTTCACACGCTTCGCCTACATATGATGCACAGGCACTGTTGTTTATCACATACTTATTTCTGCACGCTCTTTCTCCTGCACCTTCAGTTATATCAACACTTACTTTTAAGAAGCCCTCTTTCTCACCTCGGTCAATTGCAAGAATACGATGTCCTGTGATTTTAGAAACAGATTCGCAAAAATCGTAATAGTTTTCATAAACGCTTTCAGCGTCATCATCAGCGGCTTTGGAACTTATTCTACCCATCTGCATAAACATATTTCTGATGTATTTTCTCAAAACAGCGTTGTCAGATACGTCCTCAGCAATAATGTCCATAGCACCGCTTAAAGCTTCGTCTGCACTGCAAACGAGCTTTTCCTTTGCTTTTTTGTCGTCTCCTGCCTCGCTGATTGCGTCAGCCGATGAAACAAACTTCTCTGCCTCAGCTTTTGGGTCGGTGTTTTGGCTTTGCTCAAGCAGAATTTCGGCAAGCGGTTCAAGACCCTTTGCTCTTGCCACAGATGCTCTTGTTTTTCTCTTTTGTTTAAAAGGTCTGTAGATGTCCTCGACCTCTACCAAAGTTTTTGCAGACTCAATAGCTGCTTCAATTTCATCTGTCATCTTTTCCTGTTCGGTTATCGACGAACGGATTTCGTCTTTACGCTTTTCAAGATTTCTCAGATATGTGAGCCTGTCATAAATCTCTCTTAAAATCTGGTCGTCAAGAGAGCCGGTCATTTCTTTTCTGTATCGGGCGATAAACGGTATTGTTTTGTCATCGTCGATAAGATCAACTGTGTTGTTTATTTGTTCCTGTCTTAAACCGAACTCCTCGGCAAGCGTTTTTAAAATGTCCATAGGGATACCTCTTTTTGCATTTTATATACATTATTGTAACATAATTTTAGGTCATAAACAAGTCAATTTTGCTTATAATACGGTTGCAAATTTAAAAATAATGTTATATACTTTTAATGATATATTTGTTAAAAGGAGGAACACCAATTGAGGTGTTTATAAGATGAGACTGGGTTTAGTATTAGAGGGCGGAGCAAGCAGAACTGTTTTCTCCTGCGGAGTTATGGATGTTCTGCTTGAGGAAAATATAATCGCAGATATGGTTATTGGAACATCAGCAGGAATTGCGTTTGGAGTTTCATATGCGTCATTGCAAAGGGAAAGAAATATGCATCTTGCAGCTGAATATATGGGTGATAAAAGGTATATGGGGATAAGACACCTTTTAAACCGAAAAAATAAAAGCTACTACAATATGCAGTTTGTCTATGACGATGTTCCTAATATTTATCTGCCTTTTGACTGGAATGAGTTTGAAAATTTCAAGGGCAGCGTTATCGGAGTGTGTACTAATGTTCAAACAGGCAAGGCAGAGTATCTTCCTGTTTCAAGAACAGACAGAACCTTGCCTGTTTTAAGGGCAAGCTGTGCACTTCCGATATTATTCCCTTTTATAAACATAGACGGAAAGGATTATCTTGACGGCGGTATATCTGATTCTATACCTTACAATTACGCTTTAGATCAAGGCTGTGACAAGGTTATAGTTGTGCTTACTCGAGAAAGAGGTTATGTAAAGCATACGGGTAAAAGCGTTAAGCTGGCAGAGAAAATATACAAAAAATATCCTGAACTTGTTAAGGCATTAGATTCAAGAGCGGATAATTATAACAACCAGATAAAAGAATTAAGAACTCTTGAACGTGACGGCAAGGTATTTGTAATAGAGCCGATTACAACAATGGGCGTAAAGAGAACAGAGGGCAGACCGGACAGACTTTTGCCTTTATATCATCACGGAGTAAATGTTGCTAAAGATAATATAAACGCTTTAAAAAGCTATCTGAGTAAGTAATCGAAAGGGATAAATATGATTGTAAAAATTATAATCGGTATAATCGCATTAGCTTTGACAGTGTTTGTTATTATTGAGAACAAGCTGTACGATATTACAAAATTCACTCTTAAAGCGAAGGGGCTTCCAAAAGAATTTGAAGGAGTTAAAATAGTGCATCTTTCAGATCTTCATTTGAAGTCTTCTGACGGGTATGACTATAAAATAATCTCAATGACCCGCAGACTGGAACCTGATTATATTTTTCTCACTGGTGACTTGATTACAAGAAATCAGACAGATTTGAAAAAGCAAAGGGAGTTTATAAAGTATTTAAGTGAAGTCGCACCTGTGTATTTTGTTTTCGGCAATCACGAAAACGACGCTGATAAGCAAGTTCAAAAAGAATTTTTGAAATTTCCGTTTACAGTTTTAAATAACAAAAGTGTAAATCTTGAACGTGGCGGAAACAGCATTAGTCTATACGGTGTTAATATTGAACCTAAGTACTATCTTGGTAAAAATCTTGACTATAAGAATATTCCCTACTTAACAAAAAATGAACTAACAGAGCTTATTGGCGATAAGAAAAATACGTTTAACATTTTGCTTTCTCACAATCCGAAATTTCTAAACACTTATTCCGAGTGGGGTGCGGATCTGGTATTTTCGGGGCATATTCACGGAGGGGCGGTAAGGCTTTTCGGCAGAGGAATATTATCACCTGAGAGAAAGCTCTTTCCGACTTATACAGATGGAGTTTACAAAAAAGGCGAGACGCAAATGGAGGTATCAAGAGGTTTGGGAAAATTCAGGCTGTTTAACCATAAGGAGATCATACTGTGTACGTTAAAGCAGGGATAAACTTTGCATTATGAAAGAGCGTGGGCTAACTGTCGTAGGCTTGATAAATCAATAAATATAAAAAATCCGAATAACCAAATGGTATTCGGATTAATTTTTTTTCATTTCATTTTTTATAAATTCTTTTCCTGTTATAAGAAAATCTATTGATTTGTTAAAGTAGAGAGACATTTTTACAAGAATATCAAGGCTTGGCTCTCGTCTGCCGTTTTCGTAGTGGGAAAGGGCTTCACGAGTGATGTTTAAATCAAAAGCCACCTGCTGTTGGCTTAAATGACGGGCTTTTCTTACAAGCCGTAGTCCCTTCATACACATAACCGTTTCTCCGTAAAATTTTTCAAATTTTTTAATTTTTCCTCTTGACATTATTGTAACATTCTGTTACAATATTTATGTTACGTTTTGTAACAATTTATAAGTTTACAATATTGTAAGTTAATTCTAGGAGGAATTTTAATGGCAAAAAAAGTTTTAAATTTATTAACAATATTAGTAATGGCAGTTAGTTTGGCAGGAGCTTTACCTTCAATAGCAGAGGCTGTAAATGTTGGTGAACCTTTAGAAGGATATGTTTGTACATATTATGAAAACAGTGAAGGTTATTGGTATAAGTCTACATATGATTCTAAGGGTAATCAAACATCTTATGAAAACAGTAATGGTGAAAAGAATACATTTGATTCAAATGGAAATATGACATATTCTGAAACCAGTGACGGTGATTGGACAAAGTTTAACTATGATTCAAATGGAAACTGTACATATTATGAAAGCAGTAACGGTTATTGGGAAAAAAGCACTTATAATTCAAACGGAGATTTGACTTATTATGAAGACAGTGAAGGTTATTCATATTCACGAACATGGGAATATACTTACAATGTTAATGGAAAAATAAAAACTGCACATGGAATAGATAGTGATGGCTTTTGGTTAAAATATGAATATGATGACAACGGAAATGAAACATACTATGAAGACAGTGAAGGATATTGGGAAAAGTCTACCTATAACTTAAACGGAAATCTTACATATTACGAAGACAGTGAAGGATATTGGGATAAGTCTACCTATAACTCAAACGGAAATCTTACATATTACGAAGATAGTGAAGGTTATTGGAAAAAGTTTACCTATGATTCATATGGAAAAGAGATATATTATGAAGACAGTTTAGGTAACAAGCATAACTATGATTCAAATGGAAATGAAACATACTTTGAAAACAGTTACGGCGAATGGGAAAAATCCACCTATGATTCAGGGGGAAATTGTACTTTTTTTGAAACCAGTGATGGTTATTGGGAAAAACGCACCTATGATTCAAACGGAAATTGCACATATTATGAAGATAGCAATGGTTATTCACACTCAACTGCATGGACATACACATACTATAGTAATGGAAAAATAAAAACAGAATATGGAGCAGATAGTAATAATGATACTTGGATTAAATGTGAATATGATGAAAACGGAAATAAAACATATTTTGAAGATAGCGGAGTTGATTGGGAAAAAGCAACTTATAAAAAAATAGATGGTAATAGCCCATCAAAGACCTCAAACAAACCAAATCAAACCGTTAGTCCAACAAATAACAAAAAGACAAACCCAAGCACAACAAAAGTTACCGTCTCAAAACCTGCCAAAGTAAAAGCAGTTAAACTGACTGCAAAGAAAAAGAAGCTAAATGTAAAGTGGAAAAAGATCAGCGGAGCGACAGGCTATGAGATAATGTATGCTAAAAATAATAAATTCACAAAGGGCAAGAAAACGGTTAAGGTAAAGAAAAACAAGGTAACATTAAAGAGGTTGAAATCAAAGAAAAAGTATTTTGTTAAGGTAAGGGCATTTAAGAAGGTAAACGGCAATACATATTACGGCAAATGGAGCAAGGTCGTTACGAAGAAAACAAAATAGCTGGCAACGGTGACGTTGCACCGGCGAGCCGCCGCAGGCTCTCCGCCTATTAAAAATTTGAAGATTGTTAAGGGTTATACAACGGCGGAATTGTATATTGCAATAAACACAAAGCGTTCGGAATTTTTCCGAACGCTTTTGTGTTGTATAAGCATTAACATTAAATTGAGTTTACGCATACTATAAAATATGATCAATAATCATTTCATCAAAACGAACTGAAGTTTAAAACATCATTTTTATTCGGTGATTTTGCCAAATCAACATGAGAACACATAATTCCTGCGTCGGTAATGTCAATAAAAGCATAGCCCGGAGGATTACCGTCACGGGGCTGTGAAGCACTTCCGGGATTAAGCATATGAATACCATTGACATATTCATAATGTCTGCAATGGGTGTGACCAAAACAAACAATATGAGCGCTATTTTCCATTGCAAGGTAATACAAAGTATCGGTTGTATATTTAACATTATATCTGTGGCCGTGAGTGTAGACAATTTTAATGTTCTTATAGCTGTATGTTCCAATCAGAGGAGAATCTGAAAAATCACAATTGCCCCTGACGTTTAGTATTCTCTTATCGGGATAAAGCGTTTTGATTTTTCTCAATTCCCGTTCGCCGTCGCCGAGGAAAATGAAAACAGAAACGTCTTGATTTCTATCAAAAATCTCTTTCATAGAGTGGAAATTATTATGTGTGTCTGAAAAAACGATTATTCTCAAGGGCAAATCCTCCTTTGACAATATTATTGGTCTATTTTCATCAATTATATCATAATAATTATTGAATTATATTAATTAACTTTTAATTAAATAGTATGAATCAGAAAATGAATTTTATACTTAATGTGTTTTCAACAGAAACGGAGGCCTATTATGAAAATAAATAAAAATCAATACAGCGGACTTTTAAACCTTGCGAGCAAAAAACTGGGTACGACTCCTGAAGTACTTCAGTCACAGTTAGAGGGAGGAAAATTTGACAAAGCACTTGCGAGTATGAATCCAACCGACAGCAAAAGGCTGAAAGAGGCATTGTCTAACCCAAAGGTTGCAGAGAAAATACTTTCCACACCGCAGGCTCAGGAGATCTACAAAAAGCTGACGAAGTAAGAGAAATTGCAGTAAGAAATTCCAATGATCGGAGGCGATGAAATGGATGAACTTATGCAAAAGCTGCAAAGTGTGTTAAACGATGAGGAGAGTATGAATCAGATTCGTCAGCTTGCGTCGATGTTCGGCGGAGAAAACAATGATAATAATTCATCTAACACGCAGCAACCGCCTTCAAATTCACAGAATAACACAGCTGATACAACGTCATCTGCACCCGATATAAATATGAATGACATTTCAAAGCTCTTGGCGTCGCTGGGAGGAGATAACAGTCAGCCGAGCAGTAACAATCAAGCAAATGTCAATCAAAATCAGCAGAATATGCTTGCTTCACCGAGTAATCAGCAAGCCTCTGACCTGCCGTTTGACATAGGAAAAATTATGACGCTAGGCAGTATAATCTCAAACGCTTCAAAGACTGACAAGAACACAGAACTGCTGCTTGCATTAAAGCCTCATTTAAAAGAGGAGAAGCAGGAAAAGGTAGATAAGGTTATCAAGATATTCAAGCTTATTTCGATTTGGCCCGCAATAAAAGAAAGCGGATTATTAGGGGGCGACCTATTTGGCATCCTATAATGTTGACAGAGATTTTGACGCAATGCGTCAGGAGGCTATAGAACGTGTACGGGCAATGCAAAGGCGTTCAAGAGAGATAGTGGCTCCGCATAATAATAATCAACGAGCGGAGACGCCCAAACAGAATCCCGAACCTGTTCCGCCTATTCCAAATCCAGAGGTGAATGAAGCCATTAATGAAAATGAGAACAAGACAAGTACATCAAACAACAATGCAAATACTGCCCGTAATACAGGCTTTAACAATCAGACAGGTGCTATAGCAAACATACTGGGAAGTCTTTTTCCGAAAGGCGGCGGACAAACTAAAAAAGGCTCGCTTAGCGAGCTTCTTGACGGATTTAACATAAGCGGGGAAAATGCACTTATAGGCATTTTGATATATATTCTTGCAAAAAACGGAGCAGATGTAAAGCTGCTTTTGGGTCTGGGGTATTTGCTGTTGTAATGATTTTGAACATAAACAAGCACCGCAAGGACGATCGTCTTTGCGGTGCTTGTTTCTTTGGATCACAGTATAGGTAATTCGTTAAATTTATACTTTTCAAAGTTTATTTCGATAATTTAAGTATCATTTTGATATGGGGTATACCATCTTCCAAAAATTCATCAGAAATCTGTACAAATCCCATTTTTTCATAAAGGCTTTTTACATATACTTGTGCTTCTATGCAAATAGCATCTGCATCAAATTTTTCCTTTGCGACTTGAATTCCCTCTGATAAGATTTTACTGCCCAATCCGCATCGGCGTTTAACTGCAATAACTCTGCCGATTGAAGCCTCATCAAACTTAATACCCTGTGGAAGTACCCGCAAATATGCCAGTATACCGTTTTCGTCCTTAAAATAAACATGATAGGCTACTTTATCTGCATCATCAACATCAGGACAGGCACAGTTTTGCTCTATTATAAATACCTCTGACCGCAGTTTGTATATATCGAACAGTTCTTCGGTTGTCAGTTCTTTAAAATGTTTTACTACCAGTTTCACTTTTTAACCGCCTTATAAAGTTTTAGCTCAGCTATATAATACCACTGACGATTAATAAAATCAACATCTTTGTTAAATTAAATCCACCGCTATTTAGTTAACAATAAATGATTAAAGAATGCAATATTTTTATATTCATCAATATCCTGCACACGCATTTCAATTTGCAGCATCTTTTTCTGCCAGTCGGCATCATTTTGTATTTCTTGATTTTGCTGTAAATCCCAGAATGTTCTTATGCCATACACCTTTAATAAAGAAAAATCCTTGCACCATTTTGTCAGGTCGGTATTCTCATAATAATGAATTGTACCGTATTTTTTCGCGTTTCCGTCCTTCCCGTCAAGAAGGCTGTTAGCATTTTCAAAATTATTAAGCAAAACCACCATTTGCATTACCCTGCCCGTGCGGTTGTGTTTTACAACAGACATCAGTCCATTCGACTTTAGAAGTCGGTAAAACTCATTGACGATACATTCCCTGTCCTCTGCATACTCTAATACATTGTGGCAAAGAATTACGTCAAAAGATTCATTCTCGAATTGTTTTAATTCTTTGGTACTGCCTGTTATCTGCCTATAATCATTATCACAAACTCTGTTTACTAAAACTTCTTCTGATGGCTCGATGGCAATTACTTCATTATCTTTTGCATAAAAGCTTGCTGTAACTCCGTTACCACTTCCAAAATCCAGTATTTTCTTATTATGTATACTGCCAAGCTGTTTCCATATCATCTGTTTGGAAAACAGTTCCCAAGTTGGTAGGTTTTCAGACATAGTGTTACCTCCGCAAATCTTGTTCTATACTCTATTACAAAACCCTAGATACACCTTTTTACCTTTACTCTAATTCCATTTTATAAAATTTTGCCTTAAAAGTCTGGCTTCCGTCAAGCTTTGTGTATTCTCCGTAATGGTCGAATTTTAGACCGCACTTTTCCATAACCTTACCCGAACGCGGATTATCCACTGCATGATCTGAACAAATTTTATTTACGCCGAGTTTTTTATGAGCAAAATCAATAATTGCTTTCATTGCTTCTGTGCAATAACCCTTATGCCAATAATCATAATGAAGATTATATCCGATACCCCAATAGTCTTTCATTTGGGCATTTGGACCTATGCTACCTGTTCCGATTACTTTATTTTCTTCTTTCAAAACAAATGCCCAATACCATTCATTTTCGTTCACAAGAGTTGACTTTATCCAATTAATAGTTTGACTAATATCGGTATATGTAGAATATGACATATATTTCGTAACTCTTTCATCGCTGTTCCAACTGAAACAAGCTTCTGCGTCGTCAAGAGTTATAGGACGCAAAATCAGTCTATCTGTTTCAATAATCGGCTCTTTATTCATATAAAATTCCTCCGCAAATCTTGATTTCATTATCATATACGATGCTTCCTTAAGTATATTAAGCCTTAATGCCTGTGATGAAAATATTTTATGTTCTAATTATCTTTGATTTATTTTATCACGCTAAATATCAAAAATCAATGCCTGCCAAATCACATTGCGTTTTTGGCAGGCATCTATTCTTATGTGTTTCAGTTTAAAATGACGCTTCAAAAAACGGCACTTAACAGCAATCCGCTCAACAAACTTGAATTTAACCACAGATACTATAGTTTGCCATATTTTCTCTCCTCGTCATATTTTTCACATAAATATCTGAATTATAAGGCTTTACTAAAGGCGATAATACGTTCACAAATTCGCATTGTTATGTAAAAAACAAAGTCAGACTTATTGGTTCTTATCCATAATAAAATTAAACATTTCAACCATTATCATTATTTTTGACATCATGCAGATTTCGTGTTTTTTTTACAATATATATCGGGCGGTCCTTTATCTCATCAAACATAATGGAAATATATTCACCGATAATTCCTATAACAATCAAGGTTACTGAAAAAAGGAAACAAAGCGTTACTATAATGGTAGAATATCCGGCTGGTACATCATAGAAAATTTTCCGAATAATACTATAAAGCGCCTCGATCAATCCAAAAACAGCCACTATTATACCTGTATAAATGCCTAACTTCAAGGGCATATCGGAAAAGCTGCAAAGCGTGTGAATGGAGAACTTCAGTAATTTGCGAAAATTATATTTGCTTTCTCCGGCTACTCGTGAGGCAGCCTTGAATTGCAGTGTAGTGCGGTTAAAGCCTACACTCTGTACATAACCTCTCAAATAGCGAACCTTCTCACGATAATCACGGCGAAGAACCTCCGCAACCTGACGAGAGATTGCAAAGAAATCTGAACTGTTGTTTTCAAATTTAACAGGTGAAAACAGATTCAAAACTTTATAAAAGGTTCCAGATGTAAGACGTTTAATAAAACCTGCATCAGCATTTTCCAATCTTATCATTGATACAACATCATAACCGTCACGGAATTTTTGTATAATTTCCGGAATTGACTCCGGCGGATGTTGCAAATCAGCGTCCATACATACGATATAATCACCTGTGGCGTAATCGATCCCGGCAATCATAGCCGCTTCGTGACCAAAATTCCGAGCAAATTCAACTACCTTGACTTTAGTATCTTGATTTGCCAAAGAATTTAGAATCATTCCACTCTTATCGCTGCTGCCATCATTCACAAATATAATTTCATAGCCCACGTCACAATGGCTCAAAACATTTGTTATGGTCTCAAAAAAACGCTGTAGGGATAGTTCCTCATTGTATACAGATACAACAACAGAAATCATTTCACTCATTTTTCTACCTCCGTATAGATATTATATCGTCTCTTTCGACGTTTGTAAATCTGTACAATCAGTAATACTCCAAAACCTGCAAAACCGATTACAGATATTAAAGCTCCTTCCCTAAGGTAAGGAGTATGATATACCAACTTTATATCATGCTTTCCCTTGTCCAGTGGCAACGCCATATTTTTTATATTAGCCTGGTATAGCTTTGTCTCCTTACCGTCCACATAAGCTGTCCAGCCGATAGAATATGGAACAGAAAAACAAAGAATTTTTGGTTTCTTCAAAGAAATGTTCCCTTTAATAGTGTCCGTACCAATATCTACGTTTTCCAGAACTGCTTTCTTTAATGCTGATACTTGTTTTTTATATCTGTCCATAGGCTGACAAACTATATCAATGGAATCAAACGAGTAAATACCGGCTTGAGAAAATGTAATTGTAACAGAAGTTGTAGGCTTCTTTTGGTAATCGAGATTTATCGTAAAATCATGGCGGTCATTATACCAACTGTAATCCTTAGTGCAATAGTTGATCATCTTAGATACGCCTGAGGAAGCTTTCAGTGTTAAATCTGCCCTGTAGGGACCTTCCCTAAAAATTTCGTTCTTTTGTGCTTTTTCTCGTTTTGCATATGGCAGATAGTCCCAGCTTTTTTTCGTGTACTGATCCAAGGGATCATATTTCTCATCGCCGAAATAAAGGTCATAAGTCGATGCTGCGTCAAAATCTAAGCCGTGTATTGTAAAGTAAGTCTCGCTTTTGGGCAGTCCTTCAAAGTTTAACGTTACAGAAGAATCGTCTTTTGTCACAACAAAGCCATAGTCCTGCAAAGAAACATCACTGCTGTTGCAATTAACAGTGTAATCCAAAGGAACACTGCTATACTTAACTTCATTATCATGTGTTTTCCCATCATATTCATTAAGCATGACAGATTGAAGCATTGCTTCCTGCTTCTCTATTGCGGAAAGCTTCTCCCACGCAGCTTCACTGATAACCTTATTGTAAGTATAGGCTAATGGAAGTGCATTTTTATTCCGATAAATTTTATATATGGACTCTTCCTTGTTAATACTGTACGCATAGTCGACGCTATCCACATAAGTGAAACCATACGGAAGCGGTGCATCATCATCATTACGTAAAACATAATAACGGGTTGAACTAAGAGTAAGCAGTGAAGTCCTATCATCGTATCCCACATGAGATTGCGGAAGAGTTTCACGTAATTCTATTTCCCTCATATTTTCAGAAACATATGGGTTAGATAATGACCAATAATACTGAGTACTGGAAAGACCTGGCATACTGCTTGCATTAGGTGTAAGGCTTCGTCCGGAATATCTGTAGAAAGCATCTACACCCTTACGATCTGCGATCTTTTTTACAGCGTTAGCATCTGTATCAATAAGCTGTTTAACAACACCCTTAGTTTCTTTTCCGAGATTAGCATAGTCGCCGGTTGAAGATGCGTTTTTAAAAAAGCTTACATTGGCAACGCCAATTACCACCAGCACGAGAGCAATAAATTGTTTTCTTCGGCTCCATAACTTTTCTACCTGCAAATTTTCTATAGAGAAAGGTAATATAACAAACAAGAAAATAAATGCTATACAAATACACGAGAATGCTGCCACTGATCTGGAATATTCCAAAAATAGCAGTGCGAAGAAGTATATGACAAGGCAACACAATAGCTTTATAGCAGTTTTTAATTTAAGGTTCATCAATTCAGGCCACATCACAACGAAAATGTAGGAACACAAAAGAGCAAATGCCCAAGACCATTTGTTGCTCATATATGACATTCCATTGAAAAACTGTCCGAAGGCAGGAATCAGAATAAATACAATACAGACGCAAAAGCATACCTTTAGCAGTCTGTTTTTATTTTTTTGCATAAACAGCAGGAAAACAGCCAATATAACAGGTGCTGAAAATCCCAAACACAGCCAATAATCTCCCTCTCCGGATAAGAATGCACCTAACAGCTTGCTGTAGTAAATCAATGGATAAAATAGATGCCAGTCGTTTCCTGATGTCATACGTGCATCATTGAGAAAATCAAACGCAACAGGCAGTAAAATAATACCGCCCATTATTGCTCCGAGAATTGCACCGCCGGCAATCCGCAGAAGCATTTTTATCATTGATCTAAGATCTGTTTTGTACTTTATAATCAAGCGTACAGCCACATATACAACTGTCATAAGTACGATTACATAAAAGTAATAGAAATTACTGATTGCCGCCACAAAAACAGTTACGATAAAAACGTAAGGCTTCTCATTACGCAGAATCTTTTCTATACCAAGAATAATGAGCGGAAAATACAGCATAGGATTCAAAAAATACGGATGTCTGTTAGCATTTAGAATTGCCCAATAGCAGAACACATAGGACAGCGTTCCTGCCATTACTGCATACTTACTTATATCTTTCTTTGTATAAAAGCATAGACAGGAAAAAGCAATGCCGGACAAATACAGTCGAAACAGAATCATAAAATTATAGTAAATCCATATAAATCTGGTTGGAACAAAAACCGAGAATATCGCAAAAGGATCCCCTACCACATAATAATGCATTGCTTGCAGGACATCGTTGCCTTCTCCGAAAGAAAATTCCCATTCAGGAAATACAAATCTATGATTAAAAATTAACTCTCGAATAATTGAACGCATATATTTTGCGTAATATACTAAAGCCTTATAGTGCTGATCCCAGCCATCAGTTATATTTATAAGTGTTCTGCCAGTCAGGAAATACCAACAGAATACCAAGAAGCAGACTATAATAAACAACACTGTGTATTGAAAGAAATAATGACTTAACTTACTTTTTTCATTTGATAAGTGAAGCCAATCACTGTCGAGTAAAGTTTTCCTGGTAGAATGTGCGGCTTTCATAATTATGTTTCTACTCTCCTTCCAAACAACTGCTCTACACCTGTTAATGTTGTTTCTTTATAATAAAAGACAGGATGACCAAAATAGCCGTCCGGCCAAAATTTCAATATAGCAGACATCCAAAAAAATTCTGACATTACAGCATATAAATCCTTTGAAATCAACTGTTCCAAAGGATCTTGGTGCGGATGAAGTGACTTGAACACTCACGAGTTACCTCACTAGAGCCTAAACCTAGTGCGTCTGTCAATTCCGCCACATCTGCATATTAAGTCGTGCTAAATAACTCAAATATTTTATCATAGCAAATATGCTTTGTCAATACTTTTTCTGATTTAATTAAAGGTTTTATAGCACTATATATTGTAGTCTACTTCCCCAACGGCTTCATTGTGGGGAAGTGTTTCTAGGGCATTTACAAACTCTCAAAGTAGGGGCTTTTAGC
>CANQCK010000001.1 GCA_947589185.1 uncultured Clostridia bacterium | reverse complement strand
ACAATACCAAACAGTGTAATAAGTATTGGAGATCGTGCGTTTGCGTATTGTGAAAGTTTAAAAAACATAGCAATCCCAAACAGCGTAATAAGCATTGGAGATTATGCGTTTAAGAATTGTAAAAGTTTAACAAGTATAACAATTCCAAACGGTGTAACAAGCATTGGATATAGTGCGTTTGAATATTGTGAAAGCTTAACAAACGTAACAATAGGAAATAGCGTAACAAGTATTGAAGATGATGCGTTTTATTTTTGTTTTGATTTAACAATTAAATGCTATAAAGGTAGTTATGCAGAACAATATGCAATAGAAAATGATTTAAAATATGAGCTTTTAGATGGCTCAAATACACCCAACAATCCAAACAACAACTCAACCAAACCAAATAAAACCGTCAGTCCAACAAATAACAAAAAGACAAACCCAAGCACAAACAAAGTTACCGTTCCAAAACCCGCCAAAGTAAAATCTGTTAAACTGACCGCAAAGAAAAAGAAGCTTAATGTAAAGTGGAAAAAGGTAAGCGGAGCGACAGGGTATGAAGTAATGTACGCTAAAAATAATAAATTCAAAGGCAAGAAAACGGTTAAGGTCAAGAAAAACAAGATAACAATAAAGAGGTTGAAATCTAAGAAAAAGTATTTTGTTAAGGTTAGAGCATATAAAAAGGTAAACGGCAATACAAGTTACGGTAAGTGGAGCAAGGTCGTTAAGAAAAAGGTGAAATAGTTAGGAGAAATATTATAATGAAAAGGATTTTAAATTTATTGACAGCATTGGTAATGGCTATCAGTTTGATAGGAGTTATTCCAGTTGTAAATGTATGTGGTGAAACCGCAAATCCAACCACAGGTTTATCAACAACTGTTCCGCCTACGACAGTTGTTAAGCCATCTCTAGTTACCAGACCAACTATAATAAAACCAACTATACCGAAAAAAAGAACAGTAGTTACTAAAGTCAAAACAAATATTAAAGCATCAGAAAATAATTTAACTGAAGATGAGATTAAAGATATTTTTAAAACAGTTAAAATTAAGAAATTTAGAGCGTCAAGTAGAAACAATAGAATATTAGTGTATTGGGAAACAATTAAAAATGCAACAGGATATCAGATTCAGGTTGCAAAGGACAAAAAATTAAAGAAAATTGTCAAAACAATCTATTTAAAGAATATGACATCTGATTTTATAAATGGACTCTCTTTTATGAAACCTGATTCCATTAACGGAACAATGATCAAAAAGAAATATCAAACCGGTAAAAAATACTATATTAGAGTAAGACCTTACATTAAGGCTTCAAACAAAAAGAAAGTTTATGGTGAATGGACAAAGGCTAAAAGGATTAAAATAGTTAAATCGAAAATTGAAAGCCATTTTACTCAGTGGTTAGATGATGATGACATACATATTAAATTTACAACTTACGAAGACAAATATGGAAATTTGTGGACAAACTATGGGTACTTTGATGATGCACCAACTGTTTCCAAATCAAAGGCAAATAAAATTAAAAATACTCAGGTAGTTAAAAAACTTGTTGTTAAAAGCAAAAGTGTCAATAATGTTTATAATAAAAAATTGTTTTATAATAAAAGATTGTTGATAAAATGGAAGAAATATAAAAATGCTATTGGATACGAAATGCAAACTTCATATAGTGATTTCAGCCATGATGCGTCTTATACTAATACATATCCTTTTAGACATATTAATTTTCCTTTAGAAATAACAAGTAGCGACAAAGAAAATTCTACAAAAAAATATTGTTGGGTGAGAGTTAGAGCAAAATGTGTAATAAAAACAAAGAAAGGGTATTCATATGTTTATAGTAAATGGACCAAGTCAAAGAAAATTAAAATTAAGAGAATCTAATTTTCTTGCATAAAAAAGGAGCCTACTCTTTATGAGTAAGCTCCTTTTTATTATTAACATAAATCAAATTTTAGTCAAGCTCTGCAAAATACTTGATTGTTCTTACCATCTGGCTTGTGTAAGAGTTCTCATTGTCATACCATGAAACAACCTGAACCTCATACAGACCGTCGCCAATAGGTGCAACCATTGTCTGTGTTGCGTCAAAGAGTGAGCCGTATCTCATTCCGATAACGTCTGAAGATACGATTGGGTCTTCGTTATAACCGAATGACTCGCTTGCTGCGGCTTTCATAGCAGCGTTGATTCCTTCCTTAGTAACGTTGTCGCCCTTAACAACAGCTGTAAGGATCGTTGTTGAACCTGTTGGAACAGGAACTCTCTGTGCAGAACCGATCAGCTTGCCGTTTAGCTCAGGAATTACAAGACCGATAGCCTTTGCAGCACCAGTTGAGTTTGGAACAATGTTTGCAGCACCTGCTCTTGCTCTTCTCAAATCGCCCTTTCTGTGTGGACCGTCGAGAATCATCTGGTCGCCTGTGTAAGCGTGGATAGTTGACATAATACCGCTCTGGATCTCTGCGTACTTGTTAAGAGTGTCAGCCATAGGAGCTAAACAGTTAGTTGTGCAAGATGCAGCGGAAATGATTTTGTCGTCTTTAGTAAGAGTGCCTTCGTTTACTGAGAAAACGATTGTTTTGAGGTCGTTTCCAGCAGGAGCAGAAATAACAACTTTCTTAGCACCTGCGTCAAGGTGTGCTTGGCTCTTATCCTTTGAGCAGTAGAAACCTGTACACTCAAGAACAACGTCAACACCCAACTCTCCCCATGGAAGATCAGCAGCGTTTGCCTCTTTATAGATTGTAAGTGTTTTACCGTCAACAGTAATTGTATTTGCCTCATCATCAGCCTCAACTGTGTGAAGTCCCTCGCCGATCGTTCCGCAATATCCGCCCTGTGCGGTATCATACTTTAATAAATTAGCGAGCATTGAAGGCTTTGTCAAATCGTTGATTGCAACGACTTCATATCCTTCTGCACCAAACATCTGTCTGAATGCCAAACGGCCTATTCGGCCAAAACCATTAATTGCAACTTTTACTGCCATAATTAATGTACCTCCTAAAAAAATTCATATATATATCTTACACCATTATAATTGATATTGCAAGGGTTTTAGAAAAAAATTACTCGGTTTTAAATTAAATTTTACCTGAACTTTTTTTGAAGTTTTATTGCGTTATGTTTGAGAATATTTATTTGTTTCCTTATTTTTTATTATTATCGCCTAAGTTTTCCAAAGCATACTCGCAGCATTGTACAACAAGCTGATTAAAACTGATGTCGTTTTTGCTTGCGAGATTTTCCAGTCTTGCAATAAGGTCTTCGGGCATCCTTATCGTTTTGTTAAAGGACTGCACTTTTCTTATTTCAAACATAATTATCTTATGCTCCGATGGGGAACAAATCCTCCTTTTCATAGTATTAAATTTAATTGCACTGACAATTCAAATTTACAAAATAATTATATCTTTTATTCAAAGTTATTAATATATTATTTATTTAATTGCAATAATATATTATAAAAAATATTTAATATTTACTTGCAATTTTAAATGCTGTGTGGTATAATGTTGAAAACAATTAAAAGGAGGTCTATTATGACAAAAAGATTTTTAAATTTATTAACTGCATTGGTAATGGCAGTTAGTTTGGCAGGGGTTTTGCCTGCGGTGACGGCTACGGCAGAAACATCAGGGGACTACGAGTATACGGTATTAGATGACGGTACAGTTGAGATAACTGGTTATACTGGCAGTGTAACAGAACTTGAAATACCTAGTGAAATTGATGGAAAAGCTGTCACAAGTATTGGAGAATATGCGTTTATAGGTTGTATTAGTTTAACAAGCATAACAATACCAGAAAGTGTAATAAGCATTGGAGATAGGGCGTTTAAAGGTTGTGAAAGTATAACAAGCATAACAATACCAAATAGCGTAACAAGTATTGGAGGTAGAGCGTTTTCTGATACACCTTGGTTTGAAAATCAACAAAATGAAAATCCTTTTGTAGTGATTAACGGAATGCTTATAGATGGAACAACTTGTAATGGAGATGTATCAATTCCTGATGGTGTAACAACTATTGTAGATAGTGCGTTTGAATCTTGTCACAGTTTAACAAGTGTAACAATACCAAACAGCGTAACAAGCATTGGAGATAGTGCGTTTAGCTATTGTGACAGTTTAACAAGCGTAACAATAGGAAATAGTGTAACAAGTATTGGAGATCATGCGTTTAGGAGTTGTAGCAGTTTAACAAGCGTAACAATAGAAAACAGTGTAACAAGCATTGGATATGAAGCGTTTTCTGGAACGCCTTGGCTTAAAAACAAACAAAAAGAAAATCCGCTAGTTGTTGTTAATGGAATACTTATAGATGGAACAACTTGTAATGGAGAGTTATCAATTCCTGATGGTGTAACAACTATTGGAGAATGTGCGTTTATAGGTTGCAGTAGTTTAACAAGCGTAACAATACCAAATAGCGTAACAAGTATTGGATATAGAGCGTTTGGATCTACCAGTTTAACAAGCATAATAATACCAAATAGCGTAACAAGCATTGGAGATAGTGCGTTTAGCTATTGTAACAGTTTAACAAGCGTAACAATACCAAATAGCGTAACAACTATTGGAGAATGTGCGTTTATAGGTTGCAGTAGTTTAACAAGTATAACAATACCAGAAAGTGTAATAAGCATTGGAGATAGTGCGTTTAGGAGTTGTAGCAGTTTAACAAGTGTAACAATACCAAATAGTGTAACAAGCATTGGTTATGAAGCTTTTATATATTGTGACCGTTTAACAGAAATAAATGTTGATGCTAATAATAAGAATTATTCATCTCAAGATGGAGTTTTATTTAATAAAAGTAAAACAGAACTTATACTATATCCAATGTGTAAAAGACAAGCAACTTATACGATACCAAAAAGTGTAATAAGCATTGGAGATGATGCGTTTGAAGGTTGCACTAGTTTAACAAGTATAACAATACCAGAAAGTGTAACAAGCATTGGAGATTTTGCGTTTAATGGTTGTAATTTAAAAAGTATAACAATACCAAACAGTGTAACAAGTATTGGATATTATGCGTTTTATAACTGTGGATTAACAAGCATAACCGTACCTAAAAGTGTGACATATATAGGTGAATATGCTATTGGATATGATTTTGATTGGGATATTGAAAACCGTGTAAAAACAAAAAACTATAAAATATATTGTTATGAAGGTACAGCAGGGGAACAATATGCAATAGAAAATGATATAAAATATGAGCTTTTAGATGGCTCAAAGACACCAAACAACCCAAACAATAATCAAAGCAATAAACCGAACAACAATTCAACCAAACCAAATCAACCTACAAGTTCAAAAGACAAAGGAAAAACACCAACAAACAAGGTGACTGTTCCGAAACCTGCACAAGTAAAGTCAGTTAAAGCGACCGCTAAGAAAAAGAAACTGAATGTAAAATGGAAAAAGGTAAGCGGAGCGACAGGCTATGAGGTTATGTACGCTAAAAATAATAAATTCAAGGGCAGGAAAACGGTTAAGGTAAAGAAAAACAAAGTAACAATAAAGAGGTTGAAATCAAAGAAAAAGTATTTTGTTAAGGTAAGAGCATATAAAAAAGCAAACGGCGATATAAATTACGGAAAATGGAGCAAAACTGTAAAAGTCAAAGTAAAATAATCAATTCAAACTCTATTAAAAAAGAACCTACACAGAAATGTATAGGTTCTTTTTTTGGTGCAGTATAATAAAAAAGAAACGCAAAAATATAGCAGACAATATAATTTCACTTTTTTCTTTTTTCTATAGCATTTTTCGAGTATATATGATATAATATATTATATTTTGACAAATTAGCTATAAATTGGATAATTTTAGTAGGAATATAATTTTGGATAATGAGTGTTAAGGGTATATTATGGAGATTAGAAAACTGAAAATTTTAATAAACTTATTTTCGGCATCATCTGAGAAGGTTGCAATTGTCGACGGGAAATTGAATGTTCTGTGGACAAATGATTCAACTATGCCTGAAGTGTTAAAAAGAACGGATTTCTTAAATGCATCGAATGAGAAGCATTTTGGTTACACAGATCAGGATTATGATTTAATTGCCGAATTTCCTATAAAGACTGAAAGGGTCTTGAAATACGATGCAGAACAATTTGTATCGTCTGTCAATGTGCTGCCTGTTTTTGACGATGAGAACAGCGATAATGTCGAGGGCTATGTGATGACGTTTCATAGCTTTTTTGAGGAAATAGAAAAGCATATAAATTCACCTTTTACGGTAGTGCTGAAGAAGTTTCTAAGAATGCTTAGAAATACCGCAAGCGAGGTTGTTTTCAACACGGGTCTTATAGATCAGCGGTTAGAGGATTTAGAAGAATACGATTTGATAGATAAAAATGCCAATATTAATAATATACTTAATAGTGCGTTGTCAAGCTGTGCGAATTTTGAAGAGATATTTATTTACGGTGCAAATGATTTTAATATTATGCTGGCAAACGCTTCAGAGTTTGTAACCGACCTTATGCATTTTGTTGAACATTCTGCAAGGAAAATGAGTGTTAAGGTTACTTATGAAATTCAGGATGACATTTATCTTAAACTTGATTATTCAAGGTTTATGGTAGCTGCTATGAACCTAATTTCAAACGGAATAAAATATAATCTTTCAGATAAGAAAATGATTTTTGTTGAGTTTAAGAGAGTTGATAATAACGCTTGCTTTACTGTAACGGATAACGGTATAGGAATTCCGAATGAAAAGGCGTATAAAATTTTTGAGCCTTTTTCAAATGTAAATAAATCGGGTCAGCGTGAGTCTCTGGGACTTTCTATTGTAAAAAAATTCGTTGATAAGTTCGGCGGTGCTATTACTTTTCAGACAGATACAAGCGGTACCAGCTTTAAATTAATGCTTCCGTGTGCTGATGATATTGATGTGAATGAGGTCAATTTGCCTAATACCGATTATTTTAAGGGAACATATTCTCCTATTGATATATTTCTTTTAAAAGCAGGTACAAATGAAGACTTTGATTAATTGCTGAAAAGTTACATTATACTACTTCTTTTCACAATGTTTTCACATTCTGTACACTATTGGCTTTTATAATAAAAAATGGTTTTACAAGAAAAAATTAAAAAAGCCAAAATAATAGTATATATTATAAAAAAACACATAATATGTACATATAATCGCAGAATGGAGGATTACTATGAGAAAAACAAAAGAAAGAAAACTAACAAATAAGATTTTAGCCATTGTCTTGTCGGCAGTGTTTTTTACAACTGCAATTTCTACTGCGGTATTTGCGGTAAATGGTGATGAAAGTGAATCTGGTACCACTTCGTCAACGGTATCTGAGGGCGATAGCTCGTCAGACGGATCATCAGAATCGTCTTCAACGTCAACATCAGATGAATCATCAGATAACTCATCAGAATCGTCTTCAACGTCAACATCGGACGAATCATCAGGTAACTCATCAGAATCGTCTTCAACATCATCTTCAGATAACTCATCAAACAGTTCTTCACAGACTACAACACAACCAACAAGTGCAACAACTACTCCTACTTCGACATCACCTGCTCCTCAGAATCCAACTAACGCTCTTCCTGTAGGAACTAAATTTACTGTAGGTAATTATACGTATATGGTTAATGGATCTGATACTGTAATACTGAAGGGTTTTGCTAAAAATGTTAATTTATCAACGGTTACTGTAAAGAATACAATAGCTTATAATGGAGTTACTTATAAGGTAGTTAAGATCGGAACAGGATCATTTACAGGTGAAAACTCAATTAAGAAAGTTATTCTTTCTAAAAATATTACTGAAGTAGGTGCACAATCATTTAAGAACTGCAAAAACCTTACAAAGGTAAGAATGAAATTAAATGTTAAACTTATCCGTAAAGGCGCATTCAGGGATTGTAAAAAATTGAATACTGTTAATATAACTTCAACTGTTTTGAATGAAATAAAAGATAATGCCTTTAAGAACATTAAATCAGGTGCAGTTGTAAATGTAATGAATGATCCTGTAAGGAAGCTGGTTAAAGCTGCGGTATCTTCAAAGGTTACAGTTAATATGATGTAATTTTGTATAAACTGATTTGTTTTATTTTCATTTAGATTTCTATAAATTTTTTGTCATAAATTTAAAAGTATAAAAACTATATGCTGAATCGTTCATATTAGAGCGGTTCAGCTTTTTTGTTTAAGAGTTAAAATTTCTGTTTTTGGAAAATAGTAATTAAGAATTTCTTTATAGCTTCTGCCGTTCTTCGCCATAGAATTTGCACCGAATTGGCTCATTCCCACAAGGTGGCCAAGCCCTTTGGTTTTAAAGTTGATATTTCCGTCTTTGATCTCTGTTTCAAAATGCTGAGAGGGAAGATCAAGTAGTGTACAAAGCTCGCTAGCCTGAACTACTTTTCCTCCGAGTGAAACGGTAAGAGGAGTTCCGTTTTTTGTTTTTCTTAAAACCTTTATCCATTCTTCGCTGTTGTCTGAAAGGGTTATTGAAAATGTTTTTTCGGCGTTCTCTTTGAAATCTTTTGCGGAGACCGTAGTAGTTTTTGAAAATCCCTGTGCCTTTTCATCATATGTACTGTCAACGGATACAAGATATGGTATATCTTCGTTCCATATATCCTTTGAACTTTCGGTTTTTCCGCAGGAAATCGTGTGATAAGCGACTACTATTGGTTGGTTGTCGTAAATACATATTTCACTTAAAACTTCTTCGACTGCGGCTGTGACATTTTTTAGAGCAGTTTCATATTTGTCACCGTAATATTCTTTTGCTTCGTCGGTTGTGAAGCTCTTTGGATAGGTAGCGTCGTCTGTGCTTATAATTGCTCCGAGCAGTGATTTTGTCGGATTTTCCTTTTCGCTTATGTAACGGTTCATTATAAACGTGTGTGACAGCACTGCTTGTGCCTTTAATGCTTCTTTTTCAAAGGTTCCAGGCATTTGAGCTATAACATTCCATATGAGATAGTCCTTAATATCCATAACGGCAATGTCCTTTGTTTCATTATTAAGTATTGAAACCTCTTTGCAGTCATTTGAAAGAAGAGTTTCCTTTTCGCTGTTTTCAAACAGCTTGGTTATTCCTTCATCAAGCAATATGAACGACGGTATAAGCATTAGGCATACTGCGAATATAAATAGCGTTTGAAAAGTTTTATTCATTGTTTTTCTCCTTGATGTTTTGTAGATGTCTTGTCCGTTTTTTATATGATATGCTTGTGATTATAAACATATGATTTTAAATTAATAGAAGTTTTTAATTGACAAGTTTTTATATAAAGTATTATAATTAGTTTATAGATTAGGGGGTTCTTTAATGAAAAAAGTTGTTTCATTGCTTATGGCATCAATTATGTTTCTCAGTCTAACAGGCGTTTTACCTTCGTCAGCATATTCGGGGTATATCATAGGAGATGTCGGAATTCCTGTAGAAGGATATGTTTGTACATATTACGAGGATAGCAGTGGTTGGCAAAAGTATACTTATGACTCAAAGGGAAATGAGATATACAAAGAGGATAATAAAGGTAATTCAGAATACCATAAATATACTTATTACAGCAACGGCGAAAAGAAGACTGAGTATTATGAGACAAGCAAAGGCTTTTGGGTAAAGACTAAATATGATGCTCAGGGTAATATTATATTGGAAAAAGACAGCGATGGTTCTTTGGAAACTTGGAAATATACATATTATACCAATGGAAAAATAAAGACGCTGCATTACAAAAATAACTATAATGAATGGTTAGAAAGTATCTATGATGAAAACGAAAATGAGATTTATTCCAATGGATATTTTGCAGAGTCAGAAGAGAATGGATGGAAAAAGTACAGATATGATTCACATGGTAATAAGATATATAGTGAATATGAAAGCGGTTATATATCCACCACAGATTATACTTATTATGACAATGGGAATGTGAAAACAGCATTTACAAAAGATAATTATGATTATCGGTGCAAGTCGTATTATAATGAACAGGGAAATATTACATATCAAGTTGAATTGGACGATTTTTGGGAAAAATATTTTTATGATGATAAAGGCAATATGACTTATTTTGAAGACTGTATAGGTAACTGGGAGAAGTTTTCTTATAACTCAAAGGGATATGCAATATACAACGCCTCTAAAGAACAAGATTCAATTTTTTGGATTAAGGCTACTTATGATTCGCATGGGAATATGACAAAAGCGAAAGGCGATCATAAATTTTGGGCAAAGGCAAAATATGCAAAAGCAGGAAGTAAAAAAACAATTAAGCCTATTTCCTCAATTCGTACTGCAAAAGCAGTTGCAAAGGATAAAAAGTCAGCAAATAAGGCTATGCAAAATTCTAAGATCAAAAAAATTTATGTGAAAAGCAAGTCAAAGAATATTCAGGCTTCTTGGGATAATCTTAAAAAGGCATGGGGCTATAAGGTTGAGGTATCAAAAGATAAGAATTTTAAGAAGACTATTTTTAAGAAAAATCTTAAGACAAACAGTTTAAACATCAATAGCAAGAAGATAAAGAAGAACAAAACTTATTATTTAAAAGTAAGGTCATATGCTTCTTACAGAACTAAAAAGGGTAAGGAAGTAAAGATTTTCAGCAAATTGAGTACGATTAAAAAGATTAAAGTAAAATAATATAATAATTGTATAAAAAGCCGTCGGGGGGTTAAAAACTCGGCGGTTTTAATTTGTGTATATTATTTGTGAATTAGCATAGTCAAGTGTTCTCCGACTTGACTAATTCTTGAAAATATAGTATAATAAAATCCAATATATTTAAAATTCATAAGAGAGAAATTAAGGGTATAAAAGGAGTGAGTACAGTGTCAGAAAGAAATATAAAAACACCTAGGGAAGCGTTAAAAAATCAGTTTATAAAAAACAATGCAATTAATCCTAAGTATTATGATCTGTTCGGAGTAAAAAGAGGTCTTAGAAATCCTGACGGAACAGGAGTAATGGCAGGAGTTACAAATATATGCAATGTACACGGATATGTAGTCAATGAGGGAGAAAAGGAGCCGGTAGACGGAAAGCTTTTTTTCAGAGGCTACAGCATAAATGATATAGTAGACAATGCAGTGAAAGAGAACAGATTCGGATATGAAGAAGTAGTATTTTTGCTTTTATTCGGTTCGCTTCCTACAAACAATGAATTAAAAGCATTTTTGAAACTGCTTGACGCTAATAAAGAACTTCCAAATGCGTTCTTTGAAGATATGATTTTAAAGGCTCCGTCTAAGAATATTATGAATAAGATGGCTAGGTCGATTCTGGCACTGTATTCATACGATGAAGATCCGGAGGATATGTCGCCTAACCATGAGCTTTCAACAGCTATTTCAATTATTTCAAAGCTGCCGAGCATAATGGTTTCTGCGTATCAGGTTCAGCAGAGGAGCTTTTTCGGAGAAACAATGATAATGCACCCTTTAATTCACGGGCTTTCGACTGCTGAGACTATTCTTTCAACGCTCCGTCCCGACAGAAAGTATACCCATGAGGAGGCAATGCTTTTAGATCTTATGCTTATGATTCATGCAGAGCATGGCGGAGGTAATAACTCAACCTTTAGCTGTAGAGTTCTTACGTCTTCGGGAACAGACCCGTATTCGGCTTATGCAGCGGCTATAGGTTCTCTTAAAGGACCTAAACACGGAGGTGCTAACGCTAAAGTTCTTGAAATGCAGAAGTGCATTGAGGAAAATGTGTCTAACTGGGACGACGAAGGAGAAGTTGCAGATTTTCTGAGAAAAATCGTAAGAAAAGAAGCTAACGATAATTCCGGACTTATTTACGGTATGGGACACGCAGTTTATACAAAGAGCGATCCTAGGGCAGTAATTCTTAAAGCTAATGCAAAGAAGCTCGCTCAGGGTACGGAATTTGAAAGAAAATTCAAGCTGTTAGAAACAGTAGAGAGACTTTCTCCTGAAATTTTGCAGGAAACCGGAAGAAGCAAGGTTATTTGTGCAAATGTGGATATGTATTCGGGATTGGTGTATCAAATGCTGGGTATACCGCAGGATCTGTTTACTCCGCTATTTGCAGTTTCAAGAATGGCTGGCTGGTGTGCACACAGATTTGAAGAGCTTGTAACAGGCAGACGTATTATTAGACCTGCTTATAAGTCTGTGCTTAAATCAAAGGAGTACGTTCCGATAAGTGAAAGAAATATTAGAGATTCAGCAAAATAATTTTTAATATACATATGCGGTTGTCAATATTATGACGTAAATTTGGTAAAGGAGGTATGACCGAATGAAAAGACTTTCTGTAATGATAATTTCTTTTCTTATGATTTCCGGCTTGTGCGGGTGTTCAATAGGGCAGAGCGGAATTGACGGTCTTCTTTCTGCACCGAAGCTAACAGAGGAGCAGTCTGAAATCCATCAGGCTCTTATACAGCATGTAGGTAATGATATTTCGCTCAAATATCCAAAAAGCGGAGGCAATCGTTCGGCATTTGTTGTCGAGAATATAGACAGCGAGCCTACTGAAGAAGCAATAGTTTTTTTTCAGTACAATGACCCCGAAAATGACACTGGTACCGTAATGGTAGAAATTCTGGATCAGAATTCAAACGGCGATTGGAAGGCTGTTTATGAATTTCCCGGAGCGGGTCCTGTTGTTGACCAGATAAATATAAATAATCTTGGGCATGATGATAAGCCTAGTATTATAATCGGATATTCTACGTTAAATCTTGAGGAAAAGCAGTTTCAGATATACAGCTATAACGAAGGTCAAATGAGCAGTATATATACAGACGAATATTCAATAATGCACATTATAGATTTAGCCGGAGATGGGCACAACGATATAATAACAGTGTCAACTGACGCTGAAACAGGAAAATCAACTGCGTCGTTGCTGCGTTCTGAAAGTGGAAAAATCGTTTCTGTTGACAGTATTGCAATGACGAGCGGTACGAGTGCCTATGTTTCATCGGCTATAGGAAAGACCGCAGACGGAAGCTCGGCTTTGTTTGTAGATGCGACAAAGTCTACAGGAGTGATTCAGACAGAGGTTGTTTCTTACAGCTACAAAAAACTACAGAATCCTATGGTTACATTTTCAAATAAACTTATGAAACAAACCTCAAGACCATCTCAGTATTTGAGTTCAGATATTGACGGTGATTCTGTTGTTGAAATTCCTGAAACGCAAGCTGCCCCGGGTTATGAGGAGTATAACGATTCAGACAGTAACAAGCAGTATCTTACTACATGGAAGGTATATAAAGACAGCTATTCGCTGCGAGATAAATATACCGGATACTATAAGATTTCAGACGGATATGCTTTTATGTTTCCAAAAGATTGGAAAAACAAGGTTACGGTTAAAATTGATGAAGCGTCAGGTGAGGCTGTATTTTATAAATACGGTAAAACACTTAATAAAAGCAGTACAGAGCTTTTAAGGATTAATGTTGTTGACAGCAACAAGATAGGAGAATACATCAACAATGGATATAAATCTGTGAGAGTCAGTGATCAGATTACTTACATTGTTAAAATCAGCAACTCTGATGACGAGCTTGGCATTGACTTTGACAGTGTTAAAAATAATTTGTATTTAACGGATTGATAAAATAAATTATCCGAAAAAGATAAGCTGTGCAGTTACTGCATAGGAATGGAGGATCAATATGAGAAAAATTCTTGTTTGTGAGGACGAGGACTCTATCCGCGAAGTTATAGTTTTGAATTTGGCAAGAGTAGGATATGAGGTTACCGACGTTGCCAGCGGCGAGGACGCTTTAAAGGCGTTTGATGAAAACGGAGGATTCTTTGACGTTGCACTTCTGGATATTATGCTGCCCGGAATTGACGGCTTTGAGGTTTGCAAAAAGCTGAGAGCAATGTCGAGTGCTATGGGAATTATAATGCTTTCTGCAAAGAGTCAGGAGATGGACAAGGTATCTTCGCTTATGATGGGTGCTGATGATTATATTACAAAGCCGTTTTCTATTTCCGAGCTGATAGCAAGGGTCGACGCAGTTTGCAGAAGGGTTGATAATAGTCATACTAAAACTGACAGTTCGCCTACAATCAAGTCGGGACCGTTTACCATAAACCCGAAAAGCAGGACAGTTTATAAAAACGGAATTCCTGTGGATCTTACTCAGGTTGAGTATCAGATAATGGAGTATTTCTTTAACAATCAGAATACTGCTCTTGACAGAACAAGTATTCTTAATCACATTTGGGGAGACAGCTATTACGGAGACGATAAGATAGTAGATGTGAATATCAGAAGAATCAGAATGAAAATTGAAGAAGAGCCGTCAAATCCCAAGTATATTCAGACAATCTGGGGTTTTGGTTATAAATGGGTCTCAAATTGATTTTCAAAAAGATAGAATACTGATTTAAAAAAGAAGGGAGTGATAATAGTTGAAGATGAGATTTAAAAGGGGAATAACCAGACGCTGGCTCATTAACAGTTTCGGTTTGATGGTTATTATACTTTTGATCGTAGAAGTCGGAGCACTGATTATTGTAAGGAACTATTATCACTCATCGATCAGACAGTATCTTGCGAGCAAGATGAACATTATCACCTCTGCTGTTACAAGATATTCTGAAAACAATGATATAAATTACAATTCGGAGGTAAGAAATCTTGTTGAGACCTTCGATGACAAGGATAGAATCGAGCTTATGGCTGTAAATAACGCCGGACGTGTTATTGTAAGTTCTTCAGGTTTTTCCTCCGAATCAGACGTAAATCTTTCAGATTATGAGGAAGCTAAGAGATCAAATACAGATTCGCTCTATAAAACCTTCAGGCTTGATTCGACAGGCGAAAAGGTTATGTCGTACACTGTGATGATAGGAAAAAGCGGAAGTGAGTATTCAGCTATGAGAATGGTGACTTCTTTGAGCAATGTCAACATTCAGATGTATTTTATCTTTGCGGTGATAACCTTTGTGGTAATAGGAATAGTAATTCTAATTTTCTTATCGGGGATTTCGTTTGTAAGGAGTATTGTCTCTCCGATAAGCGAAATCACAGAAACTGCAAAGCAGTTTGCAACAGGTGACTTTACAAAGAGAATAAAGTTTAAAGGCGACGATGAGCTTGCCGAATTGTGCAGAAGCGTAAATTATATGGCTGATGAGCTTTCAAACGCAGAGAAGATAAAAAACGAGTTTATTTCACAGGTTTCCCACGAGCTGAGAACTCCGCTTACCGCTATAAAGGGCTGGAGCGAAACTATGGAAACAATTGACGACAGGGAAACCTTTATAAAGGGAATGAGAGTTATAACAAGCGAAACCGAAAGACTTTCGCAGATGGTTGAGGAGCTTCTTGATTTTTCAAGAATTCAGGACGGAAGACTTCAGTTAAGCAAGGATATAATTGATATTCTTGCAGAACTGGGCGAAACGGTTTTGATATATAAGGAAAGAGCAAGGGCACTTAATATAACTCTTAATTATTACGAGCCTGAGATGCTTCCGTTTATTTACGGAGATAAAAACAGATTAAGACAGGTATTTATAAACATAGTAGATAACGCTATAAAGTATTCCGATGCGGGAGATACTGTTTCGGTTGAGGCTTTTGAGGACGAGAGGGGAGTTGTCATATCAATTTCCGATACGGGAATTGGAATAAGCAAAGAGGATCTGCCAAAGGTCAAAACAAAATTCTTTAAGTCCAATCATACAAGAAGAGGGTCAGGTATCGGGCTGGCTGTAGCAAATGAAATTATATCTCTTCACGGCGGAAGTCTTGACATCAACAGTGAAGAGGGCGTGGGTACGACAGTTGTAATTATACTTCCGGTTGCTTCGCAGTCGTCAAAGGAAGCAAAGGATTCAAGTGTAAATGTAAATATTTTCTCATCAGAGGATGAAAGGAACGAAATACAAAATGACAAACCAATTTAACATCAATGAAAATCTGCAAAAGGATTTAGAAAAGGAAAACAATCTGAATAAACCTTCCTCGCAGGGAGAGGTGAAGTCGGAGAAATTCAAGTCAAAAATCGGAGGACAGGCACTTATTGAGGGAATAATGATGCGGGGTATTGATAAATCCGCAATGGCACTCAGACTTCCAACCGGAGAAATAGAGGTTGAGGAATGGGACGCAAATAACGGTAAAAATGCACCGTGGTATAAAAAGACTCCGTTTATAAGAGGAATATTCAATATGGTTAGCAGTCTTAGCGAAGGATATAAATGTCTTTCAAAGTCTGCTGACAGAGCTATGGAGTTTGAGGACGAAGAACCCCAGTCTAGGTTTGAAATCTGGCTTGAGGAAAAAATAGGAGATAAGCTGGTTCCTATTGTAACTACTTTAGGTACTGTTTTTGGGGTTGTAGTTGCACTGCTGTTATTTATGTGGGTGCCGTCCTTGATCGTAAAAGGCATAGGTAAATTGATCCCTATGAATTCTTTTGTGAAAACACTTATCGAGGGTGTTATAAAAATTTTAGTTTTTGTAGGATATATGGCTCTTACAGGTCTTATGAAAGATATTAGACGTACTTATGAGTATCATGGTGCAGAACATAAAAGCATAGCTTGCTATGAAGCGGGAGACGAACTAACTCCTGAAAGCGTTAAGAAATACACACGTTTTCACCCGAGGTGCGGAACCAGCTTTATATTTATAGTTTTGTTTATAAGCATTATTGTATTTTCTGTTTTCAGACTTCCATGGAGCAATATTTTCTTAAGACTTTTATGCAAACTGCCGCTGCTTCCAGTAATTGTTGGAATAGGTTATGAGATAATCAGGCTTGCAGGAAAATACAATAATACTTTTACAAGAATAATATCAGCACCCGGTCTTTGGCTGCAAAGGCTTACCACAAGAGAGCCCGACCTTGACGTTATTGAGGTTGCGATTGCGGCATTAAAGCCGTGTATTCCTAAGGATTCTGAAGACGACAGATGGTAACGCTGAATGATCTTTTTCAGAACGCTAAAACCAGGCTTTTTGAAATGGGAATAGAAAATGCTCATTTTGAGACCAAAGAGCTTTTTTGCAAAGCATTCGGCAAAGAGCATATGTGCTTTGATATGAACGCTTATGCTGATGAAAAAAATAGAAAAACTTTTGAATCACTATTAAAACGCAGAGTGAGAGGAGAACCGCTTCAGTACATTTTAGGCGAGTGGGAATTTTATTCTCTGCCGATAAAGGTAGGAGAGGGTGTTTTAATTCCTCGTCAGGACACCGAAACACTTGTTGATACGGCAATTGAATTATATAAGGACATTGGCGGAATAACCGTACTTGACCTTTGTTCAGGGAGCGGTTGTATAGGTCTTGCAATTGAGAAAAATTTAGATGTAAAAGAAATAGTTCTGGTTGAAAATTCTAAGGCGGCAATTGAATTCTTGAAAAAGAATGTCAAGTTAAACAATTCAAAGGCGGAGGTCGTCAAGGGCAGTGTGATTGATAATGCTGTTATTGACAGGCTCCCTCAGGCTGATTTGATAGTATCAAACCCTCCGTATCTGAGTTCAAGTGATATGGAAAATCTGCAAAGAGAAGTTGAGTTCGAGCCAAAATACGCTCTTTTCGGCGGTGAGGACGGTCTTGATTTTTATCGTGAAATGGCAGGTCTTTATATAAGCAAATTAAATTCAGGCGGACGTGTGATATTTGAAATCGGAATAAATCAGGGAGCGGAAGTTTCAAAGATTTTAACCGATGCGGGATACAAGAATGTAAGTATCATAAAGGATCTTTGCGGAGCAGACAGGGTTGTAACAGGTGAAGTTTATGATGGAGTTTGAATTAGTCAGAGAGTTTTTATCTGTTAATTTTAATAGTTTTATTTTGTATATCGTTCTTATGAGCATTGCAACGCTTATATTCTTCGGCATTGATAAATATAAAGCCATAACCCGAAAATGGAGAGTGCCCGAAGCTGTTTTGCTGTCTTTGACAGCTATAGGCGGAGCGTTCGGGGGATTGCTCGGAATGTTGGTGTTTCGCCATAAAATCAGAAAGCCTATGTTTTTTATTATAGTTCCTTTGGCTGTAATATTATATACGGCTTTAATAATATATGTTGCATCTGCTCCGTATGGAGTTACATAGAGTCCGGAATATCGGACAGTTGGGATATTAAAATAAAAGTGTATCAAATATATTTTTAGGAGGCATTTTTAATGGCAGGTAAAAAGAATGATGTGAAAAAGAGTGTAACAGTTCCGAAAAACAGCGAAGAAAAAAAGAAGGCATTGGAAACGGCTATTGCACAGATAGAAAAGCAGTACGGAGCAGGAGCAGTTATGAAGCTCGGACAACATTCAACGCTGAATGTTGAAGCAATTCCAACAGGCTCAATGACGCTTGATATGGCATTGGGCATAGGCGGAGTGCCGAGAGGAAGAATTGTAGAGGTCTACGGTCCTGAGAGTTCAGGTAAAACGACGGTTGCACTTCATATTGCCGCAGAGGCTCAGAAGCTGGGCGGAGATGTTGCATTTATTGACGTTGAACACGCTCTTGACCCTATATATGCAGAAAAGCTGGGAGTTGATATTGATAATATGCTTGTTTCACAGCCGGACAGCGGCGAGCAGGCTTTAGAGATCGCCGAAGCTTTGGTGCGTTCGGGTGCAATAGACTGCATAGTGCTCGACTCGGTTGCTGCTATGGTTACAAAGGCTGAAATTGACGGAGAAATGGGAGATACTCACGTAGGTCAGCTTGCCCGTTTGATGTCTCAGGCAATGAGGAAACTGACGTCTGTTATTGCTAAATCAAACTGCGTTGCCATTTTCATAAATCAGGTTCGTGAGAAGATAGGCGTTATTTATGGAAACCCTGAAACTACTCCGGGCGGAAGAGCACTTAAATTCTATTCATCTGTGAGAATAGAGGTTCGCCGTGCGGAACAGATAAAAAACGGTGCAGAGGTTATCGGAAACAGAACAAAGTGCAAGGTCGTTAAGAATAAAGTTGCTCCTCCTTTTAAGGAATGTGAGTTTGATATTATGTACGGTCAGGGAATTTCCCGAGTCGGTGAAATTTTAGACCTTGCCGTTGAACTTGGAATTGTCAAAAAAGGCGGTGCTTGGTTCAGTTATAACGACGTTAAGCTGGGTCAGGGCAGAGATAATTCAAAGGATTTCTTGCTTTCTAACCCTGAGATTATGAATGAGATTGAAGCAAAAATCAAGGAAAATGAGGACGCCGTTGTAATGGTTTCCAAAAAGAACAAGAAGTCTGCAAAGGTAAAGGAAGCCGCTGAAAGGGCTGCTGAAGCCGTTGAAAAGGCAAAAGCGGCTGACAACAGCATTGTTGTTGATCCTGACGATGATTTTGAGGAGTTTGCACCTGTTGACGTTGAGTAATTGGTGAAAGGTACATATCTATGAAGATAATCAGCCTTGAAAAATATAAAGGGAAAACTTATCAAATTGACTTTGACAATGGTGAAACATACTTCTGGCATTTTGATATTATATGCGAGTATCATCTGAAAGAAGGTATGGAAATTCCTCAGAGTGCTGTTGATGATATTGTCTTCTCCAATGATTTCAGAAAGGCGAAGGAACGTGCTTTGTATCTGCTTGATTACAGAGACTATTCGTATACCGAGCTTTTTGAAAAGCTGGAGAAAAACTACAGCGAGGACGTCTGTTATAAGGTTATGGAACGAATGGCAGAGCTAGGAACTATCGACGACAGGAGATATGCAGAGCGTTTAGCTAGGCATTATAGTGAGGTTAAGAAGTATGGTTATTACAGAGCCTCTGCTGAAATGAGAAATAGGGGAATCCCAAAGGAAATTATAGAGGAAACCTTGTCTGAATATGAGAATACGGTTTATGAAAGGCTTTTTGAGCTTATAAATAAAAAGTATTACCGTTATCTTGATGATGAAAAGGGAGTCAAGAAGGTAAAGAACGCATTGGTCAGATATGGGTATTCTTATGATGACATTAATGCCGTTTTAGATGAGATCATAAATGAGACGGATGACTGATTTTTTGTGTGAAAGCAGATTAATTTCAATAAGGAATGATTAATATGGTTAGAGTGGGAATGGTGTCTCTCGGATGTCCTAAGAATCAGGTCGACGCTGAAAGAATGCTTTATCTTTTGAGAAATGACGGATACGAGCTTGTTTCAGACGCAGCACTTTCCGACGTTGTTATTATAAACACCTGCGGATTTATAGAGTCTGCAAAGAAAGAGGCAATAGAAACTATATTGGAGTTCTGCACACTCAAACAGGAGGGCAGAATAAAAGCTGTTATAATTACTGGCTGTCTGGCAGAGAGGTATAAGGACGAGATTTTAAAGGAAATTCCTGAGGTCGACGCTGTAGTCGGTATAGGCTCAAACGAAAAGATATGCGGGATCATCAAAGATGTCTGCAAGGGTGAGGTCATAACGTCTTTCGGCAGTAAGGAAAGTCTTTGCTTTGATGATAAGAGAATTATTTCAACACCCGGCAGTTTTGCATTTATTAAGATAGCCGAGGGCTGCGACAATTGCTGTACATATTGTGCTATTCCCTCTATAAGGGGAAAATTCAGAAGCAGAGAAATTGATGACATAGTAAAGGAAGCGGAGAATATTGCTGCTCAGGGTTTTACCGAACTTGTTGTAGTTGCACAGGATACCACTCGCTACGGCGAGGACATTTACGGAGAACCAAAGCTGGCGGAACTGCTTAACAGACTGTGCGAGGTAGACGGTCTTAAATGGATAAGAACTCTTTATATGTATCCTGAACGGATTACTGATGAACTTATCAGTACGATTGCAAATCAGGAAAAACTGGTGAAATATCTGGATATTCCTATTCAGCACTGCAACAGTGAAATTTTAAAACGAATGAACCGAAAAGGGAACAAGCAGGGTCTTGTTGATTTGATTGAAAGAATCAGAAGCAGGATTCCCGATGTTGTGTTAAGAACAACAATTCTTACCGGTTTTCCGGGTGAAACTGATGAACAGTTTGAAGAGCTTTGTGAATTTGTCAGGAACGTTCGGCTTGAAAGACTTGGCTGTTTTGCTTATTCACAGGAAGAGGGTACAGCGGCGGCAGAGTTTCCAAACCAGATTGAAGAGGATATAAAGGAACGCAGATGCGAGATTATTTATGATATTCAGATGAGGATCTCAGATGAGTTCAATCAGAGTTTATTGGGAGACGAACTTGAGGTAGTTGTAGAGGGCTTTGACAGATATGCTGAATGCTTTTTCGGCAGAAGCTATATGGACGCACCAGATATTGACGGAAAGGTTTTTTTCACAAGCAAAAATAGGCTTTCACTCGGTGAATATGTTAAGGTGAAGGTTAATGATATATTGGATTATGACTTGTTAGGCGAACAGATATAAAGAAAGGACAACTACATATGAATATTTTAAGTAACAAAAAAATTGGAATTTCAGTATTATTTATTTTATTTTTTTCACTATTGGCAATAGTATTTTCTCATAACTATGCTTATGCGGCTAACGGAGAATTAAAGGTTCACTATATTGACGTAGGACAGGCAGATTCAATTCTGATTGATCTGCCGAACAACGAGGTTATGCTGATAGACGGCGGAACTTATGCAGACGGAGAAACTGTTGTAAATTATTTAAAACAGCAGGGAATAACTAATATAGATTATATGGTAAACACACATCCTCATAATGATCATGTAGGCGGACTTGTAAAGGTTATGGAAGAAGTTGTTGAAAAAGACACCTTCACAGTGGGAAATATCTATATGTATATGACCAGTTCTGCAGACGGCGTTCCTAAATTCACTGAATTTACTGAGATGTTGGATACTATAAGAGTTGATCCTGTGCAGGTTGTAGCCGGAACTGAACTTATCAATGAGATGGTAGGAGAAAAAAAGCTGATAGTGAAGTGTCTTGCTCCGTTTAAGCTGGACAATAGTAATCTCAATAATAACTCTATGGTGCTGAGGCTTGAATACGGAAACGTTTCATATTTATTTATGGCTGACGCTGAGGAAGAGGAAGAACAGCAGCTTTTAGCAAGCGGAGAAAATTTGAAGTGCGATGTCTTAAAGGTAGGACATCACGGTGCAAAAACAAGTAGTTCGCAGGCTTTTTTAAATGCTGTAATGCCAAAGGCGGCGGTAATAACTGCGGATACTTCAGTAAACTCTTCAGGACTTCCTGCGGAGGCAATACTTACAAGACTTCACGAAGTCGGGGCTGATATTTACAGAACGGATTTACTTGGTACAATTGTTTCAACATCGACAGGTAATGGTTATTCGATGAATAAAACTCCGAAGGCAGATATTCACCTTCCTTCGGGTACGATAACATTTGATAAAGACGAGTATACATATACCGGAAGTAAGATTATTCCTGATGTCACAATTAAAATAGGCGGAATATCACTTAAAGAGGGTATTGATTACATCTGCTCATATAAAGACAATATAAATGTCGGAACGGCTTCGGTAACATTTATTGGAATGGGAAGCTATTACGGTTCTAAAACAAAGAATTTTAAAATTACGCAGAAGTCAATAACAAAAGCTACATATTTTCATATAAATGATAAGGTCTATACAGGTTCAAAGCTTTCCCCTAGCGTTGTGGTAATGGACGGAAGCACAAAACTTAAAAAGAATAAAGATTATACAGTTTCGTATACAAAAACTACAAATATTGGTCAGGGTGTTGTAACTGTTAAGGGAAAAGGAAATTATTCAGGTTCTCAAAAGGTATATTTTACAATTAAGCCCAAGAAAACAAGTATATCTTCAAAGCAGTCGCTAAAAAACGGAAAAGTTATGCTGCAATGGCAAAAAATAAGTCACGCTGACGGGTATCAGATTTTATATTCGGTAAATAATAAAAATCAATTTAAAACTTTTAAAAACGTCAAGGGCGGAGATGTTACGTCACTTACTAAGAAGCTGACAGCCGGAAAGAAATATTTCTTCTATATTCGTTCATATAAAATAGTTGACGGTAAAAAGGTTTATTCGGATAACAGTACAATCGTTAGTCTAAAGCATAAAAAGAGTATCGGTAAATGTAAGGTAAGTAAAATTAAAAAGCTAAAATACAACGGAAAACCAAGAACACAGAAGTCTGTAGTTGTAAAGCTAGGTAAGAAAAAACTTGTTGCAGGAACGGATTATAAAATAAGCTACAAGAACAACACAAAGAGGGGTACGGCAACTATTATAATCAAGGGTATTGGTTTTTATCGATCCTCGGTTAAAAAGAATTTCAAAATAGTTTAATACATAAAAGAAACAGGATATTTACTGGCGATTATTTTAGAAAGGAATTTTTAAACTATGAATCTTCCAAACAAATTGACAGTTTTAAGGGTGGCTCTTATACCGTTTTTTGTTGCGGCTATGCTGCTTTCGGGAAAAGTTTATGCGGACAGTGTTGATATATTCATTATAATAGGACTTGTTATTTTTGCAGCGGCGTCAATAACAGATTGGTTTGACGGTAAGATAGCAAGAAAACGTGGTCTTGTCACAACATTCGGTAAGTTTTTAGACCCATTAGCCGATAAGGTATTAGTAGTTACGGCTCTCATTTGTTTTCTGGCAAGAAGTCCTATGTGGATTGATGCAGTTGCGGTTATTCTTATTCTTGCACGGGAATTTATGGTGTCAGCAGTCAGGCTTGTTACTGCTAATGAAGGCGTTGTAGTTGCGGCAGGTATATGGGGAAAGCTGAAAACCGCTTTTACTATGATTGCGATTGTTGTTATTATGTTCCTAGAAGGAATTGGAGTTCATAATATATGGGTAAATGAAATTCTTATATGGATAGCGGCTCTCCTTACTGTTGTATCGGGAATTCAGTACCTTTCTGCTTATTGGAAGTATATAGATTCGAGTAAATAACAGCGTTTCGTATTATTTTCCTGATTTTGAACTTTTGCGGTTGACAAATTAAAAAGTTTGGAATATAATATTTTAAAAGGCGTAACAGTCAGAGTAGCTGTAATAAAGCTTTTCAGAGAGTGTGCATAAGGTGAAAGGCACATAAGCGGTTTACAGTGAAGTGCGGCTGCCAGCTCGGACGGGGAAATTTAAGCGATCTGCATTATGAGTATCTGTCTGCGTATCCTGCGTTAAAGGCTTGAGTTATAAATCGGAGTGGAACCGTAGTTTGATTAAACTGCCTCCTTAGCAATTATTTGCTTTGGAGGCTTTATTTTTTAGACTTAAGAATTAAATCAGAAAAAGTATGAAAGGTGTATATTATGTTTGAGAAAATTAAAGAGGATATAAGAATGGTAAAAGAAAAAGACCCGGCTGCCAGAACAAGTCTTGAGATTCTGCTGGCATATTCAGGACTTCATGCAGTTATTTTCCACAGGATTGCACATTGGTTTTATTTGAGGAAATTTTATCTGATAGCAAGATTGATTTCACAGTTTTCAAGATTTATGACCGGAATAGAAATCCATCCGGGAGCAAAAATAGGGAAGGGACTTCTTATTGATCACGGAAGCGGAGTTGTTATCGGTGAGACAGCCGAAATCGGAGACAATTGTTTGATATATCAGGGCGTTACGCTCGGAGGAACGGGAAAAGAAAGCGGAAAGCGTCATCCGACGCTGGGCAACAATGTTATGGTAGGTTCGGGTGCGAGAGTTTTAGGACCGTTCAAGGTCGGAGATAACGCTAAAATAGCCGCTAACGCAGTTGTTTTGGAGGAAGTTCCGGAAAATGCAACTGCGGTGGGTGTTCCTGCGAGAATTGTAAGGATAGAAGGTCAAAGGGTAAACAATAATCAGGATTTAGATCAGGTTCATATACCTGACCCGGTATCTCAGGAGCTTTGCAAACAGCTTGTTAAGATAGAGGAACTAAGAAATGAAATTGAAATGCTGAAGGCTGAGAAGAAAAAGCTTAGCAAGGAAAATAATAAATAAGCATAAATGTTAAGAGGTAAAGCTAATGAAAATATACAATACTTTAACAAGACAAAAGGAAGAGTTTAAGCCGATAAATAAGGGCAAGGCAGGCATTTATGTCTGCGGCCCGACGGTGTATAATTATATTCATATAGGAAACGCTCGTCCAATCTGTGTTTTTGATGTTTTAAGACGGTTTTTAAAATATATCGGATATGAAGTTAAATTTGTCCAAAACTTTACCGACGTAGATGATAAAATCATAAAAAGGGCTAATGAAGAGGGCGTTGAGGCAAGTGAAATATCCGAGAAATATATTAAGGAATATCTCACAGACCTTCGGGGACTTAATGCTCTTGAGGCTGATATATCTCCAAAGGTCACTGAAAGTATGGATATTATAATAGACCTTATAAAGATTCTTGTAGACAAGGGATATGCTTATCAGGCTGAAGGAGATGTGTATTTCAGAACAAGAAAATTCAAGGGTTACGGAAAGCTGATAAACCAGTCGATAGACGACCTTATGTCGGGTGCGAGAATTGATGTAAACGATATTAAGGAAGACCCTCTTGACTTTGCTTTGTGGAAAGCAGCAAAGGAGGGCGAGCCTTTCTGGGAATCTCCTTGGGGAAAGGGCAGACCGGGCTGGCATATTGAGTGTTCTGCAATGAGCAAGCACTATATCGGAGATACTATTGATATTCACGGAGGGGGAGTTGACCTTATTTTCCCTCATCACGAGAATGAAATTGCACAGTCGGAGGCTGCAACCGGAGAGCCTTTAGCACATTACTGGATGCACAATGGTCATATTAATATTGATAATAAGAAAATGTCAAAATCGGCCGGTAATTTTTTCACAACAAGAGATGTTGCTGAAAAGTATGGCTATGAGGCTATAAGATACCTGATGATTCAGGCACATTATCGGTCGCCGATCAACTATTCTATAGAACTGTTAGATGCCTGCAAGGCGTCATTGGAGAGGCTGTATAATTGCAGAAGCAGTATTGACAGGGCGTTTGAATCTGCACCCGACGGCGATTTGAGCGGTGATGTCAAGGCATTTCTGGACAATAGAAAGACTCAGTTTATTGACGCTCTTTCAGACGATTTGAATACTGCTGACGCACTTTCTGCAATTTTTGAGCTTGTACGTGAAATCAACACTTTAGTGTCAGGCGGAAACGCCGTAAAGGGCGAACTTAAAGCCTGTACTGAAGTCTTTGACGAGCTGACCGGAGTTTTGGGTATATGCTATAACAGAGATAAAAAGGATACCATACCAGAGGAAATTCAAAAGCTCGCTGAGGAAAGGCAGGAGGCACGAAAGGCAAAGGATTTTGTTAAGGCAGACGCTTTGCGAGACAAAATTTCCGAGCTTGGATATATTATTGAAGAAACAAGACAGGGAACAACTATAAAGAAGAAGTAATAAAACTAAAAGTTTTCGGTCAAGCCTTTTTAAAAAGGCTTGCAGGTCAATGGCGGAGCTGACCTGTGTCAGCGAAACTTTTTAGGTAGTGTAGTCTTAAAAGGGTGTATTAAAAAAACAATCCGGTGGATTGTTTTTTAAGAGGGGAAGCCCTGCAATAGAAGGCTTTTCCTCAGTAATGGCAGTTTTCATAGAATATGAAAATGATACAATTAGTTAATGCCTTTACGCAAAAATAAAAAGGAACGGTGATAAAATGGCTGATCAAGGCGGTAAAAAAGTAAATCCTATGCACAGTCCGGCATTTGTGAAATATTTTAAATTTTCTCTTATAGCCATAATTTTTCTGGCAGCACTGCTTATATTCCTCACATTCAATAAAAGTGATGATAATAAGTTTGATGACGTGAAGTTTGTTCAATATGAGGAATATGCTGACGATATGGATGTTGTAGTTTATGAAACAACCCTGGGAACATTCAAAGCTGCGTTATTTGAGGACGAGGCTCCGAATTATGTTAAATATTATAAAAAGCTTGTTGAAAAAGGGTACTATAATAATACTTATGTATTCGGGGTCGTCACAGGCAATGACAAAGAAAACAAGGGAGATCATCTGTATTTTACCGGCGGAGCTAAAGCTGCCAATGGAGAAACAACTGATAACACCAACACAGAAACCATTGACGCAGAAATAAGCCCGAATATGTGGACGTTTAAGGGTGCGCTTGGTTCTTTTGTGGGAACTGACGGAATGCTTTTCTGGAAGAAAAATGTTGCAGGCAGCAGTGTGATGTTCTTTGGTAATTCTGTGACGAGTGAAAAGAAAAAGCAGGAAGTTAAGAGCAGTGAGAATGTTGATTCTTCGCTTGAGAGCGTATATAATGAACTTTCGGAGAAACTGTGTGATTACGGCGGAGTTCCTGAGGCTTCACAGCAGTATACGGTTTTCGGTCAGGTCTGCGACGGTTGGGAAGCATATAATAAAATTTTAAGTGCAGAGGTTAAGGATATTGATGATGACGATTATCAGCCGCTTGACGATATAAAGTTTACAAGGGTTTATCTTACAACTTGGGGTGAGATAAAGTCAACCGCTGAAGGACCTGTCGATAAGAGCGTTGCTGATGCAGAAAAGTCTCAGGAAAAAACAACGCAAAGTATCTCCAATGAAAAATAATATTAGTAATGTTTTGCAAGGTAATATATTTACAAACTACATAATATGTAAATGCAAACACTTGACTTTATTTGAAAAATCGTTTATAATACTATCGTTGTTATTTTAATGCTTATTTTTATAAGCAGTTCCATTCAAGTAAAATTGAGAATTGTTTCGTTCTTTTTAAGATCGGACAAGCCATTTATTGAACGGTAATTAAGTACATATGTACATATTAATTTTTTCAAACGGGAGGCAACATAATGTCTAAATTTAGTAAAATCGCAGCTTTTTCAGTTGCGTCTATAATGGCAGTTTCAATGGCCGGATGTTCAGATATGAGCAAAATTATGACTGTTGATGATGTTGATGTCAACGCAGGGGTTTATATTAACTATATGCTTTCTGAATATACCGAGCACACATATTCGCTTGGAAACTCAGGATCTACTGCTTCTAATTATCTGAATCAGGAAATTGAAAACCATGAAGGAGAAAAGGTTAAGCTAGGGGATTATCTGCCTGATTATGCTTATGAGCAAACGCTTGATCTGGTTGCGGTAAACAAGCAGTTCGATAAACTTAAGCTAAAGCTTTCAGACGAGGATGCAGAGGAAGTAAATACCGCTGTGAAAAACTATATGGAGAATATGTCTGAGGAATACTTAGCTAAGCAGGGAATTTCTAAAGATTCTGTGACTAAGTTTTTCACTGCTGAAAAGCAAAAAGAGCTTATGTTCCATTATTATTACGGAGTAGACGGCGAAAAAGCTATTACGGACGATGCTATCAAAGATTATCTTAGCAATAATTATATAAGATATAAGATGATTTCAGTTCCGAGAACAACAGCGGCTACAACAGCCGCAAGCACTTCTGTTTCTGGTGAAACTACTACGACTCAGTCTGCAGAGGAGCAGACTAAGGCTTCAAAGAAGGCAGACAAGGAAGCTAAGTCAATTGCGAATAAATACTTAAAAATTGCAAAAGAAAATGATGATTTCGACCAAGTCATTTCTCAATATAATTCAGAGACTCAGGAACCTACAACCGCTGCAACAACTACTCAGGCTACTACTGTAACAGCAACTGATGCCGAAGGAAACCCTGTATCGACTGATGCACAGGAAACAACAACGAGCGCTGCACAAGAGCCAAAGGAAATTCATGTTCATTTCTACGATCAGAACAATGAGGAATACGGAGAGGATACACCTCAAAAGGCACAGACAATAAACAGCGGTGAAAAGGCAGAGAAACCTGCTGATCCTGAAAGAGAATTCTATAAATTTGACAACTGGTATTCAGATTCCAGCTTTACGAATGTATTTGATTTTGACCAGGCAATTTCTTCAGACACATCTGTATTTGCTAAATTCTCTACAAATGAAAATATGATAAGTTTGGCTGATGAAGAAACTGTCAGCGACTTATCAAAATATATCAGAGAAAGCATTAAAAATTTCAACAAGCCTGTACTATATAAGGACGAAAGTAATTACTATATAATAGTGAAGTATGATCCTATATTGAGAACTGATTATATGGTTAACGGTGATTATTACGAGACTATTATTACGGAAATGAAGTACGATGAGTATGATGAACTTATAAAGAGCTGGGAGAAGGGCTTTAAGATTAAAAAGAATGAAAAGGCATTTGAAAAATACACTCCTTCAAAGCTAGAGGAAATTTACAACGATTTTATTGCAGAAAACAATAATAGCAACGTATAATTTCAGTTATCAAAAATATAAGACTATCTGAAAAAAATCAGATAGTCTTTTTTGTATTATTTATGATATTTTCCGCCGTTTAAAATCTGAAATGCCCTGTAAATCTGCTCGAGCAGAAGTATTCGTGCAAGCTGATGGGGAAAGGTCATTTTAGACATCGAAAGCCTGAAATCCGCTTTGTCTTTTATGGCAGGTGATATTCCAAAGCTTGAACCGATAATGAAGTTAATGGTGCTTTTCCCGTTTATACCTGCGTCATTGATTTTTGCAGATAGTTCATTGCTTGAAAGCTGTTTGCCCTCAATACACATAGCAATATTATAAGCAGAGCCATTGTTAAGATAGCTGTCAATCAGCTTTGCCTCAATGTCAAGAGCATTTTGAATTTCCTTTTCACCGGGATTTTCAGATAGTCTGCTTTCAGGTAATTCTATGACTTTAAGTTTGCAAAACCCTGAAAGTCTTTTAGAGTATTCCGAAGCCGCATCACGCAGATAGCTTTCTTTTAACTTTCCTACAGCTATTATATTAATGCTCATCATAGCGTAACGACCTCGCCTTCGTTGAACACAGGTGCAATCTTCAGTATATAATCCACACCGCATTTGAACCCTGAAAGATGATTAACTATGGTTTCTCTGGCTTTTACAGGCGTGTTATTCTGCTGGCTGAGATGCCCTAGAATTACCCGTGTTGTTCCGGTGTTCAGCAAATTTTCAATTTCTGATGCACTAGCGTCGTTTGACAAATGTCCGTGGTTTGAAGCAATTCTTTTTTTGAGCATATACGGATAGCTTCCGTTTTTAAGCATAAGCTCATCATAATTTGACTCAAAAAGAATTAAATCAGAGCCACAGATATTTTTATGTACATTTTCAGTGACCTCTCCAAGATCGGTACAGATTGTTATGGTTTTAAGGTCGGGAGTAATAATTTTGTATCCGTTGCTCTGCCTTGTATCGTGAGGAGTTGAAAAAGCATAAATTTGATACCCTCCGCATTCTGTAGGCTTGCCGTCGACATCAATTACTTCGGCTTTTGAGTTGGGAGAAATACAGTCAGATGCAAGTAAGAATTCAAGATTTTTATCTCCTGCAAAAACAGGTGTGTGAAAGTTTTTAGTAAATATTTTTAATCCTTTTATGTGGTCGGTATGCTCGTGGGTTATGAAAATTCCCTGTACTGATTCGGGGCTTAGTCCGTTATCAAGAAGTGCCTGAGTAAGCATTTTGCAGCTTACGCCTGAATCTATAAGTATTCCACCCTTTTCGTTGCCGATAAAGGTTGCATTGCCCTTGCTTGATGAAAACAAGGGGTAAATTCTTGCCATTTATAAGCTCCTTTCGATATGTATACATAATAAAAAGGCGACCATTACTGTCGCCTTGAATTTTCGTAAATCAGCTTGACATTACGATAGGTTCAGGATAATAAACCCGCTTGATGTCAGCACCTAACGCTCTGAACTTTTCGTCTATTGCTTCATATCCTCTCTCGATATGATAAATATCATCAATCTCTGTAACACCATCAGCGGCAAGTCCGGCGATAACAAGTGCAGCACCTGCTCTAAGGTCTGTTGCCTTAACAGGGGCACCGGTAAGTTTTCCTACGCCCTGAATGACTGCAACGGTTCCGTCAACCGAAATATCAGCACCCATTCTTCTGAGTTCGGCAACATATCTGAAGCGATTATCAAAAATATCATCCGTTACAATGCTTGTTCCGTAAGCAAGCGTAAGCAGCGTCGAAAACTGAGGCTGCATATCTGTAGGAAATCCCGGATGAGGCATTGTCTTTAAGCTGGTTTTCATAATCGGCCCGTCAACCGATACACGAACACTTTCATCAAATTCTTCAACAGTTACTCCTACTTTACGGAGCTTAGCAGTAATAGATTCCAAATGTTTAGGGATAACATTTTTGATAAGAACATTTCCCTTTGTTGCGGCTGCAGCGACCATATATGTTCCTGCTTCAATTTGGTCTGGGATAATAGCGTAAGTAATTCCCTTTAGATAGTCAACGCCGCGTATTTTAATTACATCGGTGCCGGCACCTCGTATATCAGCACCCATTGAGTTAAGGAAGTTTGCAAGGTCAACAATATGAGGTTCTTTTGCCGCATTTTCAATGATCGTAAGCCCTTTAGTTTTTACAGCGGCAAAAATTGCGTTAATAGTTGCACCTACTGTTATAAAGTCAAAATATATCTGACTTCCGATAAGTGTATCGGTTTTTAGATGAACAGTACCGCTTTCAATAGCGTAGTCTGCTCCTAAACAGGCAAATGCCTTTAAATGCTGATCAATAGGTCTGTCACCCAAATCACATCCTCCCGGAAGCGGCACATATGCCTCATGAAATCTTCCGAGCAGTGTTCCAAGAAAATAACTCGACGCTCTCATAGAACGTGCCAGTTCGTACGGAACAACAGGACTGGTCATTCGTGTAGTATCAAATTTTACAGTATTTTTTCCTAATATTTTAACATCTGCACCCATTTCCTTTAAAATTTTTATGCAGATCGATATATCACTTATTTCAGGGACGTTTTCCAGTACACAGGGTTCATCGCAAAGAATTGTTGCAGCAACAAGTGCAACGGCGGCATTCTTTGCACCGCTTACAACGACTTCGCCGCTAAGCGGGATGCCCCCCTTTATTACATACTTATCCAAAGTTTTTCGCTCCTTAAGTTCTATTTGCAAAGAGTATCTCTCTATCTATTCTTTGCCATAACACATCTTATCAATTATATCAGTTAAACAAATAAAAATCAATGAAAATATTGTAATTTCTACTATGTGTCAAAAATGTTATCAGAAACAATCAGCTTTTTAGTCAACTTTGAGCAAAAAGCTGATAATATTTTTAATGAAAACATTTTAATTTTGCATATGTATTTTTCCATATGTTGTAGTTGCCATTAATAGTGTCTACAACATTTTAGCATATATTAATGAGAAAATCAAGTATTTTTGAAAAATATTTGTATAAATTATTAGATTTTTTTTAGAAATTTATTGACCGATCTAAAATAAAAGTGTATTATATTTTAGGTCAGATAAATTCTGAATAATATAACTTGGTGATTATTATGAAAAACACAAAAAAAATTTTAACTTCTAACATATTATGGATTACTCTGTTTTTATTATTAGCTGTTATATCCATACTTATAATTTTTATTATGCTCTCTGGAAAACTGACAGGGAAAACAGCTGAAATATACACAGATAATAAGTTGATTCGCACAGTAAGTCTGGATAAAGACGATGAATTTATTGTAGAAAACGGTGATAATTACAATATTGTGCGTATAAGAAACGGTAAAATATCGGTAGTTGAAGCCGACTGCAAAAATCAGATTTGCGTAAAACAAGGGGAGATAGACAACAGTCTGCTGCCGATAGTATGTGTACCGAACGGTCTGGTTATAAAAGTTAAAAACGGTGATAAGACAAATGATATTGACGCTGAAATATAATTTTAGATCGGTATGCGAATAGAATTGCAAGCATATGAAGGGTAACGTGAATAAAATGAAAAATAAGGATTCAACTCTGAAAATAAGAAATTCTGTAAATCTTAAAAAATATACGGCAATGGCAATACTTACAGCTGTCTCGCTGATACTTTTTACGGTCGAAGCAGCACTGCCGCCTATACCCATTCAGGGTGTTAAAATTGGTTTTTCAAATATTGTAACCCTTATAGCAATGGTCATTCTGGGAAAGAGAGAGGCATTTATAATTCTTGTTATGAGAATTATTCTTTCCAGCATTTTTGCCGGAAACGTGCTGAGTTTTTCATTCAGCATTGTCGGAGGAATATTGGCATTTACAATTATGGCTCTGGTTATAGACGCTTTTGGTGAAAAGAAAATATGGATAACTTCAGTTCTGGGGGCGATATTTCACAATGCAGGACAGCTTACGGTTGCGGTCATAGCAACCGGAACGCCTTGGATCTCTATTTATGCCCCAATTTTGCTTCTGTCTGCAATTGTGACAGGGATTGTTACAGGAGTTGCAGCAACTGCGTTGGTAGCTGCTTTGAAAAGACAATAACTATTGACATTCAGAGAAATCTGAATACATTTTTGTAAAAAACAAACTGCCCACTTGCCAAAAGCAAATGAGCAGTTTAAAATTCTAATATATCCGCCTTGCCGTCGCACAGTGAATAAAACCCGCACTTGTGCAGGTGGGTAACGGCCTGAAAGCCTCACGCTCCCTTCGTCCGGCAAAACCGGGAGGTCTGCAATCTTCAGTCAGAGCTTAGTTCCCTTATTCTATGTGTTGGATTATAAAAACTGTGCTTGTTCGCACAAGGCAGAAAGCGTTAAATAAATAATTTTCTCTGTTAGTATTATACCACCTGCAAATTTAGTATACAAGCGGTAATTTTCGACAAATTAATATGCAATAAAAAGCATACTGATTAATCGTCAGAATCGGTCAAATCAACCTCTCCGTTTTCAAGATCGACCCTGTCGCTGCCTTCAATTTCAACAGAATCTTCGTCATCATCTTCAAACAGCTCGGCAAAGCGATCCATAAACATATCGCCCAACTTGTCGAAAAGATCATCGTCGTCAACAGAAACAAGAACCTCTTCGTCACCTTCGTATGTTGACTTGAGAATAACGACTTCGCCGTCGTCGGCAAGAATTGCTTCAGCATCATCTAAATAAGGTGTCAGAGCATAATATGTTTCTCCTTCATACTCAAGAGAATCCAAAAGCTCAAACATTTGCTCTTGACCTTCTTCGTCAACAAGCGTATACAGATCAGGCTGCATATCCATTTCTTCGTTCATAATTAAACCTCCTAAGATGATATTAATAATATATGCAATTTTTATTTTAATAAAAAAATTATGGTGAATATAAGCACCACAACATTTATATTATAATATATATAAATTCAATTGTCAAGCAGATTTTGTAAAAGTAAAATTAAATAAAAAAATTATAAAAAAGTTGAAAAAAACTATTGACATTCCATATAAGATGTGTTATATTATAGTTGAAGAAAGGAAGAGATAAAAACAGCGGGAGCTAAGTTATTTATTTCAAGCCTTGATTCATAAATTCTAATTAAGGAGAAAGGTCCAATGAACTGTTAAGATTCATTTCAAAGCCTAGCATTGATTGAAAGGAAGATAGTCCGATGTGCTGATTAAGGTATTGAAAAATACGAAACAGGTCAAAATTTAAAAAAGGAGAAAGGTCCGATGAACTGTTAAGATTCATTTCAAAACCTAGCATTGATTGAAAGGAAGATAGTCCGATGTGCTGATTAAGGTATTGAAAAATACAAAACAGGTAAAAATTTTAAAAAAGGAGAAAGGTCCAATGAACAGTTAAGATTTTAACTGAGAAATCCTGTTGATTAGAATTAAAAATGAAAGGGTGTGATAGGAATGTTAAAAAGAATTAAATCCTATCAAGACCGAATGATTAAAATTTAGAATTAAAGAGGTGAGTCCAATGGCAATAGAGGATTCATCAATGAGACGCTTGTAGATTGGTTGTAATATGAACGAAATCTAAGCTCAGAATATAGTCTACTGATAAAGATTTAATTATATTTAAAGTAAATGTCACTGATTTTCAAGCAAGCATTGATGTAAGTTATTAAGATTGAAAAAATAATTAGGTTGGAGCTTAGCGGATGAAGTGTTAAGACTGAATGATTTAAGACTGTTAGGATACTCGGAAGAGTGAAACCGATTATTTTAACAGATATAGATGCGATTCAGATTACAAATTGAATATATATCTAAGACCGATACATCAGTAATGTATCGGTCTTATTATGTTTTATGAGTATTTATTTGTCACATTAAAGCGACTTTTGGAATATTATATTTTATCAGTGAATTTAAAAACTTCTTATACGCAGGGAGTGGCATAAGAGAAATATTGCGGATTTATGTTCATTTATGTCCATAGGGGAGCTTTCAGCGTGAAGTTTTTATCTTTACTGTAAAATAAATGTGGGTGTGCCAAAGGGTACACCCACTTTGAATTTTCTGAACTTGCATTTTGTTTAATAACCGTAGATGGTTTTCCTCAGCAATGCTGAATTCTTTTCGAAGTCTACAATCAGTATTGATGAACCTCCTGCACCTGTACCGTATTCCCAATATCTCTTATCTGAAGTGCTGCCCTCATCTCCGTAAGGAATTCTCATCTCAATGCGTTCATAGCTTAGAATAAACGGTGCTCTAAGAGACAGAAAGTATAATTGATTTTTTGTAAGATTAGTTGTGATTTGAGGAAGAACATTCTCAAGCATTTTGTTTATACTTGAAATTCCTGCTCCTTTGATTTTGTCGATAATCATATTTAATACTTTTCTTTGACGATCTGTTCTGCCAAAGTCAGTGCCGGTCGTTCCTGAAATATGCCTGATTCTTGCATATGCAAGAGCCTGATTGCCGTTCATATGGATTTTTCCGCCCTCTTTGAGATAGTCGGTACCTCTGTCATTTTCAAGATATTTGTTTTGCTCGCCTAATGGATCGGTCATAGCTTGTGCTTCTGCGTCTGTGATTTCAATATCCAGTCCTCCGAGAGCGTCGATAATGTCAATAAATGAGAAGAAATCAATCTGTATATAGTGGTCTATCTGAATATTGAAATTTTGTTCAATAGTGTCCATAACAAGCTCGGGACCGCCGTTGTTGTAGGCAGCGTTGATTTTATTTTCTCCGAATCCCGGAATTTCCACATACATATCTCTCATAAATGATGTCTGCACAAGTTGGTTGTTTTCCTTGTTTACTGACAAAAGAATCATAGAATCAGAACGTGCTCTTTTATCTTCGGTTCTTGAATCACTGCCGATAATAAGTATATTCTCAACATTATCTGAAGAAATAACGCTTGCTGAATTTGAAACTCTGTCGCCCGTGTCTACTAGATTCATAAGACCGATATAATGCAGAATAAGTGCTGACAGCAATCCGAATATAACAAGGACCAAAAGAATCAGTATAAGCAAAAACTTCTTGAATGTGAATTTTCTTTTCTTTTTGCCCTTTTTATTTTTTCTATCCTGTCTGTCAAAATCGTCATACCTTTCACGCTGTCTGTAATCTCTGTCAATACCTCTGTCATAATCTCTGCTGTCATAATTTCTTTGCCGATGATTATTTGGCTGAGGGCTTCTTCTGTTTCGGTAATTTTGATTTTGTCCGTAATTGCCGTTTTGTCTCGGCGGAGGATTTTGATTCCTGTTTGGATAGTTTCTGTTCTGATTGCCTCTGCCTTGATTTTGACTGCGTCTTGTATAACGGTCTTCATAACCGAAATCATTATTATTCATATTGGCTTGTCCGTTTCCTTTTCTTTGATTTCTGTAGTAATCGTCATACGGATTATGCCCGTAATCATTATATCTGTCTTGTTCATCATAGTATCTGTCGTTATTTGAGCGTCTGTAATTGGGATTTTGGAAGGGATTTTCTTTTCTGGTATCCCTGTAGGGATCTACATCTATATTTATTTCTTCGTGAAAACCTTTTGCAAACTCTGCGCCGAGTTCTTCCTCATCTTGGGGTTCTTCATTAAAGGCTTTATCATAATAATCAGTGAAGTTTTCTTTGTTTTTATCACCTTTAAAGTGATATGTTCCGTCACTGTTTACAGAATCGTTTTCGTTGTATCTCATAATATGATTACGCTCTTTAACGAGCATTTCCTCCTTCTGTTTTATAAAGGTATTATTAAAAAGGCAGACCTTACCGTATTTTTTCATCTTATTTCTGACGGTAACGTCATTATATAGTTTTTACACAAAAAAGTCAAATAATCTGAATTTGTGTATTTTTCAAAACGTCAATGAGCAAGTCGAGGCTGTCGATTCGTCTGAACAAAATTTTTCTAAGTTCTTCGTCCGGCTCTGACAGGTCGGGAACCATAACAGCCTTACAGCCTGCACTGTGTGCAGAGATAATCCCGTTAGGGGAATCCTCTAAAGCGATAGCTTCGCAGGGAAGTACGTCAAGTTCTTCGCAGGCTTTTAAATAAATATCAGGATGAGGCTTTCCGTTTTGTACCATAGTGGCACAGACTATCTTATCAAAATATTCTGTCACATTTATTATATCAAGATACATTGAAGCTCGTTTTAAATCTGTTGCAGTCGCAACAGCAGTTTTATACCCGTTATTTTTCATATATACCAAAAGCTCGTCAAGACCTTTTTTCTTTTCAATTCCGTTTTTTAGTATGTAGTTGTTCATAAGTTCAATACGTTTAGCACGAACCTTTTGATAGTCAAAGCCATCGCCGAATCGTTTTTTCAGCTTTTTTTCTGTCAACTTACCTGCAAGACTTCTTATAGAAAGGACGTCATCTCTTGTCATATCAAAACCAAAGCTATTTGCAGATTCAATCCAGAACCGCATAAGCAGCTTTTCGGTATCTATCATAAGACCGTCCATATCAAAAATAACTGCTTTAATCATAATTTATCTCCGTTTCATTTTTGTTAGTATAGCACAAAATGTGAATGATGTCTAATTTGGGAAATTAAGTTGCGATAGATATACTAATATGTTATAATATTATTAACAATAGTGTTCACACTAAAAAGATACGGTGATTAATATGAAAGAAAAAATACTTTATACAATTTCGAGAATTGGAATTTTGCTGATGGCAAACGTCATTTGCTCTGTGCTTTCGATAACCTTAGTTTCGTGGGTTTCTAATCTGTTTGTAACAGGCAGCGGAGGCAAAATCAAAATCAAGGAAGCTTTCTTTGAAGGCGGGGTCTATTCTTTTGTTGCGTGGATTTTAGTACTGCTGATTCTGTTGATTTTATTTATCGACGACGGTGTGAAACATTCTGCATATGAAAGCTATGACAGCACATCGACTTCAATAGTTCTTATACTTATGTTTGTGGTTTATTATATTCCTATTCTGTTTATGAACAGAACAAAGGGCAATACACAAACAGGATTTAAGGGGTTTTATTTTCCGTGTAAATGGATAAGTGAGAGGTTCTCTCTTACCTATGAGATTTCAGCACTTATCAGCATTGGCATAACACTTATACTGTGTCTTGTAGTATATATTACAGCTCATGCAGTTTATATGAGAAAGCATCCTGTTCTTGACTGGAGAGTTAAAAACCCGAATGAGGAATATGCTTCAAAGGATGAATAGAATATTATAAAAATGAGAAAAGTACAGGAGAAAAGAAATGTTATTAGAAGAAACATATAAATTTTGGGATGAAAAAATAGATGATATATCAATAGACTTGATTAAATGTGAAATGAAAATATCATTTTCTAATTTAAGCACAGATTTGATATTTAAAAAAGTAAAGGGATATATGTATAAATTTGATTATTTTGATTCTGATTCTATAATTGAAGAAGTTAATAGTTATATTGAATTAAATATATTTGAACTGAAAAAGGTTAATATCATAATAAAAGAGCCAAAAAGGAAAAAGAGTATTATGAATTATAATATTATACTAGAGTTTGGTTTAGCATTTATATATTTATATGCTGAAGAAATACAAATTGGAGAGAATGTTTATTCCCTGTCTGATTATTATAATGAAAATAATTAAGAAAAGATTTTTTTGATATAATTAATAAAATCTTTGTTTATAAAAAAAGACACATAGATATTTAATCTATGTGTCTTTGGGTGTAGATAAAGGGGCAGCCCTCTCTTGCAGGGCATGCCCCTCTTTAAAAATAGTCCACTGGACTATTTTTAAATTCACCCTGTGCGGAACGCACTCCGTAAAGCATTTCGCTGACGTCTCGTCAGCGACAGGGCTCCGCCCTTGACCCGCAAGCCTTTTGAAAAAGGCTTGACCGAAAACTTTTAGTCAATTATGCAGAACCTTTTTTGATGAAACACAAAGATATAAAATCTATGTGTCTCTATGTATATATTAATCAAAAATTATTCTTTATTTTCATTTTCCTTTTTTTCTTGACTGTTCTTATTTTTAGTTATTGCTTTAAATATAATGGTATAAATTATAACTGCAAAAATAATTATAACCAAAGCAATTTTAAATTGCTTTGAGGAGAAAAACTTACTTGCAACAGCGGCTTCCGCTTTAACAGCGGCACGGGGAATATCATTTGTTGCAACCAGCTTTACCGAGCCTATTGTTTCACCCTCATAAATAAGCTCAAGAGTACCCAGAGTGTCGTTTTTATAGACAGGTGCCACAATATTTTCGTCCACAGTTATTTTTCGCTCGACTTCGTTCATATCAATTGAATTAAGCCAGATTTTTGAAACCTCATTTGCAGGCTTCAGCGTAACAAAATCCGCACCTTTACCATACAGTACTTTTGCTTCGGTTATTTCTTCATTTTCCTCGACAAAAACGCTGTAATCAAGATTTTCATAAGCCCACATATAGAGCTTTTTGTGATCCTGACAGCTATACATTACATCGTTGCCGTTTTTGTCCTTTGCAGGGGCTTTCATCGAAACTATAAGATATGTATAACCGTTTTTCGTTGCGACCGACGCCAAACATCTTCCTGCTTCGTCGTAAAAGCCTGTTTTGATACCGTTTACATAACCGTAGTAATAGTCTGACGTTTCATCAAGCAGAGCGTTTGTATTTACGACAGTTGTGCCGTTTGACAGCGTGTAGCTGTACTTTGAGGTTATCTCAGTAAAAATAGGGTAGTTGTTGATTGCATATTTGCAGAGAATAGCCTGATCGCGGCAGGTCGTCATATTTACGTTTCCGTTAAGGTCAAGACCGTGTGCGTTGTAATAGACTGTGTTCTTCATTCCTAGCGAACCAGCTTTGGCGTTCATCATTTCAACAAAGCCGTCAAGCGAACCGCCGATGTTTACTGCAATTATGTTCGCCGCTTCGCAGGCGGACGGGATCATCAATGCACAAAGCAGATCGTAATAACTCAGTTTTTCATTTTTTTCTATTCCGGCGGTTGAGGCAAAAGTGTTTTCAAGTTCTTTAAAAGCCTCGCTTCCAGCGGAGACCTTTGTCTTTTTAAGACCTTCAACATCGTCTTTAAACTCATCAAGTACTAAAACGCAGGTCATTATTTTAGTAAGCGATGCAGGAGCATATTGTACGTCTGCATTTTTGTTCAAAATAACGTCTTCAGCGTCAAGGTTTTCCATATAAACGGCTTCTGAAGTCAGTCTTACGCCCTCAGCGTCGGGAGTAAAATCATAAGCCGAACCTGAAATTGCCAATGAGTATGACGCCGCTGAAAAGCCTATAGTTATAGACGTTGCAAATAAAACTATTTTTTTAAGCACTCTATGGGTTTTATTATATTTAAAAAGTTTATTCATTATGTATCCCTCAAAAATTAAAATACTAAAAACATTATACGTTTAACACATCAATATTAGACTAATACATTATAACAAATAATGCGACTTTTGAAAAGGGCTTTTTAAAAATTTAATTTAATTGGTAAATGTGTATAATCGTTCAGGTTAGAATTTGTTTTTTCTAACTGCATAAATAAATGTATTGCCGGATTTACCGACCTTATCTACAAGCTCAAGGTAGGAAAGAATATTAAGAGTTGTCTGAGCGGTACTACGGTCGATTTTTGCATATTCTGCAAAATCATTAGATGTGAACATCTTAGGAAGATTTTCGGGAATAAATTGTCTGTAGTCGTCAATGCAGTTGAATTCTACCTCGTCAATAATATCAATAGGTATTCTGTCGCACCTTGATGAGCCACGCTTTTTGTTTTTCGACCAGCCGTTTAAGTATCTTATATCCTCGACCTCTAAAAGTAAAAGTCTGAGATGCATTCTGGGATTGTCAAGTGCATACTTAATAGAGTAAAGCTCGTGAATTGCGTCATAAATAGTTGCCTTATGAGGGGATTTTCTGCGGTTTGTAAATTCTCCTGTTTCAGGGTCGAGCCACGAAAGATATTTAACAGCGGGAAGGGCAGTAACGACAGTTACATCACAGAATTCCAAAAAGCAGTCGAGTTTTTTTATGAGTCTGTAGAATGAGCGGGTCTGAATTTCTATAATGCCCGTTTCGCTCACTATGTCAGCGACGAAGTTTCCTATTTTAACTTCCTGACTGTCAGAAAAGGGCTGGTAATATTCTTTTAAGACTGCGTGCATCGTTTTTTCGCTTAGTGTGCCTATACCTTTTCTGTCTCGCTTATTTCCGACTACCTTGTCGCAAGCGTTTAAAAAAGCCTGTCTGTTCATAATTATCTCCTGAATACGAGTGTATAGTTTTAACTGTATATTTTAATTTCAATAAAAAAGCATCAAAACCATTTATAAAAACAGAGTTGATGCTAAATTTTCAATTTCAATTTGTGCGAAAATCAGTCTTTATCCTCAATTTCAACCATGATTTTCTTTCCTTCTTTTGTAGCTTTTGCACGCATTACTATACGGATAGCTTTGGCAATTCTTCCTTGTTTTCCAATAACTCTTCCCATATCTTCAGGTGCAACGTGAAGATGATAGGTTATAATGCCTTCATCATTAGGTTCGTCTTCAATAACTTCTACTGAGCTTTTATCTTCAACAAGCTCATCGACTATTGTTTTTAGCAGCTCTTTCATAATATCTTCTCCTTAACACCCCACCGAGAGAAAGCCTCCGCAGATATTTGCGGCAGGCTTAAAAAGCAGGATAAGTAATAGATGTTGTTATGTGGGGTTTGTGTAAACTCCTGCCTTTGTTAGATTTTAAAGTATACCGTTTTTCTTTAACAGTGTTTTAACTGTATCTGTCGGCTGAGCACCGTTTGCAATCCATGATTTAGCTTTTTCGCCGTCAACACTTACAACAGACGGTTCTTTAGTAGGATCGTAATAACCGATTTCCTCAATAAATCTACCGTCTCTTGGGTATCTTGAATCAGCAACAACAATACGGTAGAAAGGAGCCTTCTTAGCACCCATCCTTCTGAGTCTGATTTTAACTGCCATTTAATTTCACCTCCAAAACAAAATATATAAATTATGCTATTGCAATAATTAACTTAAATACTAAAACGGCATTCCGCTTCCGTGATATCCGTTGTTTCCGGGAATTCCAGGCATACCTCCGCCCATTCCGCCGAGCAGGTTCCGCATTTTCTTTCTGCCCATTTTTCCTTTTGCCATTCCCGACATCTGTTTCATCATTTTGTTCATTTGCTCATACTGCTTCAGCAGACGGTTTACGTCCTCAACTTTTGTTCCGCTTCCCAAAGCTATCCTGCGTTTTCGGCTGGGATTTATAATGTTTGGCTTTTCTCTTTCTTTTGACGTCATAGACTGGATTATTGCTTCAAGCCGTGTGAATTGCTTTTCGTCTATGTCTGCGTCTTTGATTTGATTTCCCAGACCGGGAATCATTCCTATCAGAGACCTTATTGAACCCATTTTCTGAATCTGCTTAAGCTGTTCTAAAAGATCATTAAGGTCAAAGCTTCCTCTGTCCTTAACTTTTTTTGCAAGACGCTTAGCGTCCTCTTCATCAACAGTTTCAGACGCTTTTTCAATAAGCGTGAGCATATCGCCCATTCCGAGAATTCGTGACGCCATTCGCTCGGGGTGGAACACATCAAATTCGTCCAGCTTTTCGCCGATTCCGACAAACTTTATCGGCTTGCCCGTAACAGCCAGAACAGAAAGTGCTGCTCCTCCTCTTGTATCAGAATCGAGCTTTGTTAAAATTACGCTGTCTATACCGAGTGTTTTATCAAAGCTCTCGGCAACATTAACTGCATCCTGTCCGGTCATTGCGTCTACAACGAGTATAATCTCATCAGGTTCTGCGATTTTCTTTATATCGGAAAGCTCTTTCATAAGCTCTTCGTCTATATGAAGCCGTCCTGCGGTATCTAGCAGAACAAGGTCGTTTCCGTGATCGCCTGCGTGCTTTAAGGCTTCCTTTACGATTTTTCTCGGGTTGATCTGTCCCATTTCAAAAACAGGAACTCCTGCCTTTTCACCGACGATTTTTAACTGGTCGATAGCGGCAGGACGGTAAACGTCACAGGCAACAAGCAGCGGACGTTTGCTTTGTTTTTCTTTAAAGTATTTTGCCAGCTTTGCCGAGTGAGTAGTTTTACCGCTTCCCTGAAGTCCGCACATCATAACGATACACGGAGGTTTGTTTGGAAAGTTTATTTTTGCGTTAGACTCTCCCATCAAAGCTATAAGCTCGTCGTTTACTATTTTTATGACCTGCTGTGCCGGAGTAAGGCTGTTTAAAACCTCCTCGCCGACAGCACGCTCTGAAACCTTTGATACAAAATCCTTGACTACTTTGTAGCTGACGTCGGCTTCAAGCAGAGCCATTTTGACTTCTCGCATTGCTGTTTTAACGTCCGACTCGTTCAGCTTACCTTTATTTTTCAGACGCTTGAAAACGCCGTTTAATTTTTCTGAAAGACCTTCAAACGCCATAATAATCTCCTTAAATAATTGACAGTTGATAATTTAATATAGATATTTGTTCGTCGTACAAAGTAAAGTCTGTTAAGCCCGCTGTGAGCAAAGCCTATCGACCCCTCAAAGTCAGCAGAACCAACGGTGATTTACCTTACAATCCGAAATCCGCTCTCTTTTGGAGCATCAGTATTTTCTTCAATCTCAAAAAGATTGCTGTTTTGGTCTATATAACCGATTATAGCCTCGCTTCTTGCGACTATTCCTCTTGTAAAGCTGATTGTCTTGCATTCTTCAATGATCAGCTTTGTCTGTTCTTTTAAATTTTTTATAAAGTCGTCGTACTTCCTTATCTTTTTAAGATAGCCCAGACGTTCTTCAAGGTCGATAAGAGTTTCCTCGCCCCGCTTAATGCTGTCACGAACGCCTTGCCTCGTTATTCCCAGATTTTCGGCGATTTCAGCTAGTGACAAATCATCAAAGTAATAGAGTTCAAGTGCGTTTTTTTGCTTATCTGTAAGCATATAACCGTAAATATCAATCAGTATGGTTATATCAAGATTTTTTGCCATTGAAATCTAACTCCTCTGAATTATTAGAAAACGCTGAAAACTGATGTAAACAACATCATTGTAAAGCAAACAACCTTTACAAATATGTATTATAACCTAAGTTTTCCTAGTTGTCAAGACCTATTTAAGAATTTTTTACCTAAAAAATAAAACCACCGCTTTTGCGGTGGTTTTACTAAGTAATATTGAAAAAATTTTATCCCAGAATATCAAAAATTTTTATTGCGATATTGCAGTATAAAAATACCGAACAGGCGTCTACGATTGTTGATATAAGAGGTGCTGCCATAATTGCCGGGTCAAAGTGCAACTTCTTTGCGATCATTGGAAGCACACAGCCTACCGTTTTTGCAAGGACTACTGTGGCGATGATTGAAAGTCCGATTACAAAACCCAGCAGGGCGGAATTTATATCAGCGTCGTTTCTGTATACTAACCAGATTCTTACGCCGTTTACCGCTGCTAAAACAAAGCTCACTAACAGAGCTATCCGAAATTCCTTAAACATAACTTTAAAGAAGTCTTTGAATTCAATTTCGTCCATAGCAAGGCTTCTTATAACTATAGTAGATGACTGCGAACCGCAGTTTCCTCCTGTACCTGTCAGCATAGGAACAAATGAAAATAGTATGGGTATTGAAACCAAAAGGCTTTCATAGTGGTTTATAACGGCACCTGAAAGGGTAGCCGACAGCATAAGAAATAAGAGCCAGGGTATTCTGCTTTTTGCGTGGGAGAAAACGGAGGTATTGAAATATGATTCGTCGGTAGGAGAAATACCTGCCATCTTCTGAATATCCTCAGTAGTTTCCTCGTGGATAACGTCGATAATGTCGTCTACAGTGATAATTCCGACAATTCTGTTTTCGTTGTCTACAACGGGAATTGCCATAAGGTCGTATTTGCGTATCGTGTTTGCGACCTCTTCCTGATCGTCGTGGGTGTTCACATAGATAACGTTGGTATCCATTATCTCTTCAATTTTTGTGTTCTCGTCTGCAGTGATAAGGTCAAGAAGCTCGACTGTTCCAATGAGTTTTCTAAATTCGGTTACATAACAGGTGTATATAGTTTCCTTAACAACCCCGACCTGCCTTATCTTTTTCATTGCGTCGGCAACGGTCATATCTTTTGCAAAGAAAACATATTCGATAGTCATAAGACTTCCCGCACTGTCATCAGGATAGTTTAAGACTTCGTTTATTCTTTTTCTGGTCTGAGAATCGGTGTTCTTTAAAATTCTTGATACCACGTTTGCAGGCATTTCCTCGATAAGGTCTACAGTATCGTCAAGAAACAGTTCGTCTAACACTTTTCGCAGCTCGTTTTCGGAAAAAGAATTTATCAGCTTTTCCTGAATTTCGCTGGATAGATTTGAGAAAATTTCAGACGCATTATCTTTGGGAAGAATTCTGAAAACAAGGGTCAGATCCATCTCGTTTATCTCTTCCATCAGAGAAGCAACGTCATACGGATTCTGATCTTTTAAAAATGCCTTCAGCTTTGTATACTGCTTATTTTCAATAAGCTCAAGTGCAGTAGCTTCAAGTGTTTTTTCATCCATCGGCATATCCTCCTTTAATTTATTTTAATCGGGATAGCCGGAGTATGACTTATATCAAATTATGGACAGCTAAGGTCCGTAAAAGCATAAGTTTCCCTCGCGGCTTTGAATTTTTATTATTACTTCCGCTGTCCATAATCTCATCTCCTTTGAATTAAAATAAAAATAATCTCCTTGATAGGGTTTAGGCGAAATGCTTGAACCTTATCAGAAGATTGAATGCAATAAATTGAAACAGATACCTTAAAAGTTTGTATCTGCAACAGACGTTCAAGCTTCAGCTTCGCAGGGCATTAGGATCTTTGCGTTGGAACTGCGTTAGGTTATGCCTTGAATCGACATCTCCTGTTGACCAGCTAACAGTGTCTCCACCATTTCGCGGCAGCGTCCCTTATCCCTGTGGTAGCCTCACCTACCGAAATTATTTACTTTTTACATTAATTATTATATGCCGATTTTTTGCGTTTGTCAATATATTTGAATTTATAACATAATATTATTTGATTCAGTATGTATTTGCGTGTTTTTACTCATTTAAAGTATTTATCAAATTAAAATTCAAATAATATTAAGCGGAGTATTAAACAATTTTTTATGCAAGTGTTGATATTAATATTCACAGTTAGCAATGTATAGCGGCAGGTCAAGGGAAATAATCCTAATTTGTTGACTTATAATATAAATTGTTGTATAATAACATAGTATATACATTAGAAAAGAAAACCAGATTTTCATAATTTTGAGAAAAGCAGGTGATGATATTAAATTTTTTCTAAAGCAGTGTTTAAAAATGGCTGTTCAGAATATCATACTGCCGATTGTTTATTTTCTTTCAAGATTAAGACCAATAAAAGAGGACCTGGTAATTTTCGCAGACGCTCATCATAATAAATGTCCAGTAAGTATGGAGGGTATTTTAAACAGAATTAAAAGCGATAATAATTTTACGGTTTTAGAATTTTATCACGATTTTAACAGTGCAGGAAGCGTCAAAAGCCTTATATACTCAATTAAGTTTATGAAACTATATGCAAAAGCTGAATTTGTTTTCATCTGCGATAATTTTCTGCCGGTTTCCGCCTGTGCAAAGAGAAAGGGTACTGCTGTTATTCAGCTTTGGCATGCCTGCGGAGCATTTAAGAAATTCGGATATGATACGGCTGGGGATATTCCTAAATATTATAAAGGAAATGTTTATAAGAATTACGATTTAGTAACTGTTTCGTCAGAAGAGTGCATTGAACACTTTTCAAGTGCTATGAGGCTTGACAAGAGCGTTTTCAAAGCTCTTGGAGTAAGCCGTACAGATATGTATTTTAATGAAGATTTTATAGAAAGGTCGAAAGAAAGATTTTATAAAGAGAACCCAAATGCAGAGGGTAAAAGGATTGTGCTATGGGCACCTACTTTTAGAGGAAATCCTGCGAATCCTTACACAGAGGGCAGTGATGCTTCTGCAAGACTGGCTGATGAGCTTTCAAAAAGCGGAGAGTGGTACTTTATAACAAAACAACATCCGCACATTAAGAAGTCTGTTATTGCGAATACTGAGTCGGATATTCCGACTGAAATGCTTTTTGCTGTTGCTGATTTGCTTATCACAGACTATTCATCGGTGATATATGAATACGCGTTGTTCAAAAAGCCGATATTAATATTTGCACCGGATTTAGAACAATACAAATCTCAACGTGGTTTTTATATTGATATAAACAGTTTGCCCGGTGAAGTTATCATTGATGCGGAGAGCCTTACATTGGAGACTGTTGAAAAAGCCGTCTCACATTTTGATGAAAGTAAAATGCAATGTTTTATTGATAGGTATATGACCGCTTGCGACGGAAAATCAACAGACAGAATAATAGATTATATTAAAGAAATAAAGATGAAAGACAAGGAGGACATATAATGAAGAATGTATACGGAGTAGTTCTTGCCGGCGGAAAGGGCACCAGAATGGGAAACGTAGAAAAGCCCAAGCAGTTTATGGAGGTCGGCGGCAAGCCTATTATTATTCATACTATTGAAAAGTTTGTTGTCTGCCGGGAATTTGACAAGGTTTTGGTTTTGTCTCCGAAGCAGTGGATAAACCATACTCAGGATCTAATTAAGAAGTATATTCCCAACTGTGAAAATGTAGTAGTCTTAGAGGGCGGAGCAACAAGAAACGAAACTATTATGAACTCTATTAAATATATAGATGAGCAGGGCTGTCTTGACGACGACACTATAATAGTTACTCACGATTCTGTAAGACCTTTTGTAACTCACAGAATTTTAGAGGAAAATGTAAAGTTCGCTAAGGAGTACGGTGCTTGCGATACGGTAATTCCTGCGACAGATACAATAGTGGAGAGTACAAATAATAAGTTTATAACCGATATTCCGGATCGTTCAAAGATGTATCAGGGTCAGACTCCTCAGACATTTAAGGCAAAAATGCTAAGAGAACTTTATAATTCTCTTACTGAGGACGAAAAAACAGTGCTGACAGACGCTTGTAAAATTCTTGTTTTAAAGGGTAAGGAGATACATTTAGTTGACGGAGAAGTATTTAATATAAAGATAACATATCCGTATGATCTGCGTGTTGCCGAATCTCTGTTAGGAGGCGAAAAGTAATATGCTTAATACAGTTTATCAGCTAAAAAGACCGCGACAGCTTGATATATTATTTAAGGATATTACATTAGATGACAAGCACGTTATAGTAAGACCTACACACTTGTCTATTTGTAACGCGGACCAGAGGTATTATCAGGGAACGAGAAGCGAAGAGGTTCTTGCAAAGAAACTGCCAATGGCTCTTATTCACGAAGGGATAGGAAAGGTAGTATACGACCCGACAGGAACATTCAACACAGGCGATGAGGTCGTTATGATACCTAATGTTCCCGAACAGGTGGACGAGATAATTGCAGAAAACTATCTGCGATCAAGTAAATTCAGAGGCAGCGGTTTTGACGGTTTTTTGCAGGAGTATGTTGAAACAACGGCGGACAGGCTTGTTCTTCTTCCAAAGGGGATAAACAAGACAGTTGCCGCTTTTACGGAAATCGTAAGCGTTAGCTACCACGCAATAGACAGATTTTACAGGTTTTCTCATAAGAGAAGAAATAATATCGGCGTATGGGGAGACGGAAATCTGGGGTATATCACGTCTCTGCTTTTGAAAAGTCTGCACCCTGAAATTAATTTGTATGTATTCGGAATAGACGAGTCTAAGATGAATGATTTCACCTTTGTTGACGGGACATATCATATAAGCAGAATTCCCGATGATTTGATGCTTGATCATGCTTTTGAGTGTGTTGGCGGAGGGGCTGCACACAGGGCGATAAATCAGATAATTGACTATATTAATCCTGAAGGAACTATTTCAATTCTCGGTGTTTCGGAGGACTTAGCACCGATAAACACAAGAATGGTGCTTGAGAAAGGTCTGACCATTTTCGGCAGCTCTCGAAGCGGAAGAAAAGATTTTGTCGGACTTATAGAGCTTTACAAGCAAAAGCCGGAGGTCGTGGCTTATCTTGAGAACATTGTGGGAACTGTTATAAACGTTCGTGATGTTAAGGATATAGCTTATGCGTTTGAAACGGATATTCACAAGCTTATCGGAAAAACCGTTATGGTATGGGACGAGTAAGAAATCAAGATAAGCTTTCAGAAAATAAGGAACAGGAAAGTAATGTTTAATGAAAATAAAAAGAATAGTAAAAAAGTATTACAATAAAGCTGCGTCAAGAATATATAAATTTGCAACACTGAAGGTTATTTATCCGTTTATATATAATTGGTATAAGAAAAAACCGGTTGATGAGAAAAAGGTTCTTCTTATTGAGGTTCGTTCGCTTAGCCTTACCGATAGCTATGCAGTGCTCGACAGAGAACTTAAGGCACGGGGCGATTTGAATATTTCCTATCAGTTTTTGGGCGAAACCATAGTAGGGGTATTCGGCTGTCTGAAAAGAGGTCTTGCCTGTGTAAAGGAGCTTGCAACGGCAAAGGCGGCATTTGTCACAGACGCTTGTCAGATAACAAGCTGTGTGAATCTCAGAGAAGAAACAAGACTTATTCAGATATGGCACGCCTGCGGAGCTTTTAAAAAGTTCGGCTTTTCAACTGCACTTTTGAAGTTCGGCGATTCGGAAAAGAGAATGCTTAAATACCCGTATTATAAGAACATTTCGTATATAACGGTCTCAAGCCCTGAGATTGTTTGGGCTTATGAGCAGGCTATGAACAGTAAGACATTCAAGAGCAAGGTCGTTCCTGTGGGAGTTTCAAGAACCGATTTGTTTTTTGAAAAGGATTTTATAGACAGTGCAAAAGAGCGTGTTTATGAAGCTTTCCCGAACGCTCGGAATAAGAAGGTCATTCTTTATGCTCCGACCTTTAGGGGCAAGGTAAGAAGTGCAAAAACGGGAATTGTGGACATAGATCAGTTTTATCAAGAGCTAGGGGATGAATACGTACTTATTATAAAACATCATCCGTATGTTAAAAATCCGCCGCTGATTGACGAAGCGTATGCAGACTTTGCAGCAGACTTGTCAAAGACTTGCGATATAGAAGACTTGCTTTGTGCTGCCGATATTTGTATATCAGATTATTCGTCGCTGGTATTTGAGTATTCGCTGTTTGAGAGACCTCTGATTTTCTTTGCTTACGATATAGACTCTTATAACGACTGGCGGGGCTTTTACTATGATTATGACGAGCTTACGCCGGGACCTGTTTTTACAACAGATGAAGAGATTATAGATTATATAAAAAATATTAATGAGCGGTTCGACAGGCAAAAAGTTATTGAATTCAGAGAAAAATTTATGAGTTCCTGTGACGGAAATGCAACAAGACGTATTATAGATTTAGCGTTAGGAGAGTAACAAAGGAGATAAATCATAAATGAGATTTATTAAAAGTATAATAAGGATTTTATGGCTTAACCGTCTATGGTGGAAGATTAAAAAGCTGCCTATGGTTAAGCAGATAATTGTCTATGAGAATAAAAAGAAAAAAGAGAGAAAGAAGGCATATAACAGGCTTCATATGGAGGAATTTCTCCACCACACAATTCCTGATGCATATGACAGCTGTCTGGACAAGCCTGTTGACGAGCGAAAGGTAGTATTTATAGAGCCCAGATACAATGCCTTATCAAATAATTTCGGTGAGATTTACAGAGTGCTGGAAAAGGAATATGATTTTGACATAAAAATATGTTTGCTCAATGAGATTTCCGCTTCTAAAGAGGAGTATGAGCAAAAATGCTTGGAAATGGTAAGGGAAGTTTCAACTGCTAAGTATGTATTTTTAGACGAGGCGTCAAGACCATTCAGTGCAATTAACAAGAGAAAGGAAACAATAGTCACGCAATTATGGCACGCCTGCGGGGCATTCAAAAAATTCGGCTTTTCGACTGCTGATTTGATTTTCGGTTCAGACGCTGAATCACTGCGACAGTATCCTTTTTATGCAAACCTTAATTATGTAACGGTCAGCTCTCCTGAGGTCATATGGGCTTATGAGGAAGCGATGATGCTTAAAGAAAGAGATACTGAAATAGTTGCGTCAGGAATTTCGAGGACAGACGCATTTTTCAGAGAAGGTACAATAAATTCAGCTTATGAAAAGCTATACAGTGTTATGCCGTCGGCAAAAGGGAAGAAGGTAATTCTTTATGCTCCTACCTTTAGGGGCAGAGTAAGAAAGGCAAAAACTTCTGATAAAATTGATTTGGAAGCGTTCTGCACTGAGCTTTCAGACGATTATGTGCTGTTGTTCAAGCACCACCCGTTTGTAAAGAGTCGTCCCGAGGTGGCTGATGAATATAAGAACTTTGCCTGCGATATGACAGAAGATATGTCAATAGACGAGCTTTTGTGCGTATCAGATATATGTATATCCGATTATTCGTCGCTGGTGTTTGAATATTCGCTGTTTGAGTGACCGATGATTTTCTTTGCTTACGATATAGATGAATATAATGACTGGCGTGGGTTCTACTATGATTATGATGAACTTACTCCCGGTCCTGTTTATCAGACAAATGAAGAAATAATAAACTATATTAAGAATATAGATACTATGTTTGATAAACAGCAGGTAACAGATTTTAAAAATAAGTTTATGCGTTCCTGCGACGGACATTCTACAGAACGTATATTAGAGATGGTATTTGGAGAGGCTCTAAAGGCTAACAAGCGTATAAAAAGTTAAATTTAACAGGAGCGTGCCCTGAAATTTGGGCAGAGGTTGAAATATGAGAAAAATTCTGATGAGATCAGGAATGACCCCGTTTGATAATTTCAGTCCGAGCAAGGTTATTTTAAAAAAGTCTGTCGGCGGAAATTGCGGAAACAATTAATTCAAAAAGCGTGCGGCTTGCTTTAAAGTTAAGTAAAATTGTTGGAAAATTTAAGGGTAAGAAATAATATATTTAGGTATATAACGACGTATTTTAAAGGAGAAAAAAGAATGGGTTCAAATTCACAGAACAAGGACAACAGAAGTGTGGTAAGAAAAGTAGCTTCTAAGGTCAAGCACAGGATAGTTTCGTTTTATAATCCTGTTGCTGATTTAAGACCGCTGTGGCTGTTTAATGCCGGAAATCTGTTTGCAGGTAATCCTAAGTGGTTGTTTGTGTATATAAACAAATACAGAAAAGATATAAAAGCAGTCTGGCTGTGCGATGACGATGAAACTGTTGAATATATAAGTAAACTGGGATATGAGGCACATAACTATCATTCGGATATGGCTTATGCATATGAACCTAAAGCAAAGGTTTATGTTGTTGAAAATGTTAAGGAATCATTTCCTGCACGTTTAAATCCCGATGCGGTGATACTAAACCTTTTCCATGGTGTTGGGTGCAAGTCTATTGAGCGAAAAGTGAACTATGGATTTTTATTTGAAAAAATTGCAAAAAAATACATCAAGCACAATTCAAGATATAAGAATAACCAATTGTTTCTGGTGACATCTCCGCTTATGGAAAAGCATTTCAAGGAGCAGTGCGGCATAGACGACGACAAGGTAATAAGAGCAGGATATCCGAGATGCGAATATCAGAAGTATTTTGATAAAATTCAAACATACGACCATAACATTCTGGAACAAAAGGGTATGCCTGATAATGCAAAGATAGCGGTATATGCCCCAACTTATCGTGACGCATCTCCGTTTGATTTTTTTGGTAAGGCAATACCTGATATGAATGCACTTTTGGAAAAGCTCAAAGAAAATAATACGCTTCTTATTTTCAAAATGCACCCCCTTATGGAACGTGACTCGGTATACGTTCAGGTAAAGGAGTATTATAAGGACTGCCCTAACTTTTTATTCTGGGATAATACAAACGACTTCTATGAAATAATGGATAAGATAGATTTGGCAATTGTCGATTATTCGTCTATCTATTATGATCTGCTTGCTGCAGGAGTTAAGAACTTTGTAAGATATATTTACGATTACGGTCAGGAAAACACTATACGGGATCTTGTATTTGACTTGCTTGAAATGACATCGGGCAAGATATGCAATAATTTCGACGAGTTGTTAAATTCGTTCGGATATGAAAACACAAAGCAGGATCAAAAAGATACCGAACGTATAAACGATTTGTTCTGGGAGTATTCGGGCAGCGATACGTTTGAAAAAATAATCTCAAAGACAATGGAGTTCAAGCCCGAAAAAAGAGAGCTTCCTACTTTATATTCATTTGATATTTTTGATACGCTTATTTCAAGAAAGGTATTAAATCCAATTGGAATATTCTATTATGTTAAGGAGAAAATTGAAAAATCCGGAGAGAACTTTCCTGCTTTTTTGGTAAAGAAGTACCCAAAAATCAGGCAGGAGGCTGAGAAAAATGTTCGTGATTATTATATAAAGACCCTCTCACTGCGTGAGGACGACCGAAGAGAAATTAGTTTTGATGAAATCTTTGACAGAATTCAGTATGTATACGGTATTACCGATGAGCAAAAGCAACTGCTTAAAGATCTGGAGCTGGAGGCAGAGTATGAAAACTCAATTCCGCTTCCTGAAAAGATAGGCTTTGTTGAGGAATTGCTTGATCGTGGAGACAAGGTTATTCTTGTGAGCGATATGTATCTGCCTAAGGAATTTGTCAGAAAGCTTCTTTATAAGGCAAATCCGATTTTGGCGGAGCTTCCTTTGTTTCTGTCATCGGATTACGGTGTTCAGAAGACGACCAAGCTGTTATATCTTGAGGTTTACAAAAGCTTTGAAGAATATAATTTTGCAGAGTGGCGTCATTTTGGCGACAGTCAGTTTGCCGACGGCAAACGTCCGAGACAGCTTGGAATTACCGCAAAGGTACACGGAATACCAGAGTTTAATGAATACGAAACTGCGATGGTTGAAGAAATAGGCACATATGATTCGTTTCTTGTGGCTGCGAAGCTGGCAAGATTCAGAGACGCTAACACAAATATCAAGGATTATTATGCCTATGCCCATGTATCAATGTATATGGTTCCCTATGTAAGCTATGCTGTCAGAGACGCTCTTAAAAACGGCATCAAAACTTTATACTTTATATCAAGAGACGGTTATCATTTAAAGAGAATTGCTGACGCTATTATCAGGGCAAAGGGAATTGATATGAAAACCAAGTATATTTACGGTTCCAGAAGAGCGTGGAGAGTGCCTTCGTTTGTAACAGAAATAGACGAGGAGTTTTTCACTAACTTTGGAAATTTTGCCCAGGTTCAGAGCTATAGCCATCTTCTTGACGCAACCTGCCTTGACGAGGAAACCTTCCAAAGGGAATTTCCTGAGCTTGCCTATTTAAAAGATGTAGATAGAATAGATCAGAGAACGCTTGATGATATAAAGGTTGTACTGTCAAATTCAGATAAATATAAAAAGTATATTCTTGACTATGCAGAAAAAGAAAGAAAAATCATAAACGAATATTTCAATCAGGAGATAGACTTTTCAGAAAAATTCGCTTTTGTTGAGTATTGGGGCAGAGGATATACTCAGGATTGTCATGTGAGAATTATGCACACAGCCGCAGGAAAAGAAATTGATGTTCCGTATTACTATATGAGAAGCATCTACTCAACAGAAGGGGCAAGCATAAAGAAAAACTTTACAACTCACGTACAGTCGCTGATATTTGTTGAAGCCTTATTTGCAAATATTCCGTACAAGAGCATTGAAAAATACAAGTATGAGGGCTCAAAAGTCGTTCCTGTGATAGAGCCGATACAATGCGATGAGGAATTGCAATATTCACTTGAAAGGTTTTTAAAGCAGTTCTGTGTTGACTTCTATGACAGCGAAATTCAATACAATGATGAGGAAACTCTTGAAAGGGAGTTGTTTGACTTCTCATTTAATTATTACGCTGAGCATCAGGAGGACGATCTGATATTTACTGAATGTTTAGGCCCGCTGGTTGACTCAGTAGGAACGTATGGAGATAAAAGAGAGTTTGCACCTCCGCTTTCCAAACAAATGCTTGAGGATTTTGAAAACGGAATTTCTATGGGAAGAATGACATACTCGCTGCCTATAACTATGAATCGGTCGTCAGATGATGATATTGAAGAATATGAGCGTATTTTACAGTCGTTTGAAGACGAAAAGGAAGAAAAACGTTTAGAAAAGAAAAAAGTGAAGTTTGATGTTAAGGAAATAGAATTTAAAAAGCAGTATGAGAAATTCATCTGGGACAGACGTGTTTATAACAGAAAGTATAAAAAGCTGTGCAGCAAGTATTCTGTTAAACCAAAGAGCGTATTGATTTTTGACCCGTTTATCAATGGCAGTGAGATAAAGCCTGAGTTGTATTCGGTACACAGAGAGCTTTCAAAGGTCAAGGGAGTAAAGATTAATTATTTGAATCAGAAGAAGTCTTATAATGAAAATAATCTTAAACTTTTTGCAACCAGTGAGATAATCGTAATAAGAGAACAGATCGATATAATAAGTATGCTTGATATAAGACCTGAAACGAAAGTTATTCAACTTTGGCCGTATGCTTTTCCATCGGCGAACTTTGGATATATGAGAGATCTGAGTAAAAAGGGACCTTATGAGAAAAAGTTGATTCAGGTAAAGGAAGACGCTAAATATACGTTGATTCCAACAGCGTCTGATGCTATTTCCGAAATGTTTGCAAAATCCCTCAGAAATGCGGAATCTACAAATATTATTTCAATAGGAAACCCCTGCACTGATGTTTTCTTTGATGAAAAATATAAAGAAGAAACAAGACGGTTACTGTATGATAAATTCCCTCAGGCTAAGGGTAAGAAAATTATAGCATATATTCCTAGTCACAGATTCAGAACAGAACCGTACAGGAAACTTGAATTTTTAGATGTTCCTTTGATGTATAAGTATTTAAAGGAAGATTATGTGCTGGTATTTCATAGTGCTGTAAAAAATGATAACAAGTATCATATTGCAAATAGACAGAAGAGTTTTGCATTTGATATTAAGGGAATCATTGGACTTAGACCTCTTCTTGCAATTGCAGATGTAGTAGTAGGTGACTACCGAAGCAGCTTTATTGAAACTCCGCTGCTGAATGTTCCTATATACGCAACAGCAAATGACTTTGAAAATCATATGGAGCAAAAAGATCTTGTTAAGAATTATAAGCAATTAATAGGAGGTCCTATTGTTGCAGACACTATGGATCTTATTCAGAGAATTATAGAAATCGATCAGTATGATTTTACAAAGCAGCAGAAGATAGCAGAAAAATACCTTGATAAGTGCGACGGACATTCCGCTGAGAGACTGGTTGATTTGCTATTTGAAAATTAAATTCTAAGTTTTTGAAAAGTTAATATACTATTAATGATTTAGGCAAGTTAAGTGCTATAATATGATATACGCTTAATATATGAGAAGCGTGAAAATCAGGTTTCTGAGTTCAAGACAGTGAAAATCTGTTTGAAAATGATAATTAATGGAGAAAATTAAATGAGGAATGTGTATATTCAAAAATTTATAAGCTACAGACATTTAACGGTCGAGCTTGTAAAAAAAGGAATTAAACTGAAATACAGAAGATCGTACTTAGGCATTTTATGGTCGCTGATAGAGCCGTTGTTAACAATGGCTGTTTTAACGGTAGTGTTTACAAAGCTATTAGGCAGGGACGCTCAGGGCTTGCATATTCCGTTTGCACTTTATATTCTTATCGGACGTTTGATGTATTCTTATTTTTCGTCTGGAACTAAAACGGCAATGCGTGCTATACGGGCGAATGCACCTATGATCAAAAAAGTCTATGTACCTAAATATTTATATCCGCTGTCATCTACGCTTTACACCTATGTAATTTTTCTTATTTCGCTTATTGATTTGTTCGGAGCGGCAATTATAATGGGAGTTAAGCCGTCATGGTATATGCTTCAGGCAATAATTCCTCTGGTTTTGATTTTCTTTTTAACATTCGGCGTCGGAATGATACTTTCAACAGTTGATGTGTTTTTCAGAGATGTTGAATATATTTGGGAAGTTGTTTCAATGCTTATTATGTATACGAGTGCAATTTTCTATACAATAAACCGATTTGAAGGCTGGATGCTTAATCTTTTCAAGTTCAATCCGTTGTATAGGCTGATAGAAGGCTTCAGAGACTCTTTTTCCGGTCAGCCTCTGCATCCTTACGGAATGCTTTATGCTGCACTGTTCAGTTTTGCAACGGTAATTTTCGGATTCTTTATTTTCTATAAAAAGCAGGACGATTTTATATTGCATATTTAATTACTGCCGATTGAAAGTTTTAAAATGAAGATTTAAAACAGTAGGAATGCTCAAAGGAGGGCATATATATAATTATGGGTAAAACAATACTTAATGTCTCTCATGTAGGAATGAGATTTAATCTCAGTAAGGAAAAAGTGGACAATATAAAAGAGTATGTTATAAAGCTTTTGAAAAAAGAACTTCATTATAATGAGTTCTGGGCACTTAAGGACATCTCATTCAAGGTTGAACAGGGCGACAGAGTGGGAATTCTCGGTCTGAACGGGGCAGGAAAATCGACTCTTTTGAAAATAATTTCGGGAGTTTTTAAGCCCACTGAGGGTAATGTAACAGTTGAGGGAAAAATCGTACCGCTTCTTGAACTGGGTGCAGGCTTTGACAGAATGTATACAGGCGGTGAAAATATATTTCTTTACGGAACAGTTTTGGGGTATTCAAGGGATTTTCTCAAAGAAAAGTACGATGAGATTGTCGAATTTTCAGGACTTGGAGAGTTTATTGACGTACCGATAAAGAATTATTCCTCAGGAATGAGAGCAAGGCTCGGATTTTCAATTGCAACTATTGTCGATCCTGAGATACTTATTCTCGATGAGGTTTTGTCGGTTGGTGACAGGAAGTTTAAAAAGAAAAGTCTTAACAAGATAAAATCTATGATGAAGAGCAATGTAACTGTACTTTTCGTTTCTCACAATACAGACCAGATAAGGGAAATTTGCAATAAGGCAATACTTCTCGAGCATGGCAGACTTATTGCAAAAGGCGATGTCAATGATGTGTGCGATTACTATGAAAAGCTTATAGAAGAAGAGTATGATATTGAAGATTTACCAAAAAAGATGAGAAAGAAAATAAAACAGAAAAAGCAGCAGGGTATGACTGCCAAGCCGTCGGAAACTCCGCAGCCAGAGACAAGAGGTTAGATATAAAAAGTAAGATAAGAGCGTTTAGGTGACTGAACGCTTCTTTTTCTACCCTGTACTTTTTAATTGTTTAATATTTATTGAACTACCTATAGGCGGCAGAACCACCGCCGGTTCGGCGGTCTTGATTTTTAGATGTAAAATATGTTATACTTATACCAATTAGCTTTATTATACTTATAAGGAGTATGAATATAATGAATTATAATTTTTCTGAAAAGGTATCTCACCTTCAGGCGTCGGCCATCCGTGAAATACTGAAGTTTACTTCAGATCCTGAGGTGATTTCATTTGCAGCGGGAAATCCAGCACCTGAGGCTTTTCCTGTGGAAGACGTTAAGCGAATCTCAAAGGATATATTAGAGGAAAACCCGATACTTGCTTTGCAGTATTCAGTGACCGAAGGATATACGCCATTAAGAAACATTCTAAAAGAGAGAATGAGAAATCAGGGCAATTTTAATTCCGATACTGACGAGTTAATAATAACTTCGGGTGCACAGCAATCAAACGAACTTGCTGCGAAGGTCCTTTGCGATGAGGGTGACACTATTATCTGCGAAGCACCGTCTTTTATCGGTTCGCTTAATGCGTTTAAGTCTTATAATGTAAATCTTGTAGGTGTTGAGCTTGAGAGCGACGGTATAAACATTGAAAAGCTTGAGGAAGCAATTAAGTCAAATAAGAATACAAGGCTTATTTATCTTATCCCAAATTTTCAGAACCCGACAGGACTTACAATGTCTCTTGAAAAGAGAAAGCAGGTTTATGATCTTGCGGAGAAGTATGATATTTTTATTTTAGAGGATAATCCGTACGGTGATATTCGCTTTGCAGGAGAGGATATTCAATCTATAAAGAGTATGGATAAGAGCGGTAGGGTTATCTATTCGGGAACATTTTCAAAGGTACTCGCACCGGGAATCAGAGTTGGGTACTGTTCAGCACCTAAGGAAATTGTGTCTAAAATTATTGTTTGCAAGCAGGTATCAGATGTGCATACGAATATCTGGGCACAGATTCTGGCAGAGAGATTCCTTTCGACCTGTGATATGGAAAAACACCTTGTTGACATAAGAAAAATTTATAAGCACAAGTGTGAACTTATGCTTGGAGAGATAGAAAAGAATTTCTCAGACAAGGTTAAATTTACAAAGCCTGAGGGCGGTTTGTTCATCTGGTGTACGCTGCCCGATGACTGCGATATGATGGGATTTTGCAAACGGGCTGTTTCAGAGTTCAAGGTAGCAGTTGTTCCGGGTACGGCATTTACTATTAATGAGACCGATAGAACTACGTCGTTTCGGCTTAACTTCTCAACGCCTGCCGACGAACATATCATAAAGGGCTGCGAACTTATAGGGAAGCTGTCAAGAGAAATGTTCGGCTAGCCGGCGAGCCGCCGGAGGCACTCTGCCTTTGGAAAGTTTGCAAAATGTATTTAATTTGTATAACGGCAGGTTAATTAATTGATAATTGACAATTGACAATTGATAATTGACAATGGATAAATTACCAAAAGTAAGACCGGCGAGCCGACGGAGGTAATCTGACTTTGGAAAGTGTGTGCAATGTGTTTACTTTGTACAACGGACGGCTGACAGCTGGATGCAAGAAAGAAGAGAAAGTAAAAAATAAAAATAATAGAGGAGATTAACTATGCTTGAATTTGATAAAGAAAAAAAGATTATTTTCAGCGGAATTCAGCCGACTGGAGTGTTTACACTAGGTAACTATTTAGGAGCGGTCCGCAACTGGGGAACTTTACAGGACGAATATAACTGCATATACTCAATAGTTGATTTGCATGCTATAACTGTAAGGCAGGAACCTGCCAAGCTGAGACAAAATTCATTACAGGCTTATGCTCTGCTTTTGGCTTGCGGAATTGATCCTAAAAAGTCGATAGTTTTCTTTCAGAGCCATAATAAATGCCATGCTGAACTTAATTGGGTTTTAGCTTGTTCAACGCAGTTTGGAGAGCTTTCGAGAATGACTCAGTTTAAGGATAAGTCAAAAAAGCACGCTGATGATGTCAATGCAGGGTTATTTACATATCCTGTTTTGATGGCTGCTGATATTCTGGCTTATAATGCGGATTTAGTTCCGATCGGTGCTGACCAGAAACAGCATTTAGAGCTTGCAAGAAATGTTGCGGGAAGATTTAATAATAAGTACGGTGAGTTTTTCAAACTTCCCGAACCTTATATTCCCCCTGTGGGAGCAAGCGTTAAATCTCTTGCAGACCCTACCAAGAAGATGTCAAAGTCGGACGAAAACCAGAATGCTACCGTTTATATTCTCGATGACAAAGATACTGTTATCAGGAAGTTCAAAAGAGCAGTTACCGACAGCGAAACAGAGGTTTGTTATCGTGAAGGCAAGGATGGGATAAACAATCTTATGTCAATATATTCTTGTGTTACCGGCAAGACCTATGATGAAATTGAGAGTGAGTTTGCGTCAAAAGGCTATGGTGATTTCAAGCTGGCGGTAGGTGAAGCAGTTGCAGATTACTTAAAGCCGGTAAGAGATGATTTTGCAAGACTTATTGCCGATAAGGCTTATTTGAAAGAGTGTTATACAAGCGGAGCGGAGTCTGCAATGAGAATAACAAATAGAATTCTTTCAAAGGTGTATCATAAGGTGGGCTTTGTTGACGCCAGATAGAAAAAGAGTGTAAGTATTATTCAGGAGGAAAAATTTATATGAAACTAGGTATGGTAGGACTGCCGAATGTTGGGAAAAGTACGCTTTTTAATGCACTTACAAACGCAGGTGCAGAATCGGCTAATTATCCGTTTTGCACTATAGAGCCGAATGTTGGAATAGTATCTGTTCCTGATGAACGTCTTGACAAATTAAGGGAGATGTACAATCCTGTTAAATTTACTCCTGCAACGCTGGAGTTTGTTGATATTGCAGGTCTTGTAAAGGGTGCTTCCAAAGGTGAGGGACTGGGCAACAAATTTCTTTCAAACATTCGTGAGGTTGACGCAATAGTTCACGTTGTAAGGTGTTTTGAGGACGATAATATTATTCACGTTGACGGAAGTATAAATCCTAGCCGTGATATTGAAACTATTGATTTAGAGCTTATTTTTTCAGACGTTGAGATGATTGACAGGCGTTTAGACAGAACCAAAAAGGCAATGAAGGGCGATAAATCCCTTGCAGGAGTAGTTGATTTCTTAGAAAGGCTTAAGTCACATTTGGAGGACGGGAAGCCTGCAAGAAGTTTTGAGATGAACGATGATGAGAGCGAGTGGATAAAGGAAACACCGCTTTTATCAGGTAAACCTGTTATCTATGCCGCTAATCTCTCAGAAAATGATTTCACTAACAACATAGAAACCAATGAAAACTATAAATTAGTTTGTCAGCACGCAATGGAAGAGGGAAGTGCCGTTTTGCCGATCTGTGCTCAGATAGAGGCGGAGATTTCTGATATGAACGACGAGGATAAGCAGATGTTCTTATCAGAGCTTGGTCTTGAGATCTCAGGTCTTGGAAGAATTATTAAAGAGGGATATTCACTTCTCGGGCTTATATCTTTTCTCACAGCAGGTGAGCCTGAGGTTCGTGCGTGGACAATAAAAAAGGGAACAAAAGCTCCTCAGGCGGCAGGAAAAATTCACACCGATTTTGAAAAGGGTTTTATTCGTGCTGAGGTGGTCTCATTTGACGATCTAATGGCTTGTGGAACTATGGCTCACGTCAAGGAAAAAGGTCTTATGAGACTTGAAGGCAAGGATTATGTTATGCAGGACGGAGATATTGTTCTGTTTAGATTTAATGTCTGATAAAGAATTTAATGAATTTATAAAATTTATGGCGATTAGTTATAAGTAATATTTTTTATGTTGCTGTTTATTTTATAGATAAGTGCCTGTGAGAACGAGCTTTATAAAAAATTTTTGAAAAAATACTTGACAAATAAAAATAACTTGTATATAATGTAGTAGTTGGCTTTAAAGCGTTAAAGCTTTAAACCATAAAAAGTCAAAATCAAATATAATTATCAAACAGTGAAAGGAGGAAGCTCCAGATCAGGAGCATACTAATTATGAGTGAGATTAAAAAAGGCAATTTGATTTCAGTAAGAGACGATTTAAAGGTTGTTGACGCAACTGTAAGAGACGGCGGACTGGTAAACAATTTTCGTTTTACAGACGAGTTTGTAAAGGATTTATATGAGACAAATATCGCTGCAGGCGTTGATTATATGGAGTTTGGTTATAAGGCTTCAAAGAAGATTTTTCCTGAGGAGGATTTCGGCAAGTGGAAGTTCTGCGATGAAGAATCTATAAGGGGAATTGTCGGTGAAAATGACAGCAATTTGAAGATCTCAGTTATGGCTGACGTAGGAAGAACCGATATGGATACCATTTTGCCTAAGAGTGAAAGCGTTGTTGACCTTATGCGTACGGCTACATATGTATATCAGATCCCATCTTGTATTGAGATGATAGAGAATTTTCACAACAAGGGATATGAGACCTCGGCTAATATTATGGCGGTTTCGACTGCAAATGACGGTGAACTTGATCAGGCTCTTGAGCTTCTTTGCAAGAGCAGTGTTGATATAATCTACCTTGTTGACAGCTATGGAGCTTTATATCCTGAGGATATTAGAAGACTTACTGCTAAATACTTAGAGTTCGGCGAAAAGTATAACAAAAAGATAGGTATTCACGCACATGATAATCAGCAGCTTGCTTTTGCAAATACAATTGAGTCTATGATAATGGGAACAAGCTATCTTGACGGTACTGTAAGATCACTGGGCAGAGGTGCAGGAAACTGTGCTTTGGAAACCTTGCTCGGGTTTTTAAAGAATCCCAAATACAATTTAGTTCCGCTTCTTGACTTCATTGAAAAGCATATGGTTAAGCTTCACAACGACGGTCTGGTGTGGGGATACGATGTTCCGTACCTGCTGACAGGAAGATTTAATTGTCACCCGAGAACGGCTATTGCATTTATGAAAGAGAAAAGAACTGATTATGCCAAATTTTTTCAGGAAACTTACGACCAAGATAATTAAGCGGTGAGTTACCACAGGAATTGTCGCCTCTGACAATTTTTCAAATTAAACGTAATTTGAAAAACGGCAGGCTTATAATATCTCTAACACACGAGCGTTCAGGTTACCCTTGAACGCTCTTATCTTGATTCTTGATTTTTTGGCAACGGAGTTGCTGAAAGTTCGCCGATCTTGAAACAGGTTTTCAGCTTATAGGTTATAGTCTGCAATTGTAAAAAATATCATTCTTTTTCAAGCAGACTGCGTGCAGGGGTCACCCCTGCCGGCTCGCCGGTAATGTCAATGTTACTCTTTGCATTAAGTATTAGCCCGCCGTTTTGAAATGTTATACATTAAATTAAACTTTAAATAGGCGGCAATGCCACCGGCGGCTCGCCAGTCACCAATAAAACTTTCTTTCTTATTGCAACAAAGTACTAGTCTGCCGTTTTGCAAAGTAAACATATTCTGAAAACTTTCCAAAGGCAGCGGAGCCTCCGGCGGCTCGTCGGTTGACAAAAAAAGAGGAATTTGTTATAATATTTAATTGTATAAAAAGAGAATTACAGAAAAATGTGTTATTGGCTTATCAATGATAAACATCAGGAGGTCAGCCGAAGTGGAGAAAAACATATCAAATAGTTTGGATGATCAATCTGCAAAGGATAAAAGTAAATTTTATAATATAAAGAGTACTCTTAATAAGATAAGAAAAAGAATAGTCAAATATTGCAAAGATAATATTTTGTTTTTAGCATATGTGATTTTGATGCTGTTGAATTCAACAGTTTTACGTTTTTTTACGGTTAAAAATTATTTTTCAATAAAGCCTGTACTTGCAGATATTGCAGTTATATTGATAATAGGTCTGTTCGGTTATTTTATAAGACCTAAAAGAAGATTTGTATACTATATAATTTGGGTAAGCCTGTTTTCGGTACTGACAATGGCAGATTCAATATATTATACAAATTACAAGTCTTTTATATCGGCATCTCTTTTGTCAACGGCGTCGCAGCTTGGAGGGGTTTTCGACGCTGTAACAGAGAGCATTTTAGAGGCTAAGGATCTAGTCTTTTTATTGTCTATTGTAATCTATACAGCGGTATATATTATATTGAGAAAGAAGAAAACTCATTATTTTGAAAGATTGGAGAAAATAAGCAAGAGAAATTCCAAGATGGCGGCTTTGAACACCTTGTTTGCAGGTTTGATATTTGCCGGAATATTTGCCACAACTCTTACGGGAACTGATGTTTCAAGACTGAGAAAGTCATGGAACAGGGAGTATGTGTTATCTGCGTTCGGACTTTACACATATACGTTTAGTGACGTTGTAACGAGCACAAATGCACAGCTTAATGTTCTGTTCGGAGAGCAGGAAAGTGCCGAAACATTTCATGCCTTTTATGATGACAAGGAGGAGGCTGATCCGGTAAGCGATGACAATGATTATACGGATATTTTCAAAGGTAAGAATGTTATAACCATTCACGCAGAAAGTATTCAGCAATTTACGATGGATACAAAGATCAACGGAAAGGAGCTTACTCCGAATCTTAACAAACTTGCAAGGGAAGGTATATATTTTTCAAATTTCTACGCACAGGAAAGCGTTGGTACAAGTTCTGACTCTGAGTTTACATTTAACACATCGCTTATGCCTGCATCAAGCGGAACCGTTGCCATTAACTACTGTGACAGAACTTATGTATCCATAGAAAAACTGTTAAAGGAGCAGGGATATTACACATTTTCAATGCACGGAAACAACGGTTCGTATTGGAACAGATTAAAGCTGCACGAATCGCTGGGTTATGATAAGTTTTATAATTACACTACCGACTATGATATTGACGAGACTATCGGACTTGGATTGTCAGACAAGTCATTTTTCAGACAGTCTAGCGATATAATCGAGCAAATTTCAAAACAGCATAACAAGTTTTACGGAACAATGATAATGTTGACAAATCACACTCCCTTTATTGATATAGAAAATCACAGCGATTATGAAGTAGATTTCAAGTATCAGAGATATAACGAAGAAACAGGAAAGTATGAGGAAGCTTCAGCACCGTTTTTAGAGGGAAGAAAGCTGGGAAGCTACTTTAAGTCTGTTCATTATGCGGACGAGGCGATAGGCGAGCTGATCGATGAGCTTGATTCTAAGGGGCTTTTGGAAAATACGGTAATTGTACTTTACGGAGATCACGACGCTAAAATCAAGGAAAGCGAGTATAACTATTACCTTAACTATGATCCTTACACAGATACTGTCTTGCAGGAGGGCGACGAGGGGTATGTACCTGTTGATGAGTATTGCTACAATATAAACAGACGGGTTCCGTTTATTATATGGACAAAGGATCATAAGGAGTATGAGCCTGTAGAAATAACAAAGGTTGCAGGAATGTATGACGCTTTGCCGACCTTGGGAAATATGTTCGGATTTGAAAATCAGTATGCTCTGGGACATGACCTTTTCAGTGAATATGCAGATGATAATATTGTGGTTTTCCCCAATGCGAACTTTATTACTAACAGCATATACTATTCAAATTCCAAGCAGGAATACTTTGACTTAAAGAAATACAATAACGTGGTAACCGCAATTCCGTGCAATCAGGTTTACGACTATTCTGAGGGTCTGCCAAAGCTCAAAGACAGCACTGATTTTTTGACCGAGGACAGAGGGAACTATACATCTGAGAAGATTCAGGAAAGGTATAATGACGATTCTGTGGATGAGACATATATTCAGGAAAGAAGCGAGTATGCCGAAAACAGAATGAATATATCAAGCTCTATAATATTCCACGATATGATTGCAAAAAGTCAGGAGGCTGCTGCAACAAGCAATAATCAGGAAACTTCTTCAAACGGTAAAGATGAAAATGTAACTTCTGATAGCAAAAAAGCTAATACAGTTAAAAAGGCTTCATAAAAACAGAAATCCGCAGGCAAAAAAAGTCTGCGGATGTTTTTCTGTTTTTCATAAATTTTTATTAATAAAAAGAACAGCTGACAATAATATCGGCTGTCTTAATAATATTTCTTATGCTGTTTTCTATGCTCTTGTTACCTTGCCGGAACGTAAGCATCTTGTGCATGCGTGAACGTGACAAGGAGTGCCGTTTACAATAGCCTTTACTCTTTTAACATTAGGCTTCCATGCTCTGTTTGTTCTTCTGTGTGAGTGAGATACTGCAGCTCCGAAAGTTACACCTTTTCCGCAAAAATCGCATTTTGCCATAAGACTGCACCTCCTTTAATCCTTATTTTAATTGCAACTATATCAGTTTAACAGATTTCTTTTAAAATTGCAAGTATTTTATCAAAATTTCTTAAATTATTCATATTTGAATGGCTGTTGGCTGAAAATAATATTAAAAACTATTGACAACTTGGCTGAATTCGGTTATAATACTAAACTGTAATGCTGCTATGGCTCAGTAGGTAGAGCACTTCCATGGTAAGGAAGGGGTCCCCGGTTCGAATCCGGGTAGCAGCTCCAGCGGCGAGCCGCCGCAGGCTATTCGCGTTTCGCATTTTGCGGAACGTGAATTTTTGTATCTCGCGTTTTATATTTTATTTAAGTTAATAGACCTCATATGACGTTGCATCAGTCCGCCTTTGGAATATTTCTTAAGGGCGGACTTTTTGTACAATGGCGGGCTGGTTTCGAAAATCAAGAGTTTAGGGATTTAAGCAAGCACATCTGTGTCTACTTTTATCTTATGAATATCATATGTTATAGTGTACAAAGAAAGACTTGATGTTTTGTGAAATTCTACAAAATAAGGCTTTCCGCTTGCTTTTTACTTTACATACATATATTGTTGTGTTATTATATAATTAAAGATATTTATTAATGCTATTAAAAGGAGGAGTTTTTTATGAAAATGAAAAAAATATTAAGCATTATTGTTACGGCTGTTATGTTGATTACATCTGTTTCAATAACGGCATTTATTACAACTGCTGATACTGCTTTAAGCTTTAACAGTAAGTGGGGCTTTGGTAGCAGTGTATATAGTGCATTGGATATTGACCAACCAATAGCTGGTTTAGGATATTATATTTTTATTCAGAATTATGATGAATACAAAACACTTGAAGGTAAGGGGTTTGTAAACGGTTACAATAAATCATTTTTTAATCAAAATGATTTATTAGTGAATTGGCTTGTTAGTTATAGTGGAAAAAGAGGCGGATATGAAAATCCTACAATAATAAAGGGTAGTGATAGAATACTTAAGTTCAATTATAAATATAATATGTCAGCTATAAGTTTAAGTCAGGATACATATGAAGTAAATTATATTGAATTAAAAAAATCAGAGGCATCAGGTGTAGATTTTTCAAAGATTAAAGTAAATGTTACCCTTGATTATTCAAATGCCACCTCAAATTCAGAGCCAAATACAACTCCTGATAAAAATGTCACTTTAAAAATGGTAAATATATTGAACTATGCCAACAAATTAGAAACAGGTGATTCATTTAACTTGAATTACAATATTGGTAAAAGTAAAAATTTTTACTTCGTAATTAAAAATTATAAGGATTATACTGCTTGTGGTTTTACCAGTAAAAAGGCAGAGTTCTTTAAAGACAATATTCTTTTGGTAAATTGTATTTACGGCAATAAGTATACTTGTCATAGCTTTGTAAATAAAGGCATTGTTAAAAACTTTGATAACACTTTAGTTATGTCATATAATTCTGTTTGGAAGTTTCCGAAAACCAAAACAGCAAGGCATATAACTGATATAATAGAGTTGAAAAAGTCTGAGGTTAAAAATGTTGATTTTTCAAAGCTGACAGTATTTAAAAGAAATAATTTTGACTATAGTACATGGTCACCTGGATTGGTTGTGCCTTCAGATGCAGATACTTATAAAAATCTTAAAATGACTTATGTAGATGTTTCGTCTGTGATCAAAGGTAATATTAAAGCTATTAAAAAGACACAGGTCAAAAAGCTAAAGGTAAAACCAATAAAAAAGAAACAGCTAAAAGTATCTTGGAAAAACATAAAAGGAGTAAAATATGAAGTAAAATATTCTTTAAAGAAAGGTATGAAAAATGCAAAGGTAAAAAAGAATATTAAGAAAAATAAAGTAACTCTAAAAAGGCTGAAATCAGGAAAGAGGTATTATATCAAAGTAAGAGCATATAAAAAGATAGGAAATAAAACCTACAAGGGAAAATGGTCAAAGAAGGTTTCAAAAAAAGTTAAATAGCGGCGAGCCGCCGCAGGCTATTCGCGTTTCGCATTTTGCGGAACGTGAATTTTTGTATCTCGCGTTTTATATTTTATTTAAGTTAATAGACCTTATATGACGTTGCATCCGATACCGCCTTTGGAAGGTCGTCAAATAAAACATAGAAAACGGCGGGCTGAAATTAGTATGGAAAACACTGAAGCGTTCGAGTCAATAAAATGACTTGGACGCTTTTCTTGTCTTTTGCAATTATCCATTGTCAATTATCAATTATTAATTTTTATTTACTTGACTTTACCGGCGTATTATGTTTATATAAATATAGTATACATTTAAAGTGAATTGAGGTCTGTGACATGGTTAAAAAAAGAATCGTTAAATCGCTTGACAAGGGCTGGTCTTTTCATTTGGGAGACATAAGACCAAAAATCGGAGTAGACCACGGAAGTATTTATAACACTTCAAAGGCGGGCTCAGCCAAAGGCGTTCCACAGAGTGATTTTGACGCCAGAAGCTGGGAGGTAGTCGATCTTCCTCATGACTGGTCAATAAAGCGTGAGTTTGACAAGGACGGTTCGCCGTCTTGGGGATATAAGCCTAAAGGAAAAGCGTGGTACAGAAAATCATTTGCACTTGATTCCGATTACGAGGGAAAGCAGATAACAATTGATTTTGACGGTATTGAAAAGAACGCTGTAGTATATTTCAACGGTTCTATACTAAAGCGGAGCTTTACGGGATATGTTCCGTTCAGCGTAGATATTACCGACAGGGCGATTTTAGGCGGCGAGCCGAACACTCTTGCTGTTTTTGTAGACGCAGACGAGTGGGAGGGCTGGTGGTATGAAGGTGCGGGAATTTACCGTCATGCCTGGCTGAACGTGAAAAACAAGGTCAATATTGATAAATACGGTGTATTTGTAAATCCAAAGAAGCTGTCTGATGAAAACTGGAATATAGAAATAGAAACGGTTATTAATAACGGTTATTACAAAAATGAAGTTGTTTCGCTTGTAACTAAGATTTACGAGCTTGACAGTGAGCTAAGTACTATAGACGATGCAGTTGCTATAGGAAACACTGAAATGACTGTGTATGAGTATTCAAAGAGGGAATTTTTGCAGAACATTACTGTTAAAGAGCCGAGACTTTGGGATGTAGATGACCCTAATTTGTACAAAGCGGAGTCATTAATTTACATAAACGGCGAGCAGGTTGACGAATGTGAAACGGTGTTCGGATTCAGGACGATAAAGTTTGATGCTGATAAGGGATTTTTTCTCAATGGCAAGCCGCTGAAGCTGTTAGGAACCTGTAATCATCAGGATCACGGCGGAATAGGAGTTGCTGTTCCCGACAGCATAAACGAGTATCGAATCAAGAGACTGAAGGAAATGGGTTCTAATGCATACAGATGTTCACACGGAATGCCGTCAAGTGAGCTTTTAGATGTATGCGACAGGCTGGGTATGCTTGTTATGGATGAGAACAGAATTTTTGAAACCAGTGAAGAGAACCTTGAAAATTTAAGAACAATGGTACGTCGTGACAGAAATCACCCATCGGTAATAATGTATTCAATTTGCAATGAGGAGTTTTTGCAGTCGGCACTTGAGGGCAGAAAAATGACTGAGCGTATGAGGACTGAGATAAGAAAGCTCGACAGCTCACGATATGTTACAGGTGCTATGCACGGTGGTATTCTGGAAAGTGACGGTGCAGGAAGTGTTTTTGATGTATGCGGAGTAAACTATCAGCCGCAGAGCTATGACGCATTTCACGAAAAGTATCCGGATATTCCTATTGTTGCAAGCGAAACGACGTCTGCATTTTCTGTGAGGGGATGCTATAAAAATGATGATGAGGCTCATATGATTGCAAGCTATGATGAAGATGCGTCCGATTGGGGAAATACCATTCGGAAAACGTGGAAGTATGTATTAGACCGTGATTTTGTCAGCGGTGCGTTTATGTGGACCGGATTTGACTATTTAGGAGAACCAACGCCGTATGAATGGCCTTCGGTTTCGAGTTTTTTCGGTATGATGGACACATGCGGATTTCCAAAAGACGCATATTATCTTTCAAAGGCTATATTTTCAGATAAGCCTGTATGTTATGTTGCTCCGCATTGGAATTGGAAAGGCAAACAGGGAACTATTATAAAAGTAATGTCAATGACAAACTGTAAAGAGGCAGAGCTTTTTGTAAATGGAAAGTCAAAAGGCAAGAAGTCTATCGACAAATTGAAACAGGCTGTTTGGAATGTTCCTTTTGAAAGCGGAGAACTAAAGCTTGTGGGATATAACGGAACAAAGGTAGCTGCTGTTGACATAAAGAATACCTCAGAGGAAGCCAGCGGTCTGTTGATAAAGCCGTATCGCACTTATATGTATAACGACGGCAGCGACGCCATACCTGTAAATATATATGCTGTTGATAAAAACGGTGAGTTTGTTCCCGACGCAGATTTTGAAATTGAGTTTTCAGCAGAGGGTGGAACGATACTCGGAATGGCAAACGGAAACCCAAATTGCCATGAGGAATTTACATCAAATAAGCGGTCGATGTTCAACGGATGCTGTCAGGCGATAGTAAGGTTAAATGAGGGTGCAAAATCCTTGACATTAAAAGCGTCAACTGATATAATGAATTTTGATTGTGATGACATTACTGTTCTGGAACGTGAAGGTTATCAGTATGTTGAAAGTATTGAGGAACTTTATTTAAGCGGCTGGAAAATGTCTGCTGAGCTTTTGGATGAAAAACCCGATCCTAAAGTTGTATATTCGGTTTCTGATATGAACTCGCTTGAGCCGGTTAGGGTTGTAAACGGAGCTCAGGAGAAGTTTTCAAACAGCGAAGGAAAATACGCACTTTACAGAACAAGAGTTAATATTCCGAACGAGATAAACGGTAAAAAGCCTGTTCTGCATTTTAACAGTATCTGGGGAATATGCGAGGTCTATATTGACGGTATCAAGCTGGCAGAATGCGATTATGAGTGGCCCTGCGGTCTTGACACTGAGTTAAAAGACTTCAGCGGTGAAAAGGAGATAACCGTAATTATTAAGAGCAGAAATTTCGGGGCAGGAATATGCTCGTCTGTCGTTATAAGATAAGCAGGAATTATAAGGGATATATTTATATTGAAGTGAGGATAGGATTAAATGAGATTCCGATTACTGTGTTTTTTTCTTGTTATTTTGATGAGTACCGCATTATTCGGATGTAATAAAAATAATGAAAACAAGCCTGAAAAAGCGTCAAGTGACACTTCTGTTTTATCTGAAACTGATACTCAGACAGAAACTAAGAAAAGTGCAAAGTCAAAAAAGACTAAGACAACAACAACTACTACTACAACTACAGGAACAAGAGAATACAATCCTACTGATGTCAATTTAAACAATTTAAGCGGTTACAACTTTTCAATGCAGGGGTTTGAAAAGGTCACGAGCATTCAGGATTTTTACGATTATTTAGATGAGCTTCAGAATATTATTGCAAATTCTGATTTTAATATGTCTTTCAGCTATGAGAATATGGACACAGGTGCTTATATCAGTTACAATTCTAATAGGCGATTTGCGACTTGCAGTACAATTAAAACGCCGTTTGTGGCGTCTTTGCTAAAATCGGGGATAGACCTTTCTGAAAAAGTAACTAAAACTGTCAACTGGTCAGAAGATAACGGGCTTACCGCACAGGCAAAAACGGGTAGTGAATTTACCGCAAAAAAACTAATAAAATATACTATTCAGCGGAGCGACAATACCGCATATTACAATCTTGTTAAGCATTTTGGCTATAAGCAGTTTAACAGTGATTTATATTCAATCGGAGCGAACTTTTCGCTGGGTGACTCGTGGATTTTTACATACTGTACGAGCGATGATATGCTCAAATGCTATAAAGAAGTCTACAAATACGCTGAACAAACTAAAAGAGGCAAATGGCTTACCAAGCTTATGACTGATACTGATGTAAACAGGCAGATAGGAAAGACTCTTGATAGCAAGTATAAGGTGTCGCAGAAATACGGCTCTGATTTTACAGAAAGACAGTATCACGACTGTGCTATAGTTTATGCTGATTCACCGTTTGTGCTTTGTATTTTTACAAATCAGTATCCCGAAACAGATCAAAGTGATAAGGTTTTTAAGGAAATATCAAACGTTATTGACAGGATCAATAATGTTATATATATTAATTAATACGGAGGTTATCAAATGGAAGAAACTAAAATTTATTCAATTCATATGGGTAAGGCAAAGTGTGCCGTTGATTTAGGAGACGGTTCTGAAAGAGGTGAATATGTAAATCAGGATTATATATTAAATAAAATGGGCAGACCTCATAGGGCTATCAGTCTTATGTACTGTTACTATCCTCTTGATAAGGAATGGCCGGGCAGAATTTCAGAGGTTATGAAGGATGCTGATATTTCATTTCAGTGGGATTATCCTTATGATGATTATTTTACTTATAAGGGCGGACTTAACGGCAATACTGACGGCGAGCCTTTCAACTATATGAGAGATGTCCGCCGTCACGGACAGGACGTTATTCTTACTCTTACGGTTGACCCGAACGTAACCGATGAACATATTATTGCAATAGCCAAGGATTTAAGACCGTTCGGCAGAATGATGCTAAGGGTTAATCATGAAGCTACAGGCGATTGGTTTTCATTTACAAAGAGAGCAACATATGCTGAATTAGGTGAATTTTACTGCCGTTTTAATAAAATAATAAAAGAATATGCTCCTAATGTTCAGACGGTTTTGTGTATCGGAGGAGTAGATCCTAATACTCAGAAAATTGAAAAGGAAGATGATTTTAAGCAGGCTATTCTGGATACGGATATATGGAGCATAGATAAGTATATGGCACTTCATTGGGGCTGGCCTTTTGATGTTGCTGAAAAGGGAGGAAACACCTTCAGCAGATCAAAGGTTGACGATGTTTTTGATTATACAAAAGCAGCGTATGAAAGATTCAAGGAACTTAACAATGGTGCATCAAAGCCGATGGTTATGAGCGAGTTCAATGCTGACGGCGATGTAACAGGACCGTATGATCAGGCAGATATGGTAAAGGCTTACTGCGACAGAGTTAAGAGGGAAGAGGCTACTTGGTATACCGGCTTTACATTCTATCAATTTAGAGACAGAGGTCGTTTGGGACTTGAGATAGAGGATCCGAACAATCCTGATGTTGGAATAGAACAGCCTGTAATGAAAACTTATAAGGAAATCATACACGATGAATATTTCTATCCTGAGATGACTCAGGGGAGCGAGCTTTCGCTTCCATGCACTCTACGCTGGGGAGGTGCAGAGGACGCAGAGGGTATTGCAATACCTCTTCACTTTGAAAAGAATCCGCATTTCTGCGAACTCGTATTTGATGACGATGATAATTCCAATTTGATGTTTGAGATTAACGGAAAATGGTTCTATAAATCTCCTGAGGCTAAGACTATTGATATGATGAGTGCTTTCTTTGAAAAGCCTTTAGACGGTTCCTGCGATTTGACTCTTAAAATTTTCGCTCCGCCTGCAAGCGGCGAAAATGATTTGTCGATAGAAGACGGTCTTATGAATTCATATACAACAATTGAAAAACTTCCTAAAATCAGAATAAGATTTGAACCAATTGTTGAGTGATGACTTTAATATTTCATTGGTATTTAGTTTAATAATAGAGAATTTTAAATAGTGGATCAGACATTAAGAAAAGTGTTCAGGTTTAATCTGAACACTTTTCTTGCTTTACTTTAGAATTTATGGTACAATAACTTAATAAGCTGACTTTTAAAATCTAATTTGTATCGGAGTGAATCTGATGATAATATATAACGCAAAGATATATACAATGAACAACAGCGATGAAATTATTGAAAACGGTTATGTAAAATATGAAAACGGAAAAATAACAAGTATCGGGGAGGGACTGCCCGAAAACGCTGACGATAAGCTAATTGATGCAAAAGGTAATTCGCTTTATCCCGGATTTATTGACGCACATACTCATTTGGGTCTTTTTACAAGCGGAGTAGGTATAGAGGGCGAGGATTTCAACGAGGATTCCGACCCGATAACGCCTCAGCTTAACGCATTAGACGGTATAAACCCGATGGATTCTGCATTTGAGGACGCAAGAAAAGCAGGAGTTACGGCCGCTGCTGTTTCGCCTGGAAGCTCTAACGCAATATGCGGAAGTATTATTGCTGTAAAAACTATTGGCAAGCGTGTCGATACAATGTCGCTTGGAAAAATCGGTATGAAAATAAGTCTCGGCGAAAATCCTAAAATGACGTATCTTGATAAGGATTCTTCACCTGTGACAAGAATGGCAATCGCTGCACTTATTCGTGAGACTTTAAGTAAGGCTCAGAGATATATGAAAGATAAGGAAGCAGGAGATGAAACTCCTGAATTTGACGCAAAATGCGAGGCTCTGATACCATTGCTTAGAAGAGAAATCAAAGCACATTTTCACTGTCATAGAGCGGACGATATATTCACAGCAATAAGAATTGCCAATGAGTTTGATTTGGATTATGTTCTTATACATTGCACAGAAGGTCACCTTATTGCCGATGAGCTAAAAAATGAAAATGCAACCGTTGTGATAGGCCCTGTAATATGTGATAAGTCAAAGCCTGAGCTTGCGAATTTAACTTCTGAAAACGGTTATATATTGAACTCAACTGGGGTGGAGATCTCAATTTGCACAGACCACAGCGAGGTTCCAATTCAGTATCTTCCTATTTCAGCGGGTATTGAAATCAAAAACGGACTAGAATTTTACGAGGCACTCAAGGCGGTCACAAAAACTCCTGCAAAACAGTTGGGGTTATCTGACAGAATAGGTTCTATAGAAATAGGTAAGGACGCAGATTTGGTAATGTTCAGTTCTAATCCTTTTGAGATTATGAGCAGTCCGATTATGGTAGTAATAAACGGAGAGGAAATATAAATGAGAGAGATAAGCGTAAAGGAAATTGAGCAAAAGGTTTCAGAGCTTTGCATAAAGGCGAATCTTAATCTTCCAAAGGATTTGGAAGACTGTATAAAGTGCAGAGCAAATGAGGAAAAGTCGGAAGTCGGAAGAAATGTTTTTTCTGATATAATTAACAATATAAACGTAGCCAGAGATGAAATAATTCCTATTTGTCAGGATACGGGAATGGCAGTTATATTCTTAGAGGTAGGGCAGGACGTTCATTTTATAGACGGAGGTCTATATGAGGCAATCAACAGAGGTGTTGCAAAAGGTTATACAGACGGTTATCTGAGAAAGTCTATAGTATATGATCCTCTTGAGCGTGTGAACACTAACGACAACACTCCTGCGGTTATACATACTAAAATAGTTGACGGTGACAAAGTTAAGATTATGGTTGCTCCGAAAGGCTTTGGAAGTGAAAATATGTCTGCATTGAAAATGATGACGCCTTCTGCTACGCATGATGAGATAATGGATTTCGTTGTAGATACTGTAGCTCATGCAGGTTCTAATCCTTGCCCTCCGATTGTAGTGGGCGTTGGTATAGGAGGAGACTTTGAAAGCTGTGCATATAACGCTAAAAAGGCTCTATGCAGACCGGTTTCAATAAGAAATCCAAAAGCTCTATATGCAGATTTAGAAAAGAAAATGCTAGATAAAATAAATAAATTGGGCATAGGTCCTCAGGGTTTTGGCGGTACTGTAACAGCTTTGGCGGTCAACATTGAGCAGGCTCCTACGCATATTGCCGGACTTCCTGTGTCTGTGAACATAGGCTGTCACGTTACGAGACATGCTGAGATTATAATTTAAAATTTTGACTGCATTTTCGTCGAATAATTTATTGAAAAGTTGTTGACAAAATACTGCTGTTATGATAAAATATTTAGTAGTGTTTTGCCGGTGTGATGGAATTGGCAGACGTGCTGGACTCAAAATCCAGTGGTGGAGACACCGTACCGGTTCGACCCCGGTCACCGGCACCAGCAACATTGTTGTTGTAACCAGTCCGCGTACTTGATATAGTGCGTGGATTTTGTTTTACACAGAAAATTTAAGTTGTATCATATTTTAATTACAAAAATAAAGCACATAGAAGTAAAAAAATCTATGTGCTTTTATAATTAATTTCCCAGAATAGCCGCATTACTTTTTATTGTTCGCAAAAAAGAAATGTTCAACCTTTCGTGGAGAAATCTTATTTAATTGAAATTACAGGAAAATATATTTTAAAATAAACAGTACGGCTAGAATATACATAAGCGGATTAATTTCTTTTCTCTTACCGCAGATAAGATTGATAAGAACATACGAAATAACTCCGATTGATATACCTTCCGAAATGCTGTAGAACAAAGGCATTGCCCCGTATCGGATAAAACGCTCGGGTTTACTGCCAGAATATACGCCATTGTCATAAACGTCGTAATATCTGCGGCAATTTCCGTTTTTACGTTTGTATTGTTTTGCTTGAGCTTAAATATCTTTTCTAAAATTTTCTACACCCCATTTTCTGAAAATTCAGCTATGTACGGAAGATTTCTAAAATATTCTCCGCAATCCAAACCGTAACCAATTACAAACAGGTCGGGGATTGTGAACAGAGAATAGTCAACCTTAAAATCTACAATCCTTCTGTCAGGCTTGTCCAGTAAAGTAATTACCTTAAAGGAAATCGGTTTTCTTGACTTGATAAGCTTAGCTACATCTTTCAGCGTCCTTCCGGTGTCAACAATATCTTCTACAATGATTACATGGTATTTGCTTACGTCCTGCTGTATATCCATTGTTATTTTGACAATTCCCGATGATTGAGTTCCTTCATAATAGCTCTTGGCTGCCATAAAACCTATTTCGCATGGTACGTTTATTTCTCGGCACAAGTCTGATAGAAATATGAATGAGCCTTTCAGTATGCTTACAAGCAGTATCGGTCTGCCGTCGTATGACGAGTTTATCATTTCTCCCGCTTTTTTTACTGCTGCCTTTATTTCCTCTTCGGAAATAATTATGCGTTTGATTTTTCCGCGAAATTCGTCAATGCTTTCATACTCCATATTACTAACCTCTAATCATTTTAATTTACTTTCTCTGATACGTACTAAATTTAGGTATTTATAATATATCATAATTGTCGTATATAGTCAATTATAATAAACTGGTTCTGTTTGCTTATTTATAAAAGCGTACAAAAATATGTCAAGCAGTAAGTTGGGGTTTATCTGTGTTTAAGATTAAGAAAAATAAAATAGTTTTTGTGTTTTTGTTAAGACTAGCTTATCAATAGATATTGAAATTGGCTAAAAATAGTGATATAATAAATTGTTAATAACACTGAAAGGAAAGTTGTATGAAGTGCTGGGAAATTAAAAAGCCTGATCCTTTGAAGGTTAATGATATTTTGAGAAAAAGTGATTTAACATCGCTTTGTGCTGAAGTTTTGGTGTCAAGAGGATATGACAATATGGAAATGCTCGTTGATTTTTTCAATAATGACGAGCTTTCAGACCCGATGACGCTGAAAGATATGCCTCAGGCAGTAGAGGTAATTTCCCGGGCAATAAACAGCGGCGAACTAATTTGTGTTTACGGAGATTACGATTGTGACGGTGTAACTTCGACCGCTATTTTGGTAAAATATCTTGATTTCAGCGGCGCAAACGTTATGTATTACATTCCGCATCGTGATGAGGGTTACGGAATAAATAAAAAAGCAGTAGACAGTCTGAAAGAGCAGGGAGTGTCTCTTATAATTACTGTTGATAACGGAATTCTCGCAATTGAAGAGGCAGAATATATAAATGAACTTGGTATAAAGCTGGTTATCACAGATCATCATCAGCCGGGCGATGAACTTCCCTTGGCAGACGCTGTTGTCGATCCTCACCGTGAGGATTGCCCGTCTGTGTTTAAGGATCTAGCGGGAGTTGGAGTGACCTTCAAGCTATGTGCGGCACTGGACGGAGATTACTCTATTGTTTCAGAGCAGTTTTCCGACCTTGCTGCGGTGGGAACTATTGCTGATATTGTTCCGCTTAGGGGCGAAAACAGAACTCTTGTTAAAAACGGATTGGATATGTTTGAAAACAGTGAGAATTACGCTTTGCTGTATCTGCTTGAAAAGTGCGGGATAAATAAGAGCAGAGTGACTTCAAACTCTGTAGCGTTCGCAATTGCACCGAAAATAAATGCAGCAGGGAGATTCGGTTCTGCATCAACTGCTGTTGATGCTTTGCTCTCGGAAGATGAAAGTGCAAAATTCGATATAGATAATCTTTTGATGCTTAATAATCGCAGAAAAGAAACTGAGCTTTTGATTTTAAGGGATATTTTTGAATATATAGATGGAAATCCAGAAATATTAAATCAAAGGGTGCTGGTAATAAGCGGTAAGGGCTGGCACCACGGAGTAATAGGTATAATTTCTGCGAAGATAATGGAACTTTACGGAAAGCCTAATTTTATAATTTCCGTAGATGATAACGGAATAGGCAGGGGTTCAGCACGGAGCTTTGAAGGGTTTAACGTATATAAGTGCCTTAGATACTGCAAGGATACTTTGATTAGGTTTGGAGGACATAACTTCGCAGGAGGACTTACGATAAAGGCAGATGAAATTCCTCAGTTTATAGAAAAGGTATCGGAATTTGCCGGTAAATGCGACAAATTAAGCGGAATGATAATAAATGCTGACAAACTTCTTGAAGCTAAGGATTTTGATATAGCTATGGCGGAAAGTCTGAGTATTCTCGAGCCGTTTGGTGAGGATAATAAAATGCCGGTATTCGCTGTTATCGGAGCGGTCGTGAGAAAGATTATACCGCTGTCGCAGGGAAAACATACAAAAATTGAGTTTGTGTATGACGGAGTTTGCCGGACAGCACTTTTCTTTTCAAGACCTCCTGAAGCTCTTTCGTTTAATGTCGGAGATAAGATTGATATGCTTGTCAATATGGAGGTCAACGAGTATAAGGGGGAGAAACAGCTTTCGTTAAGAGTTGTTGATTTCAGAAATCACGGGATTTCGGGGAAAAAGTATTTTGCGGCTAAGTCATGCTATGAGGCGTATAAACGTGGCGAATCAGTACCTCAGAATGTTATTCACCGTGTTAAGCCGACAAGAGATGAGCTTGTCAGAATTTATAAGTATATAATGGCTGTAAAACGTGTTTCAATAGATAAGCTGTTTATGAAGTTCAATTCTCAGTCGATGAATTATTTTAAGCTGCGTATAGCCTTAGACGCTTTTAATGAGATGGGCTTGATAAAGCTTATAGCGTCAAGACAAGAGGTACATATGGTTGAGGTTTCAAAGAGGGTTGATCTTTCTAAGTCAACGGTTTTAAAAAATATATATTCTTTATAAGGAACAAGGACTGAAGTTATTATGGCAAATTCAAAAAACTATTCAATTGATCTGCTGATAGAGAAAATAACCAGTGAGGATAAAAAGTACGATCTTGATAAAATCACCCGTGCATATGAGCTTGCAGAGAAAAAGCACGAGGGGCAGACCCGTGATTCTGGCGAGCCGTATATTACACATCCAATAGCGGTTGCTCTTATAGCAATAGATCTTGGAATGGATACCGATTCTATTGCAGCTGCACTTTTGCACGATGTGGTGGAGGATACAGATTTCACGATTGAGCAGGTGAGAAACGAGCTGGGTTCTGATGTTGCTATGCTTGTTGACGGACTTACAAAGCTTAGAAAAATTCCTCTTGCGACAAGAGAGGAACAGCAGGCTGAGAATGTAAGAAAGATAATACTGGCTACAAGTCAGGATTTGAGAGTTATTATCATAAAGCTTTGCGACAGACTTCACAATATGAGAACTCTGCAATACAGAACCGACGCTAAGAGAAGAACCACCGCTCTTGAGACTATGAATATCTATGCTCCCATTGCTCATAGACTGGGAATACAGTCAATAAAAGAGGAAATAGAGGACTTGTCATTCCAGTATCTTGACCCATACGCATATGAAGAGATCGATAAGCAGATGAATATGCGTAAGGAAAAGCGAATAGAGCTTATTGAAAAGATAAAGGACAGAATAAGAGAAAGGCTTAAACAGGATTTTGATCCGGTTCCTGAAATTGAAGGAAGAGTAAAAAGCAACTATGGTATATATAAAAAGATTTTCCGTGACGGAAAGGATATTGACCAGATATATGATAAGTACGCAGTAAGAATTATTGTAAACACAGTTGCCGAATGTTATGGAATTTTGGGAATAATTCACGAGATGTTCAATCCTATACCGAACAGGTTTAAGGATTACATTTCAACGCCTAAGCCTAATATGTATCAGTCTCTTCATACGACTGTTATAGGTCGTGAGGGTATACCCTTTGAGGTTCAGATAAGAACGTGGGATATGCATCATACAGCAGAATACGGAATTGCTGCACACTGGAAATACAAAGAGGGAATCACAAAAAAAGACAAGAATGATGAACGTCTTGCGTGGATAAGAAAGATTCTCGAGGCTCAAAAGGAAGCCGACGATGTTGAGGAGATAGTCAGAACAATAAAAAGCGACCTTGCTCCTGAGGACGTATTTGCATACACTCCAAAAGGCGATATGATTTCGCTCCCGATTGATTCCACAGTAATCGACTTTGCTTATGCTATTCATACTCAGGTGGGGCACAAAATGATAGGTGCTAAGGCTGACAATAAAATGGTTTCCATTGACCATAAGATCCAGACGGGCGAAATCATAGAGATTTTGACCACCAGCAATGAAAATCACGGTCCCAGCAGGTCATGGCTTGACATTGCAAAGACAAATCAGGCAAAGTCAAAAATCCGCTCATGGTTTAAGAAAGAACGTCGGGAGGAGAACATTGCCGAGGGTAAGGCGGAGCTTGAACGTGAGTTTAAGCGTAACTTCATTCATATTCCTGAGAACGATTTAGAGGAGTTTCTTGCCGCTGATATGAAGCGTCATAACTGCGATAGTCTGGACAGCTTTTATGCTGCGATCGGATACGGAGGGGTTCAACTTCACAAGGTTATCAGAAGATTAAAAGATGAATATACAAAAAAATACGAAAAGAATACCAATATTGAAGAACCTGACATTGATGTTTCTGTTAGTTCAGGCAAGAGCAATTCTTCCGGAATTATTGTAGACGGGATAGGCGATTGTCTTGTTAAGTTTGCAGCCTGCTGTTCTCCGCTCCCGGGAGACGATATAATAGGTTTTATAACAAAGGGTCATGGTATTTCGGTTCACAAAAGAGACTGTATTAACTTTTTAAATCAGATTAAGGGAAATGAAAACAGTCAGAGATGGGTTGCCGTACATTGGGCTGAGGATAGAAACACTGCTTATTTTAGGGCTATTCTTGATGTGGTTGCTCATAACAGAATAGGTCTGCTTGCTGATATTTCAAACGTCCTGGCGGCAATTAAGATACCTATGCACGAGGCTGTTGCAAGAGAACTAAAAAACGGAAATGCAAATGTAATTGTGACTATCAGCGTTGCGGGCAAGGAGCAGCTTGACAATGTAATTACACGGCTTTTGAAAATCGACAGTGTTATTTCAGTTGACAGAACAGGAAAATAGCAACAGTGATGTTGCATCCTCTGCTGCCTATTATAATTTTTATTAATGTGAAACATAGCATAACGGCAGGCTTTATCAAAGATAAGAGTTTCAAAGATTTACCGAGAGTTTTTGAGTATTTGTTATAGTGTTACTGCTGCGTTTTGAAAAATTGATATTATAATTAACAAAAAAGGAGAAAGTTTCGATAATGAAAATAATAAAACTTAAACCGCTTAGTGAAATTGGTACTAACTCTTATATTGTTGAAACGGATAAAAAGAATGCGGTCTTAATTGATGCACCTGACGATGCGGATTATATTATTTCTCAGCTTAAATTAAACGGACTAATCTTAAAAAAGATTTTGCTGACTCATGGTCACATTGACCACACAGGGGCTGTATATGATTTGGCTGAAAAAACAAACTGTGAGGTTTATATTAATCGTGCGGATAACGCTAAGCTGTATGACGCCGATCTCAGCTTGTCGAATTATCTGGGAATACCTTTAAAGCCTTACAGAGAAGCAAAAATTTTGTCAGACGGAGATATAGTAACGCAGGACGAGATAAAGTTAAAGGTTATATCAACTCCGGGTCACACAAGCGGATCTGTTTGTTATATATGCGGAGATGTAATGTTTTCGGGAGATACTCTTTTTTATAGGTCGGTTGGAAGAACGGATATGGTTGACGGAGATTCTGAAACGCTTATCACTTCGCTTAAAAAGCTGAAAGAAATTGATTTTGATTACACTGTATATTCCGGACATGGCACACCTACGAACTTAGAAGATGAAAAAGCGTTTAATCCTTATATGAGGGAACTGTAAAATGACATTGATTTTCAGCGGAAATGATTTTAAATATGAACTTGAAAGCGTAGTTAAGCTGTTTATTCCTGCTACGCTTTTTGATATTTTCTATGAAGTAAAGACTGAACACTTCAACGGTGACTTTTGCTTTATAAGACGTAAAAAAGGAAAACAAAAAACATATCTTTACACTGTTTGCAGGATTGGTGAAAGAATCAATTATAAAATTAATAGTATTTTAAATTCGGCAGATAACTATGAGGGCGACTGTGAAATAATACTTGCCAGACTTTTATTTATGTGTCTTACCGAACTTACAGGGAAGTCGGCGAAATGGGGGATATTAACAGGTATACGTCCTGTTAAGCGTGTCAATAAAATGCTTGACATGGGAATGTCAAAAGAGGCAATTGAGAAAGAACTTTTTGATAGATTTCTTTGTGAAAAGTCTAAGATAGATTTGGCTTACAAAACTGCACTTACACAAAAAAGAGCTCTTGAAAATATGAGTAGTAAATCCTTCAGTTTATATATTTCCATACCTTTTTGTCCGTCGAGATGTTCATACTGTTCGTTTGTTTCGCAGTCGGCAGAGAGCAGTATAAGGCTTATTCCAGAGTATGTTGACCGTCTCTGTGATGAGATAGCTTACACCGCAGATGCAATTTCAAGTAAAGGCCTAAGACTTGACACTATTTATTTTGGCGGCGGAACTCCGACTTCTCTCGACGCACATCAGCTTAAAAAGATAATGAAGACTATTTCCCGAAATTTTGATTTATCATTTTTGCGGGAATACACTGTAGAAGCAGGAAGAGCAGACACCATAACAAGAGAAAAGCTGGAGATCATTAAGACTTTCGGTGCAGACAGAGTTTCTATAAATCCTCAGACTATGAACGACAGCGTACTTGAGGCTATAGGCAGACGTCATACTGTGAAGCAGTTTGTAGAAAGTTTTAAACTTGCTAAAGAGATCGGGTTCAATATAATTAATACCGATTTAATAGCAGGCTTGCCAACTGACACAGTAGAGAGTTTCAAGAAAACAATAGATGAGATAATAGCTCTTGCTCCTGAAAACGTGACGGTTCACACGCTGTCGATAAAGCGTGCTGCTGATTTGAACCGAAGAAGCGATACAGTTATTGACAATCCGGCTGAGCAGATGGTTGACTACGCATCGAAAAGGCTGTCAGAGAGCGGATATGATCCTTATTATTTATACAGACAGAAAAATATGCTTGAGAATTTAGAAAACATAGGCTGGTCAAAGACCGGCAAGGAAAGCTTGTATAATATTTATATTATGGAGGAAAATCAGTCTATAATTGCTTTGGGGGCAGGAGCGTCTACAAAGCTGGTTGCCAGTGACGGACATTTAAAGAGAATATTTAACTACAAATTTCCGCTGGAGTACATCAAGCATTTTGATATTATGCTTGAAAAGAAAAACGAAGCTAAGGAATTTATAGAGAAAAATATATTAGATTCAGAGTGGAATTATGAGAAAAAATGATATTATAAAACTTAAAATAGACAGTATTACAAACGAAGGCAGCGGAGTGGGCAGATATGAGGGAATGGCAGTTTTTGTTCCGTTTACTGCAATCGGAGATGTTATAGATTGCCAAATTGTCAAGCTGAAAAAGACCTATGCTTACGGTATCGTAGAGCGAATACTCACTCCGTCAAGTGACAGAATTCAGCCAGAATGTAATACATACAGAAAGTGCGGAGGATGTTCATTCCGGCATTTAAAATACGAAGCCGAGCTTGAAGCTAAGCAGAACTTTGTAAAGAATTCATTCGAACGTATAGGAAAGCTGTCAATTGACTTTGATAATATACTCGGCTGTGATGAAACTCTGCATTATCGTAATAAGGCACAGTATCCGGTATGTGAGAAAGACGGCAAGCTAGAATGCGGATTTTATTCAAAGCGTTCTCACCGAGTAGTTGATAACAAAGACTGTCTTTTACAGCCAGAGATTTTCAATCAAATTGCAGATTTTACGGTAAAGCTGTTAGGAAAGAACGGCTTTAAAGCATATGACGAAGAGACAGGTAAGGGTCAGATCCGTCATATTTATATCAGGCAGGGTTTTCACACTAAAGAAATAATGCTTTGCATTGTGGCTACTAAACGTGACGACAGACTTAAAAATATTTCCGAGGAAATATCAAAAGAATTTTCGGAAATAAAGAGCATAGTTCTGAATATCAATCCTGATAAAACCAATGTCATTCTTGGGAAGCACAGCGAAGTTCTTTTCGGTAAAGAGTACATTACCGACATTATGTGCGAAAACAAAGTGAGGATTTCTCCGCATTCATTTTATCAAATTAACACCGCACAGGCTGAGAAGCTGTACGGGATAGTAAAAGAATATGCAGATTTAAAAGGAAGCGAAACTATTCTTGATTTGTACTGCGGAATAGGAACAATAGGATTTTCACTGGCAAGTAATATAAAAAAGCTGATAGGAGTAGAAATTATTCCCAATGCTGTAGAGAATGCAAAGCTCAATGCCAAATTAAACGGAATTAAAAACGCTGAATTTATCTGTGGTGACGCAGGAGAAGTCGCAAACAGATTGATTGAGCGTGGAGAAATACCTGACATTATTATTGCCGACCCTGCAAGAAAGGGCTGCGACAGTGTATCGCTAAATGCGATGCTAAAAATGTCGCCAGACAAAATTATAATGGTTTCCTGCAATCCGTCAACAGCGGCAAGAGATGTAAGGTATTTGTGCGATAATGGATACGATGCGGTAAAGGGGATAGCTGTTGATATGTTTCCGAGGACGGCTCATGTCGAGTGCGTGGTATTGATGTCAAGGGATAAATAATTTTTTTGCAGAGGAGATAGACCTATGAAGAGATTTATACAATAAGATGTTTCGTTTGTTATTACCGCTGTAGATGGAAAAAAGAATAACGAGGGCTATATTGACTGTCGTAACGGACACGAAATTGGTGATGTATATGTTTGTGAATACGGCTGTCCCGCTGATTTTTGCCAAAAGTGTATGCTCAAGGTATTTCCTATCATGGAAGCTGTCATAGCAGCGCCTCCTTGTTCATATTATAGATATTAAAAAGATATTAAAAAAAATAAAATAAATTATATAATATGTTGAAAAATTATAGTATACTATGTTATAATTTTAACGATTATTGACATAACTTGTCATAATAATTTCGCAGAGTAGGCAACTCTGCGAAAAAGGAATCTAAAACATATGGCTTATTTTAGTATATGCTGCTTAATTCATATTTATTTAGGTAATTGTTAAATGATTTTTACCTTTGATGTGGATAACTTTCCGCTATATAAGGAGAGAAAAACTGGTCATTATTCAGAATTGTTTCTGAAATGACATAGAACATCGGATTTTAGGCGCACTTTAATAAGCTTATAAGAGAACTATGACAATTGAATACTTTTTCAGGCAATCAAAGGTTTCAGGTTTCGGATATATTGTGGACAATTCATGCTGTGCGCAACAAATGTTTCTCAAGGAGTTGAAAAAAGGAAGGGGTATCGTCCATGAACATATCCTTGCATTCTGAAAAGGTATCTTTTAAGGAAATCTGATGGTATTTAGCAACCATAAATTTTCTCCTCTGTTGTTGTGTATGGTGGTCGGTGACACTTCCATTATACCACTTGCAGAGAGAAAATTTATATAGAAATATTGTGATAGGAGGAGAAGGCAATGAAGTATAACATCCAAGGTGGAACCCTGCCGGTAGTTGTTTGTGAGCTCGAGGCGGGAGAAAAGATGATCACAGAGGGAGGCGGTATGTCCTGGATGTCTCCGAATATGAATATGGAGACGACGTCGAACGGCGGGATTGGAAAAGCGCTCGGCAGAGCCTTCTCGGGTGAGAAGATGTTCCAGAATATCTACACCGCGCAGGGCGGCCCTGGCATGATCGCTTTCGCGTCATCTTTCCCGGGCTCCATCGTACCTTTTGAGATCGCTCCGGGCAATGAGATGATCTTCCAGAAGAGCTCGTACCTGGCGGGGGAGAGCGGCGTGACGCTGTCTGTACACTTCCGCAAGAAGGTTGCCACGGGCCTGTTTGGTGGCGAGGGCTTCATCATGCAGAAGGCCACAGGGCATGGAATCGTGTTCGCCGAGTTCGACGGCCATGTGATGGAGTATGAGCTTCAGGCCGGGCAGCAGATTCTGGTCGATACCGGGCATTTGGCGGCCATGACCGCGACCTGCAGCCTCGACATCAAGACGGTGGCGGGCATAAAGAACAAGCTGTTCGGCGGCGAAGGCTTCTTCAATACCGTGATTACCGGACCGGGTCATGTATGGCTGCAGACGCTTCCGCTGTCTAATGTGGCGGGCGTTCTGAGAGCATATCTGCCCACCTCGAATTCATAATTCCCAGCTAGGCAGAGACATATCTTATTGTTAAGGGATACATCCATGAAAAGAAAATTTATCGCATTGATTCCGAACTTCGACGAGTTCTACGAGACTTACGGTGTCACCGAAGGTGACGGAATGTGGGTCGCCTTTGAGGATTGAGTATCCATCTGGTAAGAAGCTGCCCATCCAATGACCCTGACAGATTTATGCGCGCATAAATCCGCCGGGGTCATTGGCGAGATAAGAATCCATAAATTCTATGGAATATTTGGGAGGGAAACAAATGTACAATAGAAGAGAGTTGAAACAGAAGGCGAGACAGTCGCTGAAGAAGCACTATTTCATCTTCGTGATTGTCTGCCTGGTTGCCTGGTTCTTAGGATCTGGGGGAGGCGGCTCGACCAGTCAGAAGGGCAGGATCTATCAGCCCGCCCAGACCTCGACTGAGCTGACGGGAAGCGTCACATCGACGCTGAACACCGGTTTCCAGGGACTGCTGGAAGGAAAATCCATGGAGAAGCTCTTAGGCGGTCTGATGGAGTCCGGACTTGAGAAGATCGGCTCCAGCACGAAGGAATTCGCGGGGACTACGAGAGGAGTCTTCGCCTCCGTGGCGAAGGAGATCTCCTCGGGAACCTTCATCGAGACCATCGTATCGGCGGTCGTGTCCATGACGGGGGCGAACAGCATTCTACTTCTGCTTTTCATCCTGCTCAGCACGGCGGGACTGCTGCTGGTGTGGTTCTACGTGGCGAACGTCTACACGGCGGTCTCCGCGCGTATGTTCCTGGAAGGGCGCACCTACGAGGAAGTGCCGGTGCACAGGTTCCTGTATTTCTACCGCATCCGCAAGTGGACGAAGGTGGCGTTTGCGATGCTGCGCTGCACGGTCTATGAGACGCTGTGGTGGCTCACGATCGTAGGCGGAATAATCAAATCCTACTCCTATCGCATGGTGCCGTACATCGTGGCGGAGAATCCGGGGATCTCCTCAAAGGAGGCAATCGCGCTTTCGAGGAAGATGATGGACGGACACAAGTGGGAATGCTTCGTGCTGAACCTTACGTTCATCGGCTGGAGGATACTGGACGCCGTGACGATGGGAATTGTGGGCAAGCTCTACTCCGAGCCTTACCGTCAGGCGACTTTCGCGGAATACTACGCCTACGTGCGCGCTCTGGCGAAGGAGAAATCCATCGAGGGCAGCGAGCTGCTGAACGATACCTACCTGTTTGAGAAGGCGGATCGCATGGATCTGCTGTTTGCTTATGAGAAGGAGATTGACGCGATCGGCGAGCCGAAGCCGCCGAAGAAAGTGCGCACGGGAATCCTCGGCTTCATCGCAGACGTCTTTGGCGTGACTCTTGTGAACGACAAGACGGAGCAGGAGTACGACGAGTTCATGGCGAAGCACGACGTCTACCTGTCGATGCGCGGCGAGATGTCCGGAAAGGCTTATCCGGTCCGGCTCGGGCAGTACCAGAGGAAAGGCAAGGAGAAGAAGTTCCGCGGAATCTACTGCGAGCGTCATTACTCCATCTGGTCTCTGATCATGCTGTTTTTCATCTTCGCGCTCATCGGCTGGATGTGGGAGGTAAGCCTGCATCTGGTCTCCGACGGCGAGTTCGTCAACCGCGGCGTCCTGTACGGTCCGTGGCTTCCGATCTACGGAACAGGCGGCGTGCTGATTCTCGTCGTGTTGAACAAGCTTCGCAGCAAGCCGCTCGCGGAGTTCTGCGCGACCATCGTGCTCTGCGGCTGCGTGGAATACTTCACCGCTTGGTACTTAGAGGCGACCCACGGCGGACAGAAGTGGTGGGATTACAGCGGATATTTCCTGAATCTGCACGGAAGGATCTGCGCGGAGGGTCTGCTGGTGTTCGGACTCGGCGGCATGGCGATTGTCTATGTGGCCGCGCCGTTTTTGGATAACTTCCTGCGAAAGATCAAGCTGCAGATCATCGTTCCGCTCTGCGTGGTGCTGCTGGTGGCATTCACTGCCGACCAGATCTACTCGGGCAAACACCCGAACACCGGCAAGGGAATCACGGACTATGCGGTGCAGCTGCCGGAGCAGTTCTATACAGGCCAAAGCGTAAATACCCGATGCTGAGGCCGCAAGAAAGGAGAATGCTATGTTTAGTTTTTTAGGAAAACAGATCAAGCCGTATCGCAAGATTATCTACTGCGTGCTTCTTTTGCAGATCGGACAGACGCTGCTGTCTCTGTATCTGCCGAGGATCAACGCGGGGATCATCGACTTCGGTGTAGCAAACAGCGATACGGGCTACATAATCAACAAGGGCATCATCATGGTGGTGCTATCCATACTCCAGTTCGTTTGCGCCGTGGGCGCAAGCATACTGGGCGCTAAGGCTGCGCTGTCGGTTGGCCGCGACCTGAGGGAGAAGATCTACACGAAGATCCTGTCCTACTCGCAGAGAGAGATCGCGGGCTTCGGAGCGCCGACGCTCATCACGCGCGCGACCAACGACGTCGAGCAGGTGGTTCGTTTCCTTACGATCCTGCTGACGGTGCTGATCACCGCGCCGGTCATGTTCGTGGTCGGCATCATTATGGCGATTGCGCAGAGCGTATCGCTCTCAGTCGTCATACTGGTCACCGTGCCGATGCTTGTGATTATATCAGTCATATTCTTGATGAAAATGCTTCCGTACTACAAGGCACAGCAGGAGCATATTGATGGATTGAACGTTATCCTCCGGGACCAGATCTCGGGCGTGCGTGTGGCGAAGGCGTTCACGCGCGAGCCGTTTGAGATAAAGCGCTTCGGAGTAGTCAACAAGGACCTCTCCGAGATCAACCTGGCGATCACCAGGCTGAACTCCCTGATGAGCCCACTGTTCATGTTTATCGTGAACGCCGCTACAATCGCCATATTGTGGTTCGGCGGGTATCTGTCGGAGCAGGGTTCGGTGCAGGTCGGTGAGATCATCGCCTTCATCACTTATCTGTCGTTTATCATGACGGCCACGCTCTCCGCGGCAATGGTGTTCATCCTGATGCCGAGGGCGGCGGTGGCGACGGACCGTATCGTAGAGGTGCTGGACGCAGAAAGCTCGGTGGAGGACGCAGAGCGTCCGGCCGCAACGAGATCTCTGCGCGGCGAGGTCCGCTTCGAGGACGTGAGCTATTCTTACGCGCCGGATCATCCGGAGGTGGAACCAGTTCTTCAGCATCTGTCCTTTACCGCGAAGCCGGGGACGACGACGGCGATCATCGGTTCCACGGGCAGCGGCAAGACGACGTTGCTGAACCTGATTCCGAGGCTCACCGACGCGACCGGCGGTGCCGTCTATTTCGATGGGATTAACGTGAAGGATCTCAAGCAGGCGGAGCTACGCTCCGCGATCGGCATGGTGCCGCAGAAGGCCTTCCTCTTCGCGGGTTCGCTCGCGGATAATATGCGTCATGCAAGGAGCGACGCGACCGACGAGGAGATCTGGGAGGCGCTCCGTGTGGCGCAGGCGGATGGATTTATCAAAGAGAATAAAGATGGGATTCATATGCGCGTGTCCGAGGGTGGCTCGAACTTCTCGGGCGGCCAGAGACAGCGTCTGGCAATCGCGCGGGCGATCGTCCGCAGGCCGAAGGTCTACCTTTTCGACGACTCGTTCTCTGCACTCGATTACGCGACGGACAAGAAGCTGCGCGGTGAGCTCAAGGGCGTGACGGCCGACGCGGCGGTCATCGTGGTGGCACAGCGCATCAGTTCGGTGATCGACGCGGATAATATCATTGTTTTGAACAACGGAATGATTGAGGACATGGGGACGCACGACGAGCTAATCGCGCGCTGCGCGACCTATCAGGAGATCGCCTCTACCCAGCCGACGGAAGAAACGGAGGTGAGCGCATGAGTACCAGAGAAGCGAAAAAGCCGAAAAAGAAAGTAAAGAAGGGTATGTTCCGAAAGCTGCTCGGCCTCTTTGGGGAATACAAGGCAGCGTGCGTGCTGATGCTGGTGATGCTGATAGTGGCCGGCATCTTCACGGCGATTGGACCGCGTATCATGGGCGGAGCCACGGACACGATCGTGGACGGGCTCGCCGCGGGAGGCATTCACTGGAAGACGTTCATCTTCTGGGCATGCGCGTCGATGGCAGTCTATATTCTTCAATTTGTCGCAAAATGGGTGGCGGGTCGGACCTCCGCAGGGATCACCTCGCGTATCGCGATGGATCTGCGCAGCAAGGTCGAGGAAAAGCTGTGGACCCTGCCCCTCAATTTCTACGATACGAACCAGCGCGGCGATATCATGAGCCGGACGTCCAACGATGTGGACAACGTGGTTCAGACGCTGAACCAGACCGGCGGTGATTTTGTCTACTACCTGCTGATGCTGATCGGCATGGTCGCTATGATGTTCATGCTGTCCTGGCAGCTGGCGCTTGTCACCGCTCTGCTGATCCCACTCTCGGGAGTGCTCGTGAAGAAGATCACGACGGTCTCGAAGCCGGCGTTCCAGAGGCAGTGGCAGTACATGGGCAGGATCAACGCGAACGTGGAGGAGAGCTTCAACGGCCACAACATCATCAAGGCGTACGACCAGGAGGATCCGTTCAGCGAGACGTTCCGCGCGCAGAACACGGAGCTCTACAACACGACGATGAAGGCGACGATTATCTCGAACCTAATCCAGCCGCTGTCACGTCTGCTCACAAATCTGAACTACGTCATTGTGGCGCTGTTCGGTGCGTTCAAGATTATAAGCGGACAGATGAGCGTGGGCGATGTGCAGGCGTTCATCCAGTACGCGAGACAGTTCCAGCAGCCGTTCAGCAACCTGGCGCAGATGATCAGTACCCTGCAGTCGGGCCTTGCCTCTCTGGAGCGTATCTACGATATGCTCGAGAGCGAGGACGAACCGGCGGACGCGGACGACGCGTACGACGAGTACGAACTCAAGGGCCAGATCGAATTCCGCGACGTGTCATTCAGCTATACGCCTGAGAAGAAGCTAATCGAGCACATGAACCTCACCGTGAAGCCCGGACAGACCGTGGCGATCGTGGGCGGTACGGGCGCAGGCAAGACCACGCTCGTCAACCTCATCGAGCGCTTCTATGAGATTAACAGCGGACAGATCATATTGGACGGAAACATCGAGCTGCACAAGCTGAGCCGCAAGGCGCTGCGCCGCAACATCGGCATGGTGCTGCAGGATACCTGGCTGTACAACGCCACGCTTGCTGAGAACATTATATACGGAGTACCGAAGCTGAAAGAGATTACGCGTGAAGACTTCTTCGGCGCCTGCGAGGCGACCTTTGTGGACAAATTCGTGAAATCACTGCCTCTGGGCTACGGGACAATTCTGAACAACGAGCAGACGGCGGTATCCGCAGGTGAGAAACAGCTCGTGACGATTGCCAGGGCGTTCCTGACGAAGCCGAACATCCTGATTCTCGACGAGGCGACGAGCTCGGTCGACACCAAGACTGAGGCTCAGATTCAGGAGGCCGTGAACCGGCTGCGCGAGGGCAGAACCAGCTTCATCATCGCCCACCGTCTCTCCACGATCCGCGGCGCGGATATCATCCTCGTCATGCAAAACGGACACATCGTGGAGCAGGGCAACCACGAGGAACTCTTAAAGCTCGGCGGCGAGTACGCGAGGCTTTACCGCGCGCAGTTCGCGAACTAAAAGATACCGAATATCCTATGAGAAAAAAGATACCGAATATCCTATAAGAAAAATAGCAGGAGGAAAATATTATGAAAATCGTATTCTACAACACATCGTCATCTGTTATGGAAAACCGCAAGCTGTCGCTGCTCTATCCGAAGCGCGCCGAGTTGTGGGACGGCCTTGCGGCGCAGTATCCGGAGCATGAGATCTGCTTCGTGGCGACCAAGGGCGGCGACATCCTTATGGACGCCGACAACGGCGGAGAGCTTCCGCGCCCGAAGAACGTGCAGTACGTGCTCACCGAGGTGACGGACAGTGCGGATCAGATCGTGGATATCATTGCTGCCCAGAAGCCTGACGTGGTCATGGGGATTTCGACCGGCAACTATCCGATTGACTGGAACTTCATCAATGACGCGGTGATTGCCGAAAAGCTTCGCGAGAAGGGAATCCGCACGATTGCGCACCCCGTGTCTACGGCCATGGCGTTCTACGACAAGTGGCGTTCGTCTATGGCGCTGCGCTACTACGGCTTTAAGGTTGCTAAGAGCATCTTTGTCCACAACGACCAGTTCTGGGCGGAGCAGGTCGTCGGGAATATTAAGTGCAACATCTACAAGGAATACATTTTATACAGAGTGAGCCAGTTCAACTACCCGGTCATCATCAAGGAGACGGTCAGCGCCGGCTCGATCGGGATTCAGACCGCGGACACTTTCGAGGAGGCCGCCGCAATCCTGACCTCCGAGAACAACAAGTCTGACGTAATCGTGGAAGAGCTCATCAAGGGTGAGGATTTCAGCGCGGAGGTTTACGGGGCGGACGGCGTGTACCATGTCTCCTACCCAATCCGCCTGTACATGGGCGACTCCACCCCGTTCGCGGGCGCGACGGACTCTTTCCAGAGCGTGAAGTTCGGCCCGATCACATCGGAGAAGTACCATGTGAAGGAGCTGCGTGAGACGCTGCTCAAGATGGCTAAGGATTACCAGTTCGGCGGCGGAGCCAACCTCGACCTGATGTTCAAGGACGGCGAGTGGTACGTCATCGAGGTGAACCCGAGGTTCTCTGGCCTGACGAACACGGTGGCTGGAATCATGGACAGGAACCCGCTGATCACCTACGCAGAGGGCATTTTTGGCGGTCCGAAGGAAGATTTCTCGGATCCGGCGAACCTTAAGTACGTGCTCAACTTCAAGATCCGCAAGATCGACGAGGAGACGTTCAAAAAGATTGGCGAGCGCAAGAGCGTGAAGCATATGTACTTAAGCGTGTCACAGTACGGCGAGAAGCTCTCGGAGTACTTTGAGGTAGTCATCGGAGGCTTCGCCACGGGCGAGGAGCTCCTTGCAGAGCTCAAAAGCATAGCCGAGGAGTTCCCGGACGCAGTTTCAGAGAACACGATCAAGAACACGGCTTATCTGGTGGAGCAGTGCAAATAAGGTTTGAAGGAGGTTTTTGCTATGCGTGATTTTAAACAGCCATGGATGCTGTGTGCGAACGTGGACGACCTAGTCGAAAAGTACGGAATCGAGATGCTCAAGATGGACACCCCGGTCTTCAAGGTACGCGGAAAGGACGGCAAGGAATATGTCCACAAGATGGACGCACCGATCTTTAAGAGGGTTATCCTCGAATATCTGGATCTCAGCATAGATCCGGGCAACCAGCTCAGGGCGCACTATCTGGGCGAGGAAGTGAAGCTGCCGGAGTACTTCCTTCCGGCGATCTCGAATACGGACGCGCTCGTGGCCGAGCATCTTCTAATCCAGGCAGGGTGCAAGTGCATCCTGAATCTGGAGGAGTTCGCCGCCGCGCGCAGCAAGATCATCACCTACGGCCGCCTTGCTGCGAACGGGGTTCGCGTGCCGCGCACGCTTGTAATCTTCAAGCACAGCGACAGGGATTCGATCGTGAAGGAGATGGGCTTCCCGTTTGTCATCAAGCCGGACAACGGCTACGGCGGCGTCGGCGTTGAGCTGATCCACTCGCGGGAGGAGCTTGACGAATATCTGGATCATCAGGATCCGGGCGTTTCCTATATGGCGCAGGAGTACATCAGTACCTCCTTCGGCCGCGACCTGCGCGTCGTCATGCTGAAGGGCAAGTACTTCTATTCCGCTACGAGGAGTTCCAACAATACCGAGGAGTTCCGTTCGAACGTCCATCAGGGCGGCTCGATCACGGAGTGCCCCATCGACGACAAGGTGCTTGCGCTTTGCGAGAAGGTCGCGGGACTGTTCGACCTGCCGCTTCTGGGCCTCGACCTGCTCTTTGGGGACGACGAGTACGTCGTCGTCGAGGTAAACGCGATGCCGGGTCTCGACAATGAGCGCACGGCGCAGGTTCACCAGATACTTCTGGACGATTTTATGAAAAAGAATCAATAAATACAGAGGGGGAGACAAATGCTCCAGAAACGAAACATTCCCAAAGACATCGATCCGAAGGATCCTTTGTATACGGCGTACCAGGTGTTCAACGAGACGGTGGATATGTGCATGGACGCGCGCCGTTACAGCCACGAGCTACTGATGCAGCTCGTGCGCGACAATGAGGAGACCGAGTTTGGGAAGAAATACGGCTTCAAAGAGATCCGTTCGGTGGAAGATTATAAGAAGCGTGTACCGTTTTCCTCGTACGACGACTACGCCGTGGCGATCGAGCGGATGGTGAAGGGGGAGAAGAACCTCATCACCGCCTATCCCGTCGTGCACTACGCACTGACGTCCGGAAGCGTGGACAATCCCAAGAACATTCCGGTGAGCAGCCGAACGATGGAGGCGTATATGAAATACGCATCCAACCTTTCCAGCTGCATCTACGATTTTGCCATACGCGAGAGGAAGGGACGTTCCCCGAAGCAGGGCAAGCAGTTCCTCACCGCGGTTGTCAAGACTGACTACACGCCGGACGGGACGCTGCGCGGGCCGATTTCATCGGCGATCTACCTGCAGAACAAAGCGTTTATGCACTACATTCTGCCTTGGCCGGTGGAGGTGATGTACCCTGAGGGGCACTCGCTGAATCAGAAATACCTGCGCGCATTTTACGCCTTGAAGGAGAGGGGCATCACGCGCATGGTCGCGCCGTTTATGACGGCTCTGGTGGACAGCATGTACTACATAGAGAGCAACTGGCGCTCGCTTGTCGGCGACATCGAGGCCGGGAAGCTGAACGACGACGTCGATATGGACGAGGAACTCCGGGAGAGATTCAACGCGCAGCTTGCGCCGGATCCCGAGCGGGCCGCCGAGCTGAGGGCGATCTTTGAGCAGGGCTTTGAGGAGCCTGTGATTCCGAAGATTTGGCCGGACTGCGACTTTATCGCATCGATCGGCGGCGGCGGATTTGCCGCATACACCAAGAAAATGAAACGCTATTCCGGGGATATCCCTATGTACTTTAACTGTTACGGTGCGTCCGAGGGTCCAATCGCGACGATCATGGACTTCGAGTCCTTCGAGAACACGCTGATACCGGCCAACGGTTTCTTCGAGTTCATTCCGGTGGAGGAGGACGGCAGCAATCCCACGAAGACGCTCGGCCTCGACGAGCTGGAGGTCGGACACGAGTACGAGATTATCGTCACTAACCTCACGGGCTTCTACCGCTACCGCATCGGCGACGTGATCGAGGTGGCTGGCTACGACGGTCAGTCCCCGCGGCTTCTGTTCAAGTACCGCAAGAACCAGATGATCAGCATCGCCGGAGAGAAGACGAACGAGGCGGGCGTCGCCTGGGTTGTGCACGAGTTTGAGAAGGAGACCGGGGAGTCGATTACGGACTTCAGCATCTACGCGGACACGGACGACCTTCCGGGGCGCTACGTGCTGTTTTTGGAACCTGAGCGGCATCTGCCGCTCGAGGAGCATGAACGGTACCGGGCCATCTGCGACGAAAAGATGGGAATTGCAAACCCGTCCTACGGCTCGAAGGTGAAGGAGAAACTGCTGCTGCCTCTGAAGCTGAACTTCCTGCAGCAGGAGACCTACTATCTCTATCGCGATATGATGGTGATGAGGGGCATCTCCGAGAACCAAATCAAGCCGGTGCGGGTGATTGACACGCCGCGGAAGGAGAAATTCTTCTTCGGTTTGATTGACAAGGAATAGCTGCCGAATGTTAATATTTGGCGTCAAAAAGCGGATATTCCGTGATAAAATGAAATAGGAAAAAAGTAATCGAATTTTGAGTCCTTATCGTGTGGATGGGGAGCGGACACCTGTACCCTGGAGGACGGGAGTTGTCTGCCGATTTCCGTGCGGCACTGCGCCGGGATTCGGGCGGCCTACGGCAACTATGTGTTCGACCGGTTGTCCCGGCGGAAAGGATTGCAATAAAAAGTAAGGAGACCCGTCATGGTGACCTATCTGCAGCTGGAGTTTTTTTATCCTGATCTTTTCGACGCTGCACTTTGTCACCGTGACGTTCTACTGTGACAAGATCGCCGGAAGCCGCGACTCATTAAAGGCAGGAATGCTCGTGCAGCTGCGGAGCTTTCTAATGCTGGTTATTCTGGTGGATCAGGTCGTTTGGCTGAACATACAGGAGTAAATGAGCCGTGCCGGACGGCGGCGGACGCGTGTCAAAGCGCACGGTTTATCAAATAAAAGCAAAAACAAAAAATGGAGGATACTGCTATGACAATCAACAAAAAACAAGAGGGAACGACACTTGAGATCGCGGTCGAGGGACGTCTCGACACGACGACTGCGCCCCAGCTCGAGGCGGAGCTGAAGCACAGCATCGACGGTATCACGGCCCTGACGATGGATTTCGCAAATCTAGAGTACATCTCATCCGCAGGACTGCGCGTGCTGCTGTCCGTACAGAAGGTGATGAACAAGCAGGGCAGCATGGTGGTTCGCCATATCAACGAGACAATCAGCGAAATCTTTGAGGTGACCGGCTTCGTCGATATCCTGACGATCGAGTAAAAGTATTTATTTAAAGAAATGGCACAGAGAAAGGAATGAACCGCATGAATGATGCGAACAAACCGATGGTACCGCTGAAAAAAAAGGTGTTCCGGGCGATACTCAGACTTTTGCTGGTCACATTGCTGGTGGTGGGAGCCGTTATCGTTTTCCAGCTTCTGCAGCTGCGAAGAGGCATGATCACCGCGAACGTGGAGACCGGGCAGGAGGTGGAATCGCTTTCCTCACAGGCGATGGAAGAGATGATGGAGGATAACCTCCTGCGCCTGACTGCGGAGAAAGCGACGGCGGCGGATAAGGTATTCTCGGATCTGGGCCAGACGGTCTCTATTCTGGCGAAGAACGCGGAGTATCTGTATGAGAACGACGCGAAGATCGAGGGGGTCGAGGTCCATCTGCCCGACCGGAAGAACGGAGACGCATTGGATGTGTATGTTACTTACTCGGAGAAGGCGGACCAGTCTTCCAAAGAGTTTCAGGCCGAGCAGGAGCTGCTCGGCAATCTGCAGTGGGATCTTCTGGCGGTTACCTCGGAGCACAAGGAAGTCAATTCGGACTATTTCGCTGCCGAATCCGGCTTCATGCTCCAGGCGGACAATGTCTATAAGGGGCAGTTTGACGAGGAGGGAAACCTGCTCACGTTTGAGGCGAGGGAGCGTCCCTGGTATCAGGGAGCGGTTGAAGCGAAAGGGCTTTATTTTACGGAACCTACGCATGACGCGTCCACCGGGGATTTCGCCGTCATGTGCAGCATTCCGGTCTATGACCGGAAGGAGCTGAAGGGCGTTGCGGGGGCAGGTATGTATCTGACCAGCCTGAAGGAGACCGTGTCGGAGGCCGTGATCGGAGAATCCGGCTCCGCTTGCCTGCTGGACGGGAACGGAAACGTCATCTTTTCCACCAGGAACTCCGGGGAACTCTCGGCCGGCGCCGAGGACCTGGCGAACGCCCTCGATACGACTAATGGGGATCTGAAGCAGTTTCTCACCGAAGCGGTAGGCGGCACGCAGGCGGTCTCGCTGGCTACGGTCGACGGAGAGAATGCGTACGTTTCCTGCTCGCCGCTCGGCACGGTGGGATGGACGCTGATATCGGTGCTGCCGGAGGATATCGTCACCGCGCCGACCCAGAGTCTGATAGGTGCGCTGGCGACGAAGAACGATGAGATGCTGCAGCAGTCCGACCGGAGGTTTCTGGCCGCGTTTATCACGCTTCTGGTGGCGGTGGCGTTGCTGATGCTGGTCGCTAACATGGTTTCCAAGAGGCTGTCCTCGCGGCTGACGCAGCCGATCGTGACGCTAACCGACAAAGTGAGGGAGATAGAGGGAGATGATCTGTCCTTTACCTGGGATCAGCATACGAACGATGAGATCGATGTGCTGGCGAATTCCTTCGGCACCATGACGAAGCGCATCGAGCAGTACATTGTAGATATCACGGCAATCACGGCGGAGAAGGAGCGCATCGGTGCGGAGCTCTCCGTGGCGACGCAGATTCAGGCGGATATGCTGCCCTGTATTTTCCCGGCGTTTCCGGAGCGCGAGGATTTCGACATCTACGCGTCCATGTGTCCGGCCAAGGAGGTGGGAGGAGATTTCTACGACTTCTTCCTGCTGGATGACGATCATCTTGTGATGGTGATGGCGGACGTGTCGGGCAAGGGAGTTCCGGCCGCGCTGTTCATGGTGATCTCCAAGACGATCATCAATAACCAGGCGCAGTTCTCGGATTCACCGAAGCAGATACTGGAGACGGCGAACAATCTGCTGCAGGAGAACAATGCGGAGGATATGTTCGTGACGGTCTGGCTAGGTATTCTGGAGATATCCACCGGCAAGCTCAAGGCGGTGAACGCCGGACATGAGTATCCGGTGATCCGCGGGGCGGACGGGAAGTTTGAGATTCTGAAAGATAAGCACGGCATGGTACTCGGGACTATGCCAGGCTTGAAATACAGGGAATACGACGCCGAGATTGAGGAGGGCGGCTGCCTGTTCCTGTACACTGACGGCGTCGCGGAGGCGACCGACGCGAAGAATGAGCTTTACGGCACCGAGCGGATGCTGGAGGCTTTGAACCGCGATCCGATGGCGAAGCCGCAGCAGCTGCTCGTCAACGTGAGGGCGGACATCGACGCGTTTGTGGGCGACGCCCCGCAGTTTGACGATATCACGATGCTGGCGATGGAGAGAAAAAAACAGTGAGAGTATTAGTACATACCAGGGGTCTTGTCGCGCTTGCGGCGGCCGCCCTTTTGGTCGCAGGCACGCTCACGGGCTGCAAAGCGGCGAATGAATCGGAGCGCGTGGCGCGGGATGATGTGAAGATCGGCTGCATCATCGCGGAGGAGTACGGAAGCTTCTCCGAGCAGCTCTCGGCGGCGGCGGAGAGCTTAAGCCGGCAGGGACTCATCGGGGAATACGATCCTCCTGCGGTCGTACGTCCGGCGCAGGATGTATGGGACGACATCTGCGAGGTGCAGCAGATTGAGAACGCCGAGTTTGTGAGAGAGAGCTTCTATAACACGGATCAGATGGAAGAAAGTGAGATGGAGGACGTCTTTTTCCACGAGAGCGACGTCGACCTTATGTTGGTCTTCGGGACGGCGGCGGGCGTATGGCTAACCGAGAACGCATCGGAGCTTCCGTTTGAATATATGGTCTTTGCGAGCGCCGACCCGATCTCGGGTGGAATCGTGAAGAGCGAGACGGAGCGCTTCAACGACATCTCGTTTGCCCATGTGGATCCGGGGAGGCTCGGCAGACAGACCGAGCTGGCCTACGAGATCATGCCGTTTGACTCGATCGGCGTGGTCTATGAGGATTCCGAGGCTGCCTACAGCTATTCGGGAATCGCCCAGCTCGAAGCCCTGAGTGAAAAGAACGGATTTGAGATCCACAGGCTGCATGTGGATGAGCCGAGCAAAGACAACAATTATACCCGCTATTACAATGAGCTGAAGGCTGCGTACCACGAGTTGATTCCGGACATTGACGTTCTGTATATCACAACGGGAATGATTGAGGACAATAGGTTGCCATGGCTGCTTGAAGAGGTGCACGAGGCAGGGATCATCACGGTGGCGGAGACCGCAGAGAGCCAGGTGGAATACGGGGCGCTGATGCACATCACGATGTCGGACGCGCCGGAGGAGGGAGGCTTCCTCGCGCAGACGCTGATAGACTACCTGGACGGTACCCCAATTGACGAGCTGGACCAGGTATTTATGATCACGCCGCATATCTCCCTGAATCTGGAAACAATCCGAAAAGTAGGGGCGAAGATCCCGATGAGCATATACCTGATTGCGGATAAGATCTACGGACAGGAGACAGACGCGGCGACCGGGACGGAAACGGGAAATGAATCGTAAGATTGGAAGAGGAAATATGCACAACAAACAACGACTCATGATAGAACTTCTGGCGCTGCTGCTGACGGTAATCACGCTGGTTCTGGGCGGGCTGATGTATTTCAGCAACCTCAAGAATACCAGGCAGAATCTGATCGGCGTGGAGCTAGCGGATTTTATCTACAATACCGATTACAGTATGAAATTTGGCAAGCGGATCGAGACGTTTTACGGGATGCAGGAAGACCTGCTCGAGCTGCGTGACTCGTTCGACGACGTGGATGAGCTGCACATACTTTCCGCGGAGAACCGGCTGCTGTTCTCCACGAAGTCGGCGATGCTGCCGGAACGCGCATATTCCATGCCCGCGGGGAACAATATGAGCGACGGGAATCACCTCTACTGTATGTACGCGGTGGGTGCCGACGCGCGTATCCTGACGGTCAGCAAGATCTCAGACATACATCGAGAGATGGGCGGCTATCTTCTGAAGCTCGTGGGGATAGCGGCGGCCGGCCTTGTCCTTGTGCTGCTGTTGATCCATCTGGTCTGGCGATTGCTTCCGGAGGGGAAGAGGGCGTATCGCATCGCGGCGGTCATGCCCCTGATATGGATTGCGGCATTCAGCGTGATGACAGGCGTGGACGCGTACCGCGATTACGCCGGGAGTTCCCGGGAACTCTGCGAGTCCATCGGGGAATCGGTACAGGCGGACATCGCGAAGGTGGAGGCACTCGGCGTCGCGCGGGAGGACTTTTACGAGGTGGAGGCTTATCTGCGGCGCTACACGGATCTGATCCCGGAGGTGGAGGAGCTGTCCATCGGGGAGGACGACGAGATCTCCTACAAGATGTCGGCGGATTACCGCCGCAAGATGGAGCTAGACTATGTTCTGCAGGCGGTGCTGCTTCTGACCTTTTCGATTTTGATCTTGGCGGAGTATCAGTTATTTGTCACAAATACGGGAACACTGACGGAGGGACAAAATGGAACAGACTGAATTTATGAAACAGAATGCGTTTGTCCGCATAATCTTCGTGTTTGCCTTCTTCGCCGCTTCGATCGGCGACTCGTTCAACGTCGTCTATATCCGGCAGATGACGATGGCGATACCGGGTGGAAACATGAATCTGCTGGTGAGTCTTCCGATCACCTTTCTCTCGGCAATGACGGTGTTGGGCGTTATCGTCTCCGGCGGGATATGCAGGCGGATGAAACGCTTCGGCTCTTTTCTGAGCGTTGGAGTGCTCGCCCTGATGCTCGGGCTGATCGTAAGGGGAACTGCGACGGATTACCGTATGCTGTTTCTCGGTTTCGGCATCTCTGGTCTCGGGAGCGGCTGCCTCTTTATCGGCATACGCTACTATGCGTTCCTCTTTGCGGACGACAGACAGAGGATGCGTGCGCTCGTGTATGTGAACGGCGGTGCGTTCGCCGGGCAGTGCATGGGCACGATTCTGGGCGGTATACTGGCGAATCAGCTGGCTTACTCCCACATTTATCTGGGCTCCGCCGTGCTTTTGCTGGTGCCGTTAGTCATGTCGCTGAGGGTACGGATTGAGGGAAGAGTGGAGGCGGGAAGCTACGCGGACATCTTCCGGGTGCTGAAGAATGTGCGCGCCCTGAAATTTTTGCTGTTCCTGCTGCTGCCGGTCTACACCTGCTCAGTCTTCATCTCGTACATTGTGCCGCTCTTTGTCAACGAATACGGGTATTCTGCGACTGTCACCTCGGTGCTGATGCTGTCGAATTACCTGATCTGCGCGTATGTGGGGCCGTTCACGACCGACTTTGTCTCCAACAGGATGTCGTCTCTTAAGGCCACATACCTATACATGGCGGCGAGCGCGGTGCTGATTATGCTGTACGGCTGGGTCTCGGTGATGCCGCTGCTGGTGTTGACCGTGTTGCTCTGCGGAGTGCTGGACTCGTTCGGTCTTTCGGTGATCATGGACGCGTTTACGAAGACGAAGACCACACAGAGCTATTCCGACAACGACGCGCTGATTATCTTCATCCTGGTGTCCAGGGTGGGGCAGATGATTGGACCGACGCTGATCCTGGTGTCCGGCGGCGTGATGTCCCTGGGACTGTTTCTGCTTGTCGGATTCGGGGTGTATCTCGCGCTGGCTGGAATTCCGAAAAAGTCCTGACGGGAATGTTTCGTACGGAAAATAATAAGGACGATCTACAGGAGGTAGCGAGACATGGATTATGTGAGAGAATCAAATATCCCGTTTTTGATGGAAATGTTTGACGAGAATTTCGGCGAGCGCTATATGTCGGAGGATGAGATGCGCTGGCATATCAACGATGAAAACGAATTCTTTTACGCGGCGAGGCGGGAGGACGGTCGCCTTGCGGGGATCGCGCTGTTCGGGGTGGAAACGGAGCAGACGCTGCACGAAGAGACGAAGATCCCGCGCGAGGAGCTGAAGCGGCTGGCGCACGGGAAGCAGTTGGTCAAGTTCCGGAGCATGTGTATGGCCTCGGACTGCCAGGGGCAGGGGATAGGCTCAAAGCTTCTGGCAGACGCGATCTCAGATCTGAAGAGCCGCGGAAAATTCGGGGCTGTCACCTCGCTGATCTGGGTGTACGACGGCAAGGTCCCGGCACGGGGAGCGCACCTGAAAAACGGCTTCCGCTATCTGCACAGGGTTTCCCGGCCCTGGTACCATATGAAGGATTATTACTGCGTCTTCTGCAAGGGCCGCTGCAAATGCGACGGCGAGCAGTATGTTCTGGAGCTGGAGGACGAACATATGGGCGATGTCCCGGACGGCGAGGCAGGATGAAGGAGGGATTCAGATGAAAGAAATGACAATCGAGGCGAAAGTGGAAAACATTCCCGTAGTCACGGAGTTTGTGGACGGACAGCTTGAGGTGCACGGCTGTTCCATGAAAGCGCAGATGCAGATCGACATCGCGATCGACGAGCTGTTCGGCAACATCGCGAATTACGCTTACGAGACAGGCAACGGTGCGGTCACGGTGCGCGTGGAGCTGAAGGAGAATCCGCTTTCCGTGGTGATCACCTTCATCGACAACGGCGTGCCCTACGATCCGCTTAAGAAAGAGGATCCTGACGTCACGCTCTCCGCGGAGGAGAGAGAGATCGGCGGACTCGGCATATACATGGTCAAGAAGATCATGGACGGCATGGACTACGAGTACAGGGACGGACAGAATATTCTGAAGATAACAAAGAATATATAAGCTAAAACAGGAAACGGGATGAAAACTCTATTTCTTATTAGGTAATTATCCAAATTTTTCAACTAATTCCTTTGTTGAAAACATACTTAATAATCGCTTAAGGTTATAAGCGATACAGACTGTAGACAAAGCGGCATTAGGACTTGCGCTCTAATACCACTTTGTCTACAGTTTTCACGTTTATACAACACTAAAATAATGGTCAACAAATAAAAGGGTTGACCGCATGAAAAAGAATCGTGTATGGAGGGTTCACATTTTCTACCCCTCCGAATATAACTTTTGAGGAACTAAATGAAAAGTCCGCATCGTTCAGTTGGAGTGCGCAGTATTGATGTCAAGGGATAAATAATTTTTTCAGAGGAGATAGACTTATGAACGGAAAACTTAGAAATATGACAAGCTTATACTTAAAAAAGGACGACAGTTTACTTCTATTATATAGAATTGGTTCAAAAGTCATTGATCCTTCGTATACAGACTCGGCAGGCGGTCATTTTAAAAAAGATGAACTTAATGACGCAGAGACTTGTGTTTTAAGAGAATTATATGAAGAAACAGGACTTACAGAACAAGATATTATAAATTTATCACTTCGCTATATTACGCTTCGACTAAAAAACGGTGAGATACGGCAAAACTATTACTTTTTTGCCGATTTACTCAATGAAAATAAAGTTGTAGTAAGCAATGAGGGAAAACTAAAATGGTTTTCAATAAAAGATTTGATTGAAAATGCACCTGAAATGCCGTTTTCTGCACAATATGTTATTTCGCATTATGTTAAAATTGGAAAAGATAACGAAAAACTGTATGCCGGTATTGCAACGGAGAGTGGAGTTACATTTTCGGAAATGCGAGAGTTTTGATGACAAAATGATAGAAAGGATAAAAATATGAAGATTGACCGACTTATTGGGATAATAACAATAAGGAGCATTTATATTTATAAGTAACTTTATACCTCTTTTATTATTCAATTATTGAATCTGTATTATAACAAGATGTGCTGAAACGGGTCTGGTTCCTCCTGCAGCAGGTGTAATTGTAAGTGCTGTTGAGTTTCCCGAAGGGTTTTGTACGGTCAGAGTGGAATTGATTACTGTAGTTTGAACAATAGCCATACCTATAATCTGTGACGTACCTGTTGCTCTGCCTGATACGGTGTAATCTAAATCGGCACCGTTTAAAGTTAGTATTAATTGACCTGCTTCAGATACGCTTACCTGGAAAAATATTTGATAAGTGCCAATTTCCGCAAGAGTAAATGAACTTGCACCTGCACGTGCAATACCTGTACCACTGTTAGGTCCGTCTTGCGGAAAATCCACATCAGCACCTGCTGCAACGGTATCTGCATTGTCAGAGGGCATTAATGCGTAGAAGTCAGCATAATTAAGTATACCTCCTGTTCCTGTTGCCCCTGTTTCGCCAGTAGCACCAGTCGCCCCTGTAGGTCCGATTGGTCCAATATCACCAGTTACACCAGTCGCTCCGGTAGGTCCAACTGGTCCAATATTACCAGTAGCTCCAGTCGCCCCTGTAGGTCCAGTTGGTCCAATGTCGCCAGTAGCTCCTGTTGCCCCAGTAGGTCCCACTGGTCCGATATCACCTGTAGCTCCGGTGGGTCCAGTTAAACCAGTAGCACCAGTTGCACCGGTAGGTCCCATAGTACCAGGAGAACAGTATATAGTGAACGGACAATTACAATTGTCGCAGTAAGGGTTTGGTTTGCAATTATTATGTAAATCATCTTTACACTTGCGATTATTATTTGAATTATTATATTTGTTCATTATTATCACTCCGAAGAAAATAAAAATACTTATTTTATAGTATGTATTCTCTCTTGATAGTGACACTTTAAAAAGAAAATTGAATTGCCGACATAATAAGAAGGGTGTACACCAAATTTTGATGTACACCCTTTAGATTAACTAATATAAATTAAATCTCACTTCGGTTTTCAAGTGCCTTAAACAATGTAACTTCATCAGCGTATTCCAAAATTCCTCCGATAGGAAGCCCAAACGCAAGTCTTGTAACCTTTATTCCGAGAGGCTTTAGAAGTTTAGATATATACATAGCAGTAGCTTCGCCCTCAACGGTCGGATTGGTTGCCATTATTACCTCGGAAATTTCTTCGTTGTTTACCCTGTCTAACAGCTCTTTGATTTTAATATCGTCAGGACTGACATTGTTGATAGGGGAGATAAGACCGTGCAAAACATGATAAACACCCTTATATTCTCTAGTTCGCTCAAAGGCTGTAATATCTTTGGGACTTTCAACAACGCATATAGTTGTTTTGTCACGCTCTGAATCGCCGCATATCGGACAGATTTCCTTGTCGGTGAGGTTCTGGCATATTCTGCACATATGAACTGTGCTGTGAGCACGAATTATTGCTTCGGAAAATTCTTTTGCTTCCTCCTTGCTCATAGACATAACAAAGTATGCAAGCCTTTGTGCTGTTTTCATACCTATTCCCGGGAGCTTTGCAAACTGTTCTGCAAGCTCAATCAAAGGAAGTGCATTAGCCTCTGCCATCAGAATAAACCAGGAAGAGATACGCCGCCCGTTACTTTGGACATTTCCTCTTCGCTTTCCTTTTCTATATTGTTGATTGCTTCGTTAAAGGCACTCATAATGAGATCTTCAAGCATCTCTACATCATCAGGATCAACGACCTCAGGCTTTATTTTAAGCGACTGTACGGTTCTGTTGCCCATAACCTCAATCTCAACAGCTCCGCCGCCGACAGACGCTTTAAAGGTCTTTTCGTCGATCTCAGACTGAACTCTTTGAATGTCTTCCTGCATTTTTTGAGCCTGCTTGATCATCTGATTCATATTTTGCGGTCCGCCGCCCATTCCGGCAGGTAATCTTGCTTTCATAGTATTCCTCCAAATATAATTATTTTATTTCTAAATCAATGTTTGCACTTTTTGCTTTGTCAATAATCTTATCTATACGGCTTGAAGCCTTAGTATCGTAATGATTTTCCATGTCGGGATTTGCGTTTGCATTTTCAGTTGTATCCATAGCTTTTACGGAAACTGTAAACTTTCTTCCAAAGAAATCAGTTATGATTCTGTTTACGTCTGCCAACTGAAGTTTAAACATCTTTAAATCAAAAGCGTCTTTGACAATTATCAAAATCATATTTTCATAAATAAACGCTTTTGACTTCGACAAAAAACCAACAGCAGAAGGACATTCATTCCTGAATCTTTCAACAATTTCATCCCAGCATTCAAGAGGTGTGAAATCCTTTGTTGTGACCTTCTTTTTAGGAATATTCGCAGACTGCTCATTTGCAGCAGACTGAGTGTTATAATGTACCGTTTTTTCTTGACTGTCAATTATAGTTTTGATGCTTTCTGATGTGTTTTTATCTGCGTTTTCAATTTCTTTATGAGTAATAGCTTCAGGTTCGGGGGTTCTATAACTCGTATGTGCAGTTGTGGTGTTTGTATAACTACCAGCAATACTTTTGCTTGAGCATAGCTTGACCATACACATTTCAAGCTCTATTCGTTTTGAAGCCGTCTTGGCAAGATTTTCATTGCAATCGCTTAATACCTCGATTTTTTCAAGAATGTTTCCCATATCGGTTTTGTTTGCAATAGTTTCCAGCCGTTTATATTCATCAGGCAGACACATTACCATATCGTTTTTCGGAACTGCCTTTATAAGCATTAGATTTCTCATCTGCTCCAAAAGCTCGTTGCAAAGTCTTGTCATATCCTTTGCCATATCATAAAGAGACGCTATGGTCTCCATAACTTTTGTTATATTACCGGAAAAAATGCCGTCAAGAATATTAAAAAGATAATCTCTTCCTGCAATTCCCGCTGCATCTGAAACGGTTTTTAAATCAACATTATCAGAATACGCTATGCACTGGTCGAGTAAAGATAAAGCGTCTCTCATTCCGCCGTCGGATATTTTTGCTATCAGAACAGCGGCGTCATTGTCAAGTTTAATATTTTCCTGACTTGCTATAAACTCAAGACGTGAAACAATATCTTCAATTCGTATTCTTCTGAAGTCGAATCGCTGACATCGTGAAATAATAGTCGCAGGAACTTTGTGTACTTCGGTCGTTGCCAGAATGAATATGACGTGTGCCGGAGGCTCCTCCATAATTTTTAGCAGTGCGTTGAACGCATTTATAGAGAGCATATGAACCTCGTCTATAATATATACCTTATATTTACACTGCTCAGGAAGATACTCAGCAGATTCCTTTAAAGCCCTTATATCATCAACGCCTGTGTTTGAAGCGGCGTCGATTTCAATAATATCTATAAGCGATTCATTGTCGGCACATTTGCATATTTCACATTCAAGACAGGGATTTCCGCCGTTTGAATGCTGACAGTTTACAGACTTTGCAAAAATTCTTGCACAGGTTGTCTTTCCTGTACCCCGTGAACCCGTGAAAAGATATGCGTGTGCTATTTTATTGCTTTGAATCTGGTTTTTGAGGGTGGTAGTAATATGCGGCTGAGAAACGACGTCGTCAAATGTCATAGGACGCCATTTTCTGTAAAGAGCATGATACATAAGGTTAACCTCCCTCATTTTTAACAATTAAAAACAATCAATCCGACATATAGGCGAGCAGGCGAAACTGCGTCACATAAAACAAACTGCTTAATGCTGCTCGGTTCCCCGCCTGACATGGTTCACAGCGTTTCATTGCACAGGACCTGCACACCTATATCTCGGATCAATTGAACCTTAATCTCATATAGTATATCATAGTTGATTTGATTTTTCAAGGGCAAGTGGGAACTTTTCAAAAATATCAAGACACCCAGAATTTTAAATTGCCCGGTAGTTTTTATCTAATGAAAGTTTGCACTATGTCCAGTCTGCCACTGCACAAACTTCCATATTTAACAACCTATCCATAGGCAGCACTGCGTGCAGAGAGATAATCTTCTTAAGTTAATTAGCTTTTATGATGCTCGCTATTATTGAATAAATCAGTATGCCAATATATATTAATATAAACGGATTTAAAAAAATCTCAATTCGCTTTTTTGATTCCGGGAGTGCCGATCTTTCCGATTCCGTTTCAGCTTTTAGACTTAAAATCTGTCTGCCTTTTAGTATTGTAATAGTAATGCCTACAATAACAATAGCATAGACAAGAGCATTGTATATAATCGTAATCACAGTTGAATTTATGCTTGAGTTTATATTTACAAGGCAGGGGAGCAAATTATTGAGCGAGTGCATAATAATTGAAGGAACTATAGAATTTGCCTTTGTATCAACAGTTGCGAAAATAATTCCTATAGCGAAAGCCCCGACAGCCTGAGGAATATTTTTGTGCATAAGTGCAAACAAAAGAGCAGATATAACGACAGCATTCCTTTTACCGAAAGGGGACAGGGTTTTTAAGATAAGTCCTCTGAAAACTATTTCCTCTGAAATTGGAGCTATAATGACAAGGTAAAGTATCGTTGTAATTATAGCTAATGCACTCGCCTTATCCACTGAAAAGTCGGCGGTAGGAATAGTTGTTCCGCCGGAACTGAAAAGCTTTGTAATAATTGTTGTAATAGATGTCATAATGGTGTTGGCCAAAAGCCCAACAGGGTACATTAAAAGCCCCAGACGGATATTCTTTTTGCTGATCTTAACAGACGATAAGGTTTTGATGCCCATTATACGTGCTGTTATAATCACAAGAATTAAAGAAATCACGATTACAAAGCAGGAAAATGACATTTTAAAGGCACTTGAATTTATTATATTCGAATTGCTTTGAAGGAATTTGTTTATAATAGTGGGGTCGAAGTTGAGGCTTTTATTGGAAATTGCATAGTAAAGATAAAGAAATATTTGTCCTCCTATGTGTAAAAACACAAAATCATAAAGTATAAAAAGCACACCCAGCTTTGTTACGTTGCTTCTTAAAGCGTATTTTTCACTCTGCTGTGCAGACATCAGTTCAGTAGAAGTATATTCGTTCATATGTTTGACCAGTTCTGCAAGGAACCTTCCTCCAGTAATAGTTTTTTTAAAATCGTTATCTTAAATTGTCAATAGCTTCAAAAATTCTTTTTGCAACATACGGATTATTCATTGTATAAATGTGAATACCATCAACGCCGTTAGTAATTAGATCTACGATTTGGTCGATTGCATATGCTATACCTGCGTCACGGATTGCTTCAGGATTATCACCGAAACGACTCATCATCTTAGAAAATTTAGGCGGTATACTTGCTCCGCAAAGCGAAACCATACGCTCTATCTGACCTTTGTTTACAATAGGCATAATTCCCGCTTCAATAGGAACATTTATACCTGCAAGCCTTGCTTTTTCAACAAAGTCATAAAAGCACCTATTGTCAAAGAAAAGCTGAGATATAAGATGTTCAGCACCTATATCGACTTTTGCTTTAAGATGCATAATATCATCAAAAAGCGAGTCGCATTCAGGATGACACTCAGGATAACATACAGATGAAATGGAAAAGTCCCAGTCTTTTTTGATGTATTCAATCAGTTCATATGCATAATTGAATTCTTTCTTAGGTTCAACATCAGGCTTTTTGTCACCTCTAAGAGCGAGAATGTTTTCTATTCCCTTGTCATTCAGACAGGCAAGTATATAGTCTATGTCAGACTTTAAAGAGTTTACACAGGTGAGGTGTGCAAGGGGAGTTATGTTGTATTTTTCCTGAATTATTGAGCATATGTCAACAGTCGATGAATCAGCAATGTTTCCTCCTGCTCCGTATGTACAAGAAATAAAATCTGGTTTTACCTCAGAAAGACCGTCAAGCGTTTTATATATAGTGTCAATTCCGCCCTGAGATTTCTTAGGCGGAAAAATCTCAAGCGAAAATACTGTTTTACCTTTTCCAAAAAGTGAACTTATCTGCATTATTATGTTTCCTTTCAATCTGTAATACAAGCTATAGTATAACACATTTATATGCAGTATTTCAAGTGGAAAAAGGAAAAAGTCTCTGTTTATCTAGTTTGTGAGACCCTGCACGTATTTACGATTATAAACCCAAAGGCAGTCTTTATGCAGGGGTAAATCCTATTGCTTTAAGTATATTTCTTGGAAAAGCCCCATCCATTCTCTTAGCCAGTAATAGGGCAAATCTATTTTAGTTGTCTTTGCATAGACAGAATATGCGTTTATACCCTGTTTTTTTGCTATGATAGAGGCTCGGTATTCGTGAAAGCCACCAGTGACGATTGATATATCTTTTGGCAGATTCAACTGCTTAATGATCTCATATGAGAACTTTATGTTTTCATATGTATTTGTTGCTCTGTCCTCTTTAATAATCCTGTCCGGTGATATTCCCAAATCTACAAGGTAGTTGTACATACACTCCGCCTCAGTAATTCGTTCATCAGGACCCTGACCTCCTGTCACTATGCACTTTAGATTTTCATTTTTTGATAAATAATCATATGCTGCTTCTAATCTGTGACGAAGCATTTTACTCGGGTGGTATTTGTTTACCTTACAGCCAAGTACAACTACAGTAGTTTCCTTTTTTGGATAATTTTTATAGGCGGAAACCATTTTAACTGAAATAAATATGCACCAGAAAGCTGAAATCAGAATCAAAGCCGCCAGAATGATAAGAAGTATACGTCCGCCGGTATTATGCCAAAGCTTTATTATAAGACGTAAAACATAGTCCCAGAAAAGCGTTATAATAATAAGACAAATCGTTATTCCGAAGCCTACGACATTTCCTATATTGCTTATATGCTTATAAAAAGGGAGTATAAAAATCACTAAGAGAGCAATTTCAATGAGTAATATTATAAATCTGACTATATTTTGCAGCATAGAAACATCACCTAACCCTGATAAAACAATTATAAAGGGAACACAAAATAAAGTCAAGATAAGAATTTTTCTGACATAAAGCTTCATAGTTTTTTTAATAAAATATCCCCGTAGATTCGGGGATAAATAAAGTTTATTCATCTGATTGTTGATTGCTTTTCAGCTTTTGTTCTTCGTATTTGTGCTTTGTCGCCAGACCTCCTCTGATATGTCTTTCGCTTTTGTTAAAGTCAAGAATTTTTTTTACCTCTTTGTATAATTGAGGTTTTAATTTTTTCAGCTTTTCACTTACGTCTTTGTGAACTGTACTTTTACTTATCCCGAATGCTTTTGCACAAGCTCTTACTGTACACTTGTTATCAACTATGTATTGTCCCAGTATTATTGAACGATCTGTATCTCCTGAAAAATTCATAATACCCAACTCCCTGATGTCGCTTTTTTTAATATATATGCGGGTCGGTTTATTATCATTCTAAAATGTACAATAAAATTCAGGCGAATAGCTTGTATTTCCTGTTTGACAAGGCATTTGTAAGAGATTATAATTATCTTAATTAAGGGTTAGATATATGTTGTTTATCGGAGGAATAATTTTTATGAAAAGAAATTACAGTAAAGAGCTTGAGAACATTATTAAAGAAACTTCGGATAGAAAGCCGAGTCTTTTAATTCACAGCTGCTGTGCACCTTGTTCCAGTTATGTTTTGGAGTATCTTTCACAGCATTTTGATATTACGCTTTTATATTACAATCCGAACATCAGTCCGAAATCTGAGTTTGAATACAGAGTGAGCGAACTTAAAAGGCTGATTTCTGAAATGCCGCTTGATAAAGAAACAAAGATAGTAATTCCAGAGTATAATGACAGAGAGTTTTACAATGAGGTTAAGGGAATGGAAGATATTCCTGAGGGCGGTGAACGATGCTTTAAATGCTATGAAATAAGACTGAGAAAAGCGATAGAATATGCGAAAGAAAACAGTTTTGAATATTTTACAACAACACTTTCGATAAGCCCTTATAAAAACGCTGAAAAGCTGAATGAGATAGGAGAGCGTCTGGCAGGGGAGTATGGTGGAGTTAAATGGATTCCAAGCGACTTTAAAAAGAAAAACGGCTATAAGCGTTCTATTGAGCTTTCAAGAATGTATAATCTGTATCGGCAGGATTATTGCGGGTGTATTTTTTCAAAAGCGGAGCGAGATAATAAAAAAAAGGCAGAGACTGAAAGTTAGTCTTTGCCTTTTTATGTTTTTACTTTGTAAACTAAATTTTTTGAGCGACTAAATCTCCCATCTCGCTGCAAGAAACGCACTTCATACCTTCAGACATAATATCGCCGGTGCGGTAGCCGTCAGCCAAGACCTCGTCAACTGCTTTTTCTACAGCGTCTGCCTCTTCAGACATATCAAATGAGTAGCGGAGCATCATTGCAACAGACAGAATGGTTGCTAACGGATTAGCTTTATTTTGTCCTGCAATATCAGGTGCTGAGCCGTGAATAGGTTCGTAAAGTCCGAGAGAGCCTTCGCCTAACGATGCAGACGGAATCATACCAAGCGAACCGGTAATCATTGAAGCCTCGTCAGAAAGAATATCTCCAAACAGATTTTCTGTTACCATTACGTCAAACTGTGCAGGATTGTGAACAAGCTGCATAGCTGTGTTGTCAACTAAAATGTCCTGAAACTCAACGTCAGGATAATCCTCAGCAACTCTGTGTGCAACCTCTCTCCACAAACGAGAAGAATCAAGCACGTTTGCCTTATCAACTGAATGGACCTTTTTGCCTCTTTTTCTTGCCATATCAAATGCCACACGGCAGATTCTCTCAACTTCGTAGTCGGCATAAGCCATTGAATCGCTTGCGTGCTTTATTCCGTTTTCGTCAACGTGGGTGTCACGCTCACCGAAATAAGCTCCTCCGATAAGTTCACGAACTATAACAAGGTCAAGACCGTTTTTGGTTATCTCATCCTTGAGCGGACAAGCTCCTGCAAGTGCAGGAATTAGTTTAGCAGGGCGAATGTTCGCAAACAGTTTCATTGCACCTCTTATGCCGAGAAGTCCTGCCTCAGGACGGAGATTTCCCGGCAGAGTGTCCCACTTTGGTCCGCCTACAGCACCTAACAAAACACTGTCAGACGCAAGGCATATATCAATTGTTTCCTGCGGCAGTGGAACGCCTGTTGCGTCAATAGCACAGCCGCCCATTAAAACATCTGTATACTCAAATGTATGACCGTACTTTTCTCCGATCTTGTTTAAAACCTTTTCAGCCTCATTGACAATTTCAGGACCTATTCCGTCGCCCTTTATTACTGCGATTTTCTTGTTCATATTTAAGTCTCCTCAATTAACCTTTGATTTTTACAGCAGTGCCGAACGCCATAATTTCAGACGCACCCTGTAATACAGATGAAGTCATATATCTTACTCCGATAATTGCGTCAGCACCCTTACTTGCAGCTTCTTCAATCATTCTTTGTGTAGCGATCTCTCTTGACTCGTTCATCATCTTAGTGTAGCTTTTAAGCTCTCCGCCGACCATGCTTTTTAAGCCCTGTCCCATATCCTTGAACATATTTTTAGACTGAACTGTGCTTCCCTTGACAAGGCCTAAAGCCTCAACTTCTTTTCCGGGTATGCTGTCAATTGTTAGAATAATCATAAAATACCTCCATTAGCCTTTTAATGAATTCAAAAGGCCGTTCTTATTTATAATGTTTTTTATAAACTCAGGGAAAGGCTGTCCTTGATAGCTTTCACCCTTAGTTTTGTTGGTAATTACTCCGCTGTCAAAATCAATTTCTACCTCGTCTCCGTCGCTGATGTTCTCGGCAGCTTCGGGGCATTCAATAATAGGAAGTCCGATATTGATTGCGTTTCGGTAGAAAATTCTGGCGAACGTCTTTGCGATAACACAGGATATTCCGCTTTCTTTGATAGCGATAGGAGCGTGTTCACGGGAAGAACCGCAGCCGAAATTAGCCTCAGCTACCATAATATCGCCTTTCTTGACTTTTTTTACAAAGTCAATGTCTATGTCCTCCATACAGTGTGAAGCAAGCTCTTTGTGATCGGCTGTGTTTAAATATCTTGCAGGTATGATAACGTCGGTATCTACGTTGTCACCGTATTTGTGTACTTTTCCTAGTGCTTTCATATCCATACCACCTCTCTTACATTATCTCAGAAGGCTGAGAAATCTTTCCTGTAACAGCCGATGCCGCAGCAACAGCAGGCGAAGCCAGATAAACTTCACTTTCAGGATGTCCCATTCTTCCGACAAAGTTTCTGTTTGTTGTAGCAACGGCTCTCTCACCCTTTGCAAGAATACCCATATGTCCTCCCAGACAAGGACCGCAGGTAGGTGTTGAAACCGCACATCTTGAGTCTATAAATATCTTTAGAAGACCTTCTTCCATTGCCTGGAGATAAATCTTCTGCGTCGCAGGGATCACTATACATCTTACGCCGTCTGCAACCTTTTTGCCCTTGAGAATTTCAGCAGCGGCACGAAGGTCTTCAATTCTGCCGTTTGTGCATGAGCCGATAACTACCTGATCAATTTTTATATCGCCGAACTCGTCAAAGGTCTTAGCATTTTCCGGTAAATGCGGAAAAGATACTGTAGACTTGATTTTTGAAAGGTCAATATCATAAACCTTTTCATATTCGGCGTCTGCATCAGCTTCATAGACCTTGAATTCCTTTGAAACTCTATCTTTGACAAAATCAAGCGTAACTTCGTCAACAGCAAAGATTCCGTTTTTAGCACCTGCTTCAATAGCCATATTAGCCATACAAAGTCTGTCCTCCATAGTGAGGTTTTTGAGTCCATCGCCTGAGAACTCCATAGACTTATACAATGCACCGTCTACGCCTATCATACCGATAATGTGCAGAATAACGTCTTTACCTGAAACCCACTTGTTCAGCTTTCCTGTAATATTAAACTTCAAAGCGGGCGGAACCTTGAACCAAGCTTTGCCTGTCGCCATTCCGGCAGCCATATCCGTTGAACCGACGCCTGTTGAGAATGCTCCCAACGCACCGTATGTACAAGTGTGAGAATCAGCACCGATTACCAAGTCGCCGGGTGCTACAAGTCCTTTTTCGGGAAGTATAGCATGCTCAACGCCCATATCTCCAACGTCAAAGAAATTCTTTACTCCAAGCTCGCCACAGAAATCTCTGCACTGCTTGCATTGTGTTGCGGCTTTTATATCTTTGTTCGGGGCAAAGTGATCCATAACCATAGAGATCTTGCTTCCGTCAAAAACACTGTCAAAGCCGGCTTTGTTAAATTCGTTTATGGCAACAGGTGAGGTAATGTCATTTCCGAGAACCATATCCAGATTTGCCATAATCAGGTCTCCTGCCTTTACGCTGTCTAAACCTGCGTGTGCGGCAAGTACCTTCTGAGTCATAGTCATACCCATAAAATAATCTCCTTTATTATTACTTACAATATAGTATATCACATTTTCTTATATAAGTAAAATATATATTATTTATGATAATCATAAATTTTAATTATATTAAAAATAAAAAGCCATAAGAGTTGCTTATGGCTTAACTACAGTGCTTTTAATAATTACTTTACTTAACTTTTATTTAAGATGTTCGTTTAAGAAAGATTCTATTTTATCAAATGGAATAATTTCAGTATTGTCGTAAAGGTCTGTGTGGACTGCCTTTTTTTAAATATCAGTAATCACATTAACTTCTATATTAATATCCTTTTCTACAGAAAATTTATCCTTTATTCCATTGGTCAGGTAGATTTTTTCGTCGTCAGTTATTAGAATCATATCAAAATCTTTATACTGACGCCAATGATCAATTGCCTTGTCAAGACCCATAACAAATAGCGAGGTTGAAAGTGCGTCGCACAGTTTGCCGTCTTTTGCAATAATTGTAACCGACAATAAGCCGTTTTCAACCGGCTGACCGGTCGCAGGATCAATAATGTGTCCGTACGTTTTTCCGTCTTTGCCGGTGAAATATCTCTCATAATTGCCGGATGTGACAACTGCAAGATCAGATACGCTCAGCACTCCGATATTTCCTTTGCCCTTTGGGTTTCTAACACCAAGCCGCCATTCACTTCCGTCCGGCTTTGAGCCTATTGTTTTAATGTTTCCTCCAAGGTCAAGCAAAGCGGAACTGACGCCATTATCCCGCAAGATTTCTGCGGAAATGTCACTGGCATAGCCCTTGCCTACCGCACCGAAATCAATCATCATCTCGGGCTTAAGCTGTACGCTTTTTTCACTTAGACTGACTTTTTTATAATCAACTTTCTTTAAAAGCTTTTTGATTTCACTTTCTGTAGGAATTCGATATTTTTCTGTTGTAAATCCCCATGCATTAAGAACAGGATATATTGTAGGGTCAAGATCTCCTTTTGTTCTTTCTGCCATTTTAAGCGAAAATGTCAATAGCTCTGCCGTTTCTTCGCTGACTGCTGTTGCTTTTCCGTTGCTGTGATTGACAGCGTATATTTCGCTGTTTTTATCGGTAACTGACCATAGACTGTCAAGATGCTTGATTTGTTTCTGTGCCTGTGAAATAGCCTGTTTTGCATTTTCACCGTAGGCAGTAATGTTCATATAAGTATCCATTGCAAAGAAGTCAGTGCTTGACTTTTTTGGTTCGGAGCTATTATCGGAACAACCTGTTATCAACAGCATAACACAGAATATTAAAACTATTGCGATTTTTCTTTTCATTCTCATTTCTCGTCTTTCAAAATTTTAGCTTATTTATATTTTATTTGGGTATGAATATATTGTCAAGTCATAAATCAAAAATCAAAAACCCTTGACTTTTTTGCCGAAAGATGTTATTATATTCCTGCTAGGAGGAATATTTATGTGCAGAACATTTAATGTAATAAAATGTAAACGGGGGGGGGCTTAAAAGCCTGACCTTTATTTGTTATGCACAAAATAATTCTTTAAAATCTAATATTGGATATAAGGCGGTAGTATGTATAGGCGTACTGCGTTTTTTATTATTTAATTATATTTAGGGAGGTCTATTATGATGAAAAAAGTTTTAAATCTATTGACAGCATTGGTTATGGCTATCAGTTTGATATGGGTTATTCCAGTTGTAAATGTATGTGGTGAAACCACAAATCCAACCACAGGTTTATCAACAACTGTTTTGCCTACGACAGTTGTTAAGCCATCTTTAGTTACCAGACCAACTTCAATAAAGCCAACTACACCGAAAAAAAGAACAGTTACTAAAGTAAAAACAACTATTAAAGCGACTGATAAGGCTACAAAAACCATAACAAAAGCTCAGGCTAGAGAAATAATGAAAAAGGCAAAAATTAAAAAACTTAAAGTTGCAAGTAGAGACAATAAAATACTCGCAAATTGGAAATATATTAAAAATGCAACAGGTTATAAAATGCAAGTTTCAAACACTAAAAATTTCAAAAAAATAATTAAAACTGTTAATGTAAGAAATCCTAAAGAAAAAATCGTTGATGGTGATAATATTGCTTATTATAAACCTAGTATGGCAGGTATTATGGTAAATAAAAAATTTCCAGCAGATAATTCATATTATATTAGGGTAAGAGCATACACAGCTTATAAAACTTCAACAGGAGTTAAAAAGAGAGTTTATAGTAAATGGAAAAAGTCTAAGAAAGTTAAGATAATTAAATCAACAATTAAAACATCTTGGTGGGGAACAGATCAGTGGAAAACTTATAGTTATATAGATATTAATAATAATTATTGGGATTCGAATGGATATTTCTGTAAATATGAAAATATGTTAAGAAAGAGTGGTGGTTTTTCTTCATATGAGATAAAACATATATTAAGTAAAATTTAAATTAAAGGAGAAAAGTAAAATGACCGTTGCAAATTATATGAAAGAAATAATTGAGCTTGAGAAAAACGCAAGAAAGCGAATTATTAATGAATTAGAAAAGTTAAAGTTAACTGTTAAAAATGGGGGCATAGGAAGAAATACACAGAGTAATGATAGAAGTATGTATATGTGGATTTCTGTAGAAGTAGATGGAAATGAGTTTTTGATTGATTTGTTCTATAGCGAGATAGATTCTAAAACAGGAAATTGCCATTGTCAAATTGGCAGAATAGAATTTGTGAAAGGGTTAAACAATAATTCGCCAAATGAAGTTCTAAAGATATATGATGAAAAAACAACTGAAATTAAATTCCATTCTTATAAATGGTGTGATCCGTTAGATTATATTGATGAGAAAGATTTTTCAAAGGATAAGTGCGATAATAAAAAATGGCTTACAGTTGATGACGTGAATAACAATGAGAAAGTTCCATATTTATTGGCAAAGGCATTCGTAAAATTTATAAAAGAAAGTCAATGTTAAGGTTTGGAAAAGGTTTAACAAATATAAACTAAACTGCAAAGCGTTCGGAATTTTTCCGAACGCTTTTTTGTCTCCGACCTAAGGCTGTAGAATGCAGAATATTTAACACTTATCTGCAAATAATAAAACAAAATGTAAAAATAACGGAGTTAATATGTATCCTAAGAAAATTTACTACGAGCCTAAGGCACTTGACTATGAGCTTGGACAAAGGCTGAAAGAAAAATATTCTGATGTTGAGTGGATTCCTATTGAGAGCCATAACAATATTGAGGAACTGAGAAATAAAAGCAATGCAGAATTTGTTGAGATGAAAAAATATCTGATTATCGGCATAAGAAAGACTCACAAATATGTGGATAATCAAAAGGTTTCTGACTATCTTGTACCCTTTTCATCATCCGGCTGCAGTGCTATGTGTTTATACTGCTATCTTGTATGCAATTATAATAAATGCTCGTACTTGCGAGTGTATGTAAATATTGACCAAATGATTGAAAAGTTAATTGCGAAATCACATAAGACGGATAAGGTCTGCACGTTTGAAATCGGGAGCAACAGCGATTTGATACTGGAAAATCAAATCACGGGAAGCCTTGTAAAGACTATAGAGCGGTTCGCAGAAAAGGGACGCGGGTTTATTACTTTTCCGACCAAATTCAGTATGGTTGATAATCTACTTTCACTTGATCACAGATGCAAGGTCATTTTCAGAATGAGCGTAAATCCTGAATTTATTATAAGAAAGGTCGAGATAGGAACTTCTCCGCTGAATGATAGAATTGAAGCGATAAACAAAATGTGCGATGCAGGATACAAGGTAGGACTGCTTATTGCGCCTGTTATTTTTGTTGATGATTGGGAAAGTCTGTATACTGAGCTTTTGGACACACTGTCTAAACACCTTACTGAAAAGGTAAAAAGAGAAATGTTTATTGAAGTAATTTTTATGACTTATAGCTATGTACAAAATGCAATTAACAGTCAGGCTTTTCCGAATGCTTTGAAGATATACAATAAAGAGCTTATGACAGGCAGGGGAAGGGGAAAGTATTGCTATAAGCAGGAGTATCGTGACAAAGCAGAAATATTTTTAAGAGAAGAAATCAAAAAGAGGTTTGACGGTACTGAAATAGTATATATAGTGTGATGATTTGATTTTCCTAACTCAATAAGCTTTATTATAAAATACAGATTAAAAGGTATTAAATGTATAAAAAATTAGTCTTTTAATATTGACTTATTTGAAAAAAATACTATAATTAAATTAGACAAGCATATGTCGCAATCTGAGAAATATTCAGAAATATACAACAAGGAGTGTTTAATTATGGACAGTAAAGTAGCAAAGCTTATTAACGAACAGGTAAACAAGGAGTTTTATTCAGCTTACTTGTATTTGGATTTTGCAAATTATTATGCCCAAGCAGGTCTTGACGGATTTGAAAACTGGTACAAGGTTCAGGCTCAGGAGGAAATGGATCATGCAATGCTCTTTTATCAGTATCTTCACAACAACGGCGAGAAGGTAACTCTTGAGGCTATTGCAAAGCCTGATATTGAGCTTAACGACAATTTAGCGCCATTAAAAGCAGGTCTTGAACATGAAAAGTATGTAACCTCGCTTATCAACGACATTTATGACGCAGCATTTGCAGTTAAGGATTTCCGCACGATGCAGATGTTAGACTGGTTTGTTAAAGAGCAGGGCGAGGAGGAAAAGAACGCAGAGGATATGATAACGAAGTTCGAGCTGTTCGGTTCTGATCCAAAGGGACTTTATATGCTTAACAGCGAGCTTGCTTCGAGAGTACATTCTGCACCGTCGCTTGTGCTGTAGGGATTAGTTTTATATGAAAACAGAAAGGTTCGGTATAAATATGCCGAATCTTTTTTCTTGATATGAGACTTGTTGACATATATTTTTCTTTGTGATAAAATATTACGAAGTGAAATGTTCATATGAAGGGAGGAACGCTCCAAAAGGGGCGAATTATATATGTCAGGACATTCAAAATGGAGTAATATTAAAAGAAAAAAAGAGGGCAACGATGCTGCAAAGGCTAAGATTTTTACTAAAATCGGCAGAGAAATGATGGTATGCGTTAAAGAGGGCGGATCTGACCCTGCAAACAATTCAAAGCTGCGTGATTTGATTCAGAAAGCAAAGAGCAACAACGTGCCTAATGACAATATCGAAAGAATGATAAAAAAGGCTGCCGGAGAGGGCGATAAAAATAATTACGAGACAATGGTCTATGAGGGATACGGTCCTAACGGTGTTGCTGTAATTGTTGAGTGTCTTACTGATAATAAAAACCGTACAGCAGGGGATATAAGACATTATTTTGACAAGTTCGGCGGAAATCTCGGAACGACCGGCTGTGTTTCATTTATGTTTGAGCAAAAGGGAATAGTTGTGCTTGAGAACAACGGTGCAGATGAGGATAAGATAATGGAGGACTGTCTGGAGTCGGGTGCTTCTGATTTTAATATTGAGGATGATATTATTGAAATTACCTGCGAGCCTAATGAGGTATCAAGTGTCAACCACGCAATGACTGATTTGGGATATAAAGTTCTCTCAGCCGAGGCTGAACAGATACCGTCAAACCGTGTTTCATTGACCGATGAGGAGGCAGTTAAGAAAATGAATTTGCTTTTAGAAGCTCTTGAGGACAATGATGATGTTCAGGAGGTTTATCATAACTGGGATATGCCGGCTGAATAATTATAGACTGATACAGCCCTGCTTTGTTTAAAAAATGAAGGCAGGGTTGATTATTTTCTGCAAAATGCTGATAATTTCGGCTTAAATCATTACTTTTTTGTGAAAATACGAATAATTCGTCAATACATATTGCATTTTTTCTTAAATGAGTATATAATATTTACGATATATATTTTTTGGAAAGAGGTATTATAAAATGTTAGACATCAGATATGAGCTTTCAAGCAAGCTCAAAGACAAACCTAAAGACGAATCAAAGCTGGGATTCGGAAATATCTTTACAGACCATATGTTTATTATGAATTATGATACAGGCAAGGGCTGGCATGACGCCAGAATCGTACCGTACGGCGATATTTCTCTTTCTCCTGCGGCAATGTGTCTGCACTACGGCCAGGAGATTTTTGAAGGACTAAAGGCTTACAGAACAAAAGACGGTTCCATTCAGCTTTTCAGACCTGACGAAAACTTCAAGAGAATGAATGTTTCTAACGAGAGAATGGTTATTCCGCAGGTCAATGAGCAGGATTGCCTTGACGGTCTTATGGCTTTATTAAAGGTTGAAAAGGACTGGGTTCCTCATACTGAGGGTGCGTCATTATATATCAGACCTTTCATTATTTCAACCGATCCGTATGTAGGAGTTCGCCCTGCCGACCACTATTTGTTTATAATTATTTTGTCTCCGTCGGGAGCTTATTACTCGACAGGTCTTAACCCTGTTAAAATCTATGTTGAGAGCAGATATGTAAGAGCAGTAAGGGGCGGAACGGGCTTTGCCAAGACTGCCGCTAACTATGCTATTTCTCTTAAAGGACAGGACGAGGCTCACAAGCAGGATTATGAGCAGGTTCTATGGCTCGACGGTGTTGAGCAAAGGTATGTTGAAGAAGTAGGCTCTATGAACATTTTCTTCGTTATCGACGGCAAAATCATTACTCCTGCACTCACAGGCTCTGTTCTTCCGGGAATTACAAGAAAGTCTGCAATTGAGGTTTGCAGAAAACGTGGTTACGAAGTTGAGGAGAGAAGAATTTCTATCGAGGAAGTTGCTAAGGCATATGATGAAGGCAAGCTGGACGAGGTATTCGGAACGGGAACGGCTGCTGTTATTTCTCCTGTAGGTCACTTAAAGTGGAACGATAAGATCATGACGATAAATGACAACAAAATCGGTCCTGTATCGCAGATGCTTTACGATACAATGACAGGGATCCAATGGGGAACTATTCCTGACGAGTTTGGCTGGATCGTTCCTGTTGATGTTGAATAGTATTTTGTTTGAATATAAAATCAGCGGGCAGATTTTGCCCGCTTTTTTGTTGATTTAAAAAGCTAAGCACTTGTATGGCTTAGCTTTTGCTGTACTTTTATTTAATATTAACAGGTAAAGCAATAAGTATAATTATTACTTTTACTTAAATAGTTATAAAATATATTATTTGTTTATTTTTTACTACTTCTTATTATAAGTTTTACTACAACAACTATTAAAAAGATTAATAAAAATGTACTTATTGATATGTAAATAACAGTAGGTATATCTATTACAAACATATTACTTCTCCTTTGTTTTTTATTTTTAAATATTAATTGTAAAATGTACATTCAATACAATTCTAAAATCTTGTGTTTCTTGATAAGCCTTTACTGATTATCAAAGTAAGCACTTTTTACAGCTTCAATTTCGCTTTCTTCAGTATTGTTTGCAGAGCTTTCTTCAAGAATGTCGCTCGGAGGTATAATTATGTTTATTGCCTGTTTGTGGTTTACAATGTTCATTTCAGTATAAGAACCGCCGCTCTCGCCGTCTATTGTCCACGCAACCATTTCTTTTGAAGTGATTTTAAGGTTTGCAGTTTTGAATTTCAAGAAGTATTTCGGATTAAGCTGAGCCTTCTGTGAACCGGCAGCAGGAAGGTTTGTTATAAGGGAAGTCCATTCAATCGGATTGTTCGGTTTTTTGACAAGTGTTACTTCAAAAAGTCCGTCGTCGAAGAGAACGCCCTCTTTTTTTAGATTTAGAATACCTCCGACAGATGTTGTATTGGTTACCATACCGAGAATAAAGGTATCCTCTATTGTGTTTCCGTCGTATTCGACTTTTAACTTGTAAGACGGAATTTTGCCGAGACTTTTTGCCCCCTCAAGAACATAAGCCAGATGTCCCAGTATGTTTTTTGAGGTCTGCGGTGTCTCATAAGAAACTGCTGTAAACACACCAAATGCAGCAATGTAACAAAAGTGCTTGTCATTAAGCGAGCCGACATCGTAAGCAAACGGTGTGCCGTGAATAACATTCTCAGCGGCTCTGACCATATTTTTCGGGATTTTCAGGCTGTTTGCAAAGTCGTTTGTTGTTCCTGCGGGTATGTAGCCCAGATTAGGACGGTTTTCACAGTTCATTAGACCCGTTATAGATTCTGATAATGTACCGTCGCCGCCGGAGCAGACAATAAGGTCATAACCCTCATCGCTGCTTTTTTCTATTACCTTTAGAGCATCGCTTTTTTTCTGCGTGGGATATGCTGTGACAAAGTAGTTATCCTTTGTAAAAAGGTCAATAATATCCGATAGACTTGACTTTAGCAAGCCTTTTCCGGCATTAGGATTATAAACAAACAGTAATTTCTTTTTCACGGTAATTTCCTTTCTTGGCAATTATACTTAATTCAGTAATATTTTATCTTATAATTATAAAAAAGTCAAATTTAAAACTCCTTTACAAAAAGACGGTTTTGTGTTATCATTTTTCGGTAAGGCAGGATTGCTTTAAGAAAGGACATTCATCGGATGGATTTAGATAATTTTGACGGGTACATTTTCGATTTAGACGGAACGCTTATTGATTCGTCAAACGCATGGCACAGAGTAGATAATATTTTTCTTTCGTCATATGGGTTTGAAACTCCGGACGATTACGATAGGGAAATAGCGGGAATGGGCTTTGATCTAGCGGCGGAATATACTATAAACAGATTTAAGCTGGACCGCACGGTGAATGAAGTTATAAATGAGTGGAATGATATTGTAAGAGATATATTTGCAACGGAAATTTCTTTGTTTGATGGTGCGGATGAGTATTTAAGATGTTTAAAAAGCAATGGAAAGAAACTGAGCGTTGCGACTGTCAACAATCTGGAGCTGACAATACCCGTTTTGGAAAACAACAATGTTCTTGATTTGTTTGATGATATTACCACAGCGTCAGAGGTGGAACGCCCCAAGGGATTTCCCGATATTTATCTGAAAGCCGCTGAAAAGCTTGGACTTTTGGTATCAAAATGCGTTGTGTTCGAGGATATTTTACAGGGAATTGAAGGAGCAAAAAAAGGCGGATTTAAAACAGTAGCCGTTATGTGTAAAAATAATATTCATTATCGTGATGAGATGATTTCGCTTTGCGATAGGTATATAACAAGCTACAATGAGCTTATATATTGATAGGAGAATAATATGAAAGAAATTGTTATAGGTAAAGAGTTCAAGGCTGAGCGTACGGTTGATGAAACTATGCTGGCGTCAACGGTAGGAAGCGGCAAAGCAAATGTTCTGTCAACACCAATGCTTATTGCCTTAATGGAAAACGCCGCACTTTGCTGTCTTGATGAATTTTTAGAGAGCGACAATGACGAAACCTCCGTAGGAACGATGATTTCTGCTTCTCATATGTCTGCAACGCCTTTGAATATGCGGATTTATGCCGTTGCTAAAATTGTCAGGGCGGACGGCAGAAAAATTGACTTTGAAATTGACGCTTTCGATGAATGCGGTCCTATCGGTAAGGCGGAACATTCAAGAGTAGTTGTGTACGGCAAAAGATTTCAGGAAAAGTGTAATGAGAAATTAAAAGTATAATATAAAAACGGTGTGAGGCAAGTCGGTCGATTTGCCAAGCACCGTTTCTATTTTTTTAAATTTTTCTACAGGTTTGTTTTATTATCCTGATTTGGAAAGGAGATATGAATGTATATTGAGCCGTCAATGTATTTTGCGGTAATGCTTCCGTTCATTTGTTCTGTAAGAGCCTTTGCAATTGACAGCCCCAGACCTGTTGACTTTTTCGCCGTTTCTACTGTATAGAAACGGTCAAACAGCCTGCCTGTTTGTACTTCGTCAAGAGAGGACGCCTTGTTTGAAAATATAATTTCACCGCTTTCAAGAAGTGTGATTTTCAAATCTCCGTCGCTGTATTTTATAGCATTGCTGATAACGTTTCCGAAAATTCTCGATAATGCGTTTTTGTTAAGACTTCGTTCTATTTTGACGTCGGGAATGGATATTTTCGGCGTGATATTTTGCTCTTTAAGCGATGCGTAGTATGCCGATATGCTTTCCTCTAAAACGCTGTTGAGGACTACGTTTTCATATGATGTGTTATCTGATACCGATATAAATACAGAGTATCTGAAAAGTTCTTCGGTAAGCTGTTTAAGAATTTCTGTTCGGTTTCTGATTATTTCAAGATAACGTGTAACCTCTTCTGATTTTTCTGTCTGCTCGAGTAAATCAAGATAACCGCATATCGCTGTCAGGGGAGTTCTTAAATCATGAGAGATGTTTGTTACTGCCTCTTTTATCTCATAATCTCCCTGCTGATAATGTAATCGTTCTTTTCTAAGCTCTCTGAGCTGTATGTTAATGCTTTTTGCAAGGCTTTTCATATGTTTATTATGGCTTGATATGTCAATAAGGGTATTTGTTTCAGTTTCAAGTTTTTCTGATAGTGCGGTTTTAATTTCCTTAGCTGATTTTTTTAGCAGATGTATTTTTATCGTTAGTAAAATTATAACCGCAATAAGTATAAATGTTGTTGCCCATAAACATACTTCCATAATAAATCTCCGTTTCTTGCAGTTGGGGTTTTATAGAACTGCTATCTTATGTTTTTCTTTCTGAATACAAATATTCCAATTCCTGTAGTTACAATGGTGATTCCCAGTGAATATAGCGGCATTTTATACGGCTCGTTTGCTATTCTATAACGATACTGTATTGCTTGACCCATAGGCAGAAAATCAATTAAAAATTCATAAATGTCAAGCTTTACGCCTTTGATAATAAATTTATCCGGCGGCGAGGAACCGTCATCGCTGTATTCAATATCGTTTTCAGCAGAGTGATTTGTATGTGTGTATTCAGGATAAGTTTCTACATTAAGCTGCAATGAATCAATAACAGCGGAGGATATGATGATAAGAGCAAATGCCAATATTACATTAATAATAGCTATCAATGCTTTGTTTTGGATAAGCATACCTATAAGCGTAAAGATTGCACAAAATGAAATTATCATCATAAATGTTCCAAACAGATACTCAGCAATTATACTTGCATCACTCTGAAAAACACCGATAAGGGGAATTCCGAATGTACATATTGCTGCAATATAGAAAAGACATATTACAACTGTGGCAGCAATATTCACAATTAGGTTTGAAAAATATATTGTACTTCTAGTTCTTCCTATAATCAGCTTGTTTCGCATTGTGCGGTCACTGTATTCAGTACCCAAAAACAAACTGATAAATACAGAACATATAATTCCGATTAATGGTGCGTAAGTGAAAAATATATCATCAAGACAGGCTTTGTATTTAAAGGCTTTAGCATCATAATATGTGTTTACAGATAGGAAAACTCCAAAACCAAACATAATGATTGCACACAGCCAAAAGATCTTGCTTTTTCTAAGACGTGCAAAATTTGCAAATAATAACTTGTTCATATGATGGTATCTCCTGTTTTAACCCAATAATCACTTAAAATCTCTGCGCCGAAACAGGGCATACCCCGCCGCTGTAATTACAATTGTGAGAATCGGCATATATACAAGATCAACGCTTAATGCTTTATTATCAGCCTTTGTTATAGAGAATTTTGTGTCAGGATCTTCTTCATAAGTTAATCCGTTGTCTCTGTATGCATTATTATAAGAGAAGCAATTAGATATACGCTCTAAGCTGTCATAAATATAGGAATACGGAGTAACGTGATATGCTGTTTTTAATACAGAGCGTTTCCAACCGCCAACATAATTCGGATTTTTAACCTTACGTTCTGTTCCGGGTATTTCTATAAACTCTGTCAATTCATTTCCGTGTTCATCAATTGTTACTTTTGTTTCATAATCATATTCAATATTGTATTTTTCATTTAATAATGAAGAATCAATAGATGTTGTAACAAATGATATACCGAAAATTAATAATATATTTATAATTGCAATAATTGCCCGATGGGGAATAATACAGCTTATTGTCACAAAAATTGCAGTAAGTGCCATATTAGAAAGCAGACAGCCAAAGAAAATCCTAATCAGTACACTTGCCGGGATATTTGAGAAGACATAACTGTTAAAAGCCGCAAAGATTCCTGAGAAAATCAAAAAGAGAAATATGCAGTTTATCTCACCCAAAATCAGTTCGGAAAGAAAGATAGTACCTTTTGTATGACCGCAGATCATTTTATTGCGAAAAATACCCTCGTCAAATTCACGGCCTATAAGCCAGGTAATAAGAATTGCTATTGCAAAAAATTCAATAAAAAAATAAAAGTCATCAATATAATAATTCCTCGACCAATTTCCGCAATAAACAGCGATTGCAGCTGTTGCTATAACTGCAAGCCAGAATATTATACTTTTTAAATAGCGGCGAATGCCAGCATAAAGAAGCTTACTCATTCTGTCCACCTCCTACCATATTGATAAAATATGTTTCAAGGTTTTCGTTTTGCTCGTGGCAGGAAATTAGTTCGCAATGCTCCTTATTCAGTGCGAGTACAAGCTGTGATATTCCAATATCACCGTATATATTAGCAGTTGTATCTGAAACGATTTCATACTCAACATTTATTTTATCAAGTACAAATGCTAGGACTTTTGTGTCGCTTACCTCAACCCGAAGTGACTTTCGGAAGGACGCTTCAAGTTCCTTAGCACTGATCTCTCTTACCAAGCGTCCGCTGTCGATAAAGCCGTAATGCGTAGCAATTCTGGCAAGCTCGTCAAGAATATGGCTTGAAATTAAAATTGTAACCTGTCTTTCTCGGTTGAGCTTTAAAATAAGCTCCCGAATTTCAATAATACCCTGAGGGTCAAGACCGTTTACAGGCTCGTCCAGAACTAAAAAATCAGGATCGCCGATAAGTGCAACAGCTATGCCTAAACGCTGTTTCATTCCCAGAGAGAAGTGTCTTGCGTGTTTTCTGCCTGTGTTTTCAAGCCCTACGAGCCTTAGTATTTCAGGAATTTCATCATATGACGGCAAGCCGAGAATAAGGCATTGCTGTTTTAGATTTTCCTCCGCTGACATATCAAGGTAGATAGACGGCGTTTCTACGACTGCTCCCATCCTCCTTCTGGATTTGACTATACCCTTTTCTTTGTAGTCTTTTCCGTAGATAGAATATGTGCCGCTGGTTGGCTCCTGAAGTCCGCATATCAGTCGGATAAGCGTAGTCTTTCCGGCACCGTTTCTGCCTACAAAGCCGTAAATAGCTCCCTTTGGTACGTTCATAGTAAGATCGTCTAACGCTTTAAAACGTCGGTAGCTTTTGCTAAGAGAATTAGTTTGTAAAACATACTCCATAATTTTGCCTCCTTTAATTTGATATTCACAGTCTATCAGATAAAGGTTAAGAAAGCGGTAAAGAAAAGAGTTAAGAAACAGTAAAGATTTGAACTTGTTAATCCTCTTTCATTTTAAAGCCAATGCCCCAAACTGCTTCTATGTAATCCTTGCCGTTAATTTCACGCAGTTTTCTTCGTAAATTGCTTATATGAACCTTCAAAGAGCTTTCCATACAGTCGGGGGTATCCTCGCTTATACGGTCGAGAATAGCTGATTTTGTTATTACCTGAGAGGGACTTTGCATAAGAAGCTTTAATATTGCAAATTCAGTTTTTGTGAGTTTTACCGGCTTTTCTGATACGGTTACGGTATGCTGTGAGTTGTCCAAACTCAGATCCTTAAAATTAAGAACATTTTTATTTTCTTTAGCAGAATTGTTTCTAAGTGCAACTGCAATTCTTGCAAGCAGTTCCTTAGTGTCAAACGGCTTTGTGATATAATCGACTGCACCGCCCATAAGAAGTTCTACCTTGTCATTTACGTCTATCTTGGCGCTCACCACAATAACAGGTGTATCTTTGATTTGCGGAAGTACTTCCTCTCCATTTAAGCCGGGAAGCATAAGGTCAAGAAGAACAAGATCGGGCTTATGCGAAGAAAGAAACAACAGAGCCTCTGTACCCGAGTATGCACGGGAAACCTTGTAGCCTTCCTTTGAAAGCACTTCTTCAAGCATATTGCCTATGTGGACATCATCGTCTATAATCATTATATTTTTCATTTTATCACCTGTGTTTTAAAAATTTATCTACCAAAACAAAACTGGCACCGAAATTTGCGATGTCAGTTTTTGATAATACTTTATTTCACCGTTTTGACCTTTGACCATTTACCATAATACTTCTTTGAACCGACTTTAATATACGATCTGATTTTAATATAATACTTTTTGTTTGATCTTAAGCTTTTGATACTGGTTTTAGAAGTATTTTTATTAATATTAACAGTTTTTTTGTCTTGGGATAAACCTTTGTTTGTTCCCAGTTTTATTTGATAACCTGATACCTTATATGCTTTTTGCCATTTAACAGCAATTGTCTGCCCGCTGTTTTTAGCTTTTAATCCGGAAACAGGACTTGATTTAATATCTTTTTTATTTGTGTATGCACATATAGACGCACCGCTGACTAACTTTAGTAAGTTCCACGTTGCGGTCTTTTTGTCTTTTGAAAGCTTTCCGTTTGTGTAAACTATTTTTTGAGGAAATGTAATGCTGAAAGTAAGTTTTACTATATCTTGCATTGCTTTCATATCGCTTTTTGAAATGTTCATAGATTCGTTTAATATATCATTTGATGAAGTTTTATACGCACCTAACTCAGCAACAAACTTTTTCTTTGTAATAGTGCCTGAATTGAATAATGCAGTATCACCGCTGATTAATTCTTTTTTTACCTTTTTAATGCTGGAGTAAGTCTCGCTTATATTAAAACATTTATATGTTTCGCCTTTTATTGTTTCCTCATATTCTTTAACTGTTGCATTAGGTGATTCTTGCTTTAATTCTTGAGACAGCTCATTGCCTTCCATACCCATTTGATTCTCATAATACTCTTTTTGAATCTTAATAACTCCGTTTAGTGTTACAGAACCGTTTGAGTTTATCGTTACGTTTACTTTTTCCTGCATACAGCCTGCTAATGCAGTTACAGCCATTATTGCAGACAATAAAACTGCAAATATCCTTTTTTTCATATACATTCTCCTATAAATTTAATATTTAAATTATTATATAATTAATTTTTTCTTTTGTCAAATAAATTATAACGGCATTTTTTGGTTATATAAAGTTATGCTAAATAAATAACTGACACCGTTTATTGATGTCAGTTAATATTGTTTCTGTGAATAGCAATCGCTGATTTCTTTTGCAATAGGTACTAGTCTGCCGTTGCATATATTAAAAACATTTTGCAAACATTCCAAAGGCAGCAGAGCCACCGGAAGTTCGCCGGTTAGAGCAGTTCGTTTGAAATGAGAGCTAAAGTGTCTCTTGCAATAAGAAGCTCCTCATTGGTAGGAACGACCCAAACCTGAACTTTTGATTTAGGTGTTGATATTCTTGTAAGCACACCTCTTTTTGCATTTGCTTCAGGGTCTATCTCAATGCCGAAGTATTCCATATTCTCGCATACCTTTGCTCTTACATCAGCAGCGTTCTCGCCGATTCCGCCTGTGAAAATAACAGCGTCAAGACCGTTCATAACAGCGGCGTATGAACCGATGTATTTCTTTATCTGGTATACAAGCATTTCGCTTGCAAGCTGAGCTCTTTTATCGCCTTTTTCAGCTGCTGCGGTAATATCTCTGTTGTCGGAAGATATGCCCGAAACGCCGAGAAATCCTGACTTTTTATTCATATAGTCGCTCATTTCACTTGGTGTGAAGCCGTGCTTATCCTGAACAAATGTAACAGCAGACGGATCGACGCTGCCTGTTCTTGTTCCCATAAGAACGCCGTCAAGAGGGGTGAAGCCCATTGATGTGTCGACCGATTTACCTCCGTCAACCGCTGTGATAGACGAGCCGTTTCCTAAGTGACAGGAAACAATTTTTAAATCTCTTATATCAGTATCCATTGCCTTTGCAAGAGCCGCTGTAACAAATCTGTGAGATGTTCCGTGAAAGCCGTATTTTCTCACGGAATAGTTCTTATAGTCTTCATAAGGCAGTCCGAACATAAAAGCCTTAGGAGGCATTGTCTGGTGAAAAGCGGTGTCAAAAACAACTACCTGCGGAACATTTTCAGGTATAACCTTTTTGCAGGCTCTGAGTGCCAATGCATGAGGGTGGTTGTGTACCGGAGCAAGCTCTGATAAGGAGTCGATTTTGTCTATTACTTCGTCTGTTGCGATGCAGGTTTTATTGAAAATCTCAGCTCCCTGCACGATTCTGTGTCCTACCGCTGATATTTCAGCCATAGAACCGATAACTGACGCATCTCCTTCTGTCAATACCTCGACCAGCTTTTCAAAAGCCTCTGTATGAGTAGGGAAACTGCAATCCTCGTCAATAGTTCTGCCGTCGAAGGTCTTGTGAGATACATGACCGTCTATACCTATTCGGTCGCAGTTGCCCTTTGCAATTACCTTTTCATTTTCCATATCAAGAAGCTGATATTTCAGTGATGAGCTTCCTGCGTTTACTACTAGAATTTTCATAATTCGTTCTCCTTTTTGTATATTAATATTTTGTATACTTGACTTATTCCATTAATATATAATATAATATATTTATCAAAATTTCAAGGTTTTAGCAGTTATTTTAGTAAATTTTTTATGCAGTAAGCTTTTTTGATATAAGTATTGTATTTTAACTTAGTTTAACAGCCAGAGGAACAGATAATGATAACTTCTATTATTTGTGAATACAATCCGTTTCACAACGGACATAAATATCAGATAGAGAAAGCCAGAGAAAAGGGCTCTACTCATATAGTTTCGATAATGAGCGGAGACACTGTTCAGCGGGGAGATGTTGCAATTTTCTCCAAGCATTACAGGGCAAAACAGGCTGTACTTAACGGTGCTGATTTGGTTATTGAGCTTCCGGCACCTTTTTGTATATCCTCTGCTGAGGGATTTGCCAAAAGCGGAGTTTATATTGCAAATGCTATAGGGAGTGACTGTCTTTGCTTCGGCTGTGAAAATGATGACTTAGATACTCTTTGCAAGGCGGCGGAGTTGTCAGACAAGCTAGCTCAGTCAGGTGAAAAAAACAATGAATCAAATCAGTTAAAGAAGTTGTTGAAAGAGGGTAATTCCTATCCGGCAGCATTATCTAAAACGGCTGAGCTATTTTCAGGAAAAGAGGTTGCAGAGGTTTTTAGCAGTCCGAATAACACTTTGGCTGTTGAGTATCTGAAGGCTGTTAAAAATACCGAAATAAAACCTATGCCTATTCTCAGAAAAGGGGCAGGGCATAATGATGACTTCTTGAGTGGAGAGTATGCAAGTGCTTCAAAAATAAGAGAGCTTTTAAAAAACGGATTGCTTAATGACAATCTGCTTCCGTATAGTGATAACTATGCTGAGATTCGTGATATAAAGAATATGGAGAAGGGAATTTTGTTCAGTCTTATCAAGATGGATAAAAGAAAACTTCGGGAAATTCCAGACTGCAGCGGAGACTTAGCGGACAGAATACTAAAAGCTCTGAAAACGTCAAAGAGCTATGACGAACTTATAATTAATGTCAAGACTAAAGCGTTCACTGCGGCTCGAATCAGAAGAGTGGTTATGTATGCTGTTCTTGGTATTAATAGAAGTGATTTTCAGCTTACTCCGTATGCTAGGGTTCTGGCTTTTAACGACAGGGGAACAGAGATTTTGTCTAAAGCAAAGAAATTGGGCAGAATAGATATTTCAACATCACTGAAGGAGCTTGAGCATAAAAATGATAATAACAAAAGGCTTGCCGAGCTAGACGCCCGTACAAGTGATTTTGCAAAGATGTGCCAAAGTGTTGCGTTCAATGAGCCGAATGAGTATTCGGTGAAGATAGAAAAAACAAATATATAAGTCAGGAGAATTGATTATGAAGTACAGAGAAATTGAATACGATTATTTCGGAAGATGTTTAGAGCTTGAAAATGACAAGTGTACAATGCTTATTATGATTGAAAAAGGTCCGAGAGTAATTTCCTTCAAGCTAAAGGGAAAAGAAAATATAATGTGCGAGGATAAAAGCGAGCAGACGATTATGACGGGCGGTAAGTTTGCAGAGATGTTCGGCGACGATAAGTGGTATATCTACGGCGGTCACAGGCTTTGGGTATCTCCCGAGCATGACCCTAAAAGCTATTATCCCGACAATAAAAAGGTAAACTATGTAATAGACGGCAATAAGGTCACATTAACGCCTCCGCCGCAGATTGAAACTGATATGCAGTTTTCACTTGAAATCGAATTGTCAGAAACGGACGCTGCTGCAACGGTTACTCATAAAATTAAGAACATAGGAATTTCAAATATGACTATAGCTCCTTGGGCAATGACTGTTGTTGACAAAAATGCTGTTTCTATTATGCCGCAGTCGGAAAAAGAGACGGGACTTCTCTCAAACAGGAATTTCACCGTTTGGCCCTATACAGATTTGACTGATGACAGGCTGTATATTGGAAACAAGTATCTGACGCTTCAGCAGGTGCCGGGTGCCGGAACCAATATCAAAATCGGATTTAATGATGACAAGGGCTGGCTTGCAAGTTTAAATAAGGGTCAGTTGTTTATAAAGAGATTTCCTTATTTTGAGGAAGCTGATTACCCGGATAACAATTGCAACTGCGAAGTATTCACAAACTTCTTTATGATGGAGATCGAGTCTTTAGGCGAGCTTAAAGAAATCAGACCTGACCAAGTTTTGACTCATGTTGAAAGCTGGGAACTCAAACCGTGTGATGATACTTTTAACAGAAGAGATGACAGGTCTATAGACGAATTTGTGAAAAAGTATATCGGATAGAAATTACAAAGTTATTTACTAAGAATAATTACGGAGGATAAAAAATGAGATTTCGTCCGTGCATTGATATTCATAACGGAAAGGTAAAGCAGATAGTCGGCGGAAGTCTTAGTGATTCAAAAGAAAAAAGCTCTTATGCCGATGAAAATTTTGTATCAGGCGAAAATGCGGATTATTTTGCAGAGCTTTATAAAAGGTATAATCTTTCGGGCGGACACATTATTCTGCTTAACAAAGTGGGAACATATGAGTATCAGGAGGATTTAAAACAGGCGGAGTCTGCGCTTAAACGCTTTCCGGGCGGATTTCAGATAGGCGGAGGAATAGATGCGGACAATGCTTTGAAATTCATAAAGAAGGGTGCAAGCCATATAATAGTTACTTCATACGTTTTTAAAGACGGCAAGATGAATATTGAAAATCTTAGATTGCTTGTAAAAGCTGTTGGAAAGGAAAAAGTCGTACTTGATCTTTCCTGCAGAAAGCGTGATGGGAATTACTATATCGTTACAGACAGATGGCAGAAGTTTACCGATACTAAAATAACAGAGCAGACCTTTTTGGAACTTTATAAATACTGTGATGAGTTTTTGGTTCACGCTGTTGATGTTGAAGGAAAGGCTTCGGGAATAGATACGGAGCTTCTGGGTGTTCTTTCAGATTCTGCTGAACTGCTTATTTCAAAGCAAAATAGGAGCAAAAATATTATTACTTATGCCGGAGGCATAGCGTCGCTTGAAGATATTGAAATAATAGAAAAAACAGGCAAGGGGAGAGTTGATTTTACTGTTGGTTCTGCACTTGACATATTCGGCGGAAAAATTAAGTTTGACGATGTTTCCAAATACAGCGGGAACACTTGATTTTTTGTTAAATCTAGGGTAAAATAATTTTTAAGATAAAAAACGGAGGATTAATTATGCAGAGTTTTTTTCAGAATATTTGGGTTAAACGTGTTATATCGTTAATCAACTTAGCTTATGTTGCTGTTATAGCAATTTTGACTTATGCTACATTCTTATATGAGCTTGAATTTAAACAGGGTTCTCAGTTTTCTTTTTTGCTTATATATGTGATTGCAAGTGCAGTGTTCCTGACGCTTATGATTTTAACGAGAAATGAGTTTATAACCAAGTTAGTGGGAATTTTGCTGCCGCCGCTTGTATTTCTTTTTGTGATATTTAATCTCGGCGACTGGGTATTGATTATTCCTGCGTTTATAGTTGCAATCGTTATATTTTTTGCAGCGTCTAATAACGAAACTTTAAAGGTTATTTTGGGAACTGTTTATCTGCTTATATATGTTCTGGGGCTTATAATTTTCTTTGTAATAAACTTTCTGTTCGGAGGTTCTAATGTTGAGACAAGGCTGGATTCTAACCTTGCAAACTACCCTGAGGTATACTCTCTGTATGCTGAACAGATCGACTCTATAAACAGAGTAAACTTTAAAACTACTGCTAATACGGGAAGCGATTCTGATTTTGAAAAGGACGCCCAGGGAAATTATATTGACAATACGATCTCGCCTGACGGAAAAATGCAGTTTTATGTAGCAGACGTTCAGGACAATAATGTAGGAAAGGTCGCTCTTTATGTTGTGCCTTACGGTCAGGATAAGAACTTTAAGTTTTTCAGCTTGAAACAAAAGGGTATCAAGAAAACAGTTTATAATTTTGGGCGTGGTGAGGTTCCTTTGGTTGCTTGGAAAGATAATAATACATTGGAGTATCAGGCAAAGGGAAGCTCAAAGATAGAGGAAACTTATGTTGTTCTTCCCGAAAAGAACTATTTTGAATTTCTAGGCATAAGCTAACGGCGAGCCGCCGCTGGCTCTCTGCCTTTGGAAAGCTTGTAAAATGTATTTATTTTGTACAACGGCAGGCTAGTACTTAGTGAAAAAGCAATAATCGAGATAAACGGTGACGTTGCATACAGTCTGCCTTTGGAGAACTTGCAAAATGTATTTACTTTGTACAATGGCAGTCTAGTACTTAGTGAAAAAGTAACAGTCATGATAAACGGTGACGTTGCATCCAGTCTGCCTTTGGAGAGCTTGCAAAATGTATTTACTTTGTACAACGGCAGGCTAGTACTTAGTGAAAAAGCAATAGTCGAGATAAACGGTGACGTTGCATCCAGTCTGTCTTTGAGAAAATTGCAAAATGTATTTATTTTGTACAACGGCAGGCTAGTAATTTTAAAGAGGAGGTACAGGTATGAAACCTAATATTGAGGGTATAGATAAAAATTTAGGCTTTGGATGTATGCGTCTGCCTATGAAAGGCAACGAGGTAGATTATGATGAATTCAATCGTATGATTGACGCATATATGGACGCAGGCTTCAATTATTTTGACACGGCACATATGTATGTAGACGGAAAGAGCGAAACAGCATTACATGACTGTCTTGTAAGCCGCTATCCCAGGGAAAGCTATATACTGACAAACAAGCTATCCTCGAGCTATTTTGAAACGCAGGAGCAGATAAGACCATTTTTTGAAAGCCAGCTTAAAATTTGCGGAGTTGATTATTTTGACTTCTATCTGATGCACTCACAGAATGCAGATGTTTTTAAAAAATATAAAAAGTGCAAGGCATATGAAATCGGTCTGGAACTGTTAAAAGAGGGGAAGATTAAACACTTCGGAATATCATTTCATGACAAGGCAACGGTATTGGAACAGATTCTGACCGAATATCCTCAGATAGAGATCGTACAGATTCAGTTTAATTATATAGATTACGACGACGCTGCTGTTGAAAGCCGAAAATGCTATGAGGTATGCCGCAAGTTCGGCAAGCCTGTTATTGTGATGGAGCCTGTAAAGGGCGGAAGTCTTGCAAATCTTCCTGCTGCAGCAAAGGAAGTTTTTGATGAACTTCAGGGCGGAAGCTATGCAAGCTATGCTATTCGTTTTGCTGCAGGATTTGAGAATGTAGTACTTGTACTTTCGGGTATGAGCAATATGGCTCAGATGGAAGACAATCTCAGCTTTATGACTGACTTCAAGCCTATTAACGATAAAGAGATGGAAGCGATCAAAAAGGTATGCAGTATCCTGAAAAATCAGGATATTATTCCTTGTACCGCCTGCCGATACTGTACTGAAGGCTGTCCGCAGAACATTTCGATACCAGATTTGTTTGCGTGTATGAATGCAAAAAATCAGTATAAGGATTGGAACAGCTCGTTTTACTACAATGAAGTATATACTGTAAAGAACGGTAAAGCGTCTGATTGTATCAAATGCGGGAAATGTGAAGAAATTTGTCCTCAAAACTTAAAAATACGTGATTTGCTGGAGCAGGTCGCATTAGAATTTGAACAGTAAGAGTAGTTCTATTAAATGTTAAAGGAGAGTTTATTATGACAAATACAGAAGTATTGAAATCCATTACAAAACCACACCTGTCAATAAAAATTCAGATATTTGCTGCAATCACAGCAATTGCTGCGGCAGTTGCTGTTCCGCAGTTGTTTCATTTTCTCGGTGCTGTTTCAGGGCTTGGAACTGCACTTGGCGAAACATTTTTACCTATGCATCTGCCTATCATTTTAGTTGGTCTTTTAGCAGGTCCGTATGCAGGAGCGATTTCAGGTTTGCTGGGACCTCTGGCAAGCTTTGCAATTTCGGGTATGCCTGTAGCTGCTATGCTTCCGTTTATGATGATTGAGCTTTGTGCATACGGTCTTTTCGCAGGTCTTCTAAGAAACGTGAAAATGCCGACAATTGCAAAGGTACTTATTACTCAGGTTGCAGGACGTGCAGTTCGTGCTGCTGCAATACTTATTTCAGTTTTTGCATTTGGAAATGAGAGCGTGAATGTTTCTGCAATATGGATGAGCATTGGCGTTGGAATTTTCGGTATCGTTCTTCAGTGGGCGTTGCTTCCTCTTATTGTTTACCGTGTGGAGAACTCAAAGAATGAAGGCTGATTTAAAAAAAGCTGTTGATTTGCTTTTCAAGGGCGAATACACTTGCGTTCTGTGCAAGGATGATGAGTTAATCACGAGCACTGTGAGAGGTGTAAAACCGCTTGTTGACTGGTTAAATTCTCAAACAGGATTAAAAGGCTTCTGTGCTGCCGATAAGGTGGTAGGGAAGGCTGCCGCTTTTCTCTATGTATTGCTCAATGTCGATTCGGTATACGCTCCTGTTATGAGCAAAGGAGCAATCGATATTCTCTCTAAGAACGGCATTGAGGCATTTTATGATCTGTCAGTTGAGGTTATCAGAAATAGGTCTGATACGGATATTTGTCCGATGGAAAAAACAGTACAGGATATTAATGATCCGATAACAGCTTTTGAAAAAATCAAGCAGAGACTTGAATTAATGACCTTTCCAGAGGTTTCAAATAACTAATATATTATAAAAATATCGGAGGGCTGTAGGTCTTCCGATTTTTATATTTTATATTTGTTAAGTGCTTTTCTGCAATAATACTCGGTATATTCAAGTTTTTCAAAGCCCAGATGCTTATAAAATTCGGGAGCAGGTGTTTTATTGTTGGTAAGCAGTGTAATACATTCAATACCTTTTTCTTCAATATGCTTTTCAAGAGCTGATATAAGACTTTTTGCGATGCCCTCTTTATGGTGTTTGTTTGACACAAAAAGCTCGTAAATATAAAGCTCGTCCCCCGACCACCAAACCTGCTCATTTGCAAATACAGCACCGATTATTTCACCTGTTTTATCATCTTCATAAACAAAACCGACGAATCGTTTAAGGTCAGATATTTCATCTAAATACCGTGTTCCGGTTTTCTCATTCCACTTGTTGTTCCACGGATTATTGTAGTATACATCGATTAGCAGTCTTACACAATTTTCTAAATCTGTTTTCTTAAACGGTCTTACCATAAAAGTCTCCTCCGATTTTTGTATTGTATTATTATTTATGATATAGTATAATTACATTATAGAGATGTAAGCAGTTTATGTCAATAATTCTTATTTGAAGCAGTATTTTTACTGTTTGTCACTTGATTTACACAATCAGGTGATAGTGTTAATACAGATAGAAATGACAAATGCCTGAAAAGGAGAAGATAATTATGCCAAAAATACTTATTGTGGACGATGAAAAGAAAATAAGAGATGTTGTGCGTGAATATGCTGAATTCGAGGGCTTTGAAATTGCTGAGGCTGAAGACGGTATGGAAGCAGTAAAAAAGGTTTCGGAAATTGATGATATCAGCATAATTATTATGGATATTATGATGCCGAAGCTGGACGGTTATTCGGCTGTTCGTGAGATAAGAAAGACAAGCAGCGTACCTGTTATTATGCTTTCAGCAAGGGGAGAGGAGTATGACAAGCTGTTTGGCTTTGAGTTGGGAATCGATGACTATGTAGTAAAGCCGTTTTCGCCGAAAGAGCTTATGGCAAGAATTCGTGCGGTAATAAGCAGAGCTAACCCTGTTAGCAACAAAGAGGATATAGTAAAATATAAAGGTCTGACTATTAACTTTACTGCAAGAGAGGTTTTGATTGACGGCGAAAAAATTTCAATGACTCCAAAAGAGTATGACCTTTTGTTTTATCTGGTGAAAAATATGAACATAGCACTTTCAAGAGACAGACTGTTAGAAGAAGTGTGGGGATATGACTTTTACGGAGATGACAGAACGGTTGACACACACATTAAAATGTTAAGAAACAGCTTGGGCGAATATAGAAATCTTATAGTAACCTTGAGAGGAATGGGATATAAGTTTGAAAAGATTGTTTAATAGTAAAAAAGCTGATAATGCTGTTGAATCTGTAAAAAAGCAGAAAAGTCTTGTAACATATATCTGGGTAAGCTTTATGGTTTTCACAATAATAATTTTGCTTTTGCTATGGCTTTTTCAGTATTTTTTTATTGAGATGTATTATCAGTCTATGAAGGTAAGGGATTTAGAATCGTGTGCTGAACAGATTTCTGAAAACATAGATTCTTATAATCTTGACGCTCTTATCAACAGTCTGGCTTTTCAGAACAGTGCTACGATTTTAATTACCGATACTTTGGGGAATGTCGAGCATAATGCAAATTATCTCGGGCGATATTCATATTTCAATGCAGATGTTGAGAAAAAGTTCGGGCAGTATATTTATAAATTCAGAAACAGGCTTTTAAGCAGCGGTAAAAACAGCATTTCTGAAATCTATGAGAATAAAGAGACAGAAAGCAAAGAGCTTTTTTATGTAACTAAGATCGAATTAAACGGAACTCCTAAGCTGCTGTTTTTGGAAAGTTCGGTTGAGCCGGTAGATTCGACGAGCAGAATAATTAAGGAACAGTTGATTTTTATAACCTTCATTTTATTTGAACTTGCATTTATCATAGCTTTATTTATGTCAAAGAGAATAGCAAGACCTATTGTGAAAATTACCGAATCGGCAGAGAAATTTGCAGAAGGCAACTACGACGTTCATTTTGAAGGCGAAGGGTATGAGGAGGTCCAGGAACTTTCAAATGTACTCAACCATGCGGGGCAGGAAGTAAAAAAGGTAACTGATTTAAGACGTGATCTTATTGCCAATGTATCGCACGACCTTAGAACTCCGTTAACTATGATAAAGGCGTATGCCGAGATGATAAGGGATCTATCGGGTGATAATCCTAAAAAGCGTGCCGAGCATATACAGGTTATCATAGACGAATCAGACAGACTGGCTTTTCTTGTTAATGATATTCTTGAACTTTCTAAACTGGAAAGCTCGAATGCTGAACTATCGCTTTCTGAGTTTTCAGTTTGTGATAAGATGAATGACGTGCTTTCAAGGTATCAGATCTTAATTGAGCGCGACGGTTACAATATCAAGTATTACAAAGACGATGACAGGATCTGTCTAGCAGATGAAACGAAGATAGAACAGGTTTTGTATAACCTTATAAACAACGCAGTTAATTACTGCGGTGATGATAAGACAGTTATAATACGACAGATCAATGAGAAAGACAGCGTCAGAATTGAAGTAATAGACCACGGCGAGGGAATTTCTAAAGAGCTTATGCCGCTTGTTTTCGACAGATACTATCGAGATAAAAAGGTTGCACGGGATAAGGTAGGAACAGGAATAGGATTATCAATAGTTAAAGGAATTCTGAAATCGCATGAGTTTCCTTTTGGAGTATCAAGCGAAGAAGGTAAGGGTTCTATGTTCTGGTTTGAAATGACAAATACAAAACCGATAAAAAAAGAAACTTCATTTGAGGATAATAATACTAAAAAGAATTAAAATATAGTTAGGTTAAATTATCACAAGTAATTTGTTTAGTTAGGCGGAGTATGAGCATATGAGATTAATGTTTATAGGCGATGTTGTATCAAAGCAGGGGTGTGAGTTTTTAGCAAAGAACATATTCGACTTAAAAAAAGAATATGGAGCAGATATTCTTGCTGTTAACGGTGAAAATTCGGCTCCCGGAAACGGAATTACTAAGTCGTCGCTAGAAATGTTGACAAACTGCGGTGCAGACGTTATAACAACCGGCAATCATTCTTTTAAGAGAAGAGAATCTGTTCACTTATATGATGAGTGCGAATACCTTCTCAGACCGATTAATTACCCCGACGGAGTAATAGGGAAGGGAATGTACGTTCTCGATTTGGGTAGAACTCAGGTCGCTTTTATAAATGCAATGGGCGTTATTTATCTTGAACCTATTGACAATCCCTTTACAGCTATAGACAATGCGTTGTCAAAAATATCTACGCCGAATATTTTTATTGATTTTCATGCTGAGGCGACATCTGAGAAAAAGTGTATAGGACACTATTTTACTGGCAGGGTAACAGGTGTTTTTGGAACGCACACTCATGTTCAGACGGCTGATGAGATGATTTTGGGCGATCATACAGCCTACATTACCGATGTGGGTATGACTGGTCCCGAGCGTTCTGTGCTTGGCGTTGACAGCGATATTGCAACTGATAAAATGCGTCTTCACTTTCCTGTAATGTTTGAAGAAAGCAAAGAGCCTTGCTTTATAAACGGAGTTGTGGTGGATTTCGATGAACAAACCGGAAAGGCAAGAGATATAAAAAGAATTATAAAAAGATAATCTTTAGCAGAAGAGATGAATATGTGTAAATAAAAGCCTGTTCCATAAAATGGTTCAGGCTCTTATACTTTAGGCGTGATATACCCCGACAGGATGTATTTCATTTTGTATTTTTGCCGAGAAGTTTGCAAAGCCCTTGTCGCTTACGACAACTGCTCTTCTTATACAGGTATAGCCGTACTTTTCTCGGAGAAGGTCAACTGTTTTGTTGAGACTTTCCTGCTTTCTGTTTTTATCTGAATTTTCAAGAATTGAGGTCTGGTAGTCTGAGTAAATATCTTTAAGCTCGGAAACGCAAATTGATACTGCACGGATAGGATTACCTGCCGCCAAGTTGTATGATTCTTTGTAAAGCGAGAGTGCAATTTCTGCAATTTCGTAGGCGTCGTTTGTGGGAATATACAGCTTCTTTTGCCGAGAATAAGTGTATAGCTGATTGTTTTTTACCGAAATGGAAACGGTCTCACATTTTGAGTGGATTGCCCGAAGTCTTGATGCTATGCTTTCTGCCAATGCAAATGTGATTATTTTTACATCGTTGTCGTTTTCAAGGTCACGGTACGAGGTAGTTCCGTTGCTTACCGATTTAACCAGAGGTTTATGACCGTCGCTTTCAACAGGAGTTATATCAAGTCCGTTTGCATAAACCCAGAGATATTGTCCCCATTTGCCAAGCCAGCTTTGAAGAAGTGAAACAGGCGTTTTTGCCAGTTCTCCTATTGTGAAAATTCCTCTTTGGTTGAGCCTTTTCTTTGTTGCCTTTCCTACATATAAAAGTTCTCCTACATCAAGTGGAAAAACCTTTTCTTTAAAGCAATCTTTACCCTTATATGAAATGACCGTAGTGGCGTCAGGCTTTTTCATATCAGAACCCAGCTTTGCAAAGATTTTATTGAAGCTAACGCCGATAGATACTGTAATTCCTAATTCTGATTTTACTCTTTCTCTTATTTCATCAGCAATTATCTTTCCGTCTGCCTGCTTGCCGTTTCGCCAATAGCCGGTTATGTCTATCCAGCATTCATCTATACCGAAAGGTTCAATCTTGTCTGTATAGTCAGAGTATATTTTTCTCGCTGCCTTTGAATGTTTTAGATATTCCTCATATCTGGGCGGTACCAGAATAAGCTGAGGACATTTTTTCTTAGCTTGCCAGATTGGTTCTCCGGTCTGTACGCCAAAACCTTTTGCAAGTTCGTTTTTGGCAAGTATAATTCCGTGACGCTCCTCCTGATTTCCGGCAACAGCTACGCATTTTCCTTTAAGCTCAGGATTAAGCTTACATTCAATAGATGCATAGCAGTTGTTCATATCAATGTGAAGTATGACCCTTTCAGTTTGTGTTTCCATAATCATTCATCCTTTTTTATTTTTATACCTTTAAGACTTCAATCGCCTTAAAGGGAAAGAACATTAGTTCTCTATGTTTATTATAGAACATTTGTTTCTACTTGTCAAGAACAAATGTTCATTTTTTTAAAAATAAAAAAGAAAAAGCAGAGACATTAATTTGAACCGTCCCATATGAAAACTTGTTTACGAGTCACAAGTAAGGGGAAAACGCAAGTGTCATACTGACAGACACTTTAAGGTGATGCTAATAAGAGAGAGCTTTGCCCGCATATGAAATACCCCCGGCTATGATGGGATATTTATAATGTATGTATATTTCAAGAAATTCAGGAAACAATAATAAAAAATTAAAGGGAAGGTGTATATATGTTCAAGCACGAAAAGCAATTATTTCACCCTGTAGAAGTTGAAAAGCCAAATCCGCAGTATGCGGCACTGATGCAGGAGCAGTTAGGCGGAGCGAACGGAGAATTGAAAGCGGCATTACAGTATATGTCGCAGAGCTTTAGGATAAAGGATCCTGAGATCAAGGATTTATTTCTTGATATTGCGGCAGAGGAGCTTGGTCATATGGAGATGGTAGCAGAGACTATAAATCTGCTAAACGGTCACGATGTAGACGCAAAAACGGTTCCTGCCGGAGAAATCGAGACGCACGTTCTATTGGGATTAAATCCCGGTCTAATAAATGCGTCGGGCTATTCGTGGACGGGAGATTATGTATCTGTTACGGGAGATTTATGTGCAGATTTGCTGTCAAACATAGCGTCAGAGCAGAGAGCAAAGGTAGTATACGAGTATCTCTACAGACAGATAGACGATAAGAAAGTAAAAGAGACGATAGATTTTCTTCTTAACAGAGAGGAGGCACATAACGCATTATTTAGGGAGGCGTTTAACAAGGTACAGGAAACAGGTTCAAACCGAGACTTCGGAACGACTAAGGCGGCGAAGATGTATTTTAGTATGTCTGAGCCGTCGCCGACCGACAATAGTTTTTCGCATACAGATGTAACGCCTCCGTCATTCAGCTAATTAAAAAGAAAGCGGCAGTCATCTTAATTGATGATTGCCCTTTTAATTTGAAGAAGATTTATACATCTTGCCCCAATTTTTCATAGCGTCAAGAATAGGTTTAAGGCTTTGACCGAGCTTGGTGAGAGAATATTCCCCTCTGTTAGAACAGAGGGGCTTTTTGTTATTTTAATGCAAATTGACACATTAAATTATAAATGATAGAATTTTATTATAAATAATAGAAATTTGCAATATAATTTGGTTCGTGAAATTTATAGTTATTCTATTCTGAGAATAAAAACAGCGGGGACGATTTTTTCATCCTCGCTGTTTGTGCTTCTATGATTTTTCGCAGAGTTAATTACTCTGTGCTTAAAAATTTATCATAAAGCAATTCGTTTGTCAAGCGTATTGCTCTAATGTTTACAAAATGTTCATAGTTGTACCATAATTTTAATTAAAACCTAAGGCTCAACCGTGCTTTTTTCATAGAAAACGCCGTCAAATCAGCCGTCAGACCTTATAATATTACATATTTCTAAAGGAGGTTTTATCTTGTCAAGAAAAGGAGAAAATATTTATAAGAGAAAAGACGGAAGATGGGAGGCAAGATTTATTCGGAAAAGATTGTCTGACGGCTCTATTTGCTATGGTTACTGCTACGGAAAAAGCTATAAAGAAGTCAAGGAAAAAGTATCTGTAAAAAAAGCTCTATTGATTAGTGGTGTAGTGGACGCTTCTAAAAAAGATACTCAAAAATTTTCGCATTTTTGTAAGGAATGGCTGTTTTTGATTAATCAAAAGGTCAAAGAGTCTACCTATGTGAAATATGTTACTGCTGTAAATAATCACATTATACCTCTGCTGGGTAAACTGCGAATTACAGAGCTTTCCTCTGTAGCTGTTGAGAAGTTCAGCAGAGAAATGATTATCGAAGAAGGATTGTCTTCTAAAACCGTTAAGGATATTCTTGTTGTGCTTCAGGCTATTTTAAATTATACGTCTAAGAATTGTCAAGGTTTGCCGGCTATAGAAATCAACTACCCAAAAGAACAGAAAAAGGAAATGCGTGTTTTGTCGCCTGAGGAGCAAATAAATTTTAAAAATTATTTGCTCCAAAACCCTGACGTCTATAAAATCGGCATTTTGATAGCTTTGACTACAGGCTTGAGAATAGGCGAAATATGTGCACTGAGGTGGAAAGATGTTTCTCTTGATAATATGATAATAAAAGTATCGTCAACTATGCAGAGACTTAAAAACTTTGATGAAAACAGCAATGCAAAAACAAAGATAGTTATAAGCGAGCCTAAAAGCGATAATTCAGCTAGAATTATTCCGCTTACTGAATTTACTGCCCGTCTTTTTGAACTGCTCGGCAAAAAGAATGGTTCGGAATTCGTTTTAAGCGGTAGTGAAAATAAATTCGTCGAGCCAAGAGTGCTTCAATACAGACTTGGCAAATATACCAAAGAGTGTGGTTTGGAGGGCGTTCATTTTCATACCCTAAGACATTCCTTTGCCACAAGATGCGTAGAGGTCGGCTTTGAATTGAAATCGTTAAGCGAAATACTCGGTCACTCAAACCCCAATATCACTATGCAGAAATATGTTCATTCATCTTTAGAGCTTAAAAGAGATAATATGAATAAGCTCGCGCTTATCGGTTATTAGTTATCGCCGTCAGCTTGAACCGTCAAATTTTCTGAAAACGCAGAATTTTCAGGGAAATCTAATCTCTTTTAACAGAGTAATTAACTCTGCGAAAAACAGTTGTTTTTCTAGTATTTTCTGTTTTATGTATTTTTATACATTTTAAATTTTCATTTCAGAAAGGACGAGTTTGTTTGAGCGATAACAGCTTTGATGAAAATAATTTCAACGGTCTGGACAATGAGCAAGTTGAGATTGTTCAAGATCCCGTTAGTAAAAAGCGCAAAGCAATTAAAATCATTCTTCTTATACTTCTTATAATATTTCTCGTAGCCGCAGGAATTTTCATCTATTCACGGCTTGCGAAAAGCGAGGTTCAGCCTGCTCAGGGCGGCGTTGGTTTGTATTTTGACCCAAACGCCAAAGATTATACACAGCCCACCACTGCGGTAACCACTAAAAGGGGAGTTAAAATTCCCGGCTGGCCTTCGATAACTGTTCCGAAAGAGCAAACGGAAATAGGCGTCGATTTCTATAACCCCGAAGAAAATAAGGGTCTTTATTACCTTACATTTGAACTTCGTCTGCCGGACGACAGCAAACAGGGCTATGAGGTGCTTTACAAATCGGGTCTTGTTGAGCCCGGTAAGCACATTCAAAGTATAACGCTTTCTCACGGTTTTGACAAGGGCAAATATGACGCAATTGTTCACGTTCAGCCGTATCGAATAGACGAGAACAAAACCCCTACCAATAATGCGGATATGAAAACAAAGCTGGTTGTAAAATAATTACATAAAAAGAAAGAAAATAAATTACGGTATCTACACGCTGTAAAAGGCGTGTTAAGATATAAATTTTTAAGGAAAGGAGGACACAAACATGAAAAAGATTTTATCATGTGTAATGGCATTGTCAATTGCTGCAACTGCTGCAATGTCAGCTTCAGCTGCTAGTATTTCTAGTACGACATCAAGCGATACACCAGTTACTTACACTGTACCAAATGGAACATACGCTGTAACAATTCCTGATGAAATAGAATTAACAGGAAGTGAGCAAGCTCTAAGTGGTGATGATGTTGTTAAAGCTGAGGTTACTGGTGCTTTAGAGCACAATAAAGCAGTAAAGGTTAAAGTTACTAATGCAAATTCTCTTAAACTTGAGTGTCAAGGTGAACCTGATAAACATTCAATAACTTTTGGTTTGTATAAGGATGGTAATAAGTCTACAGGAACTATTGTTGAAAACACTACAGAAATTTTAAGTGTTTCTGAGGGTTCTAAAGAGGCAGATCTTACTATTGATAATGTTGACATGAGTAATGCAAAATGTTCAGGTAAATACACAGGTAACATTACCTTCGATGTATCTGTAGCTTAATAGCTGAAAAATAATCCGTAAATAAACGGATTAAAAAAAGGGAGGGAGCAGCCTTGCGGCTAGTATTTAAGAGTTTATTCTCTATTTTACTTATATGCTGTCTGTTCCCTATTTCAGCTATAGCGGTGCAGGCAAGCGAACAGCTGAACGAGACAAACACTGTGGGAAGTACGTTAGTATCCATAGTGCTTTGTAAGGTCAGCGTCGCAGCGGACAAGGATGTTGAAGCCGCCGGATATACAATTACAGTCGATGGAAAGCCGTATGCCGGTGATTTAACAGCGCTTCCCGTAGGAAGTGAAGTCGAAATAAAAATGTCATCTCTTCCCAAAGGTAAAAGGCTAAAGGTAACGGCAAGCGGAGTGTCTATCAAGACGCTTTCGGACGGTTCTGTAGTGTTTACGGTCACTCCAGAGGATTGTTTGATTTCGCTCTCATTTGAGAGTATAAACAGCAATAACTCATTAGACGGCGAATTTGACGGCGTTAATAATAACGTAAGCGGTACAGACAAAAACGACGGTAAAAAATCAGACGGCAAATCTAAGAAGGTTAAAAACAACAAATCAAAACCGAGTTTGAAAACATATTCAAACGTAAACGGCAATTCAAATTTACCTTCTTCACAGCATCCTAATACCGGTAAAAACGGCGATATTCCTTACTGGGTAGTGATAATGTTGTTTACATCAGCAGGAATTATAGCAGATTCATATCTGCGTAGAAGACGCAGAAAGGGATAACGCGCAGTTAAACGGTTCATGAGACTTACGTTACACACAAAAACACATAACGGCGGATAGACAAAATGTTTATCCGCTGTTTTATTTTGAAGAAGTTTTATACACTTCGCCCCAATTTCTCATAGCGTCAAGAATAGGTTTAAGGCTTTGACCGAGCTTGGTTAGAGAATATTCCACTCTGGGAGGAACTTCAGCATAAACCTTTCGTGTCAGCAGACCGTTTTCCTCCATTGCTCTAAGCTGAGCGGTCAGAACCTTTTGAGATACGTTTCCAATTGATTTTTTCAGCTCGCCGAATCGTTTTGTACCTGTTAAGAGGTCACGAAGGATAAGAACTTTCCATTTATCGCCGATAAGCATTAAAGTAGTTTCCACAGGGCAGGCGGGAAGTTCTTTCAAACCATTCTGTTTATTCATATACCAAAACTCCTTTAGTATCAAATTGAAATTTACATTCTGATTATACCATACATACTATTTGGAAGTCAAGGAAAAATATTCATAAAAAATTAACATTTATTAATTTTATGATAAAAGGTAAGGAATAATTCAATAGTTTCATTTTGGTAACTGTCTAACAGTAACTTCAAGGTAACTACGTAACAAAAAAGTGGGTACTTTACAGCAAAAAGTTCAGCGTATATAATGAAAACAGGAACTAAGGAAAAAGGTACCGTTCCAAGGTTCTGGAAAAATCAAATAAAGTAGAGGTAATCATAATGAACAAGAATACATTTAAAGAGATAAAACTCACAAAGGGCGAAATGAACATATATGATTTTGGAGGAATAAGACTTCACGCATATAAGACGAATGATTTTATTGATGACGAGGTTTTCATTATTGAGAAGAACGGAAAAGCAGTTATTATTGAGTCGCCCTGTTTTTTTGACAACAATAAAGAGTTAGAGCATTATCTAAAAGACATTGAAGTTGCCGGTATGTTAATTGCTTACCATGGAGCTGGGGCTGCATTTCTTCCTAACGTACCGAAATACGCAACGCAAAACGCAGTTGAATATTCATCGACAGGCGGGGGAAAGGCATTAATTAACAATTTTGCAAATGCATTTGGTGAGATATTTGACAGTTCAGTTCATAAGATAACAAACATAATTAAAGAGGATAAAATCACAATTGAAGGCATTGATTTAGTTATCAAGCAAACTGCTGAAGCCTTTGACATTGAGATTCCTGAAATAAATGCTGTATACACTCATATGCTTGGTCACGACTGTCATTCTATAGTAGCGGGAAAGGGTCACGCAGATGCAATTATCTCACAGCTGAAGGATTACATAGCAAAGGGATACGATTTAATACTTACGTCTCACTACACACCTGAAGATTTAAAGGATGCTGAAACCAAGATAGCTTACATTGAGAACTTGAAAATGATAGCAGAAAACTGTGACAATGCGGACGAGTTTAAATCAGAAGTTAAAAAGCAGTATCCTGATTACAGCGGAGAAAATTATTTGGAAATGACAGCAGGATATTTTTTTGCCAATTAAAGAACGGTATTTATATTGGAGTGAAATTATGTCTAAAAACAAAAGACTTTTACAAATGATAGAATATTTGCTTGCAGAGAATTCAGCCTTTAGTAATATGGTAATTCCCGATAATGAGACAGAACAATTCAATCTGTTTCGAAGTCTGGTAAACATTCGTCCGCCGAAACCTGCCAGCAATGAATTTCTGACAGTGCAGGACGAATATCTGAAAGAGGAGATCGCTAGTAAAGGTATAACAGATATTGCCGATTTTAAGCCTATTCAAAACAATATATATTTGTGGCAGGGAGATATTACAACACTGAAATGCGGTGCAATTGTCAACGCAGCCAATTCAGGAATGACAGGCTGTTATTCTCCTTGTCATGGGTGTATAGATAATGCCATTCACACTTTCGCAGGGATACAGCTCAGGTTTGAATGTTCTGAAATAATGAAACAGCAGGGCAATGCCGAACCTACGGGAATGGCTAAGATTACAAAGGCATATAATCTTCCGTGTGATTATGTAATTCACACAGTTGGACCGATTGTATCGGGACGGCTTAACGAAAAGCATTGCAGAATGCTTGCGTCATGCTATCAATCTTGCTTGGAACTTGCAGAGAAAAACGGAGTAAAAAGCATAGCCTTTTGCTGTATTTCCACAGGGGAATTTCATTTTCCAAACGATAAGGCGGCAGAGATCGCAGTACAGACGGTCAAAGATTATATAGAACAGTCAAACAATGATATAAAGGTGATTTTCAATGTATACAAAGATGTCGATTATCAAATCTACCGAGACTTACTCAGATAATATTAAGCGTCTTAAAAAAGTTATAAATTCAGCGGACGCTGTGGTAATTGGAGCAGGAGCAGGACTTTCTGATTCGGCAGGGCTTAGTTACTCAGGCGAGAGATTTGAGCGTTATTTTTTTGATTTTGCTGAAAAATATGGTATTTCTGATATGTATTCTGGAGGATTTTATCCGTTTGAAACGAAAGAGGAGTATTGGGCTTGGTGGAGCAGACATATATATGTAAACCGTTATATGGACGCACCGAAGCCTGTCTATGATGAATTGTTTGAATTGGTAAAAGACAAGGACTATTTTGTAATTACAACAAATGTGGACCATTGTTTTCAGAAAGCAGGTTTTGATAAGAAACGGCTGTTTTACACGCAAGGTGACTATGGTCTGTTTCAATGCAGTGAGCCCTGCTGTCAAGAAACCTTTGACAATGAAGCTATTATACTTCAAATGGTTGAAAAGCAAAGGGATATGCGTATTCCTGAAAAGCTGCTGCCGATTTGTCCGCATTGCGGAAAGCCTATGACAATGAATTTGCGTTCAGATAACAAGTTTGTGGAAGATGAGGGCTGGCACAAAGCGAGCGAGAGATATTCTAAATTCTTACGCAGGCACAGAAATATGAAAGTTTTGTTCCTTGAGTTGGGTGTTGGATATAATACTCCTATTATAATAAAATATCCGTTCTGGCAGATGACATTAAAAAATCCGCAGGCAGTTTATGCCTGTGTCAATTACGGAGAGGCATTCTGTCTGCAAGAAATACAGAAACAGTCAATTTGCATTGACAGTGATATTGGCAGAGTAATTAAAGATTTAAAATGAAGATATATTAATTTCGGCACATAGAAATCTATGTGCTTTTTCATTTTGATAAATACATATGATTTTCCTATTATTTTAAGATATGTATATATATGATTAAAGTACAGCAAACTGAATGTTAAAAAGACTGACCGTTTACATATCGAAGAGATGAAAGACAATCATACCGTATTTAATTTGACTTTAAAGGCATAATATGATATTATACACTATGTATAAGTATGAAGATAAAAGTTCGGGAGAATTAAATAGATGAAGTATTATGTTGGAATAGATCTCGGCGGAACAAATATAGCTGCCGGTGTTATAAATGAAGATTTTGAGATTGTATCTAAAGCTAAGACAAAGACAAACTTACCTCGTTCTGCGAGGGAAATATGCGACGATATGGTATCGGTAACTAAGGGTGCAATAGAATCGGCAGGGCTTGAGATTGACGATATTGAAAGCGTCGGGATAGGAACTCCGGGAATTGCAAATTCAGACAGCGGGGTAATAGAGTACTCGTGCAATCTGGATTTTAAAAATGTTGAGATGGAGAAGATGTTCAGGCAGAAGCTGAATCTACCTGTATATATAGAAAATGACGCTAATGCTGCGGCGTACGGCGAATATGTTGCAGGTGCGGCAAAGGGAGCTAAAGACGCAGTATGCATAACTCTGGGGACAGGAGTCGGCGGCGGAATAATTATAGACGGAAAGATATATTCAGGCTTTAACTATGCGGGAGCGGAAATAGGTCATATGGTAATAGATGTAGACGGGCCTCAGTGTACCTGCGGAAGAAAGGGCTGTTTTGAGGTTTTCTCGTCAGCGACGGGTCTTGTTAGAATGACCAAAGAGGCTATGGACAGAAACACTGACAGTATAATGCATAAGATGGCAGAGGAGTACGGCAAAGTAAGTGCAAGGCTGGCATTTGAGGCAATGAGAAAAGGTGATAAGACTGCAAAAGAGGTCGTAGATAAATATATAAAGTATCTTGCGGCAGGAATTACAAATACAATCAACATTTTTCAGCCGGATATTTTGTGTATAGGCGGCGGAGTCTGCAATGAGGGAGACCCATTGTTAGAGCCAATGAAGGAAATTGTTGAGAAAGAAGTATACACAAGAAATTCTCCCAAAAACACAGAGATAGTTATAGCAAAGCTTGGCAATAACGCAGGACTTATAGGTGCCGCATTTTTAGGTCTTGCAAAGAAAAAGCAGAAATAGATAATCATAAGGAGCAAAGACTGTTATGGGACTTTTTAATACTAAAGATAAAATAGAATCGGAAGCCGAGTTCGACAGGCTTTTTGAAGAGTTAGGACTTGAGATAGAAGAAACAGAGGACGTTAAAAATTCAAACGGTGAAAAGCCGTCAGATGAGGTTGATCAGGAGTGATAGCTATGAAAAGAACCGACTATATTTCGTGGGACGAGTATTTTATGGGAATAGCATTGTTTTCGGCGGAGCGTTCAAAGGATTCAAACACTCAGGTAGGAGCGTGTATAGTGTCGAATGAAGACAAGATACTTTCGGTAGGCTATAACGGAATGCCCACAGGCTGTAATGATGATGAGATGCCGTGGGCAAGAGAGGGCGAAAGCACTCTCGACACAAAATATCCGTTTGTATGTCACGCAGAGCTTAATGCGATTTTAAACAGCTCTACAGGTTCGGTAAAGAATTCTAAAATATATGTGTCGCTATTTCCTTGCAACGAATGTGCAAAGGCTATTATTCAGAGCGGAATAAAAGAGGTTATCTATATGGAGGATAAATATTCCAATTCTGAAGAAGTGATAGCATCTAAACGAATGTTTGATATGGCAGGAGTTAAGTACACGAAATATTCTCCGACTTCAAGAACTGTAGAGATAAAATTGTGATTACATATGAAAGGATTAATATATAGATATGAAACGTAAATATTGTATTCTTGGTGAGACATTAAAGCATACAATGTCACCGCCTATTCACAAAAGACTGTTTGAGCTCAAAAACCGTGAATTTGAATATAAGGTTATGGAGATAAGCCCGGAGAATTTGAAAGCAAATGCAGAAGAGCTTAATTCTATGGCCGGTTACAATATCACGATACCTCACAAAGTAGCGATTATAGATTACATTGACAGGCTTGACGAATCGGCAAAAAGGTACAATTCAGTAAACTGCGTTGATAATAAAAACGGAGTTACAACGGGTTACAATACTGATTGCGACGGCTTTTTGGAAACTGTGCGTTCAATGGGTGCAAAGCTTTCCGGAGAGGTGTTGCTTATCGGCTGCGGCGGAGCAGGACGAATGATAGCGATTGAGTCGGCACTGGCAGGAGCGAAATTAAACATTGCGGTTTTAGAGTCTGATATGCCGCTTGCATTACAGGTTGAAAAGGAGATAAGGTCAAAAAAGACTGACGCTGAAATCAATATAGTTTTGAACACTCAGATTGAGACAAACAAGAGTTACGACTTGCTTGTAAACGCCTGTCCTGTGGGAATGTATCCTAAGGTTGAGGCTTGTCCCGTGCCTGATGAAGTGATTGAAAAATGCGACGCTGTTTTCGATATTATATATAATCCCGAAGAGACGTTGCTTCTGAAAAAGGCAAGGGAAATGGGTAAAAAAGCAGTCGGCGGAATGGCAATGCTTGTATGGCAGGCTGTGTCTGCTCATAGAATTTGGGACGGCGACGAATATACAATTGACGAAGTAAATGATATAATCAAAGAGATGAACGAAACGGTCAAGAAAGATTTTAAGTAAAGGGAATAATTCTTATTGATTTTAGTGAAAGCTGATTATAAAAACATCTAAAGGAACGAAATTATAATATGAAACCAATATTTCTCTGCGGCTTTATGGGCTGCGGAAAATCAACAGTCGGCAAAAGGCTTGCTTGTGCGTTAAAGGTCAGTTTTATTGATATGGATGATTACATAGAAAAAAAAGAGGACAGGAGCATAAGCGAAATATTTGAGACCGACGGAGAAGAGTATTTCAGAAATCTGGAAACAGAAACGCTAAAGAGGTTCAGGTATAAAAACGCAGTGATAGCGACAGGAGGCGGAGCCCTTTTGCGTGAGGAAAACGGACTTGTTGCAAAGAAGTTTGGAATACCGATATTTATTGACACAAAATTTTCAGTATGCTATAGACGTATCAAAGGAGACAAAAACAGACCGTTAGCTTATAATTCAAAAAGAGAGGAATTAAAAAAGCTTTTTGATAAAAGAAAAAAGCTGTATAAAAAGAACAGTCTGATAACGGTGAGCGGCGGAGCTTCTGTTTATTCGGTGGTAAAGGAAATTATAAAAGAATTAAATAAATTTGATAAGGAGAAATCAAAAAATGAATAGCTGTAAAATAAAAGAAGGAGCAAATAACGCTCCGCACCGTGCGTTATACCATGCACTTGGTCTTACTAAAGAGGAAATAAACCGTCCGCTGGTTGGTATTGTATCATCATATAATGAGATAGTACCGGGTCATATGAATATTGACAAAATAGTTGATGCAGTAAAGCTTGGTGTTGCAATGGCAGGAGGAACTCCTATAGTATTCCCGGCGATAGCAGTTTGCGATGGAATCGCTATGGGTCATCGGGGAATGAAATACAGTCTTGTAACTCGTGATCTTATTGCTGATTCGACCGAAGCGATGGCGGTTGCTCACGCTTTTGACGCACTAGTTATGGTACCTAACTGCGATAAGAATGTTCCCGGGCTTTTAATGGCTGCGGCAAGAGTCAATATACCTACTATTTTCGTTTCGGGAGGACCTATGCTGGCAGGTCATGTTGACGGAAAAATGACCAGTTTCTCAAGCATTTCAGAAGCTGTAGGCGAATTTAACGCAGGCAAGATCGGCGAAGACAAGCTAGAAGAATATGAAAGACACGGCTGTCCTACCTGCGGATCGTGTTCGGGAATGTATACGGCAAACTCTATGAACTGTCTTACAGAAGTTCTGGGGATGGGACTTAAAGGCAACGGAACAATTCCTGCTGTATATTCAGAGAGAATAGAGCTTGCAAAGCACGCAGGAATGCAGATTATGGAGCTTTTGAAAAAGGATATCAAGCCAAGAGATATAATGACCGAAAAGGCATTTATGAATGCTCTTGCCTGTGATATGGCTTTAGGTTGTTCGACAAACTCAATGCTTCATCTTCCTGCTATTGCTCACGAGTGCGGAATTGAACTGAACTTAGACATAGCAAATGAAATCAGTGATAAAACACCTAATCTTTGTCACCTTGCACCTGCGGGTAATACTTATATGGAGCAGCTTAACGAAGCAGGCGGAGTATATGCACTTATGAATGAGCTTTCAAAGAAAGATCTTCTTAACACCGACTGTATTACCTGCACAGGGAAAACGGTTGGGGAAAATATTAAGGACTGCAAAAATAAAAATACTAATGTTATCAGAGACATTGATAATCCTTATTCTAAAACCGGCGGTATTGCTGTATTAAGGGGTAATTTGGCTCCCGACAGCTGTGTTGTAAAGCGTTCTGCAGTAGCTCCTGAGATGCTTTCACATTCAGGACCTGCAAGGGTGTTTGACTGTGAGGAGGACGCTATGAGTGCAATTTTAGGAGGAAAGATAAATCCGGGCGACGTTGTTGTTATCCGTTATGAAGGACCGAAGGGCGGTCCGGGAATGAGAGAGATGCTCAATCCTACTTCTGCAATAATGGGAATGGGATTAGGTGAAAGCGTCGCTCTTATCACCGACGGCAGATTTTCTGGTGCTACGAGAGGTGCGGCAATCGGACACGTTTCACCTGAAGCTGCGGTAGGCGGACCTATTGCACTTGTAAAAGAGGGGGATATAATAACTATTGATATTCCTGAAAACAGGATAAATATTGAGATTAGCGATGAAGAGATGCAAAACAGAAAGGCTCAGTGGAAGCCGAGAGAGCCTAAAATCACTACAGGTTATTTAGCAAGGTATGCGTCTTTGGTTACTTCGGGAAATAGAGGAGCAATTTTAGAGATAAAGAAATAAATAATTATTTAGCGGATAAAACATAATAAGGAAATAGGAAATGCTTTTATATGAGCATTTCATAATGTGAAAGGTGGATTTATTATGAAAAAGATTATCAGCGGAATTTTAGCTCTTACATTGTGTGCGAGTATGTTATGCGCCTGTGAGGAGGTCGAGAGCAGTTCTGTTCAGACGCCGATGACAACTACTACGTTGTCGCCTTTGGGAGAGGCTGGGACAGAATCAAATCAGACAGATGAATCCTCTGAAACCCAGCAGACGGGTGAAACGCAGCCGGCAACTCAGTCTGAAAGTGAAAGCGAAACGCAAACTCAGTCATACTTGCAGATTACAATGAAAGACTGGGACGAAATGAACACAGATTCAAAGTATGTCAATATGGAGTCTATATTGAAGTATATTACTGATTCGGGTGTAAATACTTCGCTTGACGTTGTTGATTTGGTGACAGCACTTGATAGGTCAGGAAATACATCTAAGAAAAAAACCGTATATGAGACTGTAATGAAGGAAATTAAAAAGAGCAAAAAACAATAAAAAATAGTGTGAGGGACGCCATTGAAATTATTGCTAAAAAGAGTTGTTATTGCAAATGACTGCGATAAGGAAAAAACAGTCGATATAGCCATTGAAAACAGAAAAATAAAATATGTTGGAACAGACCTTGATTTCAAAGCAGACAGAATTATTGACGGTAAGGGGAAGCTTGTTGCATTTTCGGGTCTGTTTGATATGCACGTTCATTTTCGTGATCCGGGCCTTACCTATAAAGAAGATATTATAACAGGAGCTGAGGCTGCTAAAGCAGGAGGCTTTACAGGTGTTGCCTGTATGCCGAATACCGTCCCGCCGATAGACTCTGTTGATACGGTAAGCTATGTAAAGGAACAGTCAGTATTAACCGGAATAGACGTTTTGCCTATAGCCTGTGTAAGCAAGGGTATGAAAGGCAAGGAGCTTACCGATTTCAGCAAGCTGAAAAGAGCAGGTGCTGCAGCATTTTCCGATGACGGAAGACCTGTTGAAAATGCAGAGCTTATGCGAAAGGCTTTGGAACAGTCAAAGGAAACAGGAGTGACGGTTATATCTCACTGTGAGGATTTAGACATCATAAACGGCGGGATAATTAACAAGGGAGAAGTATCCAGAGCACTCGGCGTTAGGGGAATGGACAGAGCAAGCGAAGACTATATAACTGCAAGGGAGATCGCCCTTGCGATGAGTATGGACGCACACGTTCATATTGCTCATGTATCGACAGTCGGCTCCTGCAATATTATTCGTGCGGCAAAGGCTGACGGCGTAAAGGTCACCTGTGAAACAGCACCTCACTATTTTACGTTTACTGATGAAAAGCTTTACAAAAAAGACGCTGATTACCGTATGAGCCCTCCGCTCAGAACAGAGGAGGACAGAAAAGCTGTTGAAAGGGCTGTCTGCGACGGAACTATAGACTGTATTATTACAGATCACGCACCTCACAGCGAGGATGATAAGGCTGATTTTTACACTGCACCCAACGGCGTGGTAGGTCTTGAGACATCTCTTTCGGCAACGCTTACAAGGCTTTATCATACGGGACTTTTACCGCTTTATAAAATACAAAAACTAATGAGTGAAAATCCGAGAAGGATTTTAGGTCTTGAGCCGATTTTTTTAACTGAGGGCAGTATTGCCGATATAACGGTTTTTGATCCGAATCTGGAATGGGTTGTCGAAAAGGAAAAGCTTCACTCAAAGTCAAAGAACAGCGTATTCAAAGGTGAGAAGCTGAAAGGAAAGGTTTTATATACAATTTCAAAGGGCGAAGTTGTTTTTGAGGATAAATAATATCGGAGGGAGGAAATATTCCAATACGGAGTATTAATTTATTATGTCATTTGACAGACTTATTGAAAAAATAGTAAAGACGCAAAATCCGACTGTTGTGGGACTTGATCCAAAGCTGGAGTATGTTCCGGGATTGTTAAAGAAAAAGGCTTTTAAAAAGTATGGTAAGAATCTAAAGGGAGCTGCAAAAGCTATTTTAGCTTTTAACAAGGGAATTATAGATGAGATCTGCGATATAGTTCCTGCAATAAAGCCTCAGGCGGCGTATTATGAAATGTACGGATACGAGGGTGTAAAAACTCTTTATAAGACTATACAATATGCTAGGAAAAAAGGTATGTTTGTTATCACCGACGGAAAGAGAAATGACATCGGAGCTACAATGCAGGCATATACGCTTGCTCATTTAGGAGAAGTGTTTGTTGACGGAGAGGCTTTTGAGCCTTTTGGTGCTGACGCTTTGACTGTAAACGGTTACTTGGGAACAGACGGCATTTCTCCGCTTTTAAGTGAGTGTGTTAAGAGAGATAAAGGAATTTTTGTTCTTGTTAAGACATCAAACAAGTCAAGCGGAGAGCTTCAGGATAAAGAGTTAAAAGACGGAAACACTATATATTCAGAAATGGGAAAAATGTGTGAAGAATGGGGTAAAGACGCAATGGGCAGACACGGATATTCTTCTGTGGGTGCAGTTGTAGGTGCAACGTATCCCGAACAGCTTGCTGAAATGAGAAGAGCGTTGCCTAACACCTTTTTCTTAGTTCCCGGTTACGGTGCTCAGGGCGGCGGTGCAGAAGGTGTTTCACACGGCTTTGACGCTAACGGTCTGGGTGCGATTGTAAACTCTTCAAGAGCGGTTATGTGTGCTTATCAGAAAGAGGAGTGCGATGAAAAGGATTATGCAGGTGCTGCAAGGAGAGAGTGCATAAGAATGAAAGAAGATATAATTTCATATCTTCCGAGAATTGCTCTATAGGTAAGGATAGGCAAAAATGAATTTAAACATAGTAATGGTAGAGCCGCAGATCCCTCAGAATACCGGAAATGTATCAAGAACGTGTGCGGTAACAGGTGCTGCATTGCATCTTGTTAAGCCTTATGGTTTTACAATAACAGACAGAGCATTGAAAAGAGCAGGTCTGGATTATTGGGACAAGCTTGAAATATATGAGTATAACAGCTTAGACGAATTTTTTGAAAAGACAAACGGCGAGTATTATTACTTTACCACAAAGGGAAAGAATGTCTACAGTGAGGTTGAATACAAGGATAATGTTTATATACTCTTCGGCAGAGAGGATAAGGGGCTTCCAGAAAGACTGTTATATGAAAATAAAAAGCATTGTGTGAGAATTCCAATGCGTTCTGATTTAAGAAGTCTCAATCTCTCAAATGCAGTTGCAATTGCAACTTATGAGATACTCAGACAATGGGATTATCCCGACTTGTCAAGAGAGGGAAGTCTTACGCAATATACTTGGTAAAACGTTAAGAAAAGCATTAATAAATTATCAGCAAGGAGGAAAGTTCCTGACGGAGCATATCGATCTATGGACAGAATTAAATTTATAACCGATTCGGCATCTGACATATCGGTTGAAAATGAGAGAAAGTTTGATATACTTATAATGCCATTTAAGGTGGCAATGGGAGATAAAAGCTATACCTCAAGAGTCGATTTCGACAATGAAAAGTTTTATAAAATAATCGATGAGTTTGACGGTATTCCTGTTACTTCCCAGATAACTGCTTTTGAATATGCAGAGGCTTTTAAAAAGTATTATGATGAGGGTTACACCGATATTATAAATGTAACTATTAATTCAAAAGGTTCTGCAACCTATAATAATGCGGTAATAGCGGCGTCAGAATTTTTTGAGGAAAATCCGCAGGCAGAGGATAAGTTCCATATATATAATATAGACGGCAGAGGCTATACGGGAGGATACGGCTATCCGGTGGTTCAGGGAGCAATAAAGGCACTCAATGGTTCTCCTGCTGACGAGATTGCGGCTTATATCAAAGACTGGGTAGATAACTGTATTATTTTCTTTGCACCGTATACTCTTAAGTATGCAAGAAAGTCGGGCAGAATACCGTCTGCCGCCGCTTTTGCGGGAGAGGTTATGGGACTTCGCCCCATAATGAGAATTATGGACAACCAAATAACAACTGAGAGCAAGGTTCGGGGAGATAAGGCGATAGTTCCTAAAATTCTGAACCTGACCGTTAAAGAAATGATCCCTAAAACGCCTTACTGCATTGTTTACGGCAATGACGAAACTGTCAGAGACGAAATGATTGAGGCTATGACAAAAGAGGTCGGCTATCCGCCTGAGGATTCTTACCAGATAGGTGCTGCAGTAACGATAAATGCAGGGCCTAAGGTAGTAGGAGTTATATTCAAGGGCAACGATGTCCAGTGAACCACTGAAGGCTCTCTGCCTTTGGAGAGTTAGCACAATGTGTTTACTTTGTACAACGGCAGGCTTATATTTTATGGAAAAGATTAGTTCTTGTTTCCTTTAATCGCTAGCTTCTAATCGGGCACAAGAGCATCTGGCGTCACGCCGGCGGCAGGCTAGTACCAAGATGCAGGAAATTTAGAAGCAAGAGGCAAGAGCAGGGCTCCCTGCTTTTGCCTCTTGGTCTCTTGTTTCTACTAGGACACGCTGGAATAACTTGCATTTATTTCACAACAAAAAATTACGAGGTGAGTTAATTGAAGTTGAGAAATACTTTGTCATGTATTATTTTTAGTATTGGATTTGTTCTATTTTGCTTATCAATGTATAATTGTTTAAAAACATTTGAAGTTTATACAAGGAACGACAAAATTAAAATGGGTAGTGATATTGTATTTGCTAAGATAGATGATGCGGTATTAGCTATTTCAATTAGCAGCGGTAAAATTATGGCGTATGATTTAAAAGGGAAGTTTTTATATTCATCGGAGGTGCCTGTCGGAATGAACGACAATTTTTCTGTTTATTCGAATTCTGAGAAAGTTCTTATTACATATTCAGAGTCAAACAAAAAGTCTTTTGCGTTTGATAAAAGCGGGTATTTAGGAAAAACAAATGATAACATTGAGCATTTTGAAAATGACTGTTCTAATCAAACTATTTTAATTAATGATGTTACATTTTATACAAAGTCTTTCGGAAGAATCTTTATGAAAAAGGACAATCTCGAAAATCAGCTGTCAGATTTATCTATATGGAACAGCTTTATATACAATCCGTTCATAGTTTTCGTTGTTCCGCTGATAGGAATGGCTATGTTGCTGCCGTCAATGTTGAATTGGATAACGTCATCTAAATTCAGTAAAGTCAAGAATTAAATTTGCACATATTTGTTTTTACTTAATTAATCTAAAAGGTAAAAGGAGATTGGCACAATGTTAAGCGAAAAGAAATATATAAAATTAAACTGTCCTGTTTCTAAAGGGGAAATAATTTATATTAGAATCAATGATGAGATAAGGAAAATATACAGTTTAGAACCGTCTGCAGTATTTGAATTAGATGAGAAAAAGGAGTATGTAATTGAGATAGAGCGAAAGTCTGATATAAGTAACAGGAAATTGATAAATATTTTAATTTTTATTATTACGATTTTGTTTCAGGGATTATTTAATATTTTGTTTCTGAATATTGATGCTGATTGGATAAAGAAAGTAACTCCATATGGAATTAAGGTTAGAGTAGCTATTGATTTGAAACAAGATACCGAAATTAATTTGAAATATATAAAATCTGAATATATTAACAACAACTTCAAAAAACCTGAGCTGACAACTGATATTGGCGAAATTGCATCAATAGATTATACTAAAAATACAGAGGACTTCAAAAATCAATACTTTAATTTTGCAAAGAGAGTTTTGTCTGTGCTTTCTGTGGGACTAGCCTTGTTTGTTTTTCTTTTAATTATAGCTTTTAAACATAGTATAATATTTGGTGCAATTTTTATTTCATTAATAATAGTTGGTTTAATTTTAGTTTCAGCTATTAATTTAAAAGTTCAGTACAATAAACTGAAAAAAATTTTAATTGATTTCTCAAAAATAAGATAATAGCGGTGGTTATATGAAAAAGATAATACATATTTGTGTTCTCGCAGTCATATTGCTTTTGACAGTCTATTTTATTGGTTTGCCTATTATTAAATGGAATATATCATATGACCTTTCATCTATTACCAGTGGTGAAAAGGCAGTTGAGTATTATCTAAACGCAATAGATGAGAAAAATCCTAAAAAGGCGTTGGAAATTTGTCCGTCTTTGGGTAAAGGTGATGGAAAAATCGGAATATTTGATCTTACCTTTGTTGAATATTGCAAAATTGATAATATAGAGGAATATGATGATTATGATTCCGATGGTACGTTGCTTTCTCCTGGTGAGAAAATTTATCACGCTGAGTTTTCATGGAGATTTGCTTTTGATGAGACGCCTGATGTTTTTATGGGATTGACAGTTGGCGACGGCACAGGACTCTACTTTCATGTTGCACAAAATAAAGAAACAGGAAATTGGTATATAGTTGATGCTTATACGGGGGTATAGTTTTAATTTAGCTCATGGGGCAACTGCACGATTCCATTTGATACAAACAGTGCTAATACAAATCCTCTTAGGTATAGAGGGTATTATTACGATAGTGATACAGGGTTGTATTATCTGCAATCAAGGTATTATGATGCTAATATCGGTAGGTTTATTAATGCGGATGATAGTAATATACAGGAAACTATTATGCTAGAATTCTCCTAATCTCAAAAAATTTGGTTCATTTTACACATTTTCTTTTAATAAAAAATATATTTGGCAAGTGGAAGACAACAAAAATATTTTATGGGTGGTTTGCATAATGAAAAAATTAATGGGTGTGTTGATAGTAGTTTTAGTTACTTTGGTTGGGTACACAGTTATAAATGAGTATCAAAATGATATAGAAATACCTATTAAAGATTCAAATGAGAAATTTGAAAGATATGAAAAAGAGTTAAAAAAATTTGCAGATGAAAACGGTTTTGAATTTTCATCTCATGGCGATTGTGACAGTGAGTCATGTTACAAAACCATAATATTAGATTCAGATAAAGATTTTAGTATAGCATTTGATTTTAATAACTACGGTTATATAGAACAATCAGAAATATCTATTTCTTCTAATAAGGATAATACGGATATATTTTCCTTATTAGATTATGAAATAATTGATAAAATTTTTATAATTGTGTTTAATAAGAGTTATAAAGAAGAATTAATTCAGAAATCAAATAGTATATCTAAGGTAAATAAAAATGGTGAAGGTAGATATTTAAATTAGATAGAAAGAATAATATAACCATACAATATTTTACTGATTATTATTATGAATCTAAAGGTGTAAAAAGTGATAGTTTTTATTCACGTATTATAATTAGTAAAAATTAAAGAGAATAAATATTAATCGAAATACTGACAGGACAGACATGGAACGGAAACACACTGTATTTCTACTAGGATAAAGACGGCAATCGATAGGCTTTGATTACAATAATAACCATTATTACTATATCACCAACCTACAGGGGGATATAATAGCAATACTTGATATTAACGGTAATTTAATGTCAGAGTATGAATATGACTCATGGGGCAACTGCACAATTCCATTTGATACAAATGATACTGCAGATATAAATCCACTGAGGTACGGTACAGGATAATATTAATAAGCCTGCAAATAAAATGCCAAGCACACCTAAAGTAACTGTTCAAAAACCAGCCAAAGTAAAAGCAGTTAAACTGATTGCAAAGAAAAAGAAACTGAACGTAAAGTGGAAAAAGGTAAGCGGAGCAACAGGCTATGAAGTAATGTATGCAACAAACAATAAGTTTACAAAGAACAAAAAGACAGTTAAAGTAAAGAAAAACAAGGTAACGTTAAAGAGGCTGAAATCCAAGAAAAAATATTATGTAAAGGTAAGAGCATATAAAAAAGCAAACGGCGGTACAAATTACGGAAAGTGGAGTAAAGTTGTTAAGAAAAAGGCTAAATAATGTGAATGCATCGCAAGCACAGTTACCTTTGGAAAGATTGTAAAATATAGTTGCAATAAATTTCATAATTGACTTCGGGTAGGTTTCAGTGCTGCTTATGTAAGTAAGTTTTCAGAGATTGATACATTTTATTGCTCTCTGAAAAAATAAAATTTAAAATTCAGATACATAGAAAAACAGCATCCTTTCTGCTAAACATTTTATTAAATGTCAAACAGAGTGGGTGCTGTTTAATGTTCATTCTTTTATGTTTAATTTGAAAGCAGGGCTTTATCGTTCGCAAACTCAGAACCGCTTACTTCTTCAAATTTGTGAAGCAGAATTTCAACGGTTAACTGCTTTTTTTCTTCTCCCGAAATATCTAAAATTACTCTGCCTTCGTTCATCATTATAAGTCGATTTCCATAGGTGATAGCATCGTTCATATTGTGGGTGACCATCATAGCTGTCAGGTTTTCGCTTTTGATAATTCTATCGCTGAGTTCCAAAACCTTTGCTGAGGTTTTAGGGTCAAGTGCAGCAGTGTGTTCATCTAAAAGAAGCAGCTTCGGATTTTGAAGTGTTGCCATTAAAAGTGTAACAGCTTGTCTTTGTCCGCCCGAAAGTAATCCGACCTTTGATGTCAGGCGATCCTCCAAGCCTAAGTCAAGTACCTTCAGCATCTCTTTATATTTTTCCTTTTCCTTGCTGGTTACACCGAACTTTAAAGTTCTTCTTTTTCCTCGACGTGCCGCTAACGCTAAATTTTCTACAATTTCCATAGTTGCAGCAGTACCAGTCATAGGGTCCTGAAACACACGTCCAAAGTATTTTGCACGCTTATGCTCTGGCATATTTGTGATGTTTATTCCGTCAATAACAATTGAACCGCTGTCAACTGAGTATGCACCGGTAATCATATTCAAAAGTGTTGATTTGCCGGCACCGTTTCCTCCGATTACTGTTACAAAATCTCCGTCGGCTAAGGTGAGATCAACTCCGTTAAGTGCCTTTTTTTCATTTATAGTTCCGGGATTAAAGGTTTTGTAAACGTTTTTAATTTCAAGCATTAGGCACATCTCCTTTGTTTTTTGCGGGTATTTTTATTTTTCCTGAGTACTTATTTTTCCAATATGGTATACCGAGGAATACAGCAACAACTGCCGCTGAGAACATTTTCAGGTTGTTAGCATTAAGACCCAACTTCAGAACGATAGCGATAACAATATAATAAATCACACCGCCGACTACGCACGCAAGCAGTTTTAAAGCAAAGTTCTTGAATATTTTGCTTAATAAAACTTCACCGATTATAACAGCTGCCAATCCGATGACAATAGCACCTCTGCCCATATTTACATCAGCATTTCCGCTGAACTGTGCCAGCAATCCGCCGGACATTGCAACGATACCGTTTGAAAGAATCAGACCAAGTATTTTTCTTGAATCTGTGTTAATTCCGTTAGCACGCGCCATAGCCTGATTTGCACCGGTAGCACGAATTGAATGTCCCAGCTCAGTTCCGAAGAAATAGTACAGCAAGGCAATAACTACAGCAACAATAATAGCAATTACAATAATAGTTTTAGTAATTGTATTTATGTTAGATGAAACGATCAAATCATATTTTCTGCGGCTGATAGGTGTGTTAGCTCTGCCTTCCATAATAAGAAGGTTTACAGAATACAAAGCAAGCTGAGTCAAAATACCGGCTAAAATTGCAGGTATTCCGAACTTTGTATGAAGTATACCTGTTAAAAGACCGGCAAGACAACCGGCAATAAATGACACAAGCATTGCTATGTATATGTTGATTCCGTTTACTGTTAAAACAACAAGAACTGCACCGCCGGTGGCTAACGAGCCGTCAACTGTAAGGTCGGCAAGATCTAAAACCCTGTAAGTTATATATACTCCAATTGCCATAATGCCCCAAATCATTCCCTGTGCAATGGGGGAGGGCAAGGACTGTAAAAATTCAATAAACATCTATAATAAAACTCCTTAAAATGAATTAGATATAATAAAGCGATAAGAAATCTTACCGCTTTATTTATTATTCACTGATTTTATTTCGTTATTACTCCATAACGATTTGCTCATAGTCGTCAGGTATTGTTAATTTAAGAGCTTCTGCACGCTTAGCTACATATTTCTTAGTCAGGTCAGTAGAGTATTCGATTGGCATTTCTCCTGGCTTTTGGCCGTCATTGAGAATTTTGTATGCCATTTCACCTGCACGGTAACCTATATCATAATAACTGATTGAAAGTGTTGCAACGCCGCAGCCCTTGCATATTCCTTCTTCGCTTGCGAATACAGGAATTTTAGCAGGTTCGGTAATATTATTGATTGCCTCAGTGTTAGAAGCAGCAGTATTATCAGTAGGAATGAAAAGAACATCGGACGCATCAACAGCTGCCTGCGTTATAGATGTAACATCGTTTGTGTCAACAAACGTATAAGCTTTGCAAGTATAGCCGAGTTTTTCTAATTCAGTTTTGATAATATCAGCCTGATACTTTGAGTTTGCTTCATTAGAGCAATACAGAATACCAACTTTTTTCTTGTCAGGGCAAAGCTCTTTTATCATTGCAGCCTGGTCTTTTAAAGGAGCAAGGTCAGCAGTACCTGTTGCATTTATTCCTGTTTTGCCTGTCCAATTGTCAATTTCAAGTGCAGTTGCATAATCGGTGATAGAAGTTCCGACTATCGGAATGTTCTCAGTAGCAGATACAGCAGCAATAAGGGAGTCTGTTGCATTAGCCATAATTAAATCTACATTAGAAGAAACAAACTGTGAAATAATTGTTGTACAATTTGTTTTTTCACCTGATGCGTTTTGTTCATCAAACTTAACTTTGTCACCCAATTTTTCAGTTAGGTAATCTTTGAAACCTTTTGTTGCTGCATCAAGTGCTTCGTGCTGAACCAACTGGCAAATACCGATTGTGTATGTGTTTTCTGATTTTTTTCCGCTGCACGATGTCATTGTACAGACCATAGTCGCTGCCATAGCAACAGCAGCTATTTTTTTAAACGTCTTCATAAGTAGTCCTCCATATTGATTACGATACTAGACCGTGAATTATAATAAAGATATTCTAAATAATGTTATCTTTATTATTTATATTATATTACCAAATTTATGCCTTGTCAATTGACATATTTAACAAATTGATAGATATATTATCATATGAAAACAAAAGTCCTAAGTCTTAGAAGGAAAAATAATAACACATATAATTATCCGTTAAATGAAATACAGTACAAATTTAATCATATTTTAAACAGTCATAAAATAAAACAAACCCCGAAAAACTGTTGTTTTCGAGGTTTGAAAATTGTAAATTTTTATCTCTTCGAGAACTGCGGTGCTCTTCTTGCAGCCTTTAAGCCGTACTTCTTTCTTTCCTTCATTCTCGGGTCTCTTGTCAGGAAGCCTGCTGCTTTAAGCTGTGGACGAAGCTCTGCATTAGATTCAACTAATGCCCTAGAAATTCCGTGCCTGATTGCTCCTGCCTGACCTGTAACTCCTCCGCCTTTAACTGTGCATATAACGTCGTAGTTCTGTACAGTTCCTGTAAGCTCAAGCGGCTGCCTTACAATAAGTTTTAATGTCTCAAGACCAAAATAATCGTCAATGTCTCTGTCATTGATGGTTACCTTGCCGCTGCCTTGATATAATCTTACTCTTGCTACAGAGTTCTTTCTTCTGCCTGTTCCATAAAAATATGGTTGTTTTGATTCGTACATCTAAATGCTCCTTTCTTTATAGCTCGTAAGCTTCCGGCTTCTGTGCAGCGTGATTGTGTGTGCCGCCTTTGTATACCCTTAAACGTGTTGCTGCTGTTCTGCCAAGTGTGTTGTTAGGAAGCATTCCGTTTACTGCGAGTGTCATTGCTTTGTCTGACTTCTCAGCCATCATCTTATCATACTTGATCTCTTTAAGTCCGCCTATCCAGCCTGTGTGCCATCTGTGGAACTTCTGATCTAATTTCTTACCTGTTAATACAGCCTTGTCAGTGTTTATGATGATTACAAAATCACCGCAGTCTGCGTGAGGTGCATATGTCGGCTTGTGCTTTCCGCGAAGAATGTGTGCAGCCTTTGCGGCAGTTCTTCCAAGAGATTCGCCTGCTGCATCAATAACATACCATTTGCGCTCAATGTCGCTTGCCTTTGGCATATAAGTCATAGTTGTTTTCCTCCAATTAAGTTTTTTCTTTCCTGCTTTATTGGTTCAGCATACCCAATAAAGCCGAAGCAACATTTAGTATTATAATAGTTAGTTTTTTGGTTGTCAAGAGGCAAATTGCTAAAATTTTAAAATATATCATCTATTCTCTCGAAATCTCTCTGTTTTTCTTTAATTCTCTTTGTTTCTTGAGTTTCATTTCATTATTTACTGTTTGTTCATAAATTAAACAAACCTGCAAAAAAGCCCCTCCCGATAGGGGAGAGGCTTGAAAAGGAGAGATGTATGGAAATGTGGTATTATCTAGTCTTTACCTTTTTCTTTGTCCACTTGCTGTAGGTATATTTTGGTTTGCCGTCGGCGTTCTTGCCGGTCGTATATGCTCTTACTCGTATATAGTATATTTTGTTTTTCTTAATTTTATTTCCTTTTATAGTAATCTTTTTCTTTTTGGTTTTCTTATCTAATACAATCTGTTTCTTTTTGAACTTCTTATTAGTCGCCGCCTGAACTTGATAGCCTTTTGCAATCTTTATCTTTTTCCAAGAAACCGTTATCTTTTTGCCCTTTGCTTTTGCATTTAGGTTTTTAATTTTAGCTTTTATAATTGCGGGTGATTTAGATGTTGTTGGTGCAGTTGTTGGGTTTTGTTTATTTGTGTTGCTATTTGGTTTATTGCTTTGGTTATTGTTTGGATTTTGTGATGAATTGGTCGTGTTGTTATTTGAATTATTTGTTGTGTTTTGTGATGAATTATTGCCATCTAAAAGCTCATAATTAAATTCGTTATCCTTAGCATATTGCTCGCCTGCCGTGCCTGAATAACAGTAAATTTTAAAATCATATTTACCCATGTAATCACCACCACTAAAAGGAGGGAGTGGATCACTCGGAGGATAAAAATAAAAACCAAATGCCATTTCTCCAATTTCAGTTACCGTTTTTGGTATTGTTACGCTGGTTAAGCTTTCGCAATTATAAAACGCATGATATCTAATATTTGTTACACCATCTGGTATTGTATAAGTTGTTTGTCTTTTACCTATTGGATATTGTATTAGTTCTGTTTTATCATAATTAAACAAAATTCCGCCTTCAGATGAATAATAATTATTATTAGAATCAACATTTATTTTTGTTAAAATTAAACTATAATTAAACGCCCCATTTCCAATACTTGTTACATTGTTTCCTATTGTTACACTTGTAAACTTACTATATGCAAACGCCTCTTTTTCAATGCTTGTTACGCTATCTGGTATTGTATAAGTTGTTTGTGTTTTACCTGCTGGATATTTTATCAGTTCTGTTTTGTCAAAATTAAATAAAACCCCATCTTGAGATGAATAATAATTATTATTAGATTCAACATTTATTTCTGTTAATTTTGGACAATAATCAAACACCCCATCTCCAATACTTGTTACGCTGTTTAGTATTGTTATGCTTGTTAAACTGGTACAATTTTCAAACGCAAAATCTCCAATACTTGTCACACTGTTTGGTATTGTTACGCTTGTTAAACTGGTACAAGCCATAAACGCACCATGTCCAATGCTTGTTACACTGTTTGGTATTGTTATGCTTGTTAAAGTGGTACAATAATAAAACGCAAAATCTCCAATACTTGCAATACTATCTGGTATTGTTACGCTTGTTAAACTTGTACAAATACTAAATGCATAATCGCTAATACTTGTCACGCTATTTGGTATTGTTATGCTTGTTAAACTACCACAACGCTCAAACGCACCATCTCCAATGTTTAATACACTGTCTGGTATTGTTATGCTTGTTAAATCACAACCATAAAATGCTTCGTCTCCAATGCTTGTTACACTATTTGGTATTGTTAAGTTTTCCTCACTGTAAGTAGTTCCATCTATAAGTATTCCATTAATTACTACTAAAGGATTTTCTTTTTGTTTGTTTTTTAGCCAAGACGTTTCAGAAAACGCATAACCCCCAATGCTTGTTACGCTGTTTGGTATCGTTATACTTGTTAAGCTAGAGCAACCATCAAACGCATAATCTCCAATGCTTATTACGCTGTTTGGTATTGTTACGTTTGTTAAACTAGTACAAGCAGAAAATGCTTCATCTCCAATGCTTGTTACATTTTTTCCATCAATAATACTTGGAATTACAAGAGATGTTGCACTGCCATGATAGTCGGTTATTTCAACCGTACCATCGCCTAAAACAGTATATTTGTAATCACCGTATGTCTTTGCCGATACATTAATAGTAGGCACCACCCCAACCAAACTTACCACCATTAAAACAGTCGTTAGTATACTAATAATTCTTTTACTCATATGAACCTCCAAAAATATGATATTATACAACATAAATATTACACTAATCACAATAGTAACATAATATAAGTTGTTTTTCAATATATATACAAATTTTTTTCAATAACCCTTGACAACTCTAAAACATATGATATAATAAACATATGAACAAATATTCATATGAAAGGAGCAGAGAATATGTCAGATAGGGAAGTTGAGCAAGAGAAAATTAAAACTGAGCACTCCGAATGCGGAGGAAAGTATGTAGAAATGGTAAAGAAAATTAATGATAATATGCCTTGCGAGGAGGAGTTTTACGACTTATCCGAGCTTTTTAAAATGCTGGGCGACTCGACAAGAGTTAAGATACTGTATGCGCTGTCTCAGGGTGAGATGTGTGTGTGCGATATTGTAGAGCTGCTTGATGTTACGCAGTCGGCAGTTTCGCATCAGCTAAGGCTTCTAAAACAGGCTAGGCTTGTTAAATACAGACGGAGCGGAAAGTCTGCAATATACTCAATTTCTGACGATCATGTATATACTATATTAAGTATGGGTATGGAGCATATATCAGAGTAGATTTTAGTAATGGAGATGATTTTATGCAAAAGCTGGTGCTGGAGCTGTCAGGGCTTGATTGTCCCAACTGTGCAGAGAAGATAAATAATAGAGTTTCAAAACTTGCTGAGGTAAGCGAGTCTAATCTGGATTTTATAAATAAACGACTGACTGTATCAACCGAGAGCAGTTCTATTGTAGAAGAAGTTAAGAAAATAGTATGCGAGATTGAGCCAAATGTTGAGGTTAAACCATTTGAAAGAAAAAGCGGAGTGCAGTTACATAAGAGCAGAACCAGAGAGATTTTGGAGATAGTAATTTCTCTTGTGTTTTTTGCGCTTGCGTTTGTATTTGACAGCGGTGTATTAAATATAATTTTTTCGCTCTTTGCGTTTTTTGTATCTGGATATGGTGTTATAATATCCGCTGTAAAAAATCTTATAAAGGGCGAGGCATTCGATGAAACACTGCTTATGACGATAGCGTCTGTCGGGGCACTTTGCATAGGAGATGTTAAAGAGGGTGCGGCGGTAATGATATTCTTCCGTGTTGGAGAGCTATTTCAAGACATTGCGGTCGAGCGTTCGAGAAAGTCGATTACCAGTCTGCTAAGTCTAAAGAGCGACACTGTAAATATAAAGGTCGGTAGTGAGATTAAAGAGATTGAAACTGATAAGGTTCAGGTTGGCGACATAATGGTCGTAAGAGTAGGTGAGAGAGTGCCAATAGACGGCATTTTAGTCAGAGGAAACACTTCTTTTGACACATCTGCACTAACGGGAGAGGCTGTTCCTGTTGTGGCATCTGAAGGTTCAGAGATATTAAGCGGAAGCGTAAATTTAACTTCAGTTGTTGAGATAAAAGCAACAAAGAAATACAGTGATTCCACCATAGCAAAAATTTTAGAGATGGTTGAAAATGCTTCAGAGAAAAAGGCAAAGGCTGAGAAGTTCATCACAAAATTTGCTAGAGTATATACTCCGCTTGTGGTTGCGGCAGCTGTATTGCTTGTTATAATTCCATCAATAGTGACAGGCTTTTTACAGTTCAGCACATGGCTTTACAGAGGACTGCTGTTCTTAGTAATATCCTGCCCCTGTGCTTTGGTTATATCTGTACCGCTCAGTTTTTTTGCGGGAATAGGGTGTGCTTCAAGAAAGGGAATACTTATCAAGGGTGCTAAGGACATTGAGAGTTTGAGCAATATGAGATCGATTGCATTTGATAAAACGGGAACGCTCACAGAGGGCAGATTCAAGGTTACGGATATTATTCCGAGCGGTGATTTAGACAAGGATTACTTATTGAAAATTTGTGCATATGCTGAATCTATGTCTACTCATCCTATAGCACAGTCAATAGTTGATAGATACGGAAATCCTATAGACAATAGCATATTGTCAGATGCAGTTGAAATTGCGGGCAGTGGCGTTAAAGCAAAAATCAACGGTCACGAGGTTTTGTGCGGAACTAGAAAGCTATTAGAGAAGAACTCAGTTAAAGCGAAATTCAAATATGATGACAGCACCTGTGTATATATTGCTTTAGACGGACGTTATGCGGGAGCAATTCTGCTGGGAGACAATCTAAAGAGCGGTTCCAAGTCGGCTGTTGAAACGTTAAAATCAAAAGGAATTTCAACGACTCTTTTAACTGGAGACAAAGAGAAAACTGCAATGAAAACAGCCAACGAGCTGAGGATTGACAATGTATACAGCGAACTTTTACCTGCTGACAAGGTAAAAAAGATTGAGGAGCTTATAAGCGATAAAGTAAAAGGCTGTGTAGGTTTTATCGGTGACGGAATTAATGACGCACCTGTAATTGCCAGAGCGGACGTAGGATTTGCCATGGGAGGTTTAGGTTCTGATATAGCTATTGAAGCGGCAGATGTAGTTTTAATGAATGATGACCCAATGAGCATTCCGACAGCTGTATCAATCTCAAAAAAGACTATGAGAATTGTAAAAGAGAACATAATATTCGCATTAGGTATTAAGCTTTTGGTAATGCTCTTTGGGGCTATAGGTCTGGCTGATATGTGGGTAGCTGTTTTTGCAGATGTTGGTGTAACTATAATTGCAATATTAAATTCCTTGAGAGCGATGCTTGTAAAAAGGTAAATTGAATTAATTTGATTCTGCAAAATCTTTAAGAATTAAATCATAAAAACTATTGACAAAGAAAATTAGCTGTGATAAAATAATCAAGTCGCTTGTAAAAGCGGCTTGATATGCGGATGTGGCGGAATTGGCAGACGCGCTAGACTTAGGATCTAGTGGGGTAACTCGTGAGTGTTCAAGTCACTTCATCCGCACCAGCAGGGGTGACCCCTGCACTCATTGCCGCCTTTGGTAGATTAGCTGAAGGCGGTTATTTTTATGCAACGGCGGGCTTATACTTTGTGGGAAAGATTAGTTCTTGCTTCTTGCCTCTTATTTCTAGTAACTAATAGGGCATTGCATCCAATCCATGCAGTTGTAAGTGCGTGGATTTTTGTTTATGCTCGCGTTTCAATTTTTTTGGTGATAAGTATGGTAGAAAAAATTAATAAAATATTATATGATTGGGATCCAATAAATCTTAAAGAATCTTGTGTTCCTATTGATGAATATCTTCCAGAAGCACAAATGATTAAAGAATTAATTTTGAAAAGTATAGATTTAAATTCCCTTAGTGATGAAATTTTTAATATTTTTTATGAGCAGTTTGGCAAAGATTTAATTAATTTTAATTATAATGATTGCAAGATTATTGCTGATAAGATTTTAACAGTTATAAAGTAGTAAGAATGAGGTAATACTTATGGCAATTGACTGAACATATAATTTAGTATGTATCAGGTGGTAAAGGAGTATTTTAATGAAGATTGCAAAGAAATTTTTAATTCTATTATTAAGTCTAATAATGCTGTTATTAGTAGGCTGTATAAATCCAGTAAAAGAGATTAAGAATTTAAGAGAAATGAATCAGGCTATGGAAGATGCTCTTGGTATGATAGAGAAAGAAAAGACACTGAATTTTTATAAAAAATCATGTAGTTTTATTAAAGATAATGGACTATCTGACAGTTTTTCTATGGAATATCTAAAGAATAATGACAAATCAGTTAATGTAGAATTTAATTCAATATGTAAAGGCGTTTTAGTTGAATACATATATGGTAGTGATTCAGCTGGTGATGCATTATTATTTAAAGAAGGTTTAACATTAAAGTATTCGGATAAAGCAAAAAAGGTCAGTGAAATAGAAACCACTTGGGACGATTACAGCGAATATTTTGAAAAGTTTAGAGAAATCAAATCTGGTCTTATAAAAATATTAGAAAGTATAGAGCCGGATGAATACGCAGGTTATGAAAGTGATGAAGGGCTTCCATATAATGTTGAAATATCTTATAAAAAAAAGGATATAAAAAAATTAAATGTTTTTGATTTTGATGTTGATAGTCTTGATTTTTATTTTGCTTGTGACGAAGAAGGCGAAAAATTCAGTAATTTCTCATTATCTGTATATATAAATAAATCCGAAAGATGGAAAATTTGGTTTGGAGATAGCCCTATTACCGCAATTAGTTATGAGAAAATGAAAGAAGACTTTGATTTACATTTATAAAGATATACTTCAAATAAATGGTTCATGCAGAGATTTCAGAAATATAGGCACATAGAAATAAAAATCTATGTGCCTGTTTTCTTTTTAAGAGAAAGTTGAAAATGAGCAAATTTGACAAATTGAAATTTTAGTACAAATTTAATTTTCAAATCTAAATTGAGTTAATTTTATGTTTGCTGTTTAAGTATTATGCTTTATTTGATTTAAGATGAAATTTGTGTTAAAATAAATTTATAATATTATGTGAGGTTAGTATATGAAAAAAATATATTTAGTCAATACTTTTCTTTTTTCAGCGTTTATGTTGATTTGGCTGATTGAAATTATAAGCTGTTTTATTTACGATTCAGTTTTGATCTTTAATAACGAATCTTTTATTATTATTCTTACTTTGTTTGCATTATTTCTTTGTTTTCTTTTGTTTAAAAGATTTAAAATAGGTTATTTAAGCATACTTTATTTATTGATAGCGTCGGGATTTACGCTGTTGATTTTTAGAGACAGTATCTTATTCTATTTACCTTTTTATCATAACGAAAGTTTTTCAATTTCAGAATGTGTGATTATATATTATTCTTTACTGACCTTTGTCTTTGCAATTATAAGCGGTATTATTGCTGTTGTATGTCATTGTAAGAAAAAGTAAGGACGTGAACATAGTGAAAAAAGTTTTAAAAATAATGCTTATTCTTTTTGGTATATTGGTTTTTGTTGTTGTGATGTGTTTACTTTATATTTACAAGCCCAACAATCTCAATCCGGAAGACACTATAAAAAAGTATATAGGTTATTGGAAAGATGATTTCACTATTGGAATGAAGTCATTGGAGTCCAAAGAAGCTGAATTTGTTGATATTAAGAGAAACCCTTATAAAGTAAATAAAATAGATAATATAAAAATTCAAGATATAACGAATGAGGAAATTGAACATAATGAGGTTCAATATGAAGAAATGTTTTCTAAAGACGAGTTAAAGAATTTAAAAATATACCACGTTGATTTTAATGTTTTCACTGATGATGAAGAATGGGAAGGAGAGCATACCTATGATCTTAGACTAATTCATGAAAGACAAGGTTGGTGTGTGTTAAGTTTTGGACATCCATAATTTGCATTTGTTTTACAACAAAGAATTACGAGGTGAGTTAATTGAAGCTGAGAAATATTTTATGGCATATGATTTAAAAGGACTGATAAATATGCCTGCTAGTAAAGCTAAAATAAGAGCAAATGCAAAGTATATATAGAATCACTATGACAGAATTGATTTAAGACTTCCTAATGGTGAAAAGGAAGTAGTTAAATCTCATGCAATCAAATATTATGGCTTATTAAATAAATTTCTTAACAGAGCAATTAATGAAGCTATGGAAAGGGACAAGGCAAAAACAGAAAAGTAAGTCATTAGGGAAGATGTCGGTTTTTATTATTAACTAATGGTAAAATTCTTATAAAACTATTGAATTTTATTGTCTTTTGTTATACAATAATAGAAATGCTGTTATTTAATTAACAGTGTAATATAAATCAGATAAGCTGATTAAAATATTTACAAGAGAGGATGTCGTATTAAATGGCAGGTCTAAACAAGGTAACAGTTGATGACATTAATGTTAAAGGAAAGAAGGTTTTAGTCCGCTGTGATTTTAACGTACCGCTGAAAGACGGTGTTATCACAAACGATAACAGAATAACGGCAGCATTACCTACGATTAAAAAGCTGATTTCCGACGGAGGAAAGGTTATTCTATGCTCACACTTGGGCAAGCCTAAGAACGGTCCTGAGGAGAAGTTTTCGCTTGCACCTGTTGCAGTAAGACTTTCGGAGCTTTTGGGTAAAGAGGTCGTTTTTGCAAATGACGACGAGGTAGTTGGTGAAAATGCAAAAGCGGCAGTAAAGGCTATGAATGACGGAGACGTTGTACTGCTTCAGAACACAAGATTCAGAAAAGAAGAGACAAAGAACCTTGAGCCGTTCAGTGAAGAGCTTGCATCTCTTGCTGATGTTTTCGTAATGGACGCATTCGGTTCGGCTCACAGAGCACACTGTTCAACAGCGGGAGTAACAAACCACATCAAGGATACAGCTGTAGGGTATCTGATGCAAAAGGAAATAAACTATCTTGGAAATGCAGTAGAAGATCCTGAAAGACCGTTTGTTGCAATTCTGGGAGGAGCAAAGGTTGCAGATAAGCTGAATGTTATTTCAAATCTTCTGGAGAAATGCGATACACTTATTATTGGCGGAGGAATGGCATACACATTTTTAAAGGCACAGGGCAAAGAGGTAGGAACTTCACTTGTTGACGATACAAAGATAGACTACTGCAAAGAAATGATTGAAAAGGCAGAGAAGCTGGGTAAGAAGCTTTTGCTTCCTGTTGACACAACAATAGCAGCGGAATTTCCTGACCCGATCGACGCTGAAATTGACATAGAGGTCGTATCGAGTGACAGTATTCCGTCAGATAAGATGGGACTTGACATTGGAACAAAGACAGCGGAGCTTTATGCTGAGGCAGTAAAGTCAGCTAAGACGGTTGTTTGGAACGGACCTATGGGAGTGTTTGAAAATCCTGTTCTTGCAAAGGGAACAATAGCGGTTGCACAGTCTCTGGCAGATACCGACGCTACTACAATTATCGGCGGAGGAGATTCGGCAGCAGCAGTTATTCAGCTTGGCTTTGCAGATAAGATGTCACATATTTCTACAGGCGGCGGAGCATCGCTTGAATATCTTGAGGGTAAGGTTTTACCGGGCATCGACGTTATTGCTGATAAGTAATTCAAATATTGAGGATTGCCCTGAATGAGGGCAGTCCTTAAATTTTGACAAAGTAAATTTCAGAAAAAGGGGTTAATTAAAAATGAGAAAAGATTTAAGACAAGCGGTTATTGCCGGTAACTGGAAAATGAATAAGACAAGACCTGAGGCAAAGGCATTGATCGAGGAGTTAAAGCCTATTGCAAAAGATAAAACCTGTGGAGTTGTAATATGCGTACCTTTTACAAATCTTGAAACAGCACTTTCGCTAACAGAGGGAACAAACATAAAGGTAGGTGCTGAGAACTGTCATTTTGAAAAGAGCGGAGCATACACAGGTGAGATTTCAGCAGATATGCTTGCAGAGATGGGAGTTGAGTATGTTATACTCGGTCATTCAGAGAGAAGGCAGTATTTTGCAGAAACAGATGAAACGGTAAACAAGAGAACAAAAGCGGCACTTGCAGCTGGTCTTAAACCGATTGTCTGTGTAGGTGAGCTTTTGTGGGAACGTGAGTGCAATATCACAGAAGAGGTTATAGCACGTCAGATAAAGCTTGATTTTTATGATATAAGTGCTGATGACTTAAAGAAGTGCATAATTGCATATGAGCCTGTATGGGCAATAGGCACAGGCAAGACGGCTACTGCCGATCAGGCTCAGGAGGTTTGCAAGTTTATCCGTGACACGCTAGCTAAGCTTTATGATAAGGCGACAGCTGATGCGGTTACAATTCAGTACGGCGGTTCTATGAACGAGAAAAACTGTGCGGAGCTTCTCTCAAAAGAGGACGTTGACGGCGGTCTTATAGGTGGAGCGTCGCTTGTAGCTGAAAAGTTCGGAGTTTTATTGGAAGAGGCTTCAAAATAATATAGAGATTAAGGAGAAATTCAAATGGCAAAAAAACCTGTTATTTTAGTAGTAATGGACGGTATTGGAAACAGTATTACGGGTCTTGGCGACGCTGTTACAGAGGCAAACACTCCTACTCTTGACAGACTTCTAAAGGAATGTCCGAACACATCATTAAAAGCACACGGTGACGCTGTTGGACTTCCTACCGACGGCGATATGGGAAACAGCGAGGTAGGACATAATGCTCTTGGCTGCGGACAGATCTATTCACAGGGAGCAAAGCTGGTCAATGAGTCTATCGAAAGCGGAAAGATGTTCGCAAGCGAAACTTGGGGCGAAGTCGTTGAGAATGTAAAATCGCACTCATCTACACTTCATTTTATCGGACTTCTTTCAGACGGAAATGTACACTCTAACATCTCGCATTTAAAGATAATGATTAAAAAGGCGAAGGAGCAGGGCGTATCTAAGGTAAGATGCCACGTTCTTTTAGACGGCAGAGATGTTCCGGCGACATCTGGGCTTCAATATATCAACGAGCTTGAAACTTGTATGAGCGAGTTGAATGACAGTACATTTGACGCTAAGATCGCTTCCGGTGGCGGAAGAATGAAGATAACTATGGATAGATACCAGGCTGACTGGGGAATGGTAGAGCTTGGCTGGAAAACTCATGTTTTGGGCGAGGGCAGGCAGTTTGACAATGCAACAATCGCCATTGAAACTTACAGAAAAGAAAATGAGGGAGTAATCGATCAGGATCTGCCCCCGTTTGTTATTGCTGAAAACGGAGAGCCTGTCGGAAAGATAGTTGAAAATGACAGCGTGGTTCTGTTTAATTTCAGAGGAGACAGGGCTATTGAGCTTTCTATGGCGTTTGACGACGAGGAGTTCACTTTCTTTGACAGAGGGCCAAAGCTGAATGTTGTTTTTGCAGGAATGTTACAATATGACGGAGATTTGAATTTGCCGAACAAATATCTGGTAAGCCCTCCTGAAATCACCAATACGCTTTCAGAACTGCTTGTTAAAAACGGGCTGAGTTCTTATGCTGTTTCTGAAACTCAAAAGTATGGACACGTTACATACTTCTGGAATGGAAATAAGTCTGAGAAGTTCAGCGAAGAGCTGGAAACGTGGAAAGAGATACCTTCTGACAAGGTTTCGTTTGACGAGAGACCTTGGATGAAGTCAGCGGAGATCACTGACGATTTGATTGAAGCTATTAAGTCGGGAAAATATGATTTTCTGAGGTGTAACTATCCGAACGGCGATATGGTAGGTCACACAGGAAGTATGGCGGCAACTATTATCGGCGTTGAGTCAGTTGATTTGGGGCTTTCAAGGCTTATCAAGGCTTGTGAGGACATCGACTGTACAATTATGATAACAGCCGATCACGGAAATGCCGACGAAATGCTTGAAAAGAACAAAAAGGGAGAAATTCAGGTAAGAACGGCACACTCGCTTAACAGAGTTCCTTTCATCATTTACGATAAGAATACTGAATACACCATCAAAGACGGAAACTATGGACTTTCCAATGTTGCTCCTACGGTAGCAAAGGTTCTGGGTATAGAAGCGCCGTCTTGCTGGGAAGATAGTATGATTTAGCTGATGTTAAATACGGTTCTGTAGAGAAATGTTAGATTATAATACTGACATTTATCACAGAGCCGTTTGTTAATTAAAGATTCTAAATATTTATTGCAAATGGAATAAATCTTACTTACTAAAAAAGCATATTTATATTAGGAGGGATTACTTATGAATTTAAAAAGAATTCTGCCGCTGATTTTGTCGGTTGTTCTGGCTTTAACAAGCTTAACAGCCTGCGGTGATAAAGGCGGTTCAGAGGCGGTTGACAACGGAAAAATCCGTGATATGGCGTCAACTGAGATTGTAAAGGATATGGGTCTTGGTTGGAATCTTGGCAACACGCTTGATGTCTGCAATGCAGACAGAAACGGTGATGGCGGAGTTGACGAAAGCTCTGAAAAGGTAGATGAGACTCTTTGGGGCAATCCAAAGACTAAAAAGGCTCTTTTTGAGTCCCTGAAGAAGGACGGAGTAAAATCTGTGCGTATTCCTGTTACCTGGAGAGATCATTTAGGAGAGGCTCCCGACTATAAGATCGACGAGGATTGGATGAACAGGGTTCAGGAGATTGTCGACTATGCAAGAAGCTGTGGAATGTACGTTATTATCAATCTCCACCATGACGGAGGAGACGATTTAGAGTGCGGTGCTTGGATCAAAAATGCTGACAAGGATTATGACGGCGTTATGGAAAAATATAAGGCTATCTGGAAGCAGATTGCCGAAAGGTTTAAGGATTATTCCGATTATCTTGTGTTCGAGTCGATGAACGAGGTTGGTTTTGATAATGTCTCAGAGGATAAGGGATTTGAGATTGTGAATAAAATCAATCAGGAGTTTGTTAATCTTATAAGAAGCTCGGGCGGAAACAATGAAAAAAGGCATCTTCTTATAGCCGGCTATTGGACTGATATTACAAAGTCATGTACGGGAGTTGTAATGCCTGAGGATACTGCTGACAGATGCATTTTGTCAGTTCATTATTATACGCCTTGGCAGTTCTGCATTAACGGAGATCCTGCAACCTGGGGAAGCGAGGCTGAAATAAGTGAGCTTAACAGGCTGTTTGATATGCTGAACGATAAATTTATAAGCAATGGAGTTCCTGTTATTCTCGGTGAATACGGAGTAAACTCAGCGGCTGAAGATGTAAGCAGGATTTATTGGTGCGAGAGCGTTGTAAAGAAGTGTACTGACTTAGGTATTGCAACATTTTTCTGGGATAACGGCGAAGAGGTTGACAGGGAAACCTATGAATGGAGAACAGACGGTTTGCTTGACGCATTGAAAAAGGCTTCAAGCGGAGAGGATTACACTGTTGAGCGTCCGAAAGAAAAAGAGCCTGCTGACGATATAACTGAAGATACAAAGATGATTCAGCTTCCTGATTTTGTCGGCAGACAGATAGACGAGGTAAAAGAAAAATACGGAGACTTCTTGGATATAAAGGTCATTGAAAAAGAAGGCAGCGATGCGAAGACAGGTGAAATCATCAAGCAGGATACTATTGAAGGTACGTTTACAGAGCGAGGAAAAACTGTAACTTTTACTGTTGCTAAATAGAAATAAAATGCAGATAGTTTAAAACTGTCTGCATTTTTTGTGCTTTGCATTATTCATTCTTAATTGACAAAGAATAGTAAAGAATATATAATAATATATAGAAAAACAAATTATACTTTTCGTATTGGAAGGATCTATACAAATGAGCGAAAGCAATTACAAACCCTTTTCAAGAAAGGCATATTACTATGAAACCGATGGAATGGGCATTGTACATCATTCAAATTATATAAGATGGATGGAGGAAGCCAGAATTTATTGGCTTGAGTATATAGGCTATCCGTATTCTAAAGTTGAGCAGTCGGGGCTTATGATTCCCGTGCTGTCAGCGGAATGCAAGTATAAACACCCTATACGATTTGATGATGAGTTTGAAATCCACACAATGTTAAAGGACTTCAACGGCGTAAGGTTTTCAGTGGAGTATAGGATTACTAATCTTACAGCGGACAAGCTGTCGGCAGTCGGTAAGACGTCTCATTGCTTTGTAAACAGGGATTTCAGACCTGCAAGAACAAAAAGAGATTTTCCTGAATTATATAATGTATTCAATGACAATCTGAATGTAGAGTTTTAAATTAAGGAGTATAAAATGAGTGAAATAAGAAACGAAAGTATTTGGAAAAGCGGAAAAACGAAAATTGACTGGGTAAGGGCAAATATGCCTCTTTTGAACAGCATAGAAAAGGAGTTCGGTGAGAAGAAGCCTTTTAAGGGTATAAAAATTGCACTTTCTATTCATCTTGAGGCTAAAACGGCGTATCTGTGTAAGGTTTTGGCAGCAGGAGGTGCTGAGATGTACATTACAGGCAGCAATCCTCTTTCAACGCAGGACGATGTTGCCGCAGCACTTGTTCACGACGGTCTTAATGTATACGCATGGTATAATGCGAGTGAAGAAGAATATCACCGTCACACAAGCGAAGTGATTAAGGCAGGACCTAACATTATTATCGATGACGGAGGAGATCTTGTAAATCTTATTCACAACGAGTATCCCGAGCTTATTGATAATGTTATAGGCGGCTGTGAAGAAACTACTACAGGAATTATAAGGCTTATTGCTATGAACAATGATAACGCTTTAAAGTTCCCGATGGTGCTTGTCAATAATGCCGACTGCAAGCATTTTTTTGACAACAGATACGGAACAGGTCAATCCGTATGGGACGGGATTAACAGAACGACTAATCTTATTGTCGCAGGAAAGAACGTAGTTGTAGCAGGCTATGGCTGGTGCGGCAAGGGAGTTGCTATGAGAGCTAAGGGTATGGGAGCGTCAGTTATCGTTACTGAAATAGACCCTATAAAGGCTATGGAAGCTGTTATGGACGGCTTTAAGGTTATGAAAATGGAGGAAGCGGCAAAAACAGGCGATTTCTTTATTACAGTTACAGGCTGTAAGGACGTAATAACCGAGAGAGCTTTTATGAATATGAAAGATGGTGCAATTATGTGCAATGCTGGACATTTTGACTGTGAGGTAGACGTTGCAGGGCTCAAAAAGCTGGCTGTTGAGACAAAGCAGGCAAGAAACAATATCATGGGCTATAAGCTTCCTAATGGAAACTGGCTGAATGTTATTGCAGAAGGAAGGCTGGTTAATCTTGCCGCAGGCGACGGACATCCTGCTGAGATTATGGATATGAGCTTTGCCATTCAGGCACTGAGTGCTTTGTATCTTGTGGAGAATAGGGATAAGCTGAAAGAAAAAATTATAGATGTTCCGAAAAGTGTTGATAATGAGGTAGCAAGGCGTAAAATTAAATTTTGGGGTCTTGAAATTGACAGCCTTACTCCTGAACAGGAGAAGTATCTTTCAAGCTGGGAAGTATAGATGTTTTTATGTTAGAGTTGGATTTGATTTATCAGTCTTTACATTCAAATTATGGTGTGATATAATAGAAATGATTATAAAGATAGATATACTGGTGAGAAAGGAGATCGGGCATTATTATGCAGAAGGACAACATCAAAAATATGTCTGGCGGTTCAAATAGAAATACCGTAAAGGGTCGCAGGAATAAGAAAAGGCAGAAGCCTATTGTTCGTATACTAAGAATTATTGGAACGATTATTCTTTCAATGTTTTTAATTGTCGTGATTACGGGTTCTATTCTTGCGACTGCTCTTACTATATATATTTTAAATTTTGCAGATTCATCAAACGTGGTCAATCTGGAGAATGTTGAGATGTCTTATACTACAAGACTGCTTGCAAACAATCCTGATTATGACAAGAATGATGAGGACTCTGAAAAATATGCTCTGTATTATTCACTTAATGCTAACGGTGAAAAGAGAATATGGGTAGATTATTCAGATATTCCAAAGTATGTCTGTGATGCTTTTGTATGCTCTGAGGACGAGCGTTTTAATATGCACGACGGGGTTGACTTTAAAAGAACCTTTGCTTCATTTGCAAATCTGATTTTGCATTTCTATGATACAAGGCAGGGCGGTTCGACTATAACTCAGCAGACTATAAAGAACATAACCGGCGATAACGCAACAAGCGGAACAGGCGGTATGGCAAGAAAGATCCGAGAGATTTTCCGTTCTATAAATGTGGAAAAGGCTTATACAAAGCAGGAGATTTTAGAGGCATATTTAAACATAGTGCCTCTCGGAAACAATGTTGCAGGAGTACAGGCTGCCGCTAACTTCTATTTTGGAAAGGATGTTTCAGATCTTTCAATTAAAGAAGCTGCAAGTTTAGCTGCTATAACTCCATCGCCTGGTGATTATAATCCCTATGACAATTATGATGAAAACGTAGGAAGAGCAAACGATTTTAACTTAAAATGTATGCTTGACAACGGTGCTATTTCAACGAACGAATATGAAGAAGCACTTGCAGAGAAGTTAGTAATAACAGGTGATAAGAACTATTCAAGCGATGATACTGTAAGCGTTGGAAAATATCAGAACACCGGTGTGACTTCATATTATGTTGACGCAACTTTAGATGAAGCTGTTGACAGAATTGCAGAGTATGATGACATTTCAACCGAAGAGGCAGAGGAGAAGCTTAATGCCGGCGGATATACGATAAATACAAATGTAAATCTCAATATGCAGTCTAAGGTTGAAAAAAAGTTTTTAGACGCTTCTAACTTTACAAACTACACCCTGAGTTCTGATAAACTGCAGAGTGCGTTTATTGCAATGGACTATAAGGGAAGAGTAAAAGCAGTTGTCGGCGGAAGAGGAAAGAAAAAGGTATCAAGAGGCTGGAACATTGCAACGATGTCAGCCCGTCAGCCGGGTTCGTCTATTAAGCCAATTGCGTCATATGCACCGGCACTTGACAAGGATCTGATAACATGGTCGACTATATTTAATGACAGACCTATTACTATAACGAAAAAAGACAACACTACTGAAAAATGGCCTATAAACTATTCTGAATACGGTGGAACCAGCAACTGGTCTTATAACAACTATTTCACATTTGAAATGATATACAGATCGCTCAATACTGCACCTGCTCAGATAGTTGAAAAGCTGACGCCTTCGTACAGTTATAATTTCCTTCAAAACACGCTTCACATATCAACGCTTGATATAAATAAAGACCCGAACTACTCTCCTATGGTAGTTGGAGCTTTGACAAACGGACTTATTTTAGAGGAGCTAGTAGCTGCCTATGAGATGTTCGGAAACGGCGGTCAGTATTTTGAACCTACATTTATATCAAAAATGGTGGACAGAGAAGGAAACGTTATCTACGAGAACAAGTATGAGCCTGAGCAGGCGATTGACAAGTCAACAGCGTTTGTTATGAACCGTATGATGCAGACGGTAATAACTAATTCAAACGGTACGGGTCGTTATGCAAGACTTAGCAATGTTGATTTAGTCGGAAAAACGGGTACGTCGGATAAGTGGCACAATCTTACCTTTGTATGCTGTTCGCCGTCTTATGTAAGCGGAGTATGGGTAGGATATGCTAAGAAGGCTAAGCAGATTTCGTCAAGCGAGTATCAGAATATAGGAGCTATCTGGAAAAATATTTTCGGAGATATAGCTAATTCTTCATCAAAGACAGACTTTGAAGTTCCTGATAATGTACAGCAGCTAAAATACTGTACAAGGTCGGGAATGATAGCCGGTTCAAGATGTTGGTCAACGGCTACCGGGTGGTATAAAGCGTCAAATATTCCCGCTGTTTGTACCTCCTGCTAAAAAGAAACTGAATAAAGGAGAATGGCTATTCACTTTTGTGAGGTGAATAGCCATTATGATAAAAATGGATAAATTAATAAGACTTAGCTGTCCGTGCCTGTTTGGGTTGGAGAGCGTGCTGTCATATGAAATAAAAAAAATCGGCGGTGAAAATCTAAAGGTCACAGACGGAAGAATTTCCTTCGACGGTGATTTTAATACGCTTGCCAAAGCAAATATTTGGCTTTCAACGGCAGAAAGGGTACTGATAGAGATTGGCTCATTTGAAGCTAAGAGCTTTGAGGAGCTGTTTCAAGGTGTAAAAAGTCTGCCGTTTGAGAATTTTATAGGAAAAGCAGGACGCTTTTCCGGTTAAGGGATATTCTCTGAACTCTGCTTTACACAGTGTACCCGATTGTCAGTCGATAATAAAGAAAGCAATAGTTGAGCGATTAAAAGGTGTATACGGAATAAACTGGTTTGATGAGAGCGGACCTATACATCAGGTTCAGTTTTCAATTCACAAAGATATTGCGACAATTTTTCTTGATACATCCGGTGCGGGGCTTCATAAAAGGGGTTACAGAAGAAACTCAAATGCGGCTCCTATAAAGGAGACCTTAGCGGCAGGAATCGTTGATCTGGCGAGAGTGCGTTCAAACAGTATAGCTGCAGACCCTATGTGCGGTTCCGGAACTTTCTTGATAGAGGCGGCATATAAGGCGTTAAATATTGCTCCCGGGTTGAGGAGAAATTTTGCAGCACAGAGATGGTCACAGATAGACGATAAGGTCTGGGCTGACGCCAGAGCTGAGGCACTTGAGTCAATTGACAGACTGGGTGAATTTAAAGCATTCGGTTTTGACATTGATGCTGATGCCGTTGAGCTTACGCAGTCTAATGCCAGAAAAGCAGGAGTGGGTTCAAAGCTGACTATCAAGCAGTCTGATATATCAAGATTTAATCAGCCTGAAAATTCGATTACCTTTTGCAATCCTCCTTACGGCGAAAGAATGTTAGAAATAAAGGACGCAGAAATGCTTTATAAAAAGCTGGGTGACAGATTAAATCCGTCTAAGGAACGTCCATGCTATATAATTACACCTCATGAGGAGTTTGAAAGGTTCTTTGGAAAGAAAGTTGACAAGCGTAGAAAACTTTATAACGGAATGATAAAATGTCAGTTGTATATGTATTTTAAATAGATTCGGGGTTAATATAATGTTTTCAACATGGAAAAAAAGTGAGACATTAAAAATTTTTATTGCGATAATAGGTTCTTTTTTGTATGCTATAGGTATAAATTTGTTTATAACTCCTGTTGGTTTATATACCGGAGGATTGTATGGTCTATGCCAGTTGATCAGAACGTTTATAATTAATGTTCTGGGCATTAACATGGGTAATTTTGATTTGGCAGGTTTGCTTTACTTCGTTCTGAATATTCCAATATTAATTTTAGCATTAAAATCAATAGGCAAGAAATTTCTATTAAAGACAATTATTACTGTAATTACGATGACTGCGGCACTATCGTTCATAACGATAGCTAAGCCGATTTTTGAAGATATTCTAACCTCGTGCCTAATCGGAAGTATTATTGCAGGAGTTGGAACAGGGCTTATACTTATATCGACTTCCTCCGGAGGTGGGATTGATGTTCTTGGTATTTATTTTACTAAGAAGTATAAAAATATGTCGTTTGGCAAGGTAAATATAGTAATTAACTTTATAATATTTCTCTTGTGCTTATTGAATTTTCCTTTTGAAATTGTAGCATATTCTATTATATCGGTGGTTTTTTATTCAATAGTGGTAGATAAAATGCATCAGCAGAATATAAGTGTAAAAGCCTTGATTTTTACAAAGGCAGAAACAAAACCGATAGAAACTCATATATTCAACGAGCTTGAAAGAGGAATAACTTATTGGGACGGTAAGGGAGCGTTTACAAATGATGCGACAAAGGTTTTGTGCGTATGTCTTTCAAAATACGAGGTAGACAGGTTAAAATCAATTGTACATACTTATGATAAGGAAGCCTTTTTCATTTTTGAAGAGGGAGTAAAAGTGGACGGAAACTTTACTAAAAAGCTATAAACAAAATAAAAGCCGGAAGGAAAACCTTTCGGCTTTTTTATAGTATTACTGTTTAACAAAATAAACGTTGTACCAAATAATAAACGTAAATACTGTCCATATTTTTCTTGAATAATCATACTTACCTGCACGATGGTCGTCAAGAAGATTTACAAGTAAATCGGTGTCGAAATACTTACCGGCAATTTTCCCGGTAAATGCTTTCTTTACAATATCGTAGTATTTGTCTTCTTTAAGCCATACGCGTATTGGAACAGGAAATCCGAGTTTCTTTTTGTTTGCTGTTTGAGGCGGACAAGCCCTGAGAGCTGCAATTCTCATAGCGTACTTTGTGTTTTCTTTTGTAACTCTGAATTTTGTAGGTATCTTTTCTGCAAGTGCCATTACTTTTTTATCAAGAAACGGTACTCTGAGTTCAAGAGAGTGAGCCATAGACATTTTGTCAGCTTTTAAAAGTATGTCACCTGTCATCCAGAGATTAAGGTCAAGGTATTGCATTTGGGTAACGTCGTCTTTGTTTTTGTATTTTTCGTAAAACGGCTTGGTAATTTCAACAGCGTCAGGTGCGTTTGTTCTGATTTTTAAAATAGACTTTCTTTCCTGCTCACTGAATATATAAGCGTTTCCAATAAATCTTTCCTGAAGGTCTTTCGAACGGCGTATAAGGAAGTTTACGCCGCGTTTTGCAGGAAGCTTTGAAGCTAAAGAGCCAATAGCCTTTCTTATAGACTTTGGTATCTTGTTATAGAAATCCATATCGTGAGGTTCTTTGTAAATATTATATCCTCCGAAAATTTCATCTGCACCCTCGCCGCTGAGAACTACCTTTACCTTTTCAGATGCTATCTGACAAACAAAGAAAAGTGCAATTGCGGCAGGGTCGGCTAAGGGTTCATCCATATGATATTGAATTTTCTCAAGATTATTCCAGTATTCCTCAGGCTTTATTACTTTAGAGGTATTGGCTTTACCAATGTACTTAGAAAATTCTTTTGCATATCCTATCTCGTTGTATTTCTCGTCCTCACCGAAACCGACTGTAAATGTCTTATCTACGTTAGCAACAGCGGCAACATAACTAGAGTCAACTCCGCTTGAAAGGAAACTTCCTACTTCAACGTCTGCAATTTTGTGTGCCTTTACAGAATCTTTGAAAGTATCAGAGATTTTATCAACCCACTCGTTGAATTCAGGGCCGTTATCAGGAACAAAGTCAATATCCCAGTATCTCTTTACGTCAAGATTGCCGTCTTTATAGATGAAATAATGTGCAGCGGGAAGCTTATACACATTTTTAAAGAAAGTCTCAGCGGTAGGGGAGTATTGAAAAGTAAGATAGTTTTCAAGAGCGGTTGTATTAAGCTCTTTCTTAAAAGACGGATGATCTAAAAAGCTCTTAATTTCAGAGCCCCACATAAATGTATCGCCGAACATTCCGTAATACATAGGCTTAATGCCAAAGAAGTCCCTTGCACCGAAGATCTGCTTTTTATTTCTATCCCATATGATAAACCCGAACATTCCACGCAGCTTGTTAAGCAGATCCGTTCCCCATTCCTCATATCCGTGAATCAGAACCTCAGAATCAGTTTTTGATGAGAATTCATATCCCTTATGTATAAGTTCCTTTCTCAAATCCTGATAATTATATATTTCACCGTTAAAGGTTAGTACAATAGATCTATCTTTACTAAAAAGAGGCTGGTCGCCTTCCTTAGATAAGTCAATAATCGAAAGCCTGCGAAATCCCATAGCTACGTCATCATCAACATATTTGCCTTCGGAATCAGGTCCCCGGTGTTTAATTCTATTCATCATTTTCTCCACAACAGAAGATGCATCGCTAATCTTATTAGTAAAACCAACAAATCCACACATAAAAAAGCCTCTTTTCATTTCTCTATATACTGATCGGCGAAATACTATTTTCAATGATAAAACATTATTCGCATAGATAAAATATAAAATAATTATATAGTGATTATACCATATTTGTATAACCTAATCAAGTAAAAATAACCGCTGAGAAAACATAAATAAATTAATTATACTTTAAAAAAATAACTATTGAAAAATAACTAAAAAAAATATATAATAAATAGGTGATAGATAAGATCAAATTCAGATTAAAAATTCGAGTTGAGGTTTAGTATGAACAGAAAAATTCAAGTAACGTCAAACACATATGATAAAAAGATGAAGAAAAAATACAGATTCAGATATAGCATTCTTGTAATGTTTATTATAGCTGTGCTTATCATTTCTTTTATAATTTATATGCTTCAAACGTCTGTGAATGATATAATTTAATCATTAAAATTTGATTATGAATCAAATAATTTTTTGTTAAAAAAACACATATTTCGACACCCCTGATTAATAAAATCAGGGGTGTTTTTTACTAAAATTTCTTGTTTTAAAAATTAACAAAAAAATATTTTAATAATAACTTGAATTTAAAGAAAAAAGAAAATTTAATATATTATATATATTTTTAATTTTAATTATCTATTTAATTAAATCTGTCTAGCTAAAATACTTTACAAAATTAAATAAGTTCGATTGTGTAAAGGTAAAAACCAGTTTTGGAATAAAAAGTAAATTAAATTCGTTAAAATGAATAACTAGAAAGCACAAAAATTATGCAATATGCACAAAAAAGTGGTATGTTTTTTTACATACACAGGGCTTGACTTTTAAAAAAGAATACTATATACTTGTGTTAAAGAAAGGAAAACCACAATATCTAGTATTTTATATTGCAAATGCCGTAATATAGGGCTTTTGAAGTATTTTATTAAGGATATTAATTATAAAAAAATAAAGAAAAAAGTGTATAACAAAACGTAAAAACACCCATTAAAAACTGAAATAAATTATTTATTTCTCGACCGTTTTCAACATTTTGTTGATGAGATTTTAGAAATTTTAAAATTTTAACAGTGTTCATGGGTAACAAGTCAGGCAGTTAATTAATGAGTTGTCTGATGATTTTTACAGCTTAACGATGCTGTCAGAGTTGTGGTTAGCTTTGAAGCATTTTTAAGATAATTTTGAAAGAATTACTTTTATTTATTAATGTCTTTCAAAGTCAGTTCCGGGTAGAAACTTTGGAGAGGGTTTTATACGGTTCATTTTCAGTTTGGGTCGGACTTGGCTTATGTTTAGCACTTTTTGGAGAGGATTGTAAAAGTCCGATTCCATAACTGGATGAATTTCCCGGTATAGCAGTTTTGTTTGTATTTGTTATCTGTTTAAAGGAGGTCACTGGTTATGGCTCAATTTTTAGATCGTTTATCAAAAACTTTACACGAAGCAACTCAGGAGCTTCTTGATTTATTTGCTATAAATGTTGATATTAATAGCACTCAGGCAGGTTCTGATATTAGAGATGCTGACGACTAAACAAATCGTCTATTCTTTAGAGTATGAATTGTTTTATTTTCAGTTTTAATTTAGCTCTTAAGTTTTACATAACACATAACACACGAATTTAAGGCAGGTTTTATCCTGTCTTTTATTCGTTTATGGGAAAATTATGTGCTGTAGGAGTTTTTGAGCCTGTATATTCCTGTATATTGTTATGTAATATGAAGAGTTTGATAAGCCAAATAAAAATAAAAATCACGCACCAATTAGTGCGTGATTTTTCAGTGCTTTGTTTTTCTAGCCGTCATAAAAAAAATCACCTTTAGCATTATTACTAAAGGTGATTGCGTGAGGAACGTTCCCTGATGTATATAATTAGAAGAAAAAGATGCAGCTATTAACGCGAGCATATATAAAAATCCGCGTACTATAAATCAGTACGCGGATCGGATGCAACGTTACCGTTGCTGGTGCAGCCGATGAGACTTGAACTCACACGATGTTACCACCACTAGCCCCTCAAGCTAGCGCGTCTGCCTATTCCGCCACAGCTGCAAATTACTTAGCTATTATACACTATTGAAATTTAGTTGTCAATACTTATTTTTAAATTTTTTAAATTTATAGAGACAAATATATTCTTATGCACTTGCTTTTTAAATATAATAATGATATAATTAATTATTAATATACTGAGAAAGTATTGCTTGTTTTAGAAATTTTATTATGATTTTAATGGCAAGGCAAGGAGCATATATAAGAATGAGGATTATCGGTATAGATCCCGGATTTGCAATAGTAGGTTTTGGTGTGCTTGATTATGTCGGCAGCGAATTTAAAGTAGTTAATTTTGGTTCGATAACCACTTTAGCACACACTTCTTTTGAATTGAGGATTAAAACCATCTACGACGATATGTGTGAAGTATTGGACAGATATAAGCCTGATGAAATGGGAATTGAAAAGCTGTTTTTCAACACAAACCAAAAGACTGTAATAGACGTTGCACAGGCAAGGGGAGTAATACTTTTGTCTGCCATTGAGAGGGGAATAAAGATCCGTGAATATACACCGCTGCAGGTCAAGCAGGCGGTGGTAGGATACGGAAGAGCTGAGAAAAAACAGGTTCAGGAGCTTACGCGTTCTATATTAAAATTAAAGGAAGTTCCAAAGCCTGACGATACTGCTGATGCTTTGGCCTTGGCAATAACACACGGACATACGTCCAATTCTAATTTGATATACGGAGATTTATTATGATTTACAGCATAAGGGGAAAATTAATTTACTGCGGACAGGATATTGCTGTCATAGAATGCTCGGGAGTCGGATATGCTTGTAATACGACGCTTTCAACTATCAGTCAGATTCAGGGTGTTCAGGGAGAAGTAACTTTATACACATCAATGGTTGTCAGAGAGGACGATGTTTCACTTTACGGCTTTGCAACTCTTGATGAACTGCACGCATTTAAGCTGCTGACATCTGTGTCGGGAGTTGGACCTAAAGCAGGTCTTGCAATTTTGTCAGTGTGTGATCCTCAATCGTTTGCACTTGCTGTTGCTTCCGGCGACTCTAAGATGTTCACCAAAGCAAAAGGAGTAGGACCTAAGGTTGCTCAAAGGATAGTTTTAGAGCTAAAAGATAAAGTTTCTAAAGATACTGCACTTATGGGTGACAACAACAATATTGATTTTTCTTCTGTTGGTACGGGAAATGCGTCGGAGGCAATATCTGCACTTGTTGTTTTAGGCTATTCACAGTCAGACGCTGCGAGGGTCATTTCAGCTATTGACCCGGATACTTCAGTTGAGGATATGATAAAGCAGGCACTTAGAGGTCTTGCAGCCATGTAGAGAAATATTAGCTTGTTAAGGGGGGGAAGCTTATGCCTGGTGCAATCACACATATTGCAATTGCTGATAAAATCATTGAACTTGTCGGAGATGAAAGGTTTGATAATATATCGTTATTTTACTGCGGAAGCATAGGTCCTGACGCTATTCACGCAAGAACAGGTTTTAGCAGAGAAGATAAGAAAAAAACTCATCTTCGTGAGGGAATCAAAGACGCTGAATTTTTAACTGATGAAAAACAGGAGCTCTTTCATAACAGAGTGAGAAATTTCATTGATGAAAGAATTTTTGACGGAAATAAATATAATGATTTTTTAAAGGGATATGTAGTACACTTATTAAGCGACGAGCTTTATATGAAAACAATTCGTTCGGAATACATAAAGGCTATGAATGGCGAGGAAAACACAGAGCAGGGTAAGGAGTTTTTTGACGGATTTATATTTGACACTGATGATATTGATTACCGTCTTGCAAGGGAGTACCCGTTTACACGCAACGTTCGTGAGGCACTTTACACGGAATGGGGGTATTCGGTTGAGGGCTTGCTGATACACGAGGAGCTTTCAGGGAGTAAATGGTATGTATGCAATAAATTCTTTGACAACAAAAGCAGTGAGTATAAATCCTCTAAATACATTACATATAACAGAATGCTTGAATTTATTGAGGAAAGTGCAATGAACATAGTAGTACAGCTTTCTGACGACAGGATGTATAAAAGCCTGTTTTAAATAAGGATAATAGTCTTTTGAAAAGACTTTAAAATATTAGGATTCGGAAAAAGCAAATAAAAATGCGAAGGAGCAAAGAGATATGGGAAGATTATTTGGAACAGACGGTGCAAGAGGTATAGCAGTAACTGAGCTTACCTGCGAAATGGCTATGCAGATAGGAAGGGCAGCTGCTATTGTTCTTACACAGAAAAGAAGACATAAGGCAAAAATATTAATAGGCAAGGATACCAGAATTTCAAGTGATGTTTTGGAATCGGCACTTATAGCAGGTATTTGTTCTGTTGGTGCTGACGCTCATAAGCTGGGAGTTATACCTACTCCTGCTGTTGCAATGCTTGTAAACAAATACAATGCAGATGCAGGAGTTATGATTTCGGCGTCGCATAACTCTGTTGAGTTCAACGGAATAAAGCTGTTTGCAGGTACCGGTTTTAAGCTTGACGATAAAATTCAGGATGAAATAGAGTCGCTAATTCTTGACACGCCTGAAAACATACAAATTTTGGACGGTACAAAAATCGGCAGGGTATATGAAGAAAAAAATGCCGAGTGGGATTACGTCAGATATATTATGAAGAATGTCAACTGTGATTTCAACGGTATCAAGGTTGCAATTGACTGTGCAAACGGTTCGGCGTCATCTTGTGCAGTTAAGCTCTTTCAGGGCTTGGGAGCAAGCTGTTACTTTATAAACAACACTCCCGACGGAACAAATATAAACGAAAATTGCGGTTCAACTCATATAGAAAGGCTTTGTCAGCATGTGGTGGACAATAAATGTCATGTCGGTCTTGCTTTTGACGGCGACGCAGACAGGTGTTTAGCTTGTGATGAAAAGGGAAATATCATAAACGGAGATAAGCTGCTAGCTGTATTTTCCAAATATATGAAGACGCAGGGAACTCTTAATCATAATACCTGTGTAGTAACTGTAATGACAAATCTGGGTTTTTTCAAGTTTGCAAAAAACGAGAACATAATTGCTGCAACTACTAATGTAGGCGACAGATATGTTTTGGAGGAAATGCAAAAGGGCGGATATAACTTAGGCGGAGAGCAGTCGGGACATATTATATTTTTAGATAATGCAAACACAGGCGACGGAGAGCTTACAGGCGTCAAGTTTTTAGAGGTTATGGTCAATACTGGGGCAAAGGCTTCTGAGCTGGCGTCCATTATGGAGGAATATCCTCAGGTTTTAGAGAATGTTACTATTGATACAAAATACAAGGGCGTATGGTCGCAGGAACCTGAAGTGAGCAGATTTATTGAGGACTTCAAGGAAAAACTCGGAGATGACGGCAGGATACTCGTTCGTGAATCGGGCACAGAGCCTCTTATACGTGTTATGATCGAGGGCAAACACCTTGGTCTTATCACTGACTATGCAAAGACAATTGCTCACGCTTTGGAATTTAAGTTTGGAGTAAAATAACCTTTTATTTTAAGGATTTTATAAATGAGAGTAGCAGATAAGTGGAAAGACTATAAAATAATAGATACCTCAACAGGTGAAAAGTTGGAGAGCTGGGGAGGTAAGATACTTGTTAGGCCTGACCCTCAGATAATATGGAAATCAGAACGCAGATCAAGTAAGTGGAAAAAGGCTGACGCAGTTTATCACCGTTCAAGCAAGGGCGGCGGCGAATGGGAATACAGAGCAAAGCTACCCGATTCGTGGAATATTTCTTACGGCAACCTTATTTTTAACATACGTCCGACTGGTTTTAAGCACACAGGGCTTTTCCCTGAGCAGGCGGTCAACTGGGATTTTATGTCTAATAAGATAAGAAATGCCGGTAGGGAGATAAAGGTTCTAAATCTTTTTGCGTACACAGGTGGAGCAACTCTTGCCTGTGCTGAGGCAGGAGCTTTAGTTTCCCACGTTGACGCTTCAAAGGGAATGGTTCAATGGGCAAGAGAAAACGCTGCGGCTTCTAGCCTTTCAGACAAGCCTATACGCTGGCTTGTAGACGACTGCGAAAAGTTTGTACGCAGAGAAATCAGGCGGGGAAACCTTTATGACGCAGTTGTAATGGATCCTCCAAGCTACGGCAGAGGTCCTGGAGGCGAGGTCTGGAAGCTGGAGGACTCTATCTACGACCTTGTAAAGGTATGCTCTGAGGTGCTGTCGGATAACCCTTTGTTCTTCTTGTTAAACAGCTATACGACTGGTCTTTCGCCGTCGGTTATGGCATACATCTTAAACGATATACTTGTAGAAAAGTTCGGCGGTAAAGTAACTGCCGATGAGATTGGATTGCCGGTCGAGGCTACAGGAGGTATTCTGCCCTGTGGTTCAACCGCAATCTGGCAGGGGCAAGCCCCTGCACGAGAAGCCGCCTATTAATGGCTAGATTAATGTTATAGAATGTATAACGGCGGAATTTTACTTTTTAAAGTTGTAGTTTGGATCCGTTGCCGCATTTGGGTAGTTTGCATAATGTACCACTTTGTACAACGGCGGGCTTTACTTTGAAGTAAAGGATAAAATGATAAGCCCTGCACGGTGAACCGCCTATTAATGGCTAGATTAATGTTATAGAATGTATAACGGCGGAATTTTACCTTTTAAAGTTGTAGTTTGCATCCGATGCCGCATTTGGAGAGTTTGCATAATGTACCACTTTGTACAACGTCGGGCTTAACTTTGAAGTAAAGGATATGATAAGCCCCTGCACGGTGAACCGCCTATTATAGTTTGCCAAATGTTATACAATGCACAACGGAGGGTCGAATTTAATGTGAATAGGAGTGATATATTATGATATTCTACGATATAACCAATTCTGACAGGGATCTTATACAAACAGCACTAAAAGTTTTGGCTGAGAATTTTTATGATAATATATATCACCATACTGTCGGTTGTGCACTCAGATGCAGGAACGGCAAGGTATATAAAGGCGTAAACTGTGACGGGATTCACGGTTCTTGTGCTGAGTATATCACGGTCGGTATTGCTATATCGGCAGGCGAACGGGAATTTGACACCATAGTTGCTGTTAATGAGCACTCTGTAAATTCAGTAATTTCTCCTTGCGGAAACTGTCGTCAAATGTTGATTGAGTATTGTCCTGATATAAAAGTCATTCTAAATGATGATGACGGAAATCTTATAAAGGTTTGCATAAAGGACTTGCTTCCGTTTGCGTGGAAGCATTTAGAATGTTGATTATAGTATTAGTTAAAAGTTAAGGAGTAATAAAATGTCTAAGTCTATAAAAACAGTATTAATTATAATTGCATTTTTATTATATTTGGGAGTAGCGTGCACTATTCTAACAAGAATATATTTTAAGACTTGGAATGTTTCTTACAGCTTTAATATAGTTAAGAATATTATTAAGGAAAACCCTGAGTTTTATCATATAAAAAAGGCTTATTATTGTGGCAGTGGTGGTTTTAGCAATTGTAAACACTGGTTAGGTTTTATATATTACGATGATGACCTCACTGCTGAACAGGCGATGGAGAAAGCAGGTTTCAAGGATATAGGGCATACTTATACTTCTTATAATGGTAAAACTCAGACTGAATACTGTACGGGTGAATGTGGAGATCATTCAATAATAAAAAGAACAACAAAATTTCTTGGAGGAAATTTGCTAGAATACCATGTAGAGGGTACTGGTTAATTAAATTAATTACACAAATTTACGGAGACAAATATGAGTTTTTTATATGCTAGAAATATAACCTTTTCATATATAAATGATTATGACGAAAATGAGAGTGCTAAAAAGACAACAGTGTTCCGCAACTTGAACTTTTCTGTTGAAAGAGGCGAATTTGTTGCAGTGCTTGGTCATAACGGAAGCGGTAAGTCTACTCTGGTAAAGTGCTTTAACGGCATAAACATACCGGAGGAGGGAGACGTAATCGTCAACGGTTATAACACCAAAGATGACGAGCATTTGCTTGATATTCGACAGTCGGTGGGAATGGTTTTCCAGAACCCTGACAATCAGATAGTCGCTACGATCGTTGAGGAGGACGTTGCTTTTGCACTTGAGAATATGGGAGTAGAGCCAAAGGAGATTCGCAGGCGTGTTGACGACGCATTAAAGACAGTCGGTATGTATGAGTACCGTGAACACGCACCTCACAAGCTGTCGGGAGGGCAAAAGCAGAGGGTAGCAATAGCGGGAATTCTCGCTATGCGCCCCAGTTGTATTTTACTGGACGAGCCTACCGCAATGCTTGACCCGAACGGACGGAAAGAGGTTTTAAAGACGATTAAGATGCTCAATAAGGAGTTCGGAGTTACAATAGTGCTTATAACGCACTATATGGACGAAGCGGCACAGGCTGAGCGGGTTGTTGTTATGGACAGCGGAGAAATTGTTATGAACGACACTCCTAAAAAGGTGTTTTCAAGAGTTGAGGAGCTTAAGAATATAGGTCTTGATGTTCCTCAGGTGACCGAGCTTACGCATATGCTTATTGACGAGGGGATAAGCCTTGATTCAGAGATAATTACAGAGGACGAGTGTGTTGAGGCGATTAGTGCACTTTTTAATTAATTTAAAAGTTTTCGGTCAAGCCTTTTTCAAAAGGCTTGCGGGTCAAGGGCAGAGCCCTGTCGCTGACGAGCCGTCAGCGAAATACCCCTTACGTAGTACGCCCCGAAAGGGGTGAATTTAAAAACAGTCCGTCGGACTGTTTTTAAAGAGGGGAAGCCCTGCAAGATAGGGCTTCCCATAAAAAATCATATAAATTAATTAGTATACAGGATTGGTGATTAAAATATCAATTATAAAAACAGAGAATTTAACATACGTTTACGGTGAGAAAACTCCGTTTGAGCATACTGCCGTAGACAATGTGAGTATAGATATAGACGAGGGCGAGTTTGTCGGAGTTATCGGGCATACGGGAAGCGGAAAATCGACTTTGATACAGCACTTCAACGGTCTGCTCAAGGCGACCAGCGGAAGGGTTTTTATAGATAACGAAGAACTGCTTTGGGAAGATAAGAAAAAGCTGAGAGAGATGAGATTCAAGGTAGGCTTAGTTTTTCAGTACCCTGAATACCAGCTCTTTGAGGAAACGGTTTATAAGGACATATCGTTCGGACCTAAGAATATGGGTCTTGATGATGATGAAATCGACAGACGAATAAAAGAAACCGCAAGGCTTGTCGGGTTAGACGAGAGTATTTTAGAAAAGTCGCCGTTTGAGCTTTCGGGAGGACAAAAACGCAGAGCAGCTATTGCAGGTGTTATGGCGATGGAGCCTAAGGTTCTTATTCTTGACGAGCCTACAGCAGGGCTTGATCCAAAGGGCAGAGACAGGATATTAGGTCAGATAAAGGAGTATCACGAGGAAAAGAAAAATACGGTAATGCTTGTATCTCACTCAATGGAGGACGTTGCAAAAAATGCGACAAAGATATTAGTTATGAACAATTCAAAGCTGTTTTGCTATGATACTCCGGTTAATGTTTTCAAAAGAGCGGACGAGCTTGAAGGTATGGGGCTTTCTGTCCCGCAGGTAACTAAGGTTTTCAATCGCTTAAAGGCTATGGGAATACCGATTAATGATGATGTTTATACGGTTGAATACGGCAAAAAGCTTATTATGAAGATGTTAGGTAAACAAGCATAAAGGTTTTTGTAAAAGAGAGGAATAGCTATGATAGAAACAAATGACTTTGACCTTGAAAACAGAATAGTTGCACCGGAGGTCATAAAGGCAGATACGACTGATGATGTGGATTTGAATTTAAGACCGAAAACGCTTGATGAATATATCGGTCAGGAAAAGGTCAAAGAAAATTTAAAGATATATATTGAGGCAGCAAAAAAACGGGGAGATACTCTCGACCATGTGCTTTTATACGGTCCTCCGGGACTGGGAAAGACGACTTTATCGGGGATAATAGCGCACGAAATGGGAGTTAATTTCAGAGTAACCTCAGGGCCTGCTATTGAGAAGCCGGGTGATTTGGCAGCACTTTTGACAAATCTCCAGGAAGGCGACGTTCTTTTTATAGATGAAATCCACCGTCTGTCAAGAGCCATTGAGGAGGTCTTATATCCTGCACTTGAGGATTTTGCTCTTGATATAATTATCGGCAAGGGGCCTAGTGCAAGAAGTATCAGACTTGATTTGAATAAGTTCACGCTTGTTGGTGCAACAACAAGGGCAGGACAACTTACATCGCCGCTTCGTGACAGGTTTGGAGTTATGCAGAGGCTGGAGCTTTATTCTAAAGAGGAGCTTTGCGATATTATAATGCGTTCGTCTGTTATTTTGGGAGTTGCCTGCGATAAGGACGGAGCTTATGAGCTAGCGAGCCGTTCAAGGGGAACGCCGAGAATTGCAAACAGATTTTTAAAGCGTGTTCGGGATTATGCCGACGTAATGGGTAACGGAAAGGTCACAAAGGAAATAGTTAAGATCGCTCTTGACAGAATGGAAGTTGACAATTTAGGATTGGACGGGCTTGACCGCCGTCTTCTTACTATGATGATAAAGGGATATAACGGAGGTCCTGTAGGGCTTGAGACTCTAGCGTCGGCTATCGGTGAAGAAGCGGTCACCATTGAGGATGTCTGCGAGCCGTATTTGATGCAGCTTGGGTTTATTGCAAGAACTCCGAGGGGAAGATGTGCAACCGAACTTGCATATAAGCATCTTGGCTTACTTAAAGACGGTCAGACTACTTTGTAGGATTTTGTGGGGAAATGATATTTGAAGTTAGGGGAGTGAAATGATTTGCTGAAGGATATTACAATTGGGCAGTTTTTTCCGGGCAAATCAGTTGTTCACCGATTAGACCCAAGAATGAAAATTATTTTGACAGGAATATTTATTGTACTTTTGTTTATGGCACAATCAATTCTGGCACTGTCGGTTGGAATAATATTTATGCTCGGAGCATTTTTGATTTCTCAAATTCCACTCAGGCTTATGGCAAAAAGCATAAAGCCAATAATTCCGATTATAATTTTTACTGCTGTTTTGAATTTGTTTTTTATATCTACAGGAGATATGCTTCTGCACTTCTGGATAATAAAAATCACAACCGGCGGAGTTAAGACGTCAATTTTTATGGTTGTCAGAATAGTTTGTCTGATAATAGGAACGTCTCTTTTAACATATACAACGTCCCCTATTGCACTTACCGATGCTATTGAGCGTCTTTTATCGCCTCTCAAAAAGATAAAAGTACCTGTACATGAGCTTTCTATGATGATGACTATAGCTTTAAGATTTATACCTACTCTTATTGAAGAAACTGACAAAATAATGTCTGCACAGAAGGCAAGAGGTGCTGATATGGAAACCGGCTCGCTTATCCAGAGAGCTAAAGCACTTGTACCTATATTGATACCGCTGTTTGTATCTGCATTTCGCCGTGCAGAGGAGCTTGCAATGGCTATGGAGTGCCGCTGTTATCACGGCGGAGAGGGAAGAACAAGGCTCAAACAGCTTCATATTGCCGCAAGAGACTTTGCGGCTTTGACTGTGACAGTTTTATTTTTAGCGGTAGTAATTTTAATAAACAGGATACTATGATAAAATGAAAAATTACAAGGTAAAAATGGCATATGACGGAAGTGCTTATCACGGTTTTCAAAGACAGGATAATGCTCTTTCGGTACAAGAGGTTGTAGAAAAGGCTTTGGAAAAGCTTTTTTTGCAGAAAATAACTATCTTCGGCTGTTCAAGAACAGATACCGGAGTTCATGCAAATGAATACTATTTTTCGTTTCAGTGTGAAAAGGATATAAAGATAGATTCAAGGGGAATTATATTCGGGCTCAATTCAAAGCTGCCCGATGATATAGCGATTCTTGGCTGTGAAGAGGCTGATGAGAGCTTTCACGCTAGATACGACTGTATTGGAAAAGAGTATAAATATCTAATTCACAACAGTGAGATTAAGGATCCGTTTTTAAGAACAAGAATATATAAATATTGGTATCCTATTGATGAAGGGCTTCTCGACAGGGCTGCTAAGCACTTTGTAGGTACGCATGATTTCAGGAGCTTTTGTTCAAGTGCAGATGAAAAGGAAAACACAGTCAGAACCATACATAAGTTTGATGTGGAGCGTGACGGTGATAAAATAATAATGACGGTTTCGGGCGACGGATTTTTATACAATATGGTGAGAATAATGGTCGGAACGCTGTTATTTGTAAACGAGGGAAAAATTGACGAGTCGGAGATACCGAAAATTATAGAAAAAAGAAACAGAAAATTCGCCGGCAGAACTGCTTGTGCAAACGGATTGTACTTAAATAAAGTTTACTATTAACGGGTGCATTCTTATGGGCATAGTCAAGGGGTTATAGGTTTTGTACTTATAGCATATTGTCAGTAAGTCTGCCGATGGACATAGTTTTTAATCAGCCGGCAGAGCCGCCGGAAGTTCACCGTGAAAGGAAGTGAAAGCGTTATGGAAAATGAGCCGCAAAAGCCGTTTCAGACGGATATAAGAAAAGAAAGAAGAAAGAAAAAGCTTATACAGAATGTGAAAAAGTTATTACTTGTTGGGGTAATTCTGGTATTAGCGGCGTCAATTTTTTTTACAAGGGGAATCTGGTCGCCCTATGTTTATGATATAATTGAAAAAACTCAGGAGACTATTGTCAACGATGGGGAGCTTGCAAACGGTAAATTCCCGATCAGTTTGGGAGAAGGCTCTACTTCATCATCATTTACAGAGTGTGACGAGGATTTAGTTGTGGCGACAGATACTTATATAACCTTTTACAAAAAGAATGCGGACGAGATAAATTCAATACAGCATACACAGTCAAATCCTACGCTCTCAGCATCATCGAGTATGGTTTTGGCATATGATTTAAACGGATATTCATTTTCTGTAATGACAAAAAAGGGAGAGGTTTTCAAAAAAACACTTGACAACGTCATTATAAGTGCTAAAATAAGCGAAAGCAACTATGTTGCAGTTGTAACAGAAACCGACAAATATCCTTCATATCTTACAGTTTACGACAGTAAGGGCAACGAATGTTATAAATGGGCAAACGGTCAGAGAATTTTAAGCGTTGATTTTATTTCTTCGGGAGACGGAGCAATAGTTTCAACTTTGAATGTTGAGGGCGGTCTGCCGGCAACGACATTGAACGGAATAAAATTCAGTTCATCGCAGCAGCTGTTCACAAGCGATAAAATCAATTCACTTGTATACGGTGTGCAGAAAATGAGCGACAACAGTATTTGGGCAGTTTGTCAGGACAGATATGTAAAGCTGTCTTCAGAGGGAAAAACAGAGAAAGAATATTTATACGAGTCAGATCTTATCGGTTTTTCATCTAATGAGGATAATTTGTCCATTGCTTTCAAGAGTGTAAGTGAAGACGGAACGTCAAGCCTTGTTTTGATTGAATCAGACTCAGAGCCGGCTGAGATAACCATAGATGAAAAAGTAAAGACGATAAAAACATATTTGTCTCACACATTTGTTTTGTCTGACAAAACAATTTCTGCATATAATGCAAGAGGAAAGTCTATATCCACAGCAAAAGTAAAAAATGATTACGTTGATTTTGTATATATAAACGGAAATATTTTCTTTATGGGTTACAGAGATATAAATAAGATAGATTTCAAATATTAAATTTAGAAGCAGCAAAATCGGAAAGGAATTTTACATTGGGACTTTTATATGACCTTATAATGCTTATAATAGTAATATTGTTTTGCATATTCGGTGCAAAAAGAGGAATTATAAGAAGCATTGTATTATTTGTGACGCTGATTTTGTCTCTTTTGATAGGTTATGTGGTTTCAGGTTTAATAACCGAGCCTGTTTACGATAATTGCGTAAAGAACAGAATTGTAAACAGCGTAAAAGCTCCGATAGAAAAATTTGATGTTGCAGAGTTTGTAAATAAAAATCTTTTTGACAACATTCCGGGTTTTGAAGTAAGCGACAGAGAGATCGAAGAGGCATTAGGACAAAGCGGCGATATATCAGAAAACATATCTGATTATGCAAAATCTAAGGGTATACCGATTTCGAGCAGTATTATATCGGAAAAAATCAATTCTTTATTTAAAGATGAAGAGGTTAAAAGCGAGGTAGAGAAATCTATTCCCTCATACCTTGTGCCTGCTTTTGAATCTGCCGCATCGAATGATCCTCAAATGTTGGGAGATATGCTCCGCTCTTTTGCGAATTCCGACAAAGCTGAGGCTGCTGAGGGGATAACCGAAATTGCTTTAAAGCCTGTTATTTTAATTGCGTTAAGAGCAATTTTGTTTGTTCTTTGCGTTATAGCAATATGGATCATGCTCAGAATTATTGTTGCTGTTGCTAGGATAGGAAAAAACAAAGAATCGGGCGGCATCAATACGGTATTGGGCGGAGTATTAGGAGCAGTTAAAGGACTGATAGTAGTTTTTCTGATAACTGCAATTGTGAGTATAATATCTCCTATGTTATCGCTGATTAAATCGGGAAGCTCATTCGGATTAAGCGAGCAGTCAATAAACAATTCAGTATTTTTGAGATTAATGAGCGATATACTTAATTAGATTATTACTATAAGAGGTTTATGCCTCTAACATTATCATAGAACAACACATAGAAAGGATGGCAAAAATCAATGATGATGTGTACCAGATGCAAAAAAAGACCGGCTGTTGTATTCATCACAGCTATGCAGGGTAATGAAAAAAAGAACGAGGGGCTGTGTCTTGCTTGTGCAAAGGAAATGGGAATTACTCAGGTTGATGATTATATGAAATCAATGGGTATAACAGATGAGGATCTGGAGAATTTTTCAGAACAGCTTATGGATATAAACGACGGTGAAGATTTTCAGCTTGGCGGAAGTGATATGCTCCCGAACTTTATAAACAGCTTTTTCGGAAACGGTGCATCAGGAAACGGTATGAAGAATCCTGATGATGACAGTTATACTGTTGACGATATAAAGAAAAAGAAAAGGCAGAACAGGGCTAAGGAGAGGGAAAAAGAGGATAAGAAAAAGAAACTGAAATATCTTAATAATTACTGTACAAATCTAACTGAGCGTGCAAGGAATAATGAGCTTGATAATATTATCGGACGTGACAAGGAAATTGCACGGGTAATTCAGATTTTGTCAAGGCGTCAGAAAAACAATCCGTGTCTTATTGGAGAGCCGGGTGTAGGAAAGACTGCAATATCAGAGGGTATTGCACAAAAAATTGTCTCAGGCGACGTTCCTTTTCATATTCGCAATAAAGAGGTTTATCTTCTTGATCTAACATCTCTTGTTGCGGGAACCCAGTTCAGAGGACAGTTTGAGTCACGCTGCAAAGGATTGGTAGAAGAGGTAAAGGCTCAGGGAAATATAATTTTGTTCATTGATGAGATTCACAATCTTGTAGGAACAGGAGACAGCGAAGGCACAATGAACGCAGCAAACATTCTCAAGCCGGCACTTTCCAGAGGAGAAATTCAGGTAATAGGTGCAACGACTTTTAAAGAGTACAGAAAGTACATTGAAAAGGACGCAGCACTTGAACGTCGTTTTCAGCCTGTAACGGTAAACGAACCGACTCTTGCCGATACTATTGAGCTTTTAAACGGTATACGAAAGTATTATGAAAACCATCATAAAGTCAAGATCGACGACGGAACATTAAGAATGTGTGCAGTTTTATCAGAGAGATATATAAACGACAGGTATTTGCCCGATAAGGCAATAGATCTTCTTGATGAGGCGTGTGCCTGCTGCAGTATAAGAAGCCCTGAAATTGAGGAGTACGAGACGGTAAAAGCTGAACTTGCAAAGCAAAAGGAATTAGAGGAAGAAGCTGAAAAGGAAGAAAGCCCAAATTACGAGAAGATAGCTAAGATAAAGGCTGATATAATAAGGCTTGAAGAAAAGGAAAAGTCTTTGTCGCAGGAGGTTGACAAGGTAAGGGTTACAGAGGAAGATTTATCTAAGGTTATTGAACTTTGGACAGGGATTCCCGCAAATAAGGTTGTAGAGTCTGAGTATACAAAGATAAGAAATCTGAAAGACGAGTTAGAAAGAAGAATAATAGGTCAGGACGAGGCTTGTGACGCTGTTGCAAGGGCAATAAAAAGGTCGAGAATTCAGTTATCGAAACGCCGCAGACCGGCATCATTTATCTTTGTCGGTCCAACCGGAGTGGGAAAGACAGAGCTTGTAAAGGTTCTGGGAGAGACTCTGTTTGACGCAACCGAGCCTATTATAAGAGTTGATATGTCTGAGTATATGGAAAAGCACAGTGTATCAAAGCTTATTGGTTCGCCTCCGGGATATGTAGGATATGATGAGGCAGGACAGCTTACTGAAAAGGTAAGACGCCGTCCGTATTCTGTAGTTTTGTTTGACGAAATTGAAAAGGCTCACCCTGATGTTATGAATATTATGCTTCAGCTTCTTGACGAGGGAAAGCTGACTGACGCTCAGGGCAGAACTGTTTCATTTGAAAACACGGTTATAGTAATGACCTCTAATGCAGGCTCTGCTTTGAAGGATACAGGAGTTGGATTTAACAAGTCTGATTATCAGATTTCAAGGGATAAGGCGATGAAAGGGCTCAGAGAATTTCTAAAACCTGAGTTTCTGGGAAGAGTTGATGAAATCGTTGTATTCAATCCGCTTACTGAGGATAATTACGCTGATATTGCGGCACTAATGCTCGATGAGATGAAAGAGCCTTTAGCAGAAAAGGGAATTGAATTCAGCTATGACAGGTTAGCGTGCGAGTATATTGCTCATAAGTCGTATAATCAGAAGCTGGGTGCAAGGGACATCAGGAGAGTTATAAGAAGCGAGGTAGAGGATAAGATAGCCGAACTTCTTATTGACGAACTTAAGATTGAAACCACACAGATCAAGCTGACGGCAAAAACGCTAAAGTCAAATGACGGTAAGACTGAGCTTGCTTTGAAAACGAAGTGAGTATGCAGATAGTGTACAATTTATTAAATTTGCCCCTTTAAAAGGGGCATTTTTTGTTTTTGTTGCATTTAAACGTGCAACTTTTTTTATTTTTTCAGGTATATGTGAGGGAGGATTTAAGAAAGGAGAAAGGCTTTGTGACTTGATGTAGTTTTCAGGTCAAAGCCAGATAAAATATTATGGCTAATGAAATAGTAATAGCTGCCTTGTCGCTTATCGGAACAGCTTTCGGCTCTCTTACAGGAATATTCACAGCAAATAGATTACTGTCTTACAGAATTGAAAAGCTGGAAAAAAGCGTTGAAAAGTTAAGCGAAGTCTATGTAAGAACATCATTACTTGAAAAAGAGCAGTCTGTGTTGAATCATCGTATTCTTGATTTGGAAAAGGTAAATGTAAAAAGGTCTTAGAGCTTTGGCTTGGAATTCACAAAGCCTTTCATTTTTACATTTAATATAGTGAGGATCGTTTGCTCTGACCTTTGACAGAATTGCGATTCTTATCTCAATTATCAAATTAAATGACTGAGAAACAGTTCAAATCAAAAGAGAAAAGAGGAATTGATATGAAAATAAACATTAAATGTACAAAAGCTACTGTTATAAGAACAGTACTTTTGATAGCTGCTTTAATAAATAACTTTCTTACAATTAGAGGACACAGTGTTTTGCCGATTGATGACGAGGAAATTGCACAGGTTGTTTCAGCGTTATTTACAGGTGTAACATCTATTATGGCATGGTGGAAAAATAACAGCTTTACTGAAGAGGCTCATAAAGCAGACAGTCATTTAAGGGAAATGAAAAATTCAAAAAAAAGTAAAACAAAAGAAAATTAAAAAGGTATTGGGATTTCCCAATACCTTTTTTTGTGTATTAAAATTATATTTCTTCAAAATTACCTAAGAATTTGAAATAGCTCAATTCAGATTCAAGCTCTGCTATAAGCTTTGGAACTTCGGGATTTAAAATTGATCCCTCGAAGTCAAGATAGAATTGCACGTCAAAATCTTTAGAGGCAAGGGGTTTATTTTCGAGCCTGACAAGGTTAAGACCGCACACTGAAAATTTAGTTAAAAGTCTGTAGAGTGCCGAACGTCTATGAGAAATTGTCAATGTCACGGAAACAATATCGGCTCTCTTTGAAGAGTAAACCTTATTGGAAACTAAAATGAAACGGGTGTAGTTTTTATTTGCATTTGCAACATTAGTTTTCAGAATTTTAAGTCCATGCTCTTTGGCACATTCCTCAGAGCAGATACACGCTAAAGGTTCGCTGCTTTCGCTTACCATATGTGCTGCAATAGAAGTATTAGGACATTCACGCTTGAAAAATTTATTTTCCTTAATGAATTCGGAACACTGCATAAGTCCTTGTTCATGTGAAAAAACCTTTCTGATTTGTGATTCGTCTGTTTCATATTTGCAAGCAAGACAATGGTTGATTTTTACCTTCGTTGAGCAGGCAATATATAGATTTGACTTTGATAAAAGCTCATATGTATCAGTTACCGAACCCGCTGTAGAATTCTGAATAGGTACGATACCAAACGGCATCTCGCCATTTTCTACCGCTTCAAAAACATCTGCGAAGTCTTCGTAATATTTTATCTCGGCGTTTTTAGAAATCTGATATGCTGCCTGTTCGGTATAGCTTCCCACTATTCCCGGGCAGGCAATTTTCATATTGTCGGATCTTTTAAATTCAGAATAGTCTATATTGCAGTTGTCGGCAAAAAACTCGCTGAACTGTCTTGATTTACCTATATCCATAATAGTTGTAAAAAGCGTTTCAACTGAGTTTTCAAGACCGTTTGGTGCCTTGTCTCTCACTTTATCAATAATAGCATTCTCGCGTTCAGATTGAAATACTTTAAGTCCGTTTTCAATTTTATAAAGTGCAACCTTATGCGATATATCCATTCTTTTTTCAAACAGCTTTAATAATTCGTCGTCTATTTCATCAATACTTTTCCTAAGCTCGTCTAATTTCATAAATTCCTCCGAAAATCTGTTACCGTAACTGTGAAAATGCTGTTATACACAGTCGGAATACAATATTGAAAGTATGAATTAAATTATACCACAGCAGATTCAATTTTTCAACATATGATTATTGAAATTCTGATCTTTTTGTGTTACTATATACTTTAGAAAAACATAGGAATGGTGAATATTATGATTTTGGAAACTATTAATATTAAAGTGGATTATAAAAAAGCAGGATTGAACGCTGATGGCTGCAATCCTACGCTGACAAGCTATTGCACGTCGAAATCTGATGAGATAGGAGAAAAGAAATTTCCTGCTTTGATAATATGCCCCGGAGGGGGATACGACTATGTTTCAGATAGGGAGAACGAGCCTGTTGCACTCAGGTTTGCAGGAAATGGTATAGCGTCATTTGTTTTGAAATACTCATGTGTGAATAAGAAGTTCCCGACTGCGGCTTTAGAGCTTGCAAGTGCAGTTAAGTATGTAAGAGACAATTGTGAGAAATATCAGGTAGACAAGGATAAGATATTTGTTCTTGGCTTTTCGGCAGGGGGTCATTTAGCAGCGTCGTTATCTAACTTTTATGATAAAGATGTTCTTACAAAGCCTCTTGACGCAGAGCCTGATGATATAAAGCCAAACGGATGCTTATTATGTTATCCTGTTTTAACAAGCGACAAAGAGTTTACACATGAAACGAGTATTCTTAATTTGCTTGGCGATGACAAATCAAATGAAGAAGCCCTGAAAATGAGAGAGCTTATGTCGCTTGAGAACAGAGTATCAAAAGCTACTCCGCCTACCTTTCTATGGCACACAGCGGACGATTCTGCTGTTCCTGTTGAAAATTCACTGTTTTATATGAAGTCTTTATCGAAATATAAGATTCCGTTTGAGGCTCATATATATGAGTGGGGAAATCACGGGCTTTCGCTTTGCAACTATCAGACTTCAACAGGCGATTATCAAATAGTTCCCGTAAATGAAAAGTGGGTTCAGCTAGCAATAGATTGGATCAATAGATTATAATTATATATGATTTTTTAATATTAAAAATTCAGAGAGCGTGCAGGAATTAGTCCTACACGCTCTTAAATTTATTTTGTCTATTTGTATTTCTGCTGATATACAAAATATATTTAATTTTTAAATGCGGAATTCCACCGTAGGCTCGGAGGTTATTGTTATATTGTATGTTTAAAACAAAGTAAAGCCCGCCGTTGTACAAACTATAACATTTTGCAAACTTTCCAAAGGCAGAGAGCCACCGCCGGCTCGGCGGCTATTGGCGGAGGTAAACACCGTTTTCTTCGATGTAATCCTCCATATCGTCCTTGTAGTGGAGGGCTAGAGGATCATTGTCGAGTGCCGCTAAAGCACGTTTGCCTATATCGGTTCTGACGTGGACATTTTCCCACTTAATTTTTGAAACAGCGGAGTATGATTTGTCAAGTGCACTTTGAAGTGTTAAAGCATTGCAGGTGACACCCAGAACTCTGCCGCCGTTTGTTTTGAAAACACCGTTATCCAGTTTTGTACCTGCGTGGTAAACAAAAGCGTTTTCAATCTGCCCGTTACTGTCAAGACCGGAAATCTCAAGACCCTTCGGGTAAGACTTCGGATAGCCGCCGCTTGCCATAACAACGCAGGTGCAAAAACCTTGCTTCCATTCAATAGAAACCCGATCAAGTTCGTGATTGTATACAGCTTCAAAGATTTCGCACAGATCACCCTCAAGCATAGGCAGAACTACCTGTGTTTCAGGATCACCGAAACGGCAGTTGTATTCAATAACCTTAGGGCCGTTTTTCGTTAGCATAAGACCAAAGTATAAACAGCCTTCAAAGATTCTGCCTTCTGCGTTCATAGCGTTTATGGTCGGCAGAAAGATTTTCTCCATACATTCCTTTGCGACGTCTTCTGTGTAGTATGGGTTAGGTGCGACAGTTCCCATTCCGCCTGTGTTAAGCCCCTTGTCGCCGTCTAATGCACGTTTGTGATCCATAGATGAGATCATAGGAACGATAGTTTTTCCGTCAGTGAATGACAAAACTGAAACCTCAGGTCCTGTTAGAAATTCTTCAACAACTAGCTGGGAACCGCTTTCGCCGAATATTTTATCGTTCATTATTGAATTTACAGCATCAACAGCCTGAGTTTCGTTCTCTGCAATGATAACTCCCTTTCCCAGAGCAAGACCGTCAGCCTTGACAACAGTAGGATAGGTGTTTTTATTTTTGATGTAATCTATTGCCGATTGGCTGTCAGTAAAGACTTCGTATTCAGCAGTGGGAATGTTGTACTTCTTCATAAGCTGTTTTGAGAATACCTTAGAGCCTTCAATAATTGCAGCGGATTTTTTAGGCCCGAATGTCATAAAACCCTCTGCCTGAAGTGCGTCAACCATACCGAGAACAAGAGGATCGTCGGGAGCAACAACAACCATATCAACTGCGAGCTTTTTAGCAAGTGCGACAACACCTTCAATGTCGCAGGCACCGACGTTAAAGCACTTAGCATATTTTGATATACCTCCGTTGCCAGGTGTGCAGTACAGCTTGTCAACTCTGGGCGATTCAGCGAGCTTCATAATAATTGCGTGCTCTCTTCCGCCTCCGCCTACTACTAAAATGTTCATTGCAATTTCTCCTTTTTTTAAAATGTGGGTTTGACACAGATATTAACTACTGTTTGAATTTAAAGGTTTTTAGAATTTTTTCAGCATTAGGTTTCTCTTTTTTATATTCATCAGAAGACGATATAAATGAATAAGTATAAATATCCGTATCGTTTACAATATAACATTGAATCAGTTTCAGCTTTTGTGAATTAGTTTTCAAATCAATATAGAGTTCAAAAGCGTCTCGGTTGTCAATTTTAACGCTCTTTGAGTTTGTAACCTTATAGTCACTCATTGAATTATATTGAGATATTGCATTTTCCTTATATTCATCAACGTCAATTTGTTCTGCATTTTCATCACGATGTTCTTCACGCATATTTATGCTGCTGTATGATTTAGAGCTATTTCCTCGGGTGAATACTGCTATTTTTGAATCAGATACGGAATCATCCTGAACCCAGCCTGTGCCGAGTTCAATAGAATACTTGTTTGTTGAAAAAACACCGTCTTTAAAATTGCCGTATTTTTCACTTGCTGCCTCTGTAGCTGTATTTGAAGAGGCTTTTGAATCATCTATTGATTCACAACCGAAAAAGCTGAAAATCATAATTAAAATTACAGTTAAGACTGATAATTTTTTTATTTTTTTCATCGCCGTAATCTCCTTAATTTAATAGTTTTATTAATACTATTTTATGCTTGGCTAATCAATTTATCAGTGATGGAACAATCTTATTCCTGTAAAGCTCATAGCAATGTTATACTTATTGCAGGTCTCTATAACATTGTCGTCACGGATAGAGCCGCCCGGTTCTGCAATGTAAGCTACGCCGCTTTTTCTTGCACGCTCAATATTGTCGCCAAACGGGAAGAAAGCGTCAGAGCCGAGACAAACATCGGTATTTTTTGCGATCCAAGCCTTTTTCTCCTCGCTTGTGAATACAGGAGGCTTTGTCTTGAAGGTGTTCGGCCAAACACCCTCAGCTAAAACATCTTCATACTCGTCAGAAATATAAACGTCAATGGCGTTATCTCTGTCCGGACGTCTTATGTCGTCTTTGAAGTCAAGACTTAGCACCTGAGGTGCCTGACGTAGCCACCAAACATCTGCTTTGTTTCCTGCAAGTCTGGTGCAGTGAATTCTCGACTGCTGACCTGCACCTATTCCTATTGCCTGACCGTCCTTAACATAGCAAACACTGTTCGACTGCGTGTATTTAAGTGTGATAAGAGAAATAAGCAAGTCAATTTTCTTATCATCAGGAATGTTTTTGTTTTCTGTAGGAATATTTTGTTCAAGCAAAGCAGTGTTTATTTCAAGTTCGTTTCTGCCCTGTTCAAAAGTAACTCCGTAAACCTGTTTTGTTTCAATAGGGTCAGGAGTGTAATTCTCATCGATCTGAATAATGTTATAGGTTCCTTTTCTCTTGCTTTTTAAAATCTCCAATGCCTCGTCTGAATATGACGGTGCGATAATACCGTCTGATACTTCTCTTTGAATCATTTTAGCAGTACATACGTCACACTCATCTGAAAGAGCGATAAAATCACCGTATGAAGACATTCTGTCGGCACCTCTGGCCCTTGCATAAGCACACGCCATCGGTGAAAGCTCACCTAAATCATCGACCCAATAGATTTTTTTCAGCGTGTCTGAAAGAGGCTTGCCTACAGCTGCTCCGGCAGGTGAAACGTGCTTGAATGATGTAGCCGCACACATACCCGTTGCCTTTTTAAGCTCCTTAACAAGCTGCCAGCCGTTAAATGCGTCAAGTAAATTGATATAACCCGGCTTGCCGTTTAACACGGTTATCGGAAGCTCGCTTCCGTTTGCCATATAGACCTTTGACGGCTTTTGATTTGGGTTACAGCCGTATTTCAGTTGCATCTCAATACTCATTTTAAGTTATGCTCCTTTATGGTAGGGAGCATTTCCTCCTCTCTATTTTAAAAATTATCTGTTTAATTCTTATTTTTGTTTATAATAACAGTTTCATACTTTTTTGTTTCAAGGTCAATATACCTTACAAAAAGAGAAACCTTATTGTCCTCATTTAAGCTGTTCCAGAGAGCGTCAGAAAACTCGTTTATATCATTTGGTACAGAGATTTTCTTTGGTTCGCCCTCAAAGCTGGGAAGCGGATCGCCGTCGCCCATATATGTGTGGATAAATCTGCCTTCGCCGTTAATGGGATTTGTGTATGAATAGGTAAATCTCTCGCACGAATCAGGATTTCCGCTTGCCGATTTTAGAATAGACATAGCATAATTGTATGTATCCTCTTCAATGTGCATAATTCCCGAAATACGAGGTGTATAATTCGGAGCGTCGTCCTCAAACTCACGGGTACGCAGAGCTTGTTCAAAGGTCTGCTGTTTATCCATAAGTTCATAAATAGTATCTGTCTGGTCGCCGTTTGTTACAATTGTTTTGTTTCCCAGAACTCTGACAGGGGAGTATATGATAAGATGCGGATCAGTCAGCAGAGACGGATCAAAAGCCTCTGTTTTTATTCCGTCAGATGTTTCGGTGAAAATTCTGTTTCTTGAGTTAACGCTGCGTCCCATAATGAAGTAAGCGGCAACAGCGTTCTTTCCGTCAGCAGACTTGCCGATTATAATTCCTCTGCCGGGATATGGATTGCTTTTAAGCTCCTCATAAATATCAATTGTTTTCATATTGCGTCCTCCCTAATTTAATATTATACATAGTATCACTTAACATATGCTTTACTATTTTTTACCTCAATTCTGTCTTCGCAGAACAGCGATACCGCTTGGGGAAGTATTACCCACTCGGCTTCCTCCATAACTCTTTTTTGAAGTATTTCCGGAGTATCGTCGTTTCTGACCTCGACTGCCTTTTGCAGGATTATAGGACCGCCGTCACATTCTTCTGTCACAAAGTGAATTGTAGCACCTGTAAGTTTAACACCTTTTTTCAATACCTCTTCGTGAACATGAAGACCGTAATAACCTTTTCCGCAGAAAGAGGGGATAAGCGATGGGTGAACATTCATCATTCTGTTAGGAAAAGCCTTAACTATCTGCTCGTCTAAGATGGTCATAAAGCCTGCATATACTACAAGATCTGCTTTTACCTCAATAAGAGCGTCGGTTATGGCTTTTGTATAATCGCTTACGCTGTTATATTCCTTTCTGGGAATAATCCTTGTAGGAATATCATTCTGCTTAGCTCTTTCAAGTGCATAAGCGTCAGCCTTTGATGAAATAACACAGGTAATCTTTCCGTTTTTGATAATTCCACTTTTCTGTGCGTCTATAAGTGCCTGAAGATTAGTTCCGCCGCCGGAAACTAATACTGCGATGTTCTTCATATTTTATCACTTGTCCTTTCAGATACAAGAAGCAAGATGCAAGAAGCAAGATGCAAGAAGCAAGATGCAAGAAGTAAATTTGCTGTTATGCAATAATAACTCCCTCGTCGCTTTTAACAAGCTCGCCCAAGACATATGCATCTTCTCCAACAGAATTTATAGCTTCAATAGCTTTGTCAGCATCGTTTTTATCGACGACAACAGTCATTCCAACACCCATATTGAAGGTGTTGAACATATCTCTCTCAGGTATTTTTCCAGTGCCTTTGATAACCTCAAAAATAGGAAGTATCTGTACTGCGGATTTTTCAATTTTAGCAGAGATACCGTTTGGCAGAGAGCGTGGAATATTCTCATAAAAACCGCCGCCCGTAATATGTGAAATAGATTTTATGGTGCAGGCGTCAAGAGCTCTCATAATAGCTTTGACATAGATTTTAGTCGGCGTTAAGAGAGTATCTCCGAGAGTTGCCCCAAGTTCACCGACGTGTCTTGCAAGGTTTGACTCGCTTACCGAAAATACCTTTCTAACAAGCGAAAATCCGTTTGAGTGAACTCCGCTTGATTTAATACCGATTATTATGTCTCCCTCTTTCTGAGTGTCGGGCTTTAAAATTTTGTCCTTGTCTACAATTCCAACAGAGAATCCTGCAAGATCATATTCATCCTCAGAGTAGAAACCGGGCATTTCGGCGGTTTCTCCGCCTATCAAAGCACAGCCCGACTGTACACATCCCTCTGAAACTCCCGAAACTATATCTGCAATCTTTTCGGGAATGTTCTTACCCACTGCGATATAGTCAAGAAAAAACTGAGGCTTAGCTCCGCAGCAGATTATATCATTTACGCACATAGCAACGCAGTCAATGCCTACTGTGTTGTGCTTATCCATCAAAAAGGCGATTTTCAGTTTTGTTCCTACGCCGTCCGTTCCGGAAACAAGAACAGGCTTATTTATACCCGTTAGGTCAAGTTCATATAGACCTCCGAATCCTCCAAGACCGGAAAGTACGTTAGAAGTCATTGTTTTTGCAACGTGTTGTTTCATAAGTTCAACAGCCTTGTAACCGGCAGTTACGTCAACACCTGCTTCTTTATAACTGTTTGAAAAACTTTTCATATTTTAATGCACCTCAATAGTTTTATTCAATATTCAGCTTAAGCTGATTGTTATTGATCTTAGACTCAAATTTATCTTTAGGCATTTCCTTAGGAACCTCAATAGGATACTTTTCATTAAAGCAGCCCACACAGAAATCGCAGTGTGAAATTCCGGCAAGTCGCTTGACATTTTCAACACTGAGATAGCCTAAACTGTCAGCACCGATGCTTTCGCAGATCTCGTCAATTGATTTTTTCTGACAGGCAATAAGGTTTTCCTTGCTGTCAATATCAGTACCGAAATAGCAGGGTGCTATAAACGGTGGACAGGAAACTCTGACATGGACTTCTTTTGCTCCTGCATCTCTTAGAAGGTTTACAATTCTCCGCATAGTAGTACCTCTTACAATGCTGTCGTCGATCATAACAACACGCTTGTCTTTTACAGTGTTTGATATTACGTTCAGCTTTATCTTTACAGAGTTTGTTCTCTCAAGCTGGGTAGGCTGAATAAATGTTCTGCCTATATATCTGTTTTTGATAAAACCTACACCGTAGGGAATACCGCTTGCGTTTGCAAAGCCAAGAGCTGCGTCGATTCCCGAATCGGGAACGCCTATAACTACATCAGCGTCGCAGGGGTGTTCCTGCCAGAGAAATTTTCCGGCACGAAGTCTTGCCTTGTGAACGCTTGAACCCTCAATAACCGAATCAGGTCTTGCAAAGTAGACGTATTCAAAAACGCAGATAGTTCCCTTGTTTCCACAATGTGTCTCAATGCTTCTCATACCGTTTTTGTCAATGACAACTATCTCGCCCGGCTTTATATCGCGAATAAATTTAGCACCCATACTTTCAAAAGCACAGGATTCTGAAGAAACCACATAACCGTTTGAGGTCTTTCCCAAACACAGTGGACGAAAGCCGTTAGGGTCACGAGCCGCAATCAGCTTGGTTGGGGACATAACTAAAATAGAGTACGCACCCTTTATCTTATACATTGCCTTTTCAACAGACTCCTCAATAGAACCGCAGACAAGACGCTGTTCGGTTATCGCATAAGAGATAACTTCGGTATCGTTTGTGTTGTGAAAGATCGCACCTTTTAATTCATATTCCTGCCTTAGCTGAGAAGCGTTGACTAGGTTTCCGTTATGAGCTATTGACATAGGACCTTTAATATGACGAACAACCAGCGGCTGTGCATTTGAACGGTTTGAATTTCCGGTAGTTGAATATCTGACGTGTCCTATAGCAATTTGACCGTTTCCCAGTTTTGAAAGGGTTTCCTGATTAAAAACCTCGTGAACAAGACCCAAGTCTCTGTGGTAGTGAAAAAGTCCGTCGTCATTTACGACGATTCCGCAGCTTTCCTGTCCTCTATGCTGAAGGGCATAAAGACCTATATATACAGATGACGCTACGTCGGTTGTTTCGTTTGAGTATATACCGAATACACCGCACTCCTCGTGCAAGCCTTTTTTCAAGTATTATCATTCCTTCCTAACTGGCGAGCCGCCAGTGGTTCTTCCGCCTATTTATAATTTTATTAATGTACGACATTGAGTAACGGCGGACTAGCACTTTTTGTAAGAAACCAGATGATAAGATTGGCGAGCCGCCAGTGGTTCTTCCGCATATTAGATGCAAGAATCAAGAAGCAAGATGCAAGATCTTATGATTTCATTTACTGTTATCTAACTTCTAACCTCTAACTTCTAACTTCTAACCTCTAACTTCTAACCTCTAGCCTCTAGCCTCTAGTCGTCTCATAATTTCCTGATAAGCGTCTTCTACGCCGCCCATATCTCTGCGGAAACGGTCTTTATCCAGCTTTTCGTGGGTTTTAGAATCCCAGAAACGGCAGGTGTCAGGTGAAATTTCGTCAGCGAGAATGATCTCGTTGTGAAATCTGCCGAATTCAATTTTAAAGTCAATAAGGTCGATATTAAGCTCTTTGAAGAACTTCAGCATAAAATCATTTACCTTAAACGCATACTTAGTTATAGTTTCAATTTCCTCTTCGGTTGCAAGGTCAAGACCGAGAGCATAGTACTTGTTAATAAAAGGGTCTCCCAGATCGTCGTTTTTATAGCTGAACTCCAATGTAGGTGTTTTAAGAGGAGTACCCTCTGCAATGCCTAATTTCTTTGAAAAGCTGCCTGCCGCAACATTTCTAACAATAACCTCGAGAGGCACTATTTCAACTTTTTTTACGATAGTTTCACGGTCGTTTATCTCTTCAACCAAGTGAGTTGGAATACCTTCCTTTTCTAACAGCTTGAACATAAAGTTTGTCATTCTGTTATTAATAGAACCCTTGCCTGCGATAGTACCTTTCTTTTCACCGTTGAATGCGGTAGCGTCGTCCTTGTAGTCAACGATAACCAAGTCGGGATCATTTGTGGCATATACCTTCTTTGCCTTTCCTTCATAAAGCTGTTCGCCTTTAATAATGTTTTCCATAGTATCTTCCTCCAATAAATTAGTTCTGTCTTTTTTAATTAAAGCTTTGCAATTTCCTCCTGAAGTGCTTCGTCCTTAGCCTTTACGCCTTCGACCATTTCTGCTTTTGCGGCTTCCAGCTTGTCCGAAAGACTGTCATCAGAAAGGGAGAGCATCTGAATTGCCAGAAGTGCTGCGTTTTTAGCTCCGTTTACTGCAACGGTCGCAACAGGTATTCCGCTTGGCATCTGTACTGTTGCTAATAGTGAGTCTAAGCCGTCGAATGTAGATTTTATGGGTATGCCGATCACAGGAAGGGTAGTGTTTCCTGCTAAAACGCCTGCCAGATGAGCCGCCATACCTGCCGCTGCGATAATAACTCCAAAGCCGTTTTTCTTCGCATTTTTAGCAAAGGACGCTGCAAGCTCAGGTGTTCTGTGAGCGGACATAATGTGTGCCTCATACGGAACGCCGTAATTATCAAGTTCTTTAATTGCCTTTGATACAATAGGAAAGTCGCTGTCGCTTCCCATAATAACTGCAACCTTTTTCATATAGTACCTCCGTTAAAAAATTGACAGTAAAAAAACTGCAACATCTCTGTTGCAGTTATAATTATACTATTATTATATTGTTGTTTGAGTGCAATGAAGCTAGGTAACATTCTCCGGCATTTGAACGGTTACCTGAAAAGCTGTATGAATATTTACAGTATCCGCATACAGAAATAAATGTCATACACTTGACCTCAATTCAACCAAAATTACTACAAATAGTATTGTACTCTAATTTAAAAAAAATTGCAACTATTTTTTGCGAGAATTTTACGCTGATATTTTTAATTTATTGTTAAATTTGTATACATTACTCTTTTTAATGCAAAATACTGTAAACGAAGATTTAACTGAAACGATTATTTGTAAACCCCGTTTTGGAGGATGAATTATTCTTGGCAAAGTTTCCTGCAAAGGCTTGCATTTCACTTTTTGAGTGGATTTTGTGGCTTTCTTCTAAAATTCGCTGTTTTTGATCTTCAGAAAGCGATACAAAATATTTCAGAGCCTCTGGGTTTTCGGCAAGTGCAAATGTAAGTCCTATAGGAATATCCTGCATTTTCATAATTTTTCTCCTTTCGTTCAACTACATTATGCTTACACAATTATTATTTGAAAATATACTTCTATTATGCTATAATACAAGTTGTAAAATTTATAATTAAATATTTACATTTTCAGATTGTATAGGAGGATTTCTCCGTTAAGGGGTATTATTTGAAATAGTGGAAAATTTGACTGATATAAATGTAATAAAAACATTGATGAAAAAGCACGGCTTTGAGTTCTCAAAAAGTCTGGGACAAAACTTTCTTATAAATCCGAGTGTCTGTCCGAGAATTGCTGAGCAGGGAAACGCAAAGCAGGGCTTTGGCATAATTGAAATCGGAACGGGTATAGGTGTTCTGACAGCAGAGCTTGCTAAGCGTGCTGAAAAGGTAGTAGCGATTGAAATAGATAAGCGTCTTATTCCGATATTGGAGGACACTCTCTCGGATTTTGACAATGTAAAAATCATAAACGCCGATGTCATGGATATTGATTTATCGAAAATAATTGAAGAAAATTTTAAAGATCTTGACGTTGCAGTGTGTGCAAATCTTCCTTACTATATAACGTCTCCTGTAATAATGAAGCTGTTAGAGTCAAGACTCAGAATTAAATCGGTTACGGTTATGGTTCAAAAGGAGGCAGGAAGACGTCTTTGTGCCGAAATGGGAACAAGAGATATGGGTGCTGTGACGGTTGCTGTAAATTATTTCTCTGAACCTAAGATTTTATTCGGCGTTTCAAGAGGCAGTTTTATGCCGTCACCGAATGTTGACAGCTGTGTAGTGAGATTTGATATTAAGGAAGAGACTCCAAAGGGAGTTGAGGACGAGAGATTCTTTTTTAATGTCGCAAGGGGGGCGTTTTCACAAAGAAGAAAAACCCTTGCAAACTCGGTTTCTTCGTCTATGGGAATAAAAAAGAGTATTGTATCCGAAGCGATAGTGAAGTCAGGGCTGAATTCAAATATACGTCCCGAACAGCTTTCAATGGAGGAGCTTATAAACTTTTCCAATATATTAAAAAATATCAGCAATTTGTAAGAAACATACTAATAAACGTAATTGTTTATTAAGAAATATGGTAAAATAGCAGATTTATTTTAATATATCTTGACAAAGACAATTTTTATAATAAAATAGACACTATAGTAATTACTAGTAATTTAATAGGATTTAGGGGAAATTAATAAATGTTTATGTTATGTTGGAAATGAAAACACAATTTATGCTATTTTTATTGACAATTAACACAATTTATGGTATGCTGTTGTAGATTAAATAGAAATAATTTATGATGGTTCTGTACTTCACAAAAATTTCACAGTGAAATTGTTATTATGTGTATAATTAGACATATTTTTAGATGAATTTAAAGGTAAAAGAATTATAAATCTTAGGAGGTCAATGTTATGAAAATAAAAAGAATTTTATCAGCAGCACTGGCTTTTTCTTGCATATTAGCTGTTTTTTCGGGCTGTGATAAGGGTTCAAAAGACGATAAGACGGTCAATGTTGCATTTTTCCCGAACATAACACACGCTCAGGCAATGGTAATGCAGTCGCAGAAAACGTTTGAGAATGCTCTCGGCAGTGATTACAGCGTTAAGTGGACATCTTTCAATGCAGGACCTGCTGAGGTAGAGGCTTTAAAATCAGAGGATATTGATATAGGATATATAGGACCTGTTCCTGCAATAAGTGCAAATGTAAGTACAAACGGAGATGTTAATATAATTGCAGGGGCAACCAACGGAGGACAGGTTCTTATTGCAAGAGAGGACGCCAATATAAAGGAAGTAAAAGACCTTGCAAATAAGACAGTGGCAATTCCTCAGGCAGGGAACACTCAGCACTTAGCATTATTAAAGCTCCTTTCAGACAATGGTTTAAAGGCACAGGACAAGGGCGGAAATGTAAATGTAACAGCCGTTAAGAACTCAGAGGTCGAGTCTCTCTTTGATCAGGGCGAGATAGACGCAGCACTTGTACCTGAGCCATGGGGAACAGTTCTAGAAAACAGCGAAAATATTAAGGCTTCTGTAGTTTTGAATTATGACGAGATATGGCGTCAGGGAGATTATCCTGTTGCAGTAGTTGTTGTGAGAAAAGAGTTTCAAAAGGAACATCCTGAAATTGTAGAGAAGTTCTTAAAGGCTCACAAGGACGCAACCTTGTATATTCAGCAGAATATTTCAGAAAGTGCAAAGATAGTAAATGAGAAGATAGAGGAGCTTGCAGGCTCTAAAAATGATGATAAGCAGTTTGAGAGTGCATTTTCGAGAATTGTCTTCACAACAGACGTTTCTAAGGAAGCTGTTGACGAGTATGCGAAAATCAATCTCGACGAGGGATTTATCTCAAAACTGCCTGACGGTAAAATCATAGACGACAGTATTATGAAATCTGTTTCATAACGATTATTACTGCTAAAATTTTGATGTCTAAAAAGCCGACATAAATTTATAAGGAGGATTGCTCTTAGGGGCAAGTCAGGATATGAGTTTGCATATTGAGGGAATAACAAAGAAGTTTGATAAAAACAGCGATACCAATATACTTGAGGATATAAATCTTGATATTGAGTCAGGCGAGTTCATATGTCTTTTAGGGCCTTCGGGCTGCGGAAAGTCAACGCTTCTCAATATAATAGCAGGACTTGTTGATGCTGACAGCGGAAAGGTAATTCTTGACGGAAGCGAGATAACAAAGCCGGGTTCTGACAGGATAATGATGTTTCAGGAATCTGCTTTATTCCCGTGGCTGACGGTTGAGAAAAACGTTCGCTTCGGAATGAAAATAGCAGGGCTTTCTAAAGAGGAGCAGGACAAGCGGCTGGAAAAGTATCTAAAGATGGTTCAGCTTTATAAGTTCAGAGACTATAATATTCACGAGCTTTCAGGGGGAATGAAACAGCGTGTTGCTTTGGCAAGGGCACTTTGCTTAGACTGCAAAATACTTCTTATGGACGAGCCCTTTGCGGCTCTTGACAAGCAGACAATCAATGTTCTGCGTGAGGAACTGATAAATATCTGGCAGCAGACTAAAAAGACTATAATCTTAGTTACTCACAGCGTTGAAGAAGCACTCTTTTTCAGTGACAGAATAGTTATGATAGGCTCTCATCCGGGAAAGGTTAAGGATATAATAAAGATAGACATACCACGTCCGAGACATATAGAGTCGGTTGAATTTATAAACATAAGAAAAAAACTGCTTGAGGCTTTAAAAGAAGAGGTGGACAAGATTGAAAAAGAAGAGCACGACGGTTAAAAAGATATTGAGCCGTATTGGCTTTATAATCATAATACTTGCTCTTTGGGAGCTTGTCTATCTGTTGGGCGTTGAAGTTCTTGGGCTGTGGAAGTCTTACACTATACCGTCACCTCAGGGTGTATGGGAGAGATGTGTTGATCTGTTCTCGTTTGATTATACTGGAATGAGTATCTATGCCGCAGTTGGAGCAAGTATGCTGAGAGCATTTATAGGCTTTTTGATCTCGATGGTAATAGGAGCGGTGCTTGGTTTTTTAATTTCCAAATTCAAATATCTTCAAAAGAATTTAAAGCCGCTTATTCTAGGAATTCAAACGCTCCCGAGTGTATGCTGGGTACCGTTTGCAATACTCTGGTTCGGACTTGACCAGAGTGCAGTTATCTTTGTAATAGTAGTCGGTTCTGCGTTCAGTATAGCAATGGCTGTTGATAACGGAATTCAGAATGTAGACCCTCTTTACATTAGAGCCGCAAAGACAATGGGAGTCAATCAGAGACAGCTATATTTCAAAGTAATTATTCCTGCGGCTCAGCCGATGTTAATAGCTGGTCTTAAAAGCGGCTGGTCGTTTGCATGGAGAGCACTTATGGCTGCTGAGATGATGATAAGTATGATAGGATTGGGTCAGATTCTCGATGCGGCAAGAAGTATTGAGAGCGATATTAATAAGGTTACGCTTATAATGCTTATAATTATCGTAATAGGAACGATAATAGACCGTGTTATATTCACAAACTGGGAAAACGCAGTACGCAGAAGATACGGTCTTGACCGTGACAGGAAATAGCAGGCTGTATAAATTGCTGGTAAAATAACAGCAGGCAGAATAAAGTAAAAAGATAAGGAAATTTAATTATGAGTGAATTTTTACATTTAGATGAACTTGAGGCGGAAGCGATTTATATTATGAGAGAGGTTGCGGCAGAATGTGAAAAGCCTGTTATGCTCTATTCGATAGGCAAGGATTCTTCGGTTATGCTGCATCTTGCATTAAAGGCTTTTTACCCTGAAAAGCCGCCGTTCCCTTTTTTGCACGTCAACACTACCTGGAAGTTTAAAGAGATGATAGAATTTCGTGACAGAACGGCAAAAAAATACGGCATAGAGATGTTAGAATACATTAATGAAGAGGGCGTTAAGCAGGGAATCAATCCGTTTGATCACGGCTCGTCGTATACTGATATAATGAAGACGCAGGCTTTAAAGCAAGCCCTTGATAAGTACGGCTTTACAGCGGCTTTCGGAGGCGGCAGACGTGACGAGGAAAAGTCGAGAGCAAAGGAAAGACTGTTCTCTTTCAGAAACTCCGACCACGCATGGGACCCTAAAAATCAGCGTCCTGAGATGTGGAAGCTATACAACACTGAGATAAATAAGGGTGAAGAAATTCGTGTATTTCCGATTTCAAACTGGACGGAGAAGGACATCTGGCAGTATATCAAGAGAGAGAATATAGATATAGTTCCTCTGTATTTTGCGGCGGAGAGAAAGTGCGTTGTAAGAGACGGCAATATAATTATGGTAGATGATGACCGTATGCGTCTTAAAGAGGGCGAAGAGGTTCAGACTAAAAAAATTCGTTTCAGAACACTTGGCTGTTATCCGCTTACAGGCGGTATGGAGAGCAATGCCGAGACGCTTGACGAGATTATTGACGAGACTTTAGGAGCAGTTTCTTCCGAGAGAACCAGCCGTGTTATTGACAACGACGGCGGAGCTGCAAGTATGGAAAAGAGAAAAAGGGAGGGCTATTTCTAAAATGAACGGACTTTTGAAATTCATTACCTGCGGAAGCGTTGACGACGGAAAATCAACTCTTATAGGTCATATGCTGTATGACGCAAAGCTTTTATTTGCGGATCAGGAACGTTCTTTAGAGCTGGACAGCAAGGTAGGTTCAAGAGAGGGCAATATAGATTATTCACTGCTGTTAGACGGTCTTATGGCAGAGCGTGAGCAGGGCATTACAATAGACGTTGCTTACCGCTATTTCACAACCGAGCGGAGATCGTTTATAGTAGCTGATACTCCGGGTCATGAGGAATATACGAGAAATATGGCGGTCGGAGCGTCATTTGCAGAGCTAGCGGTCATATTGGTTGACGCTTCTCAGGGCGTTTTGGTTCAGACAAGAAGGCACGCAAGAATTTGTTCTCTTATGGGTATTAAGCATTTTGTGTTTGCCGTAAACAAGATGGATCTTATACACTTTGACCGCAACAGATTTAAAAAGATTGAAAAAGAGATAAAAATACTTCTTGCCGAGTTTGATTACGAATCGGTAAAGATAATTCCTGTTTCGGCAACTGAGGGAGATAATATTACAACCGAGTCAGAGCATATGACTTGGTATCGCGGCGGAACGCTGCTTTCTTATCTTGAGGAAATAGACGTTCACGCTGATGATGTTGAAAAGGGATTTTCAATGCCTGTTCAGAGAGTTTGCAGACCTAATCATACCTACAGAGGTTTTTCAGGTCAGATTGAAACGGGCAAGTTGAGTGTAGGCGACGAAATTACCGCTTTACCGTCTAAAGAAAAGGCTAATGTAAAGAGCATTATAGCCGCAGGCAAAGAGGTTGAAAAAGCAAATAAGGGTCAGGCGGTTACCGTACAGCTTGATAAAGAGGTCGACGTATCAAGAGGCTGTGTTCTGGTAAGCGGAGCAAGACCGACTGTCGGTAATCTGTTCACAGCAAAATTGCTTTGGATGGATGACAGCGAGCTTGTTGCAGGTAAGAACTATCTGTTAAAGCTGGGTACAAAGAAAATACCTGCGGTTGTAATGAACATCAAGCACAAGATAGATGTAAACACCGGCAGTGAGGTTTCTGCTGACGCTATATATAAAAACGAGATTGCAGAGTGCGATATATCGGTATCTGAGAAGATTGTATTTGACGAGTTCGCACAAAACCCTACTCTTGGTGCACTTATACTGATCGACCGTATTACTCATATGACCTCAGCGTGCGGAGTTGTAATGCACAAGCTGAACAGGTCAGATAATTTGACTTATCATGAGATGGATATTACAAGGGAACAGAGAGAAAACCAAAAAGGTCAAAAGGCGAGAACTATCTGGTTTACCGGTCTTTCGGGTTCGGGCAAGTCTACACTTGCGAACGCTTTGGAAAAGCGTCTGTTTGCAGTAGGAAAGCACACAATGACTTTAGACGGCGACAATGTACGTATGGGGCTTAATAAGAATCTTGGCTTTAAAGAGCAGGACAGGATTGAGAATATCAGACGTATTGCTGAAGTTTCAAAGCTGATGAACGATGCAGGAGTTATCGTTATAAATTCTTTTGTATCTCCGTATAGGCGTGACAGACGCAATGCTAAAGAGATAATCGGCGGAGACAGTTTCATTGAAATATATGTAAACACACCGCTGGAAGAATGCGAAAGACGAGATGTTAAGGGACTTTATAAAAAGGCAAGAATGGGTGAAATTCAGAACTTTACAGGAATTTCATCGCCGTATGAGCCGCCAGAGAATCCTGATATTACTATAAACACTGCGGAGCACGATATTGAAACGTGTATAGATATACTTCTAGAGCAGCTTGAAGATAAAATCTAGCATTGGATTTAGACTTAAATGCAATGTTTTCTTTTAACACTAAGTGATAAGAGGCAAGTAGCAAGAGGCAGGATTTTCACACTTATCTTTATTTCTTGTTTCTAAAACAAAAGAAGGAGTAAATAATAAATGTCAACATTGTATCTGCATATAGGAACTCCTAAGACAGCAACGACCTCTATACAGAAATTCTGTATGGGAAATCAGGAAATACTGAATAAAAAGGGATTCAGCTATCCGATTTTAGATTTCAAGTATCCTTTGGTAGAAATACGCCGCAACGGACATTTTCTGGTAGGCAGACTTTCAGATGCTGACGGTCAGGAGGATTTTGATAGGGAAGAAGCTCTTTGGAACAAGGGCTTGTATATGATTCATAATGACCTAGAGAAGTTCGGCAATGTGATTTTGTCTGATGAAAATATCTGGCATTCATCTGTCGGAAGCAAGTTTGATTTCTGGGAGAAGTTGCAGTCAGACGCTGAGCAAAACAATTATCAGATCAAGGTCATAGTTTATTTAAGAAGGCAGGATGACTTTGCAAACTCGTGGCTGAGCCAGCAGATAAAAGAGGGCTGGAATACTTATGCAGCAGTAAAATGGGATACATTTATGTATCAACCGAGAGGCGTAGCACTTGATTATTACAGGCTTTTGGAAAAAATAGCGGAGATTATCGGCAGGAAGAATATAATAGTCAGGATTTTTGAGAGAAAGCGTTTTTTAGGAAACGGCGGAACTATATATTCAGATTTTCTTGACGCAGTGGGTTTGGAATACACTGACGAATTTCAGGTTGTAACAGAAGAGACTAATCCTTCTTTGACTGCGAACAGTCAGGAGATAAGGAGAGTAATCAATACAATTCTTTCAGACAAGGATTCTACACGTTCTTTTTTGAGAAAAATTTCGGAAAAATGTGAAAGTGTAAAGAGTCCTGATAATGTTTTCGAGATGCTTACCGAAGAAGAATCAGACAGATTTATGAAAAAATACGCTGAGGGTAACGCAGCTATTGCAAGGGAGTATCTTGGTCTTGAAAGCGATGAGCTTTTCTCACATAAAACCAGAGCGTCAGTCAGATGGACTCCGCAGAATGATTTTATGCACGAAGATATAATTCGGTTTTTCGGAATGATTGCAGTAGTTCAAAAAGAGGAAATTGACGATTTAAAGGTCCAGCTTAAGCGTGAAAAGGAAAACAAAGAGAAATCTTTAGAGATGTTTCTGAATGATATGGCTGATACAGAGACCGCCGACAGTAAGGAAATAATAAAAGGTATTTCCAGAGTAGGCGAGCAGATACTCGAGTATAAAAAAGAGATGAAAGATATTAGAGATGAGAGCAATAAGTCTAGGATTCTTCGTGATAAGGTAAAATCAATGAACGCTCAGATACTTAGTCTGAAGAACGATATTTTTGTGCTGAGAAGAGCAAATGATGAACTTAAAAGGACTAATGATGTGCTTAAAAAGAATAACGAGGAATTGAAAAATACTATAGAGAGAGTTGTTTATAAGATCAAGCACCCGCTGTCGATCATCAAAGATAAATTTAAGAAGTAATATTAAGCGTTCGGAGAGATAAAGTCATCCGGACGCTTTTCTGTTATCTGCATAAGTATTTTTTTATATATCATGTCACAAATTATAACCTATTGTAATACGCTGTTTGCGACATTTTTTCTGTCCTGTACATTGTAATATTGAAATATCTACTTTATTTAATGTGTAAGAATATGTGTAGAAATTTCGGAGTACAAATGGTGATAGGATGTTGAATTTTCAGGTTTTAGAAAAGAACGAGGAAAAGATAAAAAGCTTTTCTCTTATGGGACTTGCAATGGTATTAGGTTACATATCGAGCAAGGGGAACATATTGGGTTTTAATTCGCCGGTGAATATAGTAATTGTATCAATATCGGGTTTCAGTTCAATTCCGGCATTTATAGCGTCAGTGCTTTCATATGTCATAAACGGGAATATAATTGAGGGGATCCCCGGTATATGTTCGATGGCAACAATAATTTTATTAAAGACATTAGTTTTTCCGCATAATTATAATAATTCGACGTTTTCGTTATCTGTTATGGCAGGAGCGGTAACGCTGTTTTACGGAGCTATGATAAGTCTTATAATGCCGACAAGGTTTGAGGTTACAGTTTACAGAGTGTTTGCAGCAATGCTCTGCTTCTTCCTTGTGTATTTTTCAAAGTACTGCTATGAAAATTTCAAAAAAACAGGCACGATAAGTATTAAAGGATTAAACGGAGTGGGATTGAGTATACTATATGTAATGCTTGTAGCAACACTTAGTTCTGTATCCATTTTGGGAATAAATCTGGGACGTGCCTTTGGTGTAGTAATAATGCTTTTTGCTGTGAACAGATATAAGCATATAGGCGGAGCAGTCTGCGGTGCACTGGCCACCTGCGGAGTTATACTGTGTGCTCCTGAGCTTGCTAAAAATACGCTTTTGCTTGCGACATCAGGACTTATATGCGGAGCGTTTGCGTCGTTTGGGATAGCTGCCATTATAATTGTGTTTATTGCGGTATCTCTTGTTTCTTTGGTTACTATCGGAATGAATCCCGATACGTTTAAGCTGTTTGCCGATCTGATTGCAGGTGCCGTTATATATCTTGCCATTCCGGAGGGAAAGATAGCGGGTGCGTTAAAGCTGGTCAGCGGAACGAATAAGGCAACTGAAATCTCAAATAAAAGCGTCTCATCAAAGCTGTCATTTGCGTCAAACGCTTTGACAGATGTGAAAAATCAAATTTCAACCGTCACGGAGGCAATGGAGAAAAAGGTCACTCCCACTCAGCTTGGCAGACTGGTAAAGGACAGCGTTTGCAGAGAATGTCCGATGAACGCTATCTGCTGGCAGAGAAAAGAAAGCGAAACTAAAAGTGTGTTTACACAGTTGCAGAGAAAGATAGCGTGTTTAGAAAAATTATGTGAAGAGGATATAGCAAAAAAGCTTCCCGAATGTATAAGAAAAGAGTTTTTAGCAAATACATATAATCTAATGTATACGAATATGCTGTTTGAGCAGAGTTCGTCCAGAAAGCTCAAAGAAATGCGTGAATTTCTCTCGACCCAGCTTGAAACAATGGGCAACGTTCTGGATGATATTTCACAGGATGTTTCAAAGCTTACAAATGTTGATGTTGGACTTTCGTCAAGGGCGAGTGAACTTGTAAGGCGTCTTGGCGGTGAAAACCAGCGTGCCTGCATTTATGTTGATGATCGAAAAATGTTAAGGGCTGAAATATTCTATAGTTCAAAGTCGCATATAGACGCAGTAAGACTTACAGTAGAGCTGAGCGACATAATAGGCTGTGAACTTGAAATGCCGAGAAAGGTTACTATAGGCGACACCACAAGACTTGAATACTCTGAACGCCCGGTTTATTCGCTGTCTCAGGGGTTTTATCAGACGTCGGGCGAGCCTAACCAACACTCGGGAGACTACTATGAGAAACTCACCATAAACAATACCGAAAGCTATATAATTCTTTCAGACGGTATGGGTACGGGCAATAGAGCAAGACTTGATTCAATGTTTACAGTAAATCTCACAGCACGGCTTTTAACAGCAGGCGTGTCTGATGAAACAGCCGTTAAACTGTTAAACTCGGTATTGCAGGTAAAGTGTTGGGAGGAATCCTTTGCCACACTTGATTTGGTAAAGTTTGATTTATGCGGAGGATATTTGAACATTCTTAAAGCGGGAGCAGGACCGAGTTATATTTACAGAGACGGTCAGCTGCAAAAGATCGAAAGCTATGCATTTCCATTGGGAATACTTTCTGAAACAAGCGTTAATCAGATAAGAAATAAGTTGTTTAAAAATGATTTGGTGATAGTTTGCAGCGACGGCGTAAGCGAAAAATCAGTAAGGAACGTTTTTAAAAACAGGAGAGAGGTCGCAAGGATGACTCCCGATGAAATTTCTAAGAGAATAGGCGAGTTTTCTGCGGAGAATAATATAACATTAAAGTCTGATGATATAACCGTTATTTGCAGCAAAATAGGTAAGAATTAGTAATTTGACTTCAAAAGCGTATTTTTTATTACATTACTATAGTAATTTTGCACAAAAAAGTATAATATTTTCTGTAAGAATTCTAAAATTAATACAAAAACTATTGAAAAAAAAGCCAGAAAGGTGTAATATATAGGTTAGAAAAAGGAAGTTAGAATATTTATCTCTAATTTCTAATTTCTAATCTCTAACTACTGAAAGGAGTCCTTTGTTTTTCAAAGGTGTATTATAATATGGACATAATTCCTGAAAGCTATAAAGCACCACTGCATTTCTTCCATGAGGGAAGAAATTATGAAGCATACAAGTTTTTCGGCTCGGTAAAGGGTGAAAAGAACGGAGAAATCGGATATTATTTCAGGGTGTGGGCTCCTCACGCCATAGCTGTATCGGTTGTAGGGGACTTCAATTCATGGGACGATACAAAAAATACTATGGAAAGGATCGCTGATTCCGAAGTTTGGGAGACTTTTATTTCAGGGTTAAATATTTATGACGTCTATAAATACTGTGTTACAACACATTCGGGTAACAAAATTATGAAAGCTGACCCTTTCGGAAAGCATATGGAAACTGCTCCGGCAACGGCAACAAAAATTTATGATATAGACAGCTTTAATTGGACGGACAGTGTTTGGAAGAAAAAGACCGATGAAACGGATATATTAAATTCTCCCATTAATATCTATGAAGTTAATTTGGGTTCGTGGCGGAAGTACGAAGACGGTAATTTCCTGTCTTACACAAAGTTTGCCGAGGAAATAATCCCCTATATTACCGATATGGGATATACGCATATAGAGTTTATGCCGCTTGCCGAATACCCATTTGACGGTTCATGGGGTTATCAATGTATAGGATATTATGCACCTACCTCACGTTTCGGAACGCCCGAAGACTTTATGAAGATGATAGATATGTTTCACAATGCGGATATAGGCGTGATTCTCGACTGGGTTCCTGCACATTTCCCGAAGGACGAAGCCGGCTTGTATGAATGGGACGGCGAGCCTTGTTATGAGTATTCAGACCCGAGAAAGGGCGAGCATTACTCGTGGGGAACAAAGGTGTTTGATTACGGGAAAGCGGAGGTAAAGTCTTTTCTTATATCTAATGCGGTATATTGGCTTGAAAAGTACCATATAGACGGACTGAGAGTTGACGCTGTGGCGTCTATGCTGTATCTTGACTACGACAGGCGTGACGGCGAGTGGATACCTAATAAAAACGGCGGAAATGAAAATCTTGAGGCTATTGAATTTTTGCAGGAGCTTAATACTGAGGTGTTCAGGAAGTTTCCGAAGGCAATGATGATAGCAGAGGAGTCAACGGCTTGGCCGATGGTTTCAAAGCCTGTAAGCGACGGAGGCTTAGGCTTTAACTTTAAGTGGAATATGGGCTGGATGAACGATATGCTTATGTATATGTCTCAGGACCCTATCAACAGAGCTTTTCATCACAATGCACTGACGTTTTCATTTTTCTATGCGTTTTCGGAGAACTTTATTCTGCCTATCTCCCACGACGAGGTAGTACACGGAAAGGGTTCGCTTGTAAATAAGATGTTCGGTGATACCGACCAGAAGTTTGCTCAGGCGAGAGCATTTTTAGCGTATATGACTGCTCATCCCGGAAAGAAGCTGCTTTTTATGGGCAGCGAGTTCGCACAGTTCAGAGAGTGGGACTATGAAAACGGTCTTGAATGGTTTATGATAGATGATTATGAAAATCACAGAAATTTTCAGAAGTTTGTTAAAAATCTCAACCGATTTTATAAAGAGAATAAACCGTTTTGGGAAGTCGATTATTCGTGGGAAGGCTTTTCTTGGATCTCAAATGATGACTACAAGCAAAGCATTATAATATTCAGGCGAATTGACAGAAGCGGCGATGAGATAATAGCTGTATGCAATTTCGTTCCTGTAGGTCGTGATGTTTATATGTTCGGCGTGCCAAAGGCTGGAGTTTATGAGGAGGTTTTTAACTCGACCTCTCCTGACGGCAGTCCAATCACGAACAAGCCTGTAAAAACTTCTATTGTGAAAATGCACGGCTTTGACAGGTCGATAACTATAAAAATACCGCCGTTTTCGGTAATGTTTTTCAAGCGAAGAAAAACACAGAGAAAATCTGCGGCAAAGTCAGGCAAAACAGTGAGATCCGCTAAGACGGCAAAATCGTCATCAAAGAATAGCAAAGAAGACAAATCAGTTACGCCGGATAATAATGATAAAATAGAAATTAAATAAAAATAAACAAGCAGGTGAATGTATATGTTTAATAAAAAAGAATGTGTTGCAATGCTGTTGGCAGGCGGTCAGGGAAGCAGACTTTACGCCCTGACTCAGAAGGTTGCAAAGCCGGCAGTTCCTTTCGGGGGAAAGTACAGGATAATAGACTTTCCTTTGTCAAACTGCGTAAATTCAGGAATTGATACGGTAGGCGTTCTCACGCAGTATCAGCCGCTGGTTATGAACGATTATATCGGTAACGGTCAGCCGTGGGATTTGGACAGGATACACGGAGGAGTTCATATTCTGGCACCGTATCAGTCAAAATCAGGGGCGAACTGGTATCAGGGAACCGCCAACGCAATATATCAGAATCTTTCGTTTATTGAGAGATATGATCCTGAGTATGTAATAATTCTCTCTGGCGACCATATCTATAAGATGGATTACGACAAAATGCTCAGCTACCATAAGGAAAAGGGCGCGGCGGCTACCATTGCTGTTATCAATGTTCCTATAGACGAGGCGTCACGTTTCGGAATTATGTTTGCACATGATGACGGTCAGATATATGATTTCGTTGAAAAGCCGGCTGAGCCTAAGAGTACGCTGGCTTCAATGGGCATATACATTTTCACATTTGATATACTGAAAAAATATCTCATAGAGAATGAGAACGATAAATCGGAGAATAACTCCAAAGACTTCGGAAAGGATATAATCCCTGCACTTTTGCGTGATGAGCAGAAGCTCTACGCTTACCGCTTTGACGGCTACTGGAAAGACGTGGGGACTATAGACAGCCTTTGGGAGGCAAATATGGACCTTATTAATCCGAACATTCCGATTGACTTGTACGATCCGTCGTGGAAGATCTACTCGAGAAATCCGGGACTTCCGCCGCAGGTTATTGGAAAAGATGCGAAAATACAGAACTCAATGGTGACAGAAGGCTGTGTTATTGACGGTACTGTTGATTTCTCAATGCTGTCTGACGGCGTAATAATTGAAAAGGACGCTGTGGTTACAGATTCAATCATTATGCCGGGAGCGGTAATTCGTTCGGGGGCAAGGGTTGAATACGCAATCGTAGGTGAAAATTCTGAAATATGCAGCGGTGCTCACATAGGCAGAAGACCTGAGGAAATGCCTAACAGAGATGAATGGGGCGTTGCGGTAGTAGGTCAGGATATTAAGATATCTGAGGGAACGGTTGTTGAACCTAAGAAAATTATTTCGGAAAGTATATAGAGAGGATGAACTTTTATGGGAACTTCTAATATGGGAAAGGTTTTGGGACTGGTCTTTGCAAATATGCACGACAGCACAGTCAAGGATCTTACGAAAGAGAGAACGATGGGCTCTGTACTTTTCGGAGGAAGATACAGAATGATTGATTTTCCGCTTTCTAACTTTGTAAACAGCGGAATTTCAACCGTCGGAGTTATAACTAAGTATAACTATCAGTCGCTTCTCGATCACTTGGGAACAGGCAGAGAGTGGGATTTGTCAAGAAAAAAAGGAGGATTATATCTGCTTCCTCCGTTCAGCAATGTTGAAAGTAAGCTCTATCGCGGCAGACTCGAGGCTCTTTACGGAGTGCTCAACTTTATAAAAAGCGTTCATGCTGAATATGTTTTAATGTCAGACTGCGATGTGGTCGCAAATATAGACTACCGACCGATTTTGTCGGCTCATATTGAAAGCGGTGCTGATATAACCTGTGTTTCACACACGGGACAGTATAAGTCTGATATTGTAAAATCAAGTACCGTCTTTACCGTCGATTCTAATAATAATGTAAAAGACGTGCTTATAGGCTATGATCTTACCGGCGTATGTACGCTTAGTCTTAATATGTTCCTTCTTAAAAAGAACTTTTTAGTCGATCTTGTTCAGACAGCCATTGCTCAGGGAAGATATAGCTTTGAAAGGGATATTCTTCAGAGCAAGCTGAATGATTTGAAAATAGTTTCTTATGAATATTCGGGATATTTCAAAAAAATATACAGTGAGAAAAGCTACTTTGAAGCAAATATGGATCTTCTTAATATAGACAATTGCAGGGAGCTTTTTACTCAAAGACGCCCTATCTATACTAAAGTCAGAGATAACGCTCCTTCAAAGTACGGACTTAACAGCTATGTTGCAAATTCGCTTGTAGCAGACGGCTGTGTAATTGACGGAACAGTGGAGAATTCCGTTCTGTTCAGGGGAGTAAACGTTGGAAAGGGTGTAACTGTTAAGAATGCGATTTTAATGCAGGATACCATTATCGGCGACGGCAGTGAGGTCAAAAACGTTATCACTGACAAAAATGTATCGATAGGAAACGACAGAACGCTTATTTCATCTGACGATTATCCTATGTTTATCGGCAAAGGGGCATCAGTCTGATTAATTGACAATTAATAATAGATAATGGTTAATGGATAAGAAAACTAAAAGTTTTCGGTCAAGCCGACGAGCCGGCAACGGTGACGTTGCATCCAGTGCTGCCTTTGGGTAGTTTGTGCAATGTATTTACTTTGTACAACGGCAGGCTAGTACTTTGTTTAAACGGTGGGCTTATGCTTTGTTGGAAAGATTAGTTCTTGCCTTTTGCATCTATATTTCGCTTTGATGACAGTCGAATATACTTCCGCACAGAGAACTGCATAGCTTTTTTAGACTGTATGCCTCGTCAGCAAGACACGCAAACGCTCCTTTAAATCTGTTGTCTTCATCTGTGTAGTCAAGAAATTCAACAAATATTGACGAAAGTCCTGCTATTATTTCAGATTTCGCCTGAATTTCTGTAATATCTGACAATGGTATTTCTTTAACCATTTTGCTCGTTGACGTCACTTCCTTTCGCTGTGGTTGTTTGTACGCCGAATGCGGCATTATACAGTGCTCTGCATTTATCTTTCAAAATGAACATATTGTCTGTAAGACACGCTAATGCCCCTCTTAGTTCATCTTGATGGTTGTAATCCAAATATGACTCGATAACTGATGACAGCCTTGATATGTTTTCCGATTTTTGCATGATGTCTTCAATATCAAATATATCAATTTTGCTGTTTGCAGTATTCATTATGTCACTTCCTTTTTGTTTAGTATGATATTATTATATATGGACGAACCTATATAGTCAATGGGCAAAACTAACAAATATATTGTATTTATATTTGTACATATTGACCATAGTGTACAAATATTATATAATGTTTGTAATAAAGTATTTTTATATAGAGGTATGAAATATGGCTGTAAGCAAGGCTCAACAAAGAGCAACTAGTAAGTATAAAAAAAATCATTATGACAGACTGGAAATGCAAGTTCCAAAAGGCGAAAAGGAAAATATCACAGAACACGCAAAGGAATATGACGGCACATTAAACAAGTTTCTAAACAGGGCGGTCAAAGAGACTATGGAGAGAGACAAAAACAATTGACCAGCGTGACGCTGGTTGCTCTGCCGCCTAAAAAAAACTTGATAAAGTTTGAGCGACGGCGGGTCGGAATAATTAATATTGGATAATTGACAATTGACATTAGATAATGGTTAATGGATAAGAAAACTAAAAGTTTTCGGTCAAGCCGACGAGCCGGCAGGGGCGACCCCTGCACGCAATGCCGCCTTTGGGCAGTTTGATATATGTTATAGTTTGTGCAACGGCGGGTTTGAATAATTAATAGTGGATAATTGACAATAGGCAATTAATAAGAAAACTAAAAGTTTTCGGTCAAGCCGACGAGCCGTCGGTGGCTCTGCTGCCTTTGGAGAGTATTAACAATGTGCAATATTGTGTAACGGCAGTTCGAACTATTTGCAAAAAACAAACGTGAGATACAGTGTGTTTACATTTAACAAAGTTAAAACACGAACTGGATCCAACGTCATCGTTGGGCGGGTCAAGGGCAGAGCTCTGTCGCTGACCGCAGTCAGCGAAAAGCCCCTTTATTACGGAGTGCGCTCCGAAAATGGGTGTGACCTGAAAATGCTATACATTTTCAGCTCTAAAAAACAATCTAATTTTAAGAGGGAAAGCTCTTGTCTCTTGAATTTTGTTTCTATTAGCAATAATTAACGCTTGATTAAAATCGAGGGCGGTGTTACAATGACAAGGCACTGTCAAAGACATCTGAGTACAGAACGGAGGATAAGGATATGAAAATATTATATACAGCGAGTGAGGCTTTGCCTTTTGCGGCGTCGGGAGGATTAGCGGACGTAGCGGGCTCTTTACCTAGAGCGTTGAATGAAGCAGGCGACGACTGCCGTGTAGTTATGCCTAAGTACGGAACTATAAAGCCGGAGCTTATGGATAAGCTGACATTTTTAACAAATTTTTCCGTACCTGTTGCATGGAGAAACCAGTATTGCGGAGTTTTCACAGCGGAGGTAAACGGAGTAACATATTATCTTCTTGACAATGAATACTACTTTGCAAGAAACGGATTATATGGTTTTTACGATGATGCAGAGAGATTTGTATTTTTCTCAAGGGCGGTACTTGAGTTGCTTCATCATATTGAATTCAAGCCTGAAGTAATCAACGCAAACGACTGGCAGACGGCGTTAGTACCTGTATATTACGATATTTTTTATCGTTACCAGTCTGGGTTTGAGGATATAAAGACGGTATTCACGATTCATAATATACAATATCAGGGGCAATATGGTTTAGAACTAATAAACGACATAATGGGAATACCTTTATATCATACCGACCTGCTTGAGTATGACGGTGATGTAAACTTTATGAAAGCTGCTATAGAGGTGTCTGACAGGGTAACGACTGTATCACCGAGCTATGCGTGGGAGATTTTAGATTCGTGGTATGCACACGGAATGGACAGAGAACTTGTCAACAAGCAGTATAAGCTAAGCGGAATTTTAAATGGAATAGACGGAGAGATATACGACCCGGAGACGGACAAAGTCATACCAAAGAACTACGGTTTGAACGATATGTTTGGCAAGAGGGTATGCAAAAAGAGGCTTTGCGACGAAATGGGTATAAAGCCGGGCAGCGAACCGATTATAGGAATAGTAACAAGGTTTGTATCTCATAAAGGTCTTGACCTTATAAAGTATGTTTTTGAGGACATTGTAAATCTCGGATATAAATTTGCAATACTCGGTTCCGGCGAGAAAATATACGAAGATTTTTTCACAGAGATGTCGTATCGTTATCCTGACAGGGTTGGGGTAAAGATAGGCTTTATTCCTGAGCTTTCAAAGAGGATCTACGCAGGAGCTGATATGTTTTTAATGCCGTCTCAGAGCGAGCCGTGCGGATTAGCCCAAATGATTGCACTCAGGTACGGAACAATACCAATAGTGAGGGAAACAGGAGGACTTCGGGACAGTATAACCGATGCAGGAGAGGCACACTTAGGAGAGATCAAAGGCAACGGCTTTACATTTAAGACATACAATGCACATGATATGCTTAACGCCTGTGCAAGGGCGAGAGCATTTTATGACAATAAAATGATTTGGGGACGTCTTGTTGTTCACGCAATGAAGGAGGATTTCAGCTGGAAGAAGTCAGCAGAAAGCTATCATAATTTATATGCAGGCATTTAGCAGCGGCGAGCCGCCGCAGGCACTCTGCCTTTGGGTAAATTGTAAAATGTAATTACTTTGTGTAACGTCAGGCGTTACTCTGTTTAAAAGGAAAACTATACAACGGTGAATGGCGAGCCGCCGCAGGTTTTACGTTTGTGTAACGGTAGGCTTTACTTTGAGTAGGAGGCAATGCAATATAAGTTAGAAATATACGAAAAAATATAAACTTGCATTTTGTAGAATAATGTGTTATTATAAAAAGGTACTGAAAAATATTAAAGTTCTATGTGTATTATGTGTTATGTAAGGAGAGAATATGAAAGGAATGAATATTTGCAAGCGTTTTGCAGCGTTTTGCATCACGCTTGCAATGATGGTGACGGTATTTGCCGTACCGATTAGTACAAATGCGGTTACCACTCCTGTTACAGTAGTGGTATCAAAGGCAGGACAAGTAGTAGATTCAATGACTTTCAACGGAGTGACAGTAAAGGCGATATACATACCGAGAAACGACAGCAATGCGTCAGAGATGTGGGATGATCCCGTATACTGCTGTGCGGCGTTGGTTTCAAAATTCTATAAAGCAGTTTACGGATGTACAGTATACAATCTTTGGCCGGGAAGCACACCGCTTAGCGATGCGGGGTACTTCACTAAAGTAAGAACGCCGCAGGTAGGCGATATATACGGAAACTCAAGTCACTGGGCGATTGTAAAGCAGATAAACGGAACCGAAGTTATACTATTCGAGCAGAACTGGACATGGTATGACAGCAACGGATGTTATGCAAAGTATAACAGAACGGTTGATTTGAACAATTTGGAGTCAGACGTTAGTTTTTTCAGATACAGCGGAGCAGAAATATCTAAAAAACCTTTAATTACAACTGATTATGCTTCTTTAGAGAATACTGAAAAAACATTTACTTGGACATCAAGTTCAGGCACAGTAAGTTCCACTTTAAATATATACGAATACAATTCAGCAGGTACATACAATGAGAGTAATCTAGTTTCGTCAACAACGAATATTTCAGGCGGAGCTACAGCACTTACGCTGCCGATGGGACACTATATAGCTCAGATATTAAATTACAATAATTCTAATGAGATAAGTGAGAGTGATTTTAAAGAGTTTTTCATTGTCGGTGAACCGCTTGCTACGGATGTTCAGATAGGTGATAAGCTGACGGTAGTTGCTGGAAAGGGTAAGAACATTTCAAGAAAAATGCTTCCTGTAAACACAAACGATGTGCTTACCTGGACGTCTAGCGACGATTCGATTGCAAGTGTTTCAAACAGCGGAGTTGTAACGGGAGTGAAAGCAGGAACGGTTACAATAACTGCTAGAGCAGTAAGCGGAGTAAAGGATACTTGTACTGTAACGGTTAAGCCGGGCACAGTTGCTAATTTAAAGGCGTCGGGAAGCAGTAAGAAATCAATAACGCTTAAATGGGATTCGGTATCTAATGTAACCGGTTACAGGGTTTTCAGATACGACAAAGCAAAGAAAAAATATGTTAAAATTTCTGATTTAAAAACTAATTCATACAAGGTATGGGGACTTAACAAGGCGTCTGCATATAAGTTTAAGGTAAGAGCATATAAAAATTCAAACAAAAAGAACTATGTAGGAAAATATTCATCAGTATTGAGTGCATACACAAAACCTGATAAGCCTAAATATCTGACGGCATCACAGAGCAAGTCTTTAACATCAGTAAAGCTGTCGTGGACAAGCACAAAGGGCGCGAAAAGCTATGCAGTTTATGCAAGCACAGACGGCGGAGCATTCAATAAGATTAAAACGGTATCCGGGAAGAAGCACACGGCGACGCTGAAAAAGCTTAAAAAAGGAACTTCGTATTCATTCACGGTAAAAGCGATAAAGAAAATCTCAGGCGTTGACGTATACAGCGGAGCATCTAATAAAGTATATGCTGTTACAAAACCTGCAAAGGTAAAGGGTGTCGTTGCTAAGAGAGCTTCTGACGGAAGCGTAGCTTTATCGTGGAAGCCGGTGAACGGAGCGACAAAATATCAGATTTATATGAAGTCGGGCAACAGTTATGTTAGGGTCAAATCGGTTGCTTCATCTAAGGTTATGACTAATATAAAGAACTTTTATGACAACAAAAAACATAAGTTTAAAATCAGAGCATACAAATTAAGCAGCGGGTACAAGTATTTTGGAAAGTATTCGGATGAAGTTAAAGCATAATTTAATTATAAAAGTTAAAGCCAACAGAATTTTCTGTTGGCTTTTTGTATGAATCTAGTTATCAGTCACTGGTATCTGGTTTCGGGCTGACATATTCTACAGAACATTTTTCCGTTGAATTTATCTGCACACAATTTAGCTTTCTTTTCATTGTCAAATATTCCGAAAACAGCCGAGCCACTTCCCGTCATAACAGAGCCCAGTACACCTGATTTAATCATTTCGCTTTTAATATCTTCAATAATTCTTTCGTTTGTTACATCTTCCAGTGAATTTGAAAGTGTTTTTGAAATTGCTGCAAGATCGCCTGAATTTAACGAGGTCATAAATTTATCAAAATCTGAAAGTTTTGGGTTATTAAGTTCATCAAATCTTTTGTAAGAAAGAGGAGTTGAAATTGAAATATCAGGCTTTACAACAAGAATTTCGCAGTCTGGCAGGGATTTTAGAGGGGTTATTTTTTCGCCTATACCCTCGCAAAGTGCTGTGCCGCCGGCAATGCAAAAGGGAACATCAGCTCCGACTGAAGCACCGATTTTACAAAGCTCGTCAGTTGACAGAGTACTGCCGCATAGCTTGTTAAGCCCGATAAGTACTGCCGCTCCGTCTGAACTTCCTCCTGCAAGACCTGCACCGCTCGGTATGTGTTTTTCGATATGTATAGCTATACTGTCAAAGGGCATTTCACCTAAAGCCTTATTATAGGCACGGCAAGCCTTATAGGCAATGTTGCTTTCATCGGTTGGAATTTCAGGCTCAGAACAGGTTATAGAGACGTTTGGAAGCCTGCATTTTTTGCCTTTAACAGATAAAGTAACATTATCAAAAATTGATATTGTTTGCATTACTGAGCGAAGATTGTGGTAGCCGTCATCTCGTTTGCCTAAAATATCAAGTATGAGATTTATCTTTGCAGGAGCTTTAATAGTAATACTTTGCATCTAACCGTTCTCCTTGATTTCCCGAACAAACTCTCCTATTTTTCTGATAGCTTTCTTTAAATGTTCAAGAGAATAAGCATAAGAAACCCTTATAAAACCCTCTCCGCAATCACCGAAAGCGTCACCCGGAACAACGGCTACATTCTTAGTATACAAGAGTTTCTCGCAGAACTCCTGACTGGAAAGCCCTGTTGATTTTATGCAGGGGAATACATAGAAAGCTCCCTCAGGTTCAAAGCAGTCGAGACCTATCTCGTTAAAGCCGTGAACGCAGAAACGCCGTCTCATATTATATTCATCAACCATCATATCAATGTCGCTTCTGCAATTTTTAAGGGCTTCTATTGCTGCATACTGGCTGACTGTGGGCGACGACATAATTCCGTACTGGTGAATTTTAAGTATCTGACTGACCAGCTCTTTTGGTGCACATAAAAATCCGAGACGCCAGCCTGTCATAGCAAACGCTTTTGAAAATCCGTTTATAAGTATAGTTCTTTCTCTCATACCATCGAATTCAACTATGGAACAGTGCTTTCTGCCGTAAGTAAGCTCTGAGTAAATCTCGTCAGACAAAACAATAATATTCGTATCTCTCAAAACTTCGGCAATAGGTGCTAAATCCTCTTTTGTCATTATAGCACCCGTCGGGTTGTTGGGGAAGGGAAGTATAAGAGCTTTTGTTTTGTCTGTGATCTTCTCTTTCAGAGCCTTAGCTGTCAGCTTAAAACCGTTCTCAGCTTTTGTTTCTACCACAACCGGAATTCCGCCTGAAAGCTCAACAATCGGTCTGTAGCAGACAAAGCAAGGTTCGACGATTAAAACTTCATCTCCCGGCTCAACTATAGCACGAATAGAAAGGTCTATAGCCTCTGAGCCTCCGACTGTGACGATTATCTCATTATCGGGGGAGTACTCGGTTTTTGCATAGTCTATAACATATTCTGAAATAGATTGTCTGAGGTTGTAAAGTCCTGAATTTGCGGTATAGAATGTCTTGCCACGTTCTAAAGCGGTAATTGCCGCACGTCTTATAGGCCAGGGTGTTTGAAAGTTTGGTTCGCCTACACCGAGAGCTATGACGTTTTCCATAGTCTGTGCAAGGTCGAAAAACTTTCTTATGCCGGAGGGCTTCATTTCTCTGGTTTTTTTATTAATTATCTTGCTGTAGTCTATCATGGGGAAACTAATCCTCTCTCATCTATAATTTTGTCGGAAAGGTCGATTCCGTTGTCTTTGTATTTCTTTAATACAAAATGTGTTGCGGTCGATAAAACGCCCTCAAGAGGAGCGAGCCTTTGAGCAACAAAAAGTGAAATATCCATAAGGTTTGAACCCTTTATTGTGATTCCGAGATCGTATCCGCCGGACATAAGCCAGACATTCTCTACCTCGTCATATTGACTGACTGTTCTTGCAATTTCATCGAAACCGCTTTGTGCTTTAGGAGAAACCTTAAGTTCAATATAAGCTGTTACCAAATCACCGCAGTCGGCAGCCGCCTGTTCGTTTATAACAGTGTTGTAACCTTTGATAATTCCATCGTTTTCGAGCTTTTCTATTCTTTCTGCGACCTCCTGTTCAGAGATGCCGAGCATAACGCCAAGTTCTGAATTTGAAAGCCGTGCATTCTTTTTAAGAAGTTTAAGCAAAGAATCCATATATAGTCCTCCAATTTAGCGAATTTATAAAAATAATTATACTATTAATTAGAAACATTGTCAATGGAAAGTGTAGAATAATAAGGAGTGAAACTTAAAGCTCCACTCCCTCGCTTTCTAAAAATTGTGCTACTGTCATACATTTAGGACGATCAATATCCATACTCAGAAAATCCTTATCGCCCGTAAGTATAATATCAACTTCAGCAACAATAGCAGCATCCAAAATAGGCTGATCTTTAGCATCTCTTATGAGCTTTTCTGCATTATAAGCAGCAGGAATCAACTCATAGGAAAGCTCTGTCAAAAAGACTTCTGCATCCTGTAATACATTTGGTGCTTTACGTTTAAGAACATCACGAAATTCGTAGAGATTTCGGTCACATAAGACCATATTATGATGCTTTGAAGTATAAAGCAATGCTTTTGCAGGCTTTGAGTTTGGAAAAAGAAGTGAAGATATTAAGATATTTGTGTCAATAAGTATTTTCATTACTTTTCCTTTCCGTAACGTACTTCGTCAACCAAAGACTGAACATCATCTTCGTTATAAACTCCCATTTGTTCAGCGATGCCCTCAAAGGCCTTTTGAGCTTTGTAAATTGCCTTATCAGAAGCGTTATTGATTACGACCTCTCCATCAGGCTTTTGATAAAATAAAATCTTGTCCCCTGATTTCAGTCCAAGCAGACGGCGTATTTCAGCAGGTACAGTGATTTGTCCGTTGGAAGAGATTTTGGCTAAATTCATAAATAAACATCCTTTCTAAAGATTTCTTTAAATCTCAAGTATTCTTTACATTATTATACTCAAAAAAACAAGAAAAGTAAAGGCTTTTACTAATAATTTTAATGTTTTATTAGATAAAAAAAGTAGGCAAAAAAACACCGCAGAAATAATTCTGCGGTGCCAAAAGAAATGTTGTAAAATGAATAATTGTTTACCACAACAACATATTACCATACAATTTATCATTTGTCAAGTAAAATCTAAATTATCTTAAAAATATCGAGAATATGATTGCTCGCTCCGACCAGATCAGGACGTTTACAGATTGACAGATGATAGCGAAAATAAATTTTACCTCTTTAATCTTTAAAGCTACGTCTTATATTTGATAATCCTGTAATGTAATCTAAAGATACATTGTAAAACTCTGCAAGTTTTATAAAATGATGCATAGGAAGCTCATTTTCTCCAGTTTCCCATCTGGAATACTGCCTTCGTGATGTACCTAAAATTTCTGCAATATCTTTTTGCAATAATTCTTTATCCATTCTTAAATCTTTTAATCTTTGATATTTTTTTATAATAATCATCTTCTTTTTAATATTTTTATTAATTATATCATAAATAATATTTTTGTGTTGACTTTGGTACAAAAATGTGCCATAATAAATATATAGTGGTATATATTTGTACCATATGCATATAAAAAGGATGTGTTAAAATGTGCTCGTACACAGAAAGATTAAAAGAATTAAGAAAAGAAGCAGGGTTGTCGCAAGAAGAATTGGCTAAAAAGATGTACATATCGCAGAGTTGTATATCAAAATATGAAAGTGGTAAAAGTCTCATGTCTACAAGCAGAGTAATAGCACTTGCAAAATACTATAATGTATGTATTGATTTTTTAATTGGATTAACAGATGAGAGGCGAAATTTTGAGAGCCACAATAAAGAAATTTAAAAATCAAAAAACAACACCGCAGACTATAATGTCTGCGGTGAACAAAATAATGAGTAAATTAAACAAAAAGATTTTATGTATACATCATTATTATAACACAATTTTTAATTTGTCAAGTAAAATCTAAATTATCTTAAAAATATCGAGAATATGATTGCTCGCTCCGACCAGATCAGGACGTTCGCAGATTGACAGATGATAGCGAAAATAAATTTCAAATGTTTTATCGTCCATATTATCAATTGTGTCGGGAAGATAATGAGCCGCCATATCTGTTCCTATGAAATGCAAACGCTCAACGTCAAACTTCTCCATCAGACTGTCAATATCGGATTTTGTATATAGTTCAAAAATGTCTTTCGGCTCTGAATGTGTTTTAAAGGTGACAGGATCTAACATTTTGCTGTCTATTAAATAATTTATGTGACCTTTAACAAAACCAAACTGCAAAATTGACGCGTCAGCAGAGCAGTAGGCGGAAAATATAATACCGCCTTTTTTGGTAACACGAATCGCTTCTGACAGTGCGGAAATTTTATCGTCCTGTTTGAAAAGATGATACATAGGACCGAGTAAGAGAGTAATGTCATAAGTGTCTGATGAAAAGTCAGACAAATCGGTTGCATTTGCCTGAGTAATTGTTACTTTTTCATCAGGCTCAGTATTATTATTAAATACCTCAATATTACAGGGCATCAGTTCAACAGCGTCGACATCATATCCAAGACGTGCAAAATAATGAGAATACCGTCCTGTGCCTGCACCTATTTCAAGAATTTTCATTCCGCTTTTGAGGTGTTTTTTTATATACTCAACTGTCGTCAGAAATTCAATGCTGCCATGCCTTGAACTCAATCGGGAGTTTTCATCATAAGCGTTGTAATAGGATTCTAAAGCCTCAAAGGTATCCATAATTACATTGCCTCTTTAAGACTTTGAACAAATTCTCCGACTTTGTCTATGCTCTCTTTACCGTATTCTGCAATGATGTTTACAATAGCACTTCCTACGATAACTCCGTCGCAGTACTGTGACATCTTTTTTGCCTGTTCGGGGTTTGAGATACCAAAACCTACGCAAGCGGGGCAGGAGGCAGATGAATTAATAAGCGAGAAAAACTCGTCAAAGTTAGTAGTGAATTTTGAACGTGTTCCTGTAACGCCCACAGATGAAACGCAGTAAAGAAAGCCCTTGCTCTGTGAGGCAATAGTTTTGACTCTGTCGTGAGAGGTAGGTGCAACAAGGTTTATATTGTAAACTCCATACTCATTGGATAGGTCTTCTACTTCATTTCGCTCTTCAAAGGGTAAGTCGGGTATTATAACGCCGTCTATACCGCTTGCTCTACAGTTTATAAAGAATTTCTCCGTGCCGTATTTAAACACAGTGTTTATGTACATCATCAAAAGCAGAGGTGCGTCTGTTTCATTTCTTAGCTCGCTTACAATTGTGAAGATCTGGTCTAAATTAGTGCCGTTGTTAAGCGAACGCAGGGACGCTTTCTGTATGGTAGGACCCTCAGCTATAGGGTCAGAGAACGGAACGCCAAGCTCAATTATATCTGCTCCGCATTCCAGCTTTTTAAGCACCAGCTTTTTTGTGGTTTCAATGTCCGGATCGCCTGCCGTAATAAAGGTTATAAGAGCCTTTTTACCGTCGGCTTTCAGCTTTTCAAAGCAAGCGTCTATTCGATTTTTATTCTTCAACTAAATCAACTCCTCTGTATCGTGCAATTGAATAAACATCTTTGTCGCCTCGTCCCGAAAGGTTTATGACAAGTATGCTGTTCTTTGGCATAGTCGGGGCAATTTTCAAAGCCGCCGCAACAGCATGGGCGGATTCAATAGCAGGAATTATTCCCTCCGTTTTTGAGAGATATTCAAAGGCGCAGACAGCTTCCTCATCGGTTATATCTACATATTCCGCTCTGCCGATTGAGTTAAGATAAGCGTGTTCAGGACCTATTCCGGGATAGTCAAGCCCTGCCGAAATAGAGTAAACAGGGTCTATCTGACCGTATTCATTCTGGAGGAACAGTGACTTCATACCGTGAAAAATTCCGAGTGAGCCTTTGGTTATGGTAGCTGCGTGCTCAGGAGTATCGACACCTCTTCCTGCTGCCTCAGCACCTACTAAGCGAACGCTCTTGTCGTCTATGAAGTCGTAGAAAGCACCCATAGCATTAGAACCGCCGCCTACACAGGCAACAACGCAGTCGGGGAGCTTGCCCTCTGTTTCTTTAAGCTGAGACTTTATCTCTTCGCCGATGATTTTCTGAAAATCTCTTACCATTTCAGGGTAGGGGTGAGGTCCCATAACCGAGCCTATGCAGTAGAAAGTGGTTTCAATGTTAGTACACCAGTCACGCATTGCCTCGTTGATAGCGTCCTTGAGAGTTGAAGTTCCGCTTGAAACGCCTGTTACCTTTGCTCCAAGCAGGTTCATTCTATACACATTCAGCGACTGACGTCTCATATCCTCTGCACCCATATAAACTTCGCACTCAAGACCGAACAAAGCACAAGCCGTTGCAGTAGCAACGCCGTGTTGACCGGCTCCTGTTTCAGCAATGATCCTCTTCTTGCCCATTTTCTTGGCTAGAAGAATCTGTCCCAGCACATTGTTTATCTTGTGCGAACCTGTGTGGTTTAGGTCCTCACGTTTGATGTATATTTTAGCTCCGCCAAGGTCGTTTGTCATTTTCTCGGCATAGTATAAAAGCGACGGTCTGCCGGCGTATTCCTTATAAAGATTTGTTAGCTCACGCTTGAAGTTTTTATCTTCTTTGTATTTATTGTATGCCACCTCAAGTTCTAAAACGGCGTTCATAACCGTTTCGGGAACATACTGACCGCCGTATTCTCCATAGCGGCCTTTGCTAGAATTAGTCATATATTCGACCTCCCCAAAGTAGTAATTATATTTTATTTTAATCTTAAAGCTAGATTTCAAATGCCAGAGGCAAGATGCAAGAACTTATATTAAAACTAAGTTCAAATATTTAATCTTTTGCTTTAAGAACAATTGTTTTAATCTTTTCTCTGTCTTTTTTTCTGTCTGTTTCAACCGAGCTTGAAACGTCAATGCCGTAAGGTTTGACTGCTTCGATTGCTTCTTTGATATTATCAGCCGAAATACCTCCGGCAAGAAAAAACGGCTTTGTAATTTCGGCATTTTTGATAATTTTCCAATTTCCGACAACACCTGTTCCGCCGACTGAGTTTTTAGAAAAGCTGTCAATAAGCAGTTTATCGGCACAGCTTTGACAAGCATTATTAATTTCATTAGATGTCTGCGGTCTTATAGCTTTCCAAATCTCGCAGTCGGTATGCTTTTTGAGGGTTCTGATAAAATCGTTGTCTTCATCGCCGTGAAGCTGAATTACACCGAGATATTTTGAAAACGGTATAATTTTTTCAACAGTCTCGTTTACAAACACTCCTACAGGAGTTATTTTATCTGATAATTTGCTTGTAAGCTGGGTAAGCAAATCTAGGCTAATGTGCCTCCAGAACTGCTCGGAGAGTATAAAGCCTGCATAGTCAGGCAGAAACTCATTGACATATGATATATCTTCACTGCGTCTTAATCCGCAGATTTTCAGCTTAGTCATATGTTTCTCAGCTCCTTCAGAGCTGCCGATATGTTATTACTTCTCATAAGCGTTTCGCCAATAAGCACTGCCGACGCTCCCAAATTTCGTACAGCTTTCATATCTTTACTATTCTTAATTCCGCTTTCTGAAACTATCAACTTGTCTTTTGGAATATGAGATGCAAGCCTGCCTGTTGTGTTTAAATCGACCTCAAAGGTTTTGAGATTTCTGTTATTAATGCCGATTATCTCTGCACCTATGCTAATTGCCATATCAAGCTCGCTTTCGTTGTGAACCTCTACAAGGCAGTCAAGCGACAGGGAAGCGGCAAGCTGATAAAATCTGTTAAGAGTTTCCTTATCAAGAATCGCCGCAATAAGCAGAATCGCTGACGCACCTATTGCTCTTGCCTCGTAGATCTGATACTCGTCTATGATAAAGTCTTTCCGCAGAATGGAGATACTGACACATTCTGCAATACTCTTTAAATACTCAGACGAACCCTGAAAGTAATACTCCTCAGTAAGGCAGGAAATAGCGTCCGCCCCTGCCGATTCGTACTCCTTTGCGATTTCTGAAGGGTGAAAGTCAGGTCTTATGAGCCCTTTAGAAGGGGAGGCTTTTTTAACTTCACATATAACGCTTAACCTATCGCCAGAAAGTGCAGATTTGAAACCTTTAGTCATAAAATCAGTGTTTAAAGCCTGTTTCTTTATCGTTTCAAAGGGAACTTTTGACTTTTCAATATCAAGCTGTATTTTTCTTTTTTCGATAATATCATCAAGAATCATAATTTGCTCCTATCTTCGAGGTGACAGTCTACATTAATCTTTATTAGTAAATTCTATTAGCTCTTCTAGCTTTCTTAAAGCTGCTCCGCTGTCAATAGATTTTTCAGCCAGTTTGATTCCGTCTGCGATCGTATCGGCTTTTCCCGTTACATACAAAGCACAGCCTGCATTAAGAAGAACAATATCTCTCTTTGTTCCTTTTTCTATTCCGCTAAGAATGTCTCGGGTGATCTGTGCGTTTTCTTCGGGAGTCCCGCCCTTGATTTCGTCTTTTGAAGCACGTTTAAAACCGAAGTCTTCAGGACATATTTCATATTTCTTTATTTTACCGTCTTTGATTTCGCATACTGAGGTTGCATCTGAAATTGAAATTTCGTCCAGCTTATCATTTCCGTAGACAAGCATAGCACGCTTTATTCCTAGATTAATAAGAACCTTAGCCATATTGTCCATAATGTCAGGAGAGTAAACGCCAAGCACCATATATTCCGCAAACGCAGGATTTAGAAGCGGACCCATTATATTGAATACAGTTTTAATTCCTATTTGCTTTCTTACAGGACCTACAAATCGCATTGCAGGGTGATAGCTTTGTGCAAACAGAAATGATATTCCTATTTCATTAATACATTTTTCAGCCTGCTCTGGAACAGTAGATATTTTAACTCCCAGTGCTTCAAGACAGTCAGCTGCACCGCTCTTTGAAGATGCACTTCTGTTACCGTGCTTTGCGACTTTCTGACCTGCTCCTGCAATAACAAATGAAGATGTAGTAGAGATGTTAAAGCTGTTTGACATATCTCCGCCTGTACCTACAATGTCAATTGAATCTGAGCAGTTTTTCAGCTTTGACGCCTTTTCTCTCATAACTCTAGCGAAGCCGGTTATTTCGTCTATCGTTTCGCCTCTTACTGACATTGCGGTAAGCAAAGAAGAAGTTTGAGCAAGAGTAGCTCTGTCGCAGGTTATAATGTCCATAGCCGTGTATGCTTCGTCCTCTGTAAGAGTCTCACCGTTTGCCACCTTTGTAATGTACTTTTTAAGTTCTGTTCTTTCGCTGTCCGGAACCATAATATTATCACTCACTTTCGTTTTTATTCCCGCAATATTATTTAGGAAGTTCTCTATAATTTTCCGACCTGTATCTGTCATAACAGATTCAGGGTGGAATTGAACACCATAGGTAGGATGCTCTTTATGTTTGAGAGCCATTATTTGATTTTTGCTGTCATAACCCGTAACCTCAAGGCAATCAGGCAAGGTTTCGCGGTCTACAATAAGAGAATGGTATCTTGCTACCTTGATTTTTTTGGGGAGGTCAGAAAACAAAGGGTTATCTGTTTTCAAAGTTATATCGCTTGACTTTCCGTGAAGCTGTTCTTTTGCGATAACTACCTTGCCCCCGAAAGCCTCTGCAATAGACTGATGTCCAAGACAAACGCCTAAAATCGGCAGCTTTCCGCTGAAACACCTTATTGCGTCAACCGATATGCCGGCGTCTTTAGGGTAGCAGGGACCGGGAGAAATAATTAATGCGTCGGGACTGAGGGCTTTAATCTCAGCAATGGTTATCTCGTCATTTCTTGCGACTTTTATGTCGCTGTAAAGCTCGCCTATATACTGATACAGATTATAGGTAAAGCTGTCGTAATTGTCGATTATCAGAATCATTATGAATCCTCCAAAACTTAAAGTTTTCAACCAAGAATATTAGTTGTAAAAAGCTATACGTTATAAAACATTTCAAAGGCGTCAGAGCCAGCGGCGGCTCGCTGCTTCTTTAATTGCATTGACTACTGCTAGTGCCTTATTACATGATTCCTGATACTCGTTTTCAGGAACACTGTCCAATACTACTCCTCCGCCTGCTTGAACATAAGCTTTACCGTTTTTGAAAAGCACTGTTCTTATTGCAATGCAGGTGTCAAGACTTCCGTCAAAGGCAAGATAGCCGACCGTTCCGCCGTAAAGACCTCTGCGGGTCGGTTCAAGTTCATCTATTATTTCCATAGCTCTTACTTTCGGAGCACCTGAGAGTGTACCCGCAGGCAGAACAGCCATAAGAGCGTCAAGAGGTTCTTTGTCTCTGTCGAGTTCCCCCTCGACGTTTGAAACTAGGTGCATAACCTTTGAATAGCGTTCAACTATCATATAGTCGGTAACATTAACGCTGCCGAATTTTGATACCTTTCCTATGTCATTTCTGCCGAGATCTACAAGCATTGTATGCTCTGCACGTTCCTTCGGGTCGTTGAGAAGCTGCTGTTCATTTCTGTGATCCTCTTCGTCCGTTGAACCACGTTTTATTGTTCCTGCAATGGGTTTTGTGATAACCGTTCTGCCGTTGACTGACACCAGCTTTTCAGGAGACGCACCTGCAAAGGCGTAGTTTTTGTGTTTGAAGTAGTAAAGGTAAGGGGAGGGATTGGTCGAACGCAGCATTCTGTAAACGTCAAAGCTGTCGGGCGGATTATCCACCTCAAACCTCTGAGAGGGCACGACTTGAAAAATGTCACCGTTTTGTATGTATTTCTTGGCTTTCTCAACGTTTTCCAAGTACTTTTCCTTAGTGATATTTGACTTTACTTCTATATCCTTTTTACCTTTTTTTACCGAGACATTTCCTTTTGAAACATAGCTTTTTAAAACGTCTATTATTTCGTCTTTTCTCTTTATGCAGCTGTCATATTGCTTGTCAATATCGCCGTTTGAGTGAATGTTAAGAATAATAACAACTTTATTGCTCAAGTGGTCGAAAGCGACGATTTCATCGAACAAAAAGAGATTAGCGTCAGGCATACCTAGATCGTCCTTGGGCGGATTGCAGAGAGTTTTCTCAAAATACCTTACCATATCGTAGGCAAAGTACCCGATAAGACCGCCTGTCGGCTTTGGACGGTTGGGAAATCGGGGGGACTTATATTTCTTTAATATATCAGATAAAAACCTTATCGGATCAGATACATCGTATTTTTTATCGCCGTCGCTAGTTGAAATAACAGCGATTTTGTCTTTCAGTGTAATTTCAGCCTTTGGGTTTATACCTACAAATGAATACCGTCCCCATTGGTCGCTGTTGTCGACCGATTCGAGTATAAAGCAGTTGTCATAAGCCTCGTGGAGGGCGTTGAATAACTGGATCGGTGTGAATGAATCTACAAGCAGTTCGTAGAAAACAGGAACTGTCTTATAATTTTTTAAAATATCTTTGATTTCTTCCCTTGACGGATAAAGCATAAATATACCTCCTATAAGATGCAAGAAGTTAGAGACAATAAGCAAGAACTAATCTTTCCAACAAAGCATAAGTTCACCGTTTCTCAAAGTTAAACATTAATATAATTTTTCAATGGCAGCAGAGGATGCAACTTCACCGTTGCCGGCGAGCCGCCGGTGGCTCTGCTGCCTATTATAAGTTATATAAATGTAAAAGATAGTGTAACGGCAGGTCGAATATAGTACAGACTTTAAAAGTGTTATATTAAAAGCTTGCCCTAATTATTGTCTGCTGTTAAACAAATTCTAAGGTGGGCAGAGCGTCACCGTTGCCGGCGAGCCGCCGGTGGCTCTGCTGCCTATTATAAGTTATATAAATGTGAAAGATAGTGTAACGGCAGGTCGAATATAGTACAGACTTTAAAAGTGTTATATTAAAAGCTTGCCCTAATTATAGTCTGCCGTTAAACAAATTCTAAAGGGGCAGAGGATTTAACATCACAGTTGCAATAAAAAAGCCTATCGTTTCACATTAGAAATCTAATGGGACGATAGACATCGTGGTGCCACCCAAATTTATGATAAACTTACATTTACCAACTCAGCAAAGTACGCAGCTTTTTGTCATTCGGCAAATTGCATCAATACTTCTTTTCGTTAACGCCGAAAACCAGCGGCATAGGATACTTGAATATGCTCTAATCTGATAACATCAGAACATAACTTTCACCCGGCTCCTCACAAACCCATTCGCTGAAAATCGTATATGCCTTTATTCCACCGTCAAAGGCTCTCTGTAACATCGTAAAATCAGCTACTTACTTTTGCTCACAGGATTTAAAATATTTGATTACTATATATTATATTCCTGACTTATAAATTTGTCAAGTATTTTTTTAAAATAATTGACAAATTTCTGTTTTTCCCAAAATCATTAAAAAGTCTGAGCGTTTAAACGTCTTTACCGTTCATTTTCAACTTCGGCTTTCTTTTGAGAGGGATTAACTGCATCTACAGTCATTTTAACAGCCGAGCCATAAGGCTTTTTCTTGCCTACCTGCGGAGAGAGCGAGATTATATCACCGCTTTCAGTACCCCACTTATGCTGATACTTGATTTTCACCTTAAATCCCAGCGACTTCAAAACTGTCTGTGCAGCAAGATAATCCATATCAGAAACGTCCGGAATTTCAATCAACTGAACTCCCTTGCTTATGACAATATTAACAGGAGTACCTATAGAAATTTCTTCACCTGCATTTATGCTCTGCCAGGAAATTTTATTTTTGCTTACCTTGTCGTTATACTGCTTTGTTACAATCAGCGGAATGTTCTCGGTTTGTGCGACAGCCTGAGAATAGGTGAGACCGCTTAAATCTGGCATAATGACCTTAGTTTGAACCTCCTCGCTCTGAACACGCTTAAGCGAGGGCGTTTTATAGAACAGCTCGGGAAATTTACAGCCGCTCAGTGAAAGCACAGACAAAATACATAAGCTTATAAAAAATAGTTTTTTTAATTTCATAAATAGTCCCCCATTAGAGATTAGAAGTTATAGGTAAGAGATTAGATATTTAGATGCTATCTGAAGTTTATCAGAGGTTTAACATTAATCAAATTATCCAAATGCAGCACTGGTTGCAACGTCACCGTTGCCGGCGAGCCGCTGGTGCTCTGCTGCCTATTATAAGTTAGATAAATGTGAAAGATAGTGTAACGGCAGGCTAGTACTTAGTACAAAGGTAAATTCTTGCTTCTTGCCTCTGTCAGCAGGGCTCACCCCTGTTGCATTTTCATGGATATATCAAATGCCTTGACTGAGTGGGTGATTGCTCCGACAGAGATAATGTCGACCCCGGTTTTGGCAATGCTGACTACAGTATCCTCAGTAACATTTCCGCTGGCCTCAATCTTTGCCATTCCGGACACTATTTTAACAGCCTTGCTCATAGTTTCAATGTCCATATTGTCAAGCATAATAATGTCAGCACCGCAGTTAAGAGCCTCTTCTACTTCATTAAGATTTCCCGTCTCGACCTCTATCATAACAGTATGACCCAGCTTTTCTCTAAGAGCCCTTACGGCATTTGTAATGCTTCCGTAAGCGTCTAAGTGAGTGTCTTTAAGCATTGCACAGTCAGAAAGGTTGTAGCGGTGGTTCTTTCCTCCGCCGACCGTTACTGCGTACTTCTGTAATGATCTAAGTCCAGGAAGAGTCTTTCTTGTGTCTGCAATTGACGCTTTTGTACCTTCGACAAGTTTGACCAGTCTGTTTGTCATTGTTGCAATTCCCGAAAGGTGCTGGAGCAGGTTAAGAGCTGTTCGCTCGCCCTTTAAAAGCACCTTTGTTTTTCCGGTGATCGTGGCGATTGTATCACCGTTTTCAACTCTGTCTCCGTCTTGAAGCTTAATGTTAAACTCGGTTTTATCATCAAGCAGAGTGAATACCCTGAGAGCTATGTCGATTCCGCAGAGAATACCGCTGTCTTTTGCAACGTAGTTTGCAGTGCTTACGCTGTCTTCAGGGATAAGATAGTCGGTAGTGACATCTATGTAGTTTATATCCTCTTTGATTGCGTTGATTATAATGCTGTCGATTTCCATTTGTAAAGGTTGCATATTGTCCTCCTCATTCTACCAGAGACAAAAAACAAGAGGCAAGAGACAAGAACAATTTCTAATCTCTAATGTCTTGCTTCTCCTTTCCGGTATCTTGCTTCTTAATAATTATCGTATCTCCCAGATCTTTATTTGTCTCAAGAGCTTTTACGATTTTTTTCTCTTTGATTCTTGTGTTGACCGACTGCTGCAGTATCTTGTATACGGTAGCTGTTATCGGAACCCCTATAAGCATTCCAGCAATACCGAAAAGACCTCCGCCGACAGTTATGCCTGCTAAAACCCACATTCCAGGAAGCCCTACAGACTTACCGACAACTTTCGGGTAAATAAAGCCTTGCTCGCACTGCTGAAGTATAATAAGAAATATGATGAACATAACAGCTTTTATCGGACTTACCGTAAATATCAGAAAAGCTCCGATAAACGCTCCGATAAATGCTCCCACTATGGGTATTAAGGCGGTAAGACCTACCACAGCGGCAGTCACTCCTGCATACGGAAAACGAAGTATTACCATTCCTGCAAAACAGAGAAAACCAAGAATTACCGCTTCGATACATTGTCCTGTAATAAAGCTGGAAAATGTTTTGTCGGCAATTTTAAGATAGCTTAGAAGCTTTTTTGTTCTTTCCTTTTTGCCGTACGCCTCTATTAATTTCTTAAATTGTTTTGATAGTTTTTCTTTGTTGAATAAAATATATACCGAGAATATAACTGCAATCACAATGTCAGCAATTGTGCCTGCTATAGAGCTTGTTACTGATATTACAGAACTTAAAATCTCTGAAGAATTTACCTTGAAATATCCTATCATAGCAGGCTCTAAGTGCTTCCAGCTAAAATCAATGCTGTTTACTTTGTTTCTGATAAAGTCTGCGGTTATGTTTTCGTTCACCCATGACTTTATAACGTCAACAGAGCGTGGAACAGCGTCGCTTAAAAGTTCAAAGCACTTGTAAAGCTCAGGTATAACTATTATTACTATGCCGATTATTATTGCCAAAACCGTGAGTATTGAAAGTATAATGCAAACTGCTCTTTTTGACTTTTTTATAATTTTTCGGCGAGAATTCGGAAAATAAATGCTTTCGTACTTTTTCATAACTATATTCAGTATATAGGCAATAGCACAACCGAGAATAAGTGCAAAGCAAGCGTCTATAATTTGCACAAAAAAGCTCACCGCTACTGTGAAGTATTTTATTGCCAGACAGGCAATCACCAGTGCGGCTATTATTAGTATAGTTTTTTTGTTTTTCTTGTTTATTAACATTTATTACACCTTAATTATTAGGAGATAAAATATAAAATGCAATGCAGAGTTTTATTAATTTACAATTGTATCGTCATTATCGTCTACATATTCCATAATATCTCCAGGCTGACAATTTAATGCCTTACATAGCTTGTTTATGGTTTCAGTAGTTACGCTTTTATCGTTGTTTAAAGCTGTTAATGCACTTTGAGATATAATATTTTCCTGTCTTATCCTATAAGTACTTAATCCTCTTTCTTTCATTAACTTAAATAGCTTGTCAAATTTTATAGACATAATATATCAGCCTTTCAATGATATTATTCACGATTTATAATGTATAAATTGCATATAAATCCTCAAAAATATTTGTGCAACTTATATATTGAATATACACCAATAATGGTATATAATAAAAATACACAAAACAAAGGGAAGTGAAATTAATGAATAACATAAATAAAAAAATCAGTAATATTGACATTGAAGAAATAAAATTAAAAACCGATATTATTGCAGGTCTTACATCTGTTTGTGTTCTTTATCTTGACTACACAGAAGAAGATGATCAATTAAAGGGGGCTCTTGAATGTCTTATGGGAGAGGCACTCAGGTTGCAGGACAAATGCAACTCTCTTTATTACAATGACTAAATAGTTATTATACAACGTCACCGTTTAGAGAATAGAAGTTAGAGGCAAGAGGCAAGAACTAATCTTTCCAACAAAGCATAAGCCCACCGTTTAAACAAAGTACTAGCCTGCCGTTGCTCAAACTTTAACATTTATCAAACTGCCCAAAGGCAGCACTGGATGCAACGTCACCGTTGCCGGCTCGTCGGCTTGACCGAAAACTTTTAGTTTTCTTATTAATTACCAATTATCCATTATCCATTATCCATTATCCATTATTAACTATTCCGACCCGCCGTTGCACAAACTATAACATATATCAAACTGCCCAAAGGCGGCACTGCGTGCAGGGGTCGCCCCTGCCGGCTAGGTGGTTAGTAGTTGTTTAGCTCGTATTCTGCCCATTTAGCAGCGTCTATTTCCGCATTTTCGGTAGCGGTTTTGTTAGCCTCCTGAAGGATAAGGTAAGCCACAGTTGCAAGACTTCTTGCTTCTACAAAATCCCTGTCGATTTTAAAACTGCCTGTACAGAGAATTTCTTTTATTTGATTAATTCTGTCAAATCCCTCGAAGAGAGCGTCGATATCCGGCATGACAAAATAAGCGGTCTGCATAATTTTGCGGATTTCGGTTCTAATGCCTTTGGGAATGTGAGGGGCATTGTTGTTGTAAGAGAACTCAGCAGAAATTAAAGGAGCGTTTGAATTAAATTTGCTGCGTTCGCTGATTATTGCCGCCGCACGCCGTGAGAAAACGAGTGCTTCAAGCAAAGAATTTGAAGCCAGTCGGTTATTTCCATGAACACCCGTGCAGGAACACTCACCGCAGGCGAAGAGATTTTCGACAGTGGTTTCGGCATTTTTATTTACTTTAATTCCGCCCATAAGGTAGTGCTGACAGGGGTATACAGGAATTAAATCCTTAGTCATATCGTAGCCAAGTTCAAGGAGCTTTTCGTAAATCATAGGGAATCGGTTTTTAATAAACTCCGAATTTTTGTGGGTAATGTCAATATAGAAAGTACTGCTTTGAGTACGGGCAGTTTCAAACATAATAGAGTGTGAAACGACATCTCTCGGAGCAAGCTCAAGACGCTTGTCATAGTTTTGCATAAACCTTTCGCCGCGAAAATTTTTAAGATAAGCACCCTCGCCCCGAACTGCCTCTGAAATGAGGAAGCATTCACGGTTATACTTGTCGTTAAAGGCAGTGGGGTGGAATTGAATATAGCTTATATTTTTTATTTCAGCACCCATATTATAAGCGAAAGCTATGCCGTCTCCTGTAGCGATAGCGGAGTTGGTAGTGCGTTCATAGACCCTGCCGATACCGCCTGTTGCAATAACGGCGTAACGTGAGTTAAAGGTGCTGTGCTTATCGTCTTTCAAAATATCGAATGAAAAGCCCGTTTTGGTCTTTTTAATATCACAGATAAGAGCGTTTTCTAAAATTGTAACATTTGGGAGAGTTTTCACATATTCAAGGAGTTTAGTTTCAATTTCAGAACCTGTAGTATCTTTGTGGTGGAAAATTCTATGCTTGCCGTGACCGCCTTCCAAAGTGCGGTGGAAGTCTCCGTTGTCGGTTTTATCAAATTCAACGCCGAGATTTATAATTTTTTCTATATTAATCGCGGCTTCCTCGCAGAGAATTGAAGTAGTTTCAGGGTCATTTTCAAAACCGCCTGCAACGAAGGTATCATGCTTATGAAGTTCCGGCGAATCATTCGGGGAATTATAAACTCCGGCAATTCCCCCTTGGGCAAGAGCAGTGTTGCACAGAGTAAGCTCCATTTTAGAAGTTATCAGAATGTTCAGACTATCCGATAAATTTATTGCCGAATACAGACCTGCAACTCCGCAGCCTGCAATAATTACGTCGTAATTTTTCATTATGATCTCCATTTCAAAGAAAATAGATATACTTATTTTATAATAACACATATTCGTTGAAATTACCATAGTTTTTTATAAAATATTTATTTAGGAAATTACAATGTAATAAAACGTTTTTTTAATGACGAGTGAGAAAAGTCTAAAGTCTCTTTCTTTCCTTTACTATACTATACTTTCCTTTCCTTTACTTTGTTGATTATTGCCGTCATTAATCGGGGTTTATGTACACATTTACTCAATAAATGTCAGCATTAATGATTTAAGAGTGTATTTTTTAGATTTTGCTTATTCTATGTTAGGATTTATTAAGGCGTTACTTAAAAGTTTTATGTTTATATGTACTATCAGCTGTTGTACAAATAAAAACATTGAACAAACTCCCCAAATGCAGCAATGCGTCACTCCAAACGGCTCGCCGGTGTATAAATATAGCTAAATATTCCCATACTAAACAGAAGTAAAAGTACGGGAGGAAAATATTATGCAGACAGTTATTTTTTGCAATTCTTCAAGTGATATGCTTGAGCCGGTAACAATGGAAACTCCGCTTGAACTTTTTTATGTTTGCGGAAAAAGAATAATTAACTATATATTGGACAGTCTAGCGGAGAACGAAATAAAACGCTGTACTATAGTTACTGACAGTGCCGATACAAAGGAGTATATCGACCGACTAATATCCTGTGAAGTCAATACAGATGTATTTTTATGCAGTAAAGAAACGTCGACAAAGGATATTCTCAATACCATGTGGAACGGCGAAGATGATATTATGGCGATTCAGGCGGACGGTGTGATGAAGCTTGATTTTAAAGAAATGATAAAGCTGCACAATAGCAGAGAAAGTCTTGCCTGCGTTTACGCACTTAAAGCCAACAGCAGAGATTCAGAAGGTTATGTATCGGTAGAATTTGATAAACAGAACCGTCTTGAGCGGTTTTATAATACAACAGGCAGTGATTTTTCTTCGACAGTTTTCAAAACCGCACCGGTGTATATTATATCAAAAGAGATGCTTACTTCCTTGCTTGATGACGATTCAAAAAATGACAGGAAAGGTTTTTTCTCCTGGATAAATATCAAAAAGCAGCAGAATATATACGTCTATACCGACGAAAACTGCGAAGCAGGTGAAGCTATGCCTTTCTATGAGCGGATAGGAACAGTTGAAGAATTGCTGAAAGCTGCTGAAAAGACAATAACAAGCGGTAATTTTAATTTGGGTGTTACTATAGAGGACGGAGTTTATTCCAATACGCCGTATATGTTCAGAGGAATAACATTTATACCTCCCGTATATATCGGAAAAAATGTAAATATTGGTATGGGGTGTGTTATAGGAAAGGGAACAGTAATTGAGGACAATGCCGCAATAGGTGACAGCGTTGATATTACTGGAACTTATATAGGCGAGTATGCCAAGATAGGAAACAGAGTAAAAGCAGAAAATGCAGTGATCTGCAAAAATTCCCGAATTGACAATGGAGCAGAACTGGAGAGACTGTCAGTCGCAGGCGAGGGATCGTCAATCGGAGAAAATGCTGTGGTATGCGAGGGCGTAAAGCTGTGGAACGGCAAAATGCTACCGAAGAATACCCGTCTAAAAACAAATCTGCGGTTTGGCTCGAAGCCAGAGTTCACTTTTAATGAGGAGGGAAGCGATAAGCTGATCTCTCCTGTTCAGGCGGTATCAATTGGCTGTGCATTGGGTTCTGTGCTTAATACTGACAGCAGTGTGTTGGTATGCTGTGAGAGTGAGGATTGCTCTGCTTATGCAAAGTCACTTGCTTCCGGGATTATGTCAACGGGAGTATCTGTGTGGGATTTAGGTGTTTCCCATGAAAGAGCAGCTGATTTTGCGTCTAAAACGCTAAAGGCAGAAGTTTATGCTGTTATGTATGCAAATCCGTCTCCGAAGCTTATGCTGAGATGCCCAGGCGGATTGAGAATAAAGCGTGATATGGAAAATGCAATAGAACAGCGTCTTAAAACAAGAGCTTACCGACTTGAGGATATATCCGACTTCGGTAAGTATATTTTCTGCGGGGGTTTGAACGAGATGTATCTGTCAAAATTGGCGTCAAGGTTTCCTCATATGCTGAATGGAATAAACGTCACCGTTAAGACCTCTAATGAAAAAACCGCTCAGGAAATAGATAAACTTATTTCTCCTATAAACGACATTGACGGCGAAGAGATCATTTTTCACTTTCTTGAAAACGGAAGCAAGGTTACAGCTTATTCAGAGAAAACAGGGTACATTTTATATGAAAAGCTCGTTTTGCTTTGCGTTAAGGCACACTTTGAGAAAAACGAGGAAGCTGCAATTCCGTTTACGTTTCCAAGCGTATTTGACGACCTTGCAAGGGAGAACTCTAAAAAGATATACAGATATTTCACATCGAGCTGTTCACACGCTGATGACGATGCACGCCGTCTGGCAGCAAACGACAGCAACAGCTATGTTCACGACGGAATGTATCTTATAGCAGATATTTTAAGTTATCTGACCGAAAATAATATTAGTCTGTCTGAAGCGGTATCTGAGCTTCCCGATTTTTACACAAGCGAAAGATTTTTGGCATTCGGCGACGACAAAAAATCAGACAGCTTTATTCGGGAACTCAAATCAAAATATAAGCGTTCTGACGAGGGGATAGTTATAAATCAGAATAACGCAAGGGCGGTAATAAAGCCAATGCGTAAAGGCAAAGGTCTTATGCTATATGCAGATGCGGAAAGAGCGGAAATTGCGGCAGAATTGTGCGATAGTATAGAGAAAAGGCTAAGGGGTTGTTAAAGATAAAACCGGCGAGCCGACTTTGGAAAGTTTATAATATAAAAAGTGTTTACATTGAACAACGGCGGACTAGTTCCAAGTAGTAAGATGCAATGGCAAGAACTTATCTTTTCCACTAAGTTTTAATAGTAACATCTTGCTTCTAACTTCTTTCTTCTTGCTTCCGGCTTCTTGTCTCTATCGTCTCAACGGGTTGACAAATCACTCATAAGGGTTTATAATCTAATTTATAATTTGGTGTTCGGAAGCTAATGCCTGCAAGGCAGTAAACAAAATGACAGGACGTACAGCGTGAGTTAAAAATTTTCACGCACGTTAAAGTTTTGTTTTTATCTGAGAAGTCTAAAGAAAAAATCATCATATTTCTCAGATTGTTTTAATATTCGTGAATTTTTAATGGGGTTTGAGAGAAATTTCATACCTGAGGGTTTTTATTGCATAAAACTTATTAATTTTTCAAGTATTGACAACACTTTACAAAGAAAACACAGAACAAAAGTGAACAATAGCTGCGGATTTTTAAATTAAATTTACAAAAAAGGAGGTTGCTCCAAAAGGAGCATGACACTGATGAAAAAACAGAATAACAGACCTGAGAGCTTACAGAAAAGCAGTACTCATAGAAGCTCGGCACAAAGAAGGGCAAAGCCGTCCTCAGTGAGCGGAAAGACAGAGGAGGGTTTAACGAACCTTTTTACTATTGACGTGCCTGAAATGGATCTATCGCCGATAAAGGAGTCGAGGAAACCTAGTGTAAACAGAGCGGAAACAAACAGTTCATCAGCGAAAAGTTCGGCAACACAGAAAAATAATTCTGTATCCCGTGAGCCGAGAACGATAAGGACTCAAAAGATTAAAAGCGTAACAAAGTCAAGAGAGGCGAAAGCTGAACAGAAAACGCCGGTTAAGCAGAAGAGCAGTACTTCAGATAAAAGCGTAAAAGCAAAGACGTTAACGGCTAAGCCAAAGGCACAGAGAAGTACAGTCAGGAGAGATACGGCACGAAAAACAAAGGTAAAAATAATACCTCTTGGAGGGCTTAACGAGATAGGTAAAAATCTGACTGTAATTGAGTGTTCAAACGATATTATCGTTCTCGATTCGGGAATAGCATTCCCTGACAGTGAAATGTTGGGTATTGACCTTGTTATACCCGACTATACTTACCTTGAGAAAAACGCAGAAAAAATAAGGGGAATTGTCATTACTCACGGTCATGAGGACCATATAGGCGGACTTCCTTATATGCTGAGGAAGGTCAATGCACCTGTTTATGCAACAAGGCTGACAATTGGTCTTATAGAGGGAAAGCTTAAAGAGCATGGAATAACGGGAACAAAGCTTGTCAACATAACACCGGGTCAAACAGTCAGGCTCGGTTGTATGGCAGTTGAGTTTATCAGAGTAAACCATTCTATACCAGACGCTGTGGGAATGGCTTTTCATACGCCGGCAGGTATTATAGTTCACACAGGTGATTTCAAGGTTGACTTTACGCCTATAGACGACGGAGTTATAGATTTAGCACGCTTTGCTGAATTGGGAAATAAGGGCGTATTGGCACTTATGGCGGATTCTACAAACTCAGAGCGTCCCGGTTATACTATGAGCGAAAGACTTGTTGGTCAGAGCTTTGAAAAGCTGTTTGCAACAGCCGATACAAGGAGAATTATCATCGCTACATTTGCGTCGAACATTCACAGGGTTCAGCAGATAATTGACATTGCCGAGAGCCAGAACAGAAAGGTCGCTGTTTCGGGAAGAAGCATGGTCAATGTAATTGGCAAGAGCGTTGAATTGGGTTACCTGAAATGTCCGAACGGTATTCTGATAGATATTGATGAGATAAAAAATTACAATCCTGAGGAGCTTGTTATCATTACAACCGGAAGTCAGGGCGAGCCGATGTCTGCACTTACGAGAATGTCGAGAAACGAACACAGACAGGTCAATATTACTCCTAAGGATTTTATTATCATCTCTGCAACACCGATACCGGGGAATGAAAAGCTGGTAACTAATGTTGTAAACGAACTTATGAAGTCGGGTGCTGAGGTGGTTTATGAGAAAATGTACGATGTTCACGTTTCAGGCCACGCTTGTCAGGAGGAGCAGAAGCTGATTTTATCACTTACAAAGCCTAAGTTTTTCATACCTGTTCACGGCGAATATAAGCACCTTGCAAAGCACGCTGAAACCGCACAGAAAATCGGTCTTGACGAAAATAACATTATTATAGCCAGCATAGGTGACGTTATAGAAACAGACGGTGTTGATATGCGTGTCAGCGGTGCTGTTCAGTCAGGGAAGGTTTTGGTTGACGGTCTTGGAGTGGGTGACGTAGGCTCTATAGTTCTGAGAGACAGAAAGCATCTTGCTCAGGACGGACTTCTTATTGCAATTGCAACGGTTAATACCAGAAGCAGAGAAATTATTTCGGGTCCAGATATAGTATCAAGAGGCTTTGTTTATGTTCGTGAGAGCGAGGAGCTTATTGATGACGCCAGAAAACTGTTGCTGTCTACGATCAAAAGATGTTTTGACGATGATATCGTCGAATGGAGTGCAATAAAGACCAGAATGAAGGACATTTTGGCAAACTTCATTTATCAGAAAACAAAACGCAGTCCGATGATTCTTCCCATCATTATGGAGGCATAGCCGACGAGCCGGCGGTGGCTATGCTGCCTTTGGAAAGTTTGATTAATGTTTATATTTTGATAAACGGCAGGTCGGAATGATTAATAATGGATAATTGACAATTGACAATAGGTAATGGATAAGAAAACTAAAAGTTTTCGGTCAAGCCGACGAGCTGTCGGTGGCTCTGCTGCTTTTTGAAAATTTGATTAATGTTTATATTTTGATAAACGGCAGGCTAGTACTTAGATGCAAGAAATTTAGAAGCAAGAAGCAAAAGCAAGGCTGAGTTCTGCACGCACTCTGCCTTTGAAGAATTAGATTGATGTTTAACTTTGTACAATGGCAGGTTGGAATAATTAATAATGGATAATTGACAATTGACAATAGGTAATGGATAAGAAAACTAAAAGTTTTCGGTCAAGCCGACGAGCCGCCGGTGGCTCTCCGCCTTTGAAGAATTAGATTAATGTTTTTACTTTGTACAACGGCGGGTCGGAATGATTAATAATGTATAATTGACAATGGATAATTGACAACAAATAAAAAATGCTATAAAATAATATCAGTTAAATGATTTTATCAAAGTAAGGAGGGATGTTCCCTTTTGGGAGCATAGCCGATTATGAAAAACAGACTGTCTCCGTTTTTTATAGTGTCATATTTAATACTCACCGCTTCAGGTTTTTTTTCGTCGTTGTTTATACGCCAATCGACTGGATATAAAGGTCTTGGCACGGTGCTGTTTGCGGTTTCTGCCGCAGGCTTTGTCGTTATGACGGTTGAACTGGTGTTGTTTTATATTGGCAGAATAAAATATATAGGCAGAATGTCAAAGGATATTTCGCTTACTCAGCGTGAAACTCTCTATAATTTTCCCGCACCTGCGTTTATTATTGATGAAAACAATGTAATCGTTTGGATAAATTCACGCTTTGATAAAGAAGTATATAGGGAAAAGGAAGCATTTGGCGTAAAACTTGATGAGCTTATGGATATTAATTTCAATAAGCTGTTTACCAGGAAAGGTACGCTTGTTACATATAAGGGCAGGTATTACCGTGCTTTAGCGGTAAAGCCTGAAACGAATGATACAGGTCTGACTATGATCTATTTCAAAAATGAGACTGATTATATAAATCTGGATTATGAGTACAGGCAGTCGAGACCGTCGGTTATGATAATATCTGTAGACGACTATGAAGATCTGCTGGAAAACGCCAGAGAAAGTGAGAAAGCTCATATTTTAGTCGAGATAGAAAAGTTAGTAGAGAACTTTATCGACGGCACGACAGGAGTTACCAAAAAAATTGCAAATAACAGATTTTTTGTCGTTCTTGAAGAGAGACATCTATTAAAAATAATCGGTGACAGATTTGAAATTCTCGACAAGGCGAGAAAAATAAATATCGGCGAAAGACAGACGGTAACGCTTTCTATCGGCGTTGGGCATGGTGCGAAAACGCTTCATGAAAGTGAAATCTACGCAAGACAGGCACTCGATATGTGCCTGGGTCGGGGCGGAGATCAGGCGGCTGTTAAAACTGACAACGGTTTTGAATTCTTTGGCGGTGTATCGAAAGGTATCGAAAAAAGAACAAAGATAAAAACTAGAATTATCGCAAACGCTATCAAAGAGAGTGTTAAGCCGTCGGATATGGTTTTTGTTATGGGTCACAGGCTTGCCGATCTTGACAGCGTAGGTGCAGCCGCAGGAGTTTGTTCACTTATGCGGCAAATAGGTAAGAAATCGTATGTTGTTGTTGACCCTGAGGATAACCTTTCGGGAGTTCTGATTGACCACGTCAACAAAAATGAGAACGAAACTTTTTTTATTCCGCCTGAGCTTGCAATGTCGATGAAAACTGACAGCTCGACGCTCATTATTGTTGACACTCACAATCCTGATATTCTCGACAGCGTTGAGTTTTATAAGATGTTTGAGAAGGTGATCGTAATAGACCACCATAGAAGAATGGTGAAATCTATAGACAATTCTCTTATTTTCTTCCACGAGCCGTATGCCTCTTCGGCATCGGAGATGGTGACCGAGCTTGTACAATATTTCGGTGATAATATCAAGCTCTCTCCGAGCATTGCGGAATGTCTGCTTTCGGGAATAATGCTCGACACAAAGAACTTTGTTATGAGAACAGGCGTGAGAACCTTTGAGGCGGCGGCTTACCTTAGAAAAGCCGGTGCTGATACGGTTACGGTTAAATCTATGTTCTCTACTTCGTTTGAATTATACAGGAAAAAGACTGATCTTATTACAAATGCGGTAATGTACAAGAACTGTGCAATTACAATTACCGACGACGAGAACAGCGATACTATAAGAATAGCCGCTCCGCAGGCGGCAGACGAATTACTGTACATTGATGGAATAAAGGCTTCGTTCGTTGTCTATGCAGACAATGGCAAGACCTCTATTTCCGCTCGCTCGATAGGAGAGATGAATGTTCAGGTCGTTATGGAGTCTCTCGGCGGCGGCGGTCACCAGACAATGGCTGGCGGTCAGCTTGAAGTAGGTCTTGACGAGGCAACGCAAAAGCTGAAAGGGGCTATTGATAAGTACTATAAAGATAATGCAACGACGGGTCGGAATAATTGACAATTGACAATTGTCAATGGATAATGGTTAATGGATAAGAAAACTAAAAGTTTTCGGTCAAGCCTTTTTCAAAAGGCTTGCGGGTCAAGGGCGGAGCCCTGTCGCTGACCGCAGTCAGCGAAAAGCCCCTTTATTACGAAGTGCGCTCCGAAAATGGGTGTAACCTGAAAATGCTATACATTTTCAGCTCTTTAAAAACAATCCAGTGGATTGTTTTTAAAGAGGGAAAGCCCTGCAAGAGAGGGCTTTCCCTAGTCATGACAGACTGGAACAATGGACAATGATTGAGTTCTTATTCTTCCGCCTCTTGCATAAGTTCATTACAGTGTTCGCTTAATTTTGTGGCTTCGTCTGCTAAACATTCAAACGCTCCCTTGAAAATGTCGTTTTCAAAGGAATTGTTAAAGCATAATAAGCATACATGAGCAAGTCCTGATAACATTTCAGCCTTTCTCATTACGTCTTCAAAGTCTACTAAATGAATAGCCCTAAATTTTCTTTTCATTGATGTCACTTCCTTTTTTGTTGTATAATAATAATATACCATGATATCATGGTATATACAATGGTTAAAATATATAAATATAATATATTAGTTTTTGCTTATATTGACTATTATATACAAAAATGATATATTTTATAGTAATATAAAGTAATAAAGGTGGTAAAATATGCCTGCTAGCGATGCAAAAATTAAAGCAAATGCGAAGTATAATAAAAATCATTATGACAGTATGCTTATAAGAATTAAAAAAGGAAAAAAAGAAATAATTACAGAACACGCAAAAAAGCACGATGGTTCTCTGAACAAGTTTTTAAACAGAGCAGTTGACGAGACAATTGAAAGAGACAATGAAAAGGAAGAATAAATATGGCAGTTAGTAAAGCTCAGCAAAGAGCAACACATAAATATGCTAAGAATCATTATGATAGGCTTGAAATGCAAGTCCCAAAGGGCAAAAAGGAAAAAATCGCTGCTCATGCAAAAGGTCATGACGGGTCCTTAAACAAGTTTCTTAATAGAGCAGTTGACGAGACAATTGAAAGAGACAATGAAAAGGATAATAATGAATAAATTTTAATCTTAATTATGAACAATGGCGGAATTATTTCCGCAATAACAGCTAAAGGAGCATAATATATATGAAGGTAATTTTATTAAAGGACGTAAAAGGCTCAGGCAAAGCAGGAGACATTTTGAATGTTGCCGACGGATATGCAAGAAACTATCTATTTGTTAAGGGACTTGCGTGTGAGGCAAATTCCAAAAATTTAAGCGAACTTGAGAGCAAGAAGGCTTCAAAACAGCACAAGCTGGATGTAGAGAAAGCCGAGAACGAGAAAATTGCAGAAAAACTCAAGGATAAGACAATTGAGATAAGGGCAAAAGCCGGAAACGGCGGAAGGCTGTTTGGAGCGGTTACGCCGCTTACGATAAGTGAAAAAATTAAAGAGATTTACGGAATAGAAATAGACAAGAAAAAGATCTCCACAAACGGAGATATAAAATCCTACGGAGATTTCACCGTTACGGTAAAGCTGTCGCAGGGGGTAAACTTCAAAATAGATGTAAAGGTATCAGAACAATAGACAAGAAGCCATAGGCAAGAAACTGAGCGGTCAAATATAAGAAGTCGGTTTAATGATAAATTCTTGCATTTAGTCTTTTGGGTTTAGAAGTTGAGGTTCTTATTATGGATATAAACACACAGTATGAGTTCACGGGCAGGGAAATACCGTACAGCACGGAGGCTGAACAGACTGTTCTCGGCGGTGTATTGATTGACGCACAGAAGGTACTCCCGACTGTTATAGAGATGTTAAAGCCCGAGTGTTTTTACAATGATATACATAAACAGATATTCAATATAATGGTGAGAATGTTCACCAATAATGAAACTGTTGATATAATAACTGTTGGCAACGAGGCATATGAAACAGGCGTGTTTGAAACAAGCGTTATGGCAAGAACATACCTTAAAGGTATGATGGAAAATGTACCTTCTGTTTCAAACATATCGAGTTACTGCAAAATTATTCAGGACAAATTTTATCTAAGGTCGCTTATTGAAACGGCACAGGATATAATAGATAAAGCAGCAAGCACGGTTGACGCCGAAAATCTGCTTGATATTGCCGAACAGAAGATATATGATATCAGAAAGGGAAAGGCGTCTGACGGGCTGACAAAATTAGACGAGATAATCATTGAGTCATATGATAGACTTCAGAAAATCTCTGGTGCAGATAAGGACAAATTTTTAGGAGTAAAGACAGGATTTTATTTACTTGACAGCTATACAACGGGTCTTAATAAGTCAGATCTTATAATTCTGGCAGCACGTCCCGGAATGGGAAAATCTGCATTTGCATTAAATTTAGCGAGAAATATGTGCCGAACCTCTGATAAGGAGGTTGTAATATTTTCGCTTGAAATGGGAAAAGAACAGCTTGTTTCCCGAATGCTTTCGTCTGAATCGCTGGTTAATAACAATTCATTAAGAAGCGGTATGCTGGAAGTGGAGGATTGGACTAAACTTGCTGAGGGTGCAAGGGCACTTTCAGAGCTTCCTATTTATATTGACGACTCGGCAGGGCTGACAGTTCCGCAAATGAAGGCTAAACTAAGACGTATGAGAAATCTCGGTCTAGTAGTTATCGACTATCTTCAGCTTATGGAAAGTCCTAATCGTCATACAAACCGTGTTACTGAGGTATCCGAGATAACAAGACAGCTAAAGCTGATGGCTAAGGAGCTTGACGTTCCTGTAATATGTCTGTCACAGCTTGCCCGCGGTCCTGAAAGCAGAACCGACCACAGACCATTGCTTGCAGATCTGCGTGAATCGGGTTCTATAGAGCAGGACGCTGATATTGTATTATTCTTATACAGAGAAGGTTACTACGATAAAATGAATCCAAATCAGGGCGACGCAGAATGTATTATTTCTAAAAACCGTCACGGCGAGACGGGAACTATTAAGCTGGCTTGGCTGGGAGAATATCAGTTATTCAGGAGTTTAGAAATTAACAGAGAGCAGTAGCTTTAAACGGAAAATTGAAAGTGGATTTTAATGGATAATAGGTATTAAAGAGTAATTGCCTGTTATCCATTTCAATATGAAACGGAGAACTATTATGCTCAATAAAGTAAAAAATACAATTTCAGAACACAATTTGATTTCTCACACTGAAAGCGTACTTGTAGGGCTTTCGGGCGGTGCAGACAGTGTTGCACTTTTGGTATGCCTGAAAGAACTGGGGTATAATGTCTCTGCAATGCACATAAACCATAATCTTAGAGGCTGCGAGAGCGACCGTGACGAGCAGTTCTGCATTGAACTTTGCAAGAATCTCGGTATACCGCTGACAGTCAAAAGTATTGACGTTAAAGGGTATTGCCGTGAAAATAAACTGGGTATCGAGCAGGGGGCAAGAGAAATTAGATATAAGGCTTTTGCCTCAGCAGGAACAGATAAGGTCTGTACAGCACATACTCTTTCAGACAGCGTTGAGACAATGATCTTGAATCTTATAAGAGGGACGGCACTTAAAGGTCTGTGCGGAGTGCCGTATAAAAGGGAAAATATTGTGCGTCCGCTTATAGAGTGTACAAGAGAAGAGGTAGAGGGATTTTTAAATGAACGCGGAATAGAATATGTTACTGATTCGACAAATAATTCTGATGACTACACAAGAAACAGGATAAGGCATTTGATTATTCCAAAACTCATTGAGATTTCTGATTGTCAGAATGGGAATTTTTACAAAAGCATAAGCAGAACGATAAAGTCAGTTTCTTTGGATGAGAGTTATTTAGGCATTAGGGCGGAATGTTTGCTTGAAGATGCACATATAGATAAAGATACTTATGATATTGAAATGATAAATTCACAAAATGAAGCAATCTCAAACAGGGTATTTATTATGCTTTTAAAGAGATATGGTGTTGAAGTATCTCAATCAAAGCTGGAGGATTTAAAGACTGCATGTTTTGAAAATAAAAAAATTAATCTTAAAAAGAATGTTTATGCAAGTACTAAATCGGGAAAACTAATTTTCAGTAAAGGTATAAAAAAGACAGAGACTTATTCACAGGAAATCAGTTTTCAAAGAGGCAATACTGTTGAAGAGGATTTTTTTGGCAAAAGAGTGAATATAAAACTGTTAAACAGAGATAGTGAATTGACTAATATTCATAATATGTTTACAAAGAAAAATATTGATTATGATAAAATAAAAGGCAGAATTTTGCTTAGAAACCGCTTAGGCGGAGATAAAATCAGACTTCCTGACAGAGGCATTACGAAGACGGTAAAAAAGCTGTTTAACGAGAATATTCCGATTGAATTGCGTGATAAGACGGTTATTTTAAGCGATGACAACGGAGTAATATATGTTGAGGGCTTTGGTGCTGACGAGCGTGTTTCGGCAGATGAGAATACAAAACGCATTTTATATGTTGAAATATCATAAAACTATCACAATTTAGTGTTATTTTAGAAATTAGAAGTTAGAAGTTAGTTATAGAAAAGCAGAGTTTAAATATCTCCGATCTCTGAATTTTTGATTTCTAATTTCTGCGGAATGGAGTTGACAAATTGAAACAAAACAGAAATAAGAGCATAATAATTTACATTTTGGTATCGTTGGCGATAATCACAGGAATTGTGTATTTGCTGAATAACGTAACTACAAAGACGGATGAGGTTGACTATTCAACTATAACAGGTTATTTTGATGATTTGAAGGTCTCGGAGTTCACTCTTGATTTGGGAACAGGAAAGCTTGATTACAAGTTAATCGGTTCTGCAAAGGAGAGAACCTATACAGTACCTAGCGTTACAGCTTTTTATAACAGAATTTTCAACGATCAGTATGATTATCAGAAGGCATACAACAAAGAGCATCCCGACAAGCCTCTCAAAATGAATATGAAAGAGGTCAAGGATAACAGCTTCTGGATAAACCTTATACCAACGCTTCTTTTACTTGGAGCAATGGGATTATTCGTATATATGATGATGAAAACTGCCGGAGGCGGCGGAAAGATAGGCAGCTTTGGAAAATCAAATGCGAAGCAGCATATGGTCACAAGCAAGAAGGCTACCTTTGAAGACGTTGCCGGTGCTGACGAGGAAAAGGAAGAACTTGCCGAGATCGTTGACTTTTTGAAGGATTCTAAGAAATACAACGAGATAGGAGCCAGAGTTCCTAAGGGCGTTTTGTTATTAGGTCCTCCGGGAACAGGAAAAACCTTGCTTGCACGAGCTGTTGCAGGGGAGGCGGGAGTACCGTTCTTCTCTATTTCGGGTTCTGACTTTGTAGAAATGTTTGTCGGCGTTGGAGCGTCGAGAGTAAGAGACTTATTCTCAGAGGCAAAGAAAAACGCACCTGCTATTATTTTCATAGACGAAATAGACGCTGTAGGACGTCAGAGAGGAGCAGGACTTGGCGGCGGTCACGATGAGCGTGAGCAGACGCTTAACCAGCTTCTTGTTGAGATGGACGGCTTTACAGGCAATGAAGGAATTATTGTTATGGCGGCAACAAACCGCCGTGATATTCTCGATCCGGCACTTCTCCGTCCCGGAAGATTCGACAGACAGATTTTAGTTTCCTATCCTGATGTTAAGGGCAGGGAGGAGATACTAAAGGTACATTCAAGAAACAAACCGCTTGCACCTGATGTAGATTTAAAGACTATTGCAAAAACAACGGTAGGATTTACGGGAGCTGACTTGGAAAATCTTATTAATGAGGCTAGTCTGCTTGCTGCCAGAAAGAACAGAAAGGCAATCACTCGAGAGGATTTAGAGGAGGCTTCAATAAAGGTAATAGCCGGACCTGAAAAGCGTTCAAAGGTAGTTACCGAGAATGAAAAGAGACTCACGGCTTATCACGAGGGCGGTCATGCGGTCTGCACATATTACTGCGACAGGCAGGATAAGGTGCATCAGGTGTCTATTATACCCAGAGGTGCGGCAGGAGGATTCACTTTATCTTTACCTGAAAAGGATAAGGCTTACGTTTCAAAGAAGGAAATGTATCAGAATATTATAGTTCTTCTCGGTGGACGTGTGGCTGAAAAGATTATTTTAGACGATATTTCAACCGGTGCTTCAAATGACCTTGAGCGTGCGACTTCAACTGCGAGAAGTATGGTTACGAGGTACGGCTTCAGCGAGAAGTTGGGACCTGTAGTTTATGGAAACGATCAGCACGAGGTCTTTTTAGGAAGAGATTATACGAACGGAAACCGTTACAGTGAAGAGATTGCATATCAGATAGACAGCGAGATAAGAAGTATTATTGAAAGCTGTTTCAAAGATGCAGAGAAAATTCTTAGAGAACACATTGATCAGCTGCACAAGGTTGCTGACTATCTTATCAAGAATGAAAAAATCGACGGCGATGATTTTGAGGCATTAATGAAAGGCGAACTTGCTGAGGTATCTGATACAGATGATATTGATTCTAAAGCTGATGAAAGCGAGCAATAGAAAATTATGACATAAAGAAGTATGTCATTTTCAAAAGTGTTGAAATCAATATAAAAATGTGATATAATATATAAATGACTGTTATACTTTTATAGTACCAGTCATTTATTTGCGTATTGGAAAAATTATTTTGGATTTAGTTATTTATTAATTGGGGGTCGGTTTTGAAAAAGGTTACAATCATCACAGGGCATTACGGAAGCGGTAAAACAAACGTATCCGTTAATCTTGCACTTGAAATGGCTCAAAGAGGAGAAAAGGTTACGGTAGTCGATCTGGACATTGTAAACCCTTATTTCAGAACAGCCGATTTCGGAGAACTTTTTTCTGACTATAATGTAAATTTGATAACGCCTATGTATGCAAATTCAAATCTTGACATTCCTGCAATAAGCTTTGATATTGAAAGACTGACGCTTGATAATGGTTATCTTATTATAGACGTTGGAGGAGATGACAGCGGTTCGACCGCTTTGGGCAGATATAAATCTGTTTTTGACGGACTTTCTAAGTCGGGCGATATTGATATGTTTTATGTTATCAATAAGTACAGACTTCTGACACGCAAACCTGATGATGCAGTTAAGCTTATGGGGGAAATAGAATATACGGCTCGCTTTAAGCATACGGGTATAATAAACAATTCAAACTTAGGCGAGGAAACAGATATTCAGACAGTTTTAGATTCGCTTGATTATGCTGATGAGGTATCTAGGAAGACAGGACTTCCTGTGTTTTTCACTTCATCACCTTGTGAGTTTGAATGTGAACGCACAAAAATTAAGGTTATAAAGCGATATGTACGCAACATCTGGGAGCAACAGCAGGGCTGAGCCCTGCACGCATTGCCGCCTTTGGAAAGTTTGTTAAATGTTAAAGTTTTAGAAACGGCGGGTCGGAATAATTGACAATGGATAATGGATAATTATTGCTGTAATAAATCATTCTTCCGCCTCTTGCATAAGTTCATTACAGTGTTCGCTTAATTTAGAGGCTTCGTCTGCTAAACATTCAAACGCTCCTTTGAAAATATCGTTTTCAAAGGAATTGTTAAAGCATAATAAGCATACATGAGCAAGTCCTGACAACATTTCAGCCTCTTTCATTACATCTTCAAAGTCTACTAAATGAATAGCCCTAAATTTTCTTTTCATTGATTACACTTCCTTTGCATTTATTTATTACTATTATACACTCGAGCGAGTGAATGGTCAATGTTGATTGTTCACAACCTTTAGTGAGCTAATTTGTGTAATTTGTATATTTCGTACAAGGTTTTATTGTTTTATTATTGTTGCAAAAAAGCAATGATAATTTTTTGATTAGAAAGAGGTTGTTTAAATGCCATTTAAATATGACAAGTTATTTAAATTACTTAAAGAAAAGGGATTTTCCTCATATAGAATCAGAAAGGAAAATCTTATTTCTCAAGCATCGATGACAAAAATGAAAAACGGTACCGGAAATATTGATACAAGAACAATAGAGCGACTTTGCAAACTATTAAATTGCCAGCCGGGAGATATAATGGAATATGTAGATGAAGATGATATAATAAAGAATGAATAATTTAATTAATTTGAAAATATATGAGGAGGAATAAATCTAATTATGGCTAAGATAACTGTTAATTTTGAAAAATGCAAAGGCTGCGGTCTTTGTACAACAGCCTGCCCTAAGAAGATAGTTGAGCTTCAAAAGAAGAAGAGAAACTCAAAGGGTTATTTTACGGCAGTGTGTATTGACGATGACGCTTGTATTGGCTGTAAAAGCTGTGCAATTATGTGTCCCGACTGCTGTATAACAGTAGAGAGATAGGAAATAAACTATAAAATGGAGTTGAATTAAATGGAGAGAAATTTGATGAAAGGTAACGAGGCATTGGCTGAAGCCGCTATGCGAGCAGGCTGTAAGTGCTTTTTCGGTTACCCAATAACGCCTCAGACGGAGATTTCTGCATACCTAGCTAAGAAAATGCAGGCTAACGGCGGAGTATTTTTGCAGGCTGAAAGTGAGATTGCGGCAATTAATATGGTGCTTGGTGCGTCTGCGACCGGAACAAGATGTATGACCTCAAGCTCTTCGCCAGGAATATCGTTAAAGAGCGAGGGAATATCTTACATAGCAGGATCAGATTTGCCGTGCGTTATAATAAATGTTGAAAGAGGCGGGCCCGGTTTGGGAGGAATACAGCCGTCACAGTCTGACTACTGGCAGGCTACAAAGGCTCTCGGACACGGAGATTTTCAGCTTTTGGTTTTTGCACCTGCTTCAGTTCAGGAGATGGTGGATATGGTAGTCAAGGCGTTTGACAAAGCTGACGAATACAGAATGCCGGCAATGATTTTAGCTGACGGGCTGCTCGGTCAGATGATGGAGCCTGTGACATTTCCTGAAATAAGTGCCGAACAGAAGCCTAAGCCTTGGGCTTGTGACGGTACAAAAATGAAGAGAAAGCACAATATTATAAATTCGCTTTATCTCCAGCCAGAAACGCTTGAGAACTCTAACATAAGCCGTTATGAGAGATACAAGAAAATAAAGGAAACTGAAACAGACGCAGAGATTTATCTTTGCGATGATGCTGAAATCGTTGTTACTGCTTTCGGTGCAACGGCAAGGGTTGCAAAGAGTGCTGTAAATACAGCAAGAGAGCAGGGTATAAAGGCAGGACTTTTCCGTCCAAAGACACTGTGGCCATTCCCTGTTAAGGAGATAAACGAGGCTTGCAAGTCTGCTAAGAATGTGCTGAGCGTTGAGATGTCTATGGGTCAGATGATTGACGATGTTAAGCTCGCTCTTGAGTGCAGAATACCTGTTTCTTTCTTCGGAAGAACAGGCGGAGTTATTCCGAAGCCTTCTGAAATTCTGGAAGAAATTAAGAAACTGGGAGGTGCTGAATAATGTCAGTTGTATTTGAAAAACCTCATGCACTTTGCGATGTTAATCTGCACTATTGCCCGGGCTGCACACATGGAATCATTCACAGACTTGTCTGTGAGGTAATTGATGAAATGGGCATTGAGGGAAATACTGTAGGTATATGTCCTGTTGGCTGTTCTGTTATGGCGTATGACTATTTTAACTGCGATATGATAGAAGCGGCTCACGGAAGAGCCCCTGCGACTGCGACAGGAGTTAAGAGAGCAAGACCTGATCTTATGGTGTTTACATATCAGGGTGACGGCGACTTAGCAGCCATCGGAACGGCTGAGACTGTTCACGCAGCAACAAGAGGGGAGAACATAGTCGTTATATTCATAAACAACACTACCTACGGAATGACAGGAGGTCAAATGGCTCCTACGACATTACCCGGTCAGGTAACACAGACAACTCCTTTCGGACGTGATCCAAAGGTTCAGGGTTATCCGATAAGAGTATGCGAAATGCTTTCAACACTTTCGGGAACGGCACTTGCACAGAGGGTTGCCGTTGACAGTGTTCCACACATTAATGAAGCTAAAAAGGCTATCAGAAAAGCATTTGAAAATGAGAGAGACGAAAAAGGCTTTTCAATTGTCGAAGTTCTTTCCACCTGCCCGACAAACTGGGGACTTTCTCCTGTAGAGGCTCTGGAGAGACTGAGAACAGATATGATTCCTTACTATCCTTTGGGAGTTTTTAAGGACTGCGACGCAAAAAATCCAAAGGAGGAGAAGTAAGATGTTAAACGAAATAATTTTAGCGGGTTTCGGCGGACAGGGAATTCTATTTGCCGGAAAGATACTTGCTTACGGCGGACTTATGGACAACAAGGAAATATCGTGGCTGCCGTCATACGGACCTGAGATGAGGGGAGGTACTGCAAACTGCAGCGTCTGTATTTCAGACGACCCTATCGGTTCACCGCTTGTTTTAGAGCCTAATTACCTTATTGTTATGAACACACCTTCTTTTGACAAGTTTATAGGCAACGTTCAGCCGGGCGGAAAGGTGTTTGTTGACAGCACAATGATAGATAAAAAGTCGGACAGAGACGACATAGAATGTTTTTATATACCTGCTTCACAGCTTGCAGAGGAGAACAAAATGTCTGGTATGGCGAATATTATTCTGCTTGGAAAGTTCATAAAGGAAACAGGTATAATCTCAATTGACACTTTGCATAAAGCGTTTGAAAAGGCAATTCCTCCAAAAAAGGCAAATCTTATTGATGTTAATATGAAGGCGATAAATATTGGAGGACAGGTGTAATGCCGGAAATAACAAGATTTTATGGAATTATCATTAAGATTTTTCTCACGAGGGAACATAATCCGCCGCATTTTCATGCGGTCTACGGAGAGTATAACGGAACATTTGAAATCTCTACGCTGAAAATGATTGAAGGCGATTTGCCACCAAAGGCACAGGCTTTAGTTAAGGAATGGGCAGGGCAGTACATTGATGACATTATGAAAATGTGGGAAACAAAAACGCTAAAAAAATTACCGCCATTGGAATAATATAACGTAAGGAGGCTGTTAAATGGGATTATCCATAAGGATTACTGACGTAACTCCTATAAAGAATATGACTCTGTTGGTTACTTTTGAAAATGGTGTAGTGAAAGAGTATGATACAAAGCAATTGCTGCCTCAGTTTCCGTATTATAATAAGTTGAAAGACGAAAATTTTTTTAAACTCGTCAAGGTAGAATGCGGGGGCTGTGCAGTAGGCTGGGATGATGATATCGACATTTCTGAAGTAGAATTGTGGGAGGGTGGCATTACCGTCTCGGTATAATTACGGTGACTAACGGGATGATGGCTTCTTTGCCGCCTTTGAAAATTAACTTTGCACAACAGCTTTCAGAATAATTACATTGGTCAATTTACAATGCACAATACTATCGGAAAAACCGAGATAAAGATTAGAAGTAAGAGATTGTTTTCTCTTGCTTCTTTTTATTTTCATTATTGTTTGACAAAGAATTAATTATATCTTTAACTAGCTTTATATCTTCTTCATTAAGATTTGAAATCTCAATTATCTGTTTCCTATTCAACCCCATAAGGTAATCTAGGGATACATTGAAAATTTCAGCTAGCCTAACTAATATATCAGGTGATGGGGTGCGTTCTAACAGCTCATAATATGAAATGGTTGATTTTGAAACTCCCAGTCTCTCTGCTAATTGTGTTTGAGTTAATCTGTATTGCAGTCGTAATTCTTTAAGTCTTGTTGCAAAATTATCCATAATTACTTTCACCTCCATTTTTATCATAGCACATTTTGTATTAAAAAATGTTCAAATTTAGAACATTATTATTTTAGCATAGAAAAATAATAAATTCTATTAGCTAATGTTCCAAATTAGAACAGACATTTTTGTGAAAATATGATAAAATTGAAAAAAGGGTGTGATATAATGGATCAATTTGCAAATAGACTTAAACAAGCAAGAAAAATGGCTGGACTTACTCAGGAGCAAGTATCATTTGAATTGGATATATCTAGAAGTAATATATCAAAATATGAGAATGGATTTCTAAAACCTAATATTCAAACAATTAAAGATCTGATAAAATTATATAAAGTTGACGCAAATTATCTGTTTGGTAGTGATGAAGATAATATGTAAACAGAAAACTTTATGTATAGACTGCTGCTGTACATATTATCACATTTATTTTTTCAAAGGCGGCAGAGCCACCGGCGGCTCGCCGGTATTTTTTTATTTACATTTTAGGTTCTTTATGGTATACTGTTAAATAGCAATATAGAATAAAGGGTGTGTTGTAGTGAAACCGAAGTATAACAGGATACTTTTGAAGCTTAGCGGCGAAGCTTTAGCAGGCGATAAGCAAATGGGCTTGAGTTATGATGTTATAAACTCTTTCGGCAAGTCGATAAAAAAATGCGTCGATGCAGGAGTTGAGGTCGGAATAGTAGTCGGCGGAGGTAATTTCTGGAGAGGGCGTTCAAGCGGAGCTATGGACAGGACGAGAGCTGATCATATTGGTATGTTGGCTACGGCAATGAACGCACTGGCAGTTGCTGACGGCTTGGAAAACTGCGGTTTGCAGGTCAGGGTACAGACGGCAATATCAATGCCTGCAGTTGCAGAGCCTTATATAAGAAACCGGGCAATGCGTCATTTTGAAAAGGGCAGAGTGGTTATATTCGGCTGCGGAACGGGAAATCCGTTTTTCTCAACTGATACAGCAGCGGCTCTCAGGGCGGCGGAGATTGAAGCCGACATAATTTTTAAGGCTACTATGGTTGACGGAGTATATGATAAAGACCCTCACAAATACAAAGACGCTGTAAAATATGACGAGCTTTCTTTCAATGAAATACTGTCAAAAGGCTTGCAGGTTATGGATTCAACAGCGGCGGCAATGTGCAAGGATAACAACATACCGATATATGTATTTGATCTGGCTGACCCTGAAAATATATACAGAGCTTGTATGGGCGAGCCGGTCGGAACAAAGGTAATTAACAATATTTAATACTTAATAAAAAGTAAAGGAGAATTATTATGAAAGAGGTACTTAATAGAGCAGAGGAGAAGATGAACAAGACAATTAACAGTCTAAAGAACGAATTTGCGTCAATCAGAGCAGGCAGGGCAAATCCGTCTGTGCTGGATAAGGTTCTGGTAGATTATTACGGAACACCAACGCCTATAAATCAGATGGCAGCCGTTTCGGTTTCAGAGGCAAGAGTTTTGGTTATACAGCCGTGGGACAAGAGTCTAATCAAGGATATTGAAAAGGCTATTCAGGCATCGGATATTGGAATCAATCCTGCAAATGACGGTAATGTTATCAGACTTACGTTTCCGCAGCTTACCGAGGACAGAAGAAAGGAAATCGTTAAGAATCTGAAAAAGTACGGAGAGGAAGCAAAGGTAGCTATACGTTCTGCACGCCGTGACGCTAATGAGAAATTAAAGTCTATGAAGAAAAATTCAGAGCTTACTGAGGACGATCTGAAAAACGGTGAGGATAAGACTCAGAAACTGACAGACAAATTCACCAAGAATATTGATGAAATAGTTGCAGAAAAGGAAAAGGAAGTATTGTCTATCTAATAAGCAACGTTATGTCTTTATCGGAGGTTTCAGTGCGTGGCAGTAAACAGTAAAAAGCGTGAAGATACAAAAGAAATTTTAGTTCCAAAGCATATAGGCGTTATAATGGACGGAAACGGCAGATGGGCAAAAAAGCGTCTTCTGCCGAGAAAGTTCGGACATCGCGAGGGGGCAAAGACCTTTAAGAAAATTGCTCTTGCAGGCAAGGCTATGGGCGTTGAGTTTATGACCTTCTATGCGTTTTCCACCGAAAACTGGAAACGTCCGAAGGACGAGGTCAACGCTATTATGAAGCTGTTTGAGGATTACCTCGATGATGTATCGTCATTCGAAAAGGAAAATATAAGGCTTATATTTATCGGAGACAGGTCTGCACTTTCTGAAAATTTGCAAAAAAAAATGAAGCACGCTGAGGAAATATCAAAGGACTTTAAATCAATGACAGTAATACTGGCTGTAAATTACGGAGGTCAGAGTGAGATTTGTCATAGCGTCAGGGAAATTGCAAGAAAAGTAAAAAACAACGAGCTTCAAGTAGACGATATTGACGAGCGTCTCATTGAAGAGAATCTCGATACTAAGGAAATTCCGCCGGTTGATTTGATTATAAGACCAAGCGGAGAAATGAGACTTTCAAATTTTCTTATATGGCAGTCTGCATATGCGGAGTATTATTTTACTGATATTCTGTGGCCGGATTTTAAGGAAAAGGACTTGGAAGATGCCATAAAATCGTTCAGTGAGCGTAACAGAAGATTTGGAGGAGTTTAGTCTGTATAACTGAGATTAATGACTGTAAATTGTAGGCAAATGAATATTAAACAAGAGGAATAGGGGCATATCAAAAATATGGTTACAAGAATAATTTCTGCCGCTGCGGCAATTGTTATTGCGGTGGTTGTGCTTTGTTTTCACAATACAATAGTAATTAATATTGCAGTAGCAGCTCTTATTGAAATTGCACTGTTTGAGCTTTTCAGAGCGGAGGACTGCTTGAAATTCAAGGTAACTCAGACTGTATGCTATGTTTTTGCATTGGCTGTTCCGTTTTCAAATTATCTTTTAAGGCTTAGCGACAGTATAATGTATTACATTTCCGCCGTATTTTTGCTTTTGATGTTTTTATCGTTTCTCGGTTATTATAAGACAATGAAATTTGAAAAGCTGGCATTTATGATCTTTATAACGGCATTTGTGTCTGTATCAATGTCAACGCTTTTGTATTTGAACAGAACAGGCGGTAAGAACGGATTGTTTTATGTTGTACTAACTCTTTGCGGCGCTTGGCTTGCTGACAGCGGTGCGTATTTTGCGGGTACATTTTTCGGTAAGCACAAGCTATGCCCGAATATTAGTCCAAAAAAAACTGTTGAAGGTTTAATTGGCGGTGTTGTTACAAACGGAATAATATTTGTAATTCTTGGCTTTGGATATTTAAAAGTTGCATCGACGGTTATAGATGTAAACTATATTATTCTGTTCGTTCTTGGAATGATATGTGCATTTATGGGACTTCTGGGTGATTTATCTGCGTCTCTTATAAAGCGGCAGACAGGAATTAAAGATTACGGCAATATAATGCCCGGTCACGGCGGCGTTATGGACAGGTTTGACAGCGTATTGTTTGTAGCTCCGTTTATGACGATTGCACTGGGTATATTTAATATTTTAAAATAGAAGATCAATAGGGGCAAGCGGTAAAGGCTTACCCCTATTAAGTTAAGGATTGCGGGAAATTAAGTTTTAATAAAATTAGGAGGCAAGCTCTGTAAGAGCAAAACGAAAAGTAATGAAAACTATATCAGTTTTAGGTTCAACGGGTTCAATAGGGACTCAGGCATTAGATATTGCCAAGCTGCATAAAATTAAAATAATAGCTCTTGCGGCAAAAAGCAACGTATCGCTTTTGACTGAGCAGGCAAAGGAATTTAGTGCTGACTATGTTTGTATCTATGACAATGATAAATACAAAGAGCTGAAAGAAAATTTCAAGGGAACAGATGTTAAAGTCCTTTGCGGAATGGAAGGTCTTTGTGAAATCGCAGTACTTGACGGAGTTGACATAATGCTCAATTCGGTTGTGGGAATGGTAGGGCTTAAACCTACACTTGCGGCAATTGAAAAGGGTGTTGATATTGCTCTGGCAAATAAAGAGACTTTAGTAACCGGCGGTAAGCTGGTTATTGACAAAGCTAATGATAAGAGAGTTAAAATACTCCCTGTTGACAGCGAACATTCAGCGATATTTCAGTGCCTTCAGGGAAATGAAATGAATGAGATAAACAAGATAATACTTACAGCCTCAGGCGGACCTTTCTTTGGAAAAAAGAAGAGCGAGCTTGAAAATGTAAGCGTTGAACAGGCATTAAATCATCCTAACTGGTCGATGGGAAATAAAATAACCATTGATTCTGCTACACTTATGAACAAAGGACTTGAATTCATTGAAGCTATGTGGCTGTTTGACCTAAAGCCCGAGCAGATAGAGATAGTTGTTCACAGAGAGAGCGTTATACATTCAGCTGTTGAATACAAAGACGGCTCGGTTATAGCACAGATGGGAGTACCCGATATGAGACTTCCCATTCAGTATGCACTGTTATACCCAAAAAGAATTTATTGTAAAGAAAAAACGCTTTCGCTTACCGATTACGGAACTCTCTCTTTTGCAAAGCCCGATTTTGAGACCTTCGATTGTCTTAGAGCTTGTATAAAGGCTATAGCTATAGGAGGTTCAATGCCTGCAGTTGTAAACGGTGCAAACGAGCAGGCAGTTTCTCTGTTTCTTAATAACAGAATTTCATTTCTTCAAATCGGCGAACTTGTACAGTCTGCTCTCGAAAGCATTAAGCCAACAAAGATAACTTGTATTGATGATGTTTTAACGGCTGACAAAGCCGCAAGGGAATTTGTTCTGAGCAGGATTTAACTTATTGAAATCAAATTGAATGAGAGGTTCAAATGGTTAGTATAATAATCGCAATATTGGTATTTGGAATAATAATCATAGTACACGAGTTTGGGCATTTTATTGCCGCAAAGAAAAGCGGAGTAAGGGTCAACGAATTCGCAGTAGGTATGGGGCCTAAACTCTTATCTAAGCAGTACGGTGAGACTAAATATTCTTTAAGACTTCTCCCCATCGGCGGATATTGTTCAATGGAAGGAGAGGATCAGTCCAGTGATGATGACAGAGCCTTCTGCAGAAAGAGCGTCATAAAAAGAATAATAATCGTCGTTGCAGGTGCATTGATGAATCTTATTTTAGGCTTCATATTTATTGTGATAATGACTTCTATGACAGATACTTATGCAAGCACAACTATTTCTTGGTTTGAGGAAAACGCCGCATCTCAGAAAAGCGGACTTCAGATAGGGGACAAAGTTGTTAGTGTAAACGGTATGCATATTTTTACCGACACGGATTTTGTGTATCAGCTTCAGTCTGATAAGGACGGAGTATTCGATATGACAGTTATAAGAGACGGTGTGAAGAAAAATCTTAAAGATATAGAGTTTACTATGTCTAAGCCTGATAAGGACAAAAGCACAAGCAGTCTGCATATAGATTTTAAAGTCGAACCTATAGAGGGGGGTTTTAAAAGCATTATATCTCAATCTTGGAGAAAGAGCGTTTCATATGCCAGACTTATCTGGGTTTCTCTGGGTGACCTTTTAACAGGACAGTACAAAATAAATGATTTATCAGGACCTGTCGGGATAGTTTCTGCAATAAGCGACGTAGTATCAAATGGAACTACAGAATCAGGCGTCAACTGGCTTGAGCTATTTCAAAATCTTTTTTCTATGGCGGCATTGATCTCAATAAACGTGGGAATATTCAATCTGCTTCCTCTTCCTGCTTTAGACGGCGGACGGCTCATATTTTTAATAGTTGAGGGAATAAGAAAAAAGCCTGTAAGTCCTGAAAAGGAAGGCGTTGTGCATTTTATTGGTCTTGCACTTTTGATGGTGCTTATGCTTTATGTGACCTTTAACGACGTTATAAAGCTTATTAGCTGATAGTTGTGGATGATATAAAAGGAGGATTGCTCATTAAATTTTAGAGCATATTTCGGTTATGAATAGAAAATGCAAACCAGTTATGGTTGGTAAACTTTGCCTTGACGGTAAGAAAATATATATACAATCTATGCTTAATGTTCCTGCGGAGGATATAAATGGCAGTGTTGCTCAGGCTGTTGAGCTGGAGAAAGCAGGCTGTGAGATAATCCGTGTGGCAATACCTGATATGAATGCTGTAAGGCTTATTCCGGCAATAAAGAAAGAAGTATCAGTGCCTTTGGTTGCGGATATTCATTTTGATTATAAGCTGGCGATTGAAGCGGCATATGCTGGCGTAGACAAGATAAGGATAAATCCCGGTAATATAGGCGGAATGGAAAATGTTAAGGCGGTTGCCAATGCTTGTCGGTTGAGAGGAATCCCCATAAGAATCGGAGTAAATTCAGGCTCATTGGAAAAGGAACTGCTTGCTGAATACGGCTCTCCCACGCCGGAGGCTTTGGTAAAAAGTGCTCTTGATCATGCTAAGATGCTCGAAGCTGTTGATTTTGACGATATAGTTATTTCAATTAAATCATCAGATGTTAAAACAATGGTATCAGCTTACAGACTTTTATCTAAGAAGTGCAGCTATCCTCTGCATTTGGGAGTTACGGAAGCAGGAACGGAGAGATTGGGGCTTATAAAATCAGCTGTTGGGATAGGTTCGCTTCTGCTGGACGGAATTGGTGAGACTATTAGAGTATCTCTTACTGACAGTCCAATTAAGGAAGTGTATGCTGCTAAGGATATTTTGAAAGCTATTGGTATGGGAAGCGGTGTAAAGATAGTGGCTTGTCCAACCTGCGGAAGAACCAAGATAGATTTGATTTCTTTAGCTAAAGAGGTTGAGGAGCGAACTAAAAACATAAACAAGAACATAACAGTTGCTGTTATGGGATGTGTTGTAAACGGTCCGGGCGAGGCAAGTGAGGCAGATATAGGAATAGCAGGCGGAGACGGGAAAGCAGTGCTGTTTAAAAAGGGAGAAATGCTTTATACGGTCGATGAATCAAAAGCATTAGATGCATTGCTGAATGAAATAGATAAGCTGTGACAGCTTATAAATAAGTGCGTATTTTTAAGCACAGAAACGGAGGACAGGCTTGAATAATTCAGGCTGTATAAAAAATGGAACAGCATTATATAGGCAATTTTTTTGAGGAATATCAAAACATAATACCTAATGATTTAAGAAACGGCAGAATAATAAAGTTGACTTTGTCTGGTAACAATAGTGTGATGAAGATCACTGCTGCATTTGACAGGCTCATTAGCTATGAAACAGTTAAAATATTTGAGGACGATCTGAAAAATGCTCTTCAAATATCAGGAGTTACTTTGGGAATAAAATATACGCCTGATATGTTCAGTGCTGAATATTTTTGTGAACTAATAAAATTTTTAAAAGACAGCTTTTCAGTAGTAAACGGTTTTTTTGACAGTGCAGATGTTACATATGACGATAATAACAGCGTGCTTAATATTAATCTTAAATCGGGCGGTTTTAGTCTTTTGCAGAAAGCCGGAGTTGAGAATGCTCTGCCAAAATTGATTTTTGACCTTTTCTCAAAGAACGTAAAGGTAGAATTCGGCGGGGTTCTCAGCACAGATAAGGAAGAACACGAAAAGTCTTATTCAGAGGCGGTTTCAAATCTCCCTATGCCTGAATACATTCCGCCGAAGGAAACTAAATCGGATTCAGCGGAAAACGAATTTTCAGTATTTGATATTGATTTTGCCGACAGTTATTTGGACGGAAGCGGTGCAAAACTTATTCTCGGCAGGGTTATAAAGCCTGAAAATACACTTACAAATTTAAGTGATCTGAATGCGGAAAGCGGCAGCGTTTTAATCTGGGGAGACGTTTTCCAGATTAGTAAAAGAGAAACAAAGTCGGGAATGCTGATAGCAACGATATTTATTACCGATTATACAAATTCGTGTGCGGTAAAGCTGTTAGGCTCTGCGAATAAAAGGTCGAGACTTCAAAAGAGCAGACTTGAGGCAATGCTTGGCGAAATGAAAAAGGGAACAACAATAGTTCTTACAGGTTCGCTTGAAGAAGACGACTATGACCATAAAGAATATTTTATTCCAAATGATATAATGACTATACACAAGAATGTAAAGACGGATAAAAGTGAAGTCAAGCGTGTAGAACTTCATTGCCACACGAATATGTCGGCAATGGACGCTGTTTCTCCTGCTGACAAGATAGTAAACAAGGCTTTCTCATGGGGTCACAAGGCTATCGCTATCACCGACCACGGTGTAATGCAGGGATGTCCTGACGCTATGTATGCTGTTGATAAAATACGAAAGGACGGTGGAGATTTCAAGCTGATTTACGGCATTGAGGCTTATCAGGTAAACAGCGATACCTTAGATCAAAGCACGATCAAAAAGCCGTATCATCAGATTATTCTGGCAAAGAATAAGACAGGACTTAAAAATCTCTATAAGCTCGTCTCAGACTCTAATCTAAAGTATTTTTATAAAAGACCGAGAATTCCGAAGCAGGAGCTTATAAAGCATAGAGACGGACTGCTTGTCGGCAGTGCCTGCGAGATGGGCGAACTTATCCAGAATTATCTGGCAGGAAAACCTCATGAGGAACTTGTTGAAATCGCAAAATTCTATGACTATCTTGAAATACAGTCTATAGAAAACAACAGGTTTATGCTTAGAATCGACCGTGACGTTTATAAAAACATCAGGACGGAGGAACAACTTAAAGATATAAATAAATTCGTTGTAGAACTCGGTGAAGAACTGGGAATACCTGTTGTAGCAACAGGTGACGTACATTTTCTCGAGGAGGGAGACGCAGCGTTCCGTGCGATTTTGCAGGCGGGGCAGGGGTACCCCGACGCAGATTTTCAGGCACCGCTGTATCTGAAAACCACTGATGAAATGCTTGCTGAGTTTTCCGAATACTTAGGCGAGGAAAAGGCTTATGAGGTTGTTGTTACAAATTCAAATAAAATAGCTGATATGACAGATCCGGAGCTAAGGGCCTTTCCAAAGGGAACATTCACTCCCCACATTGAAGGGGCTGAAGAAGAACTTACTGAAATTTGCTGGAACAGGGCAAAAGAAATATATGGAGATCCTGTTCCTGAGATTGTACATAAACGTTTGCAGCGTGAGCTTGACTCAATTATCAAGCACGGCTTTGCGGTTTTGTATATTATTGCTCAGAAACTGGTGGCAAATTCGGTCGAGAATGGTTATCAGGTTGGTTCAAGAGGTTCGGTAGGCTCGTCATTTGTAGCTTCAATGGCTGGTATTTCAGAGGTTAATCCGCTTGTTCCGCACTATGTCTGTCCAAGCTGTAAATATTGCGAATTCATAACCGACGGAACTGTAGGTTCGGGCTTTGATTTGCCGCAAAAGGCTTGTCCTGAATGCGGCACTGATATGCACCGTGACGGACATGATATTCCATTTGAAACGTTTCTGGGCTTTCACGGGGATAAATCTCCTGATATTGACTTGAATTTCTCGGGGGAATATCAGTCCAGAGCACACAAATATACTGAGGAGCTTTTTGGTTCTGACCACGTTTTTAAGGCGGGAACTATCTCAGGTGTAGCTGATAAAACTGCTTACGGATATGTTATGAAATATTTAGATGAGCGTGGCAGAAAAGCAAACCCTGCCGAGATTCAAAGGCTTGTAAACGGATGTACCGGAATAAAGCGTACAACGGGTCAGCATCCGGGCGGAATGGTAGTTATTCCGGCTGAATATGAAGTATATGATTTCACGCCTGTTCAGCACCCAGCTGAAAAAACGGACAGTGATATTGTTACAACACACTTTGATTTTAACTCGCTTCACGATACCATATTAAAGTTAGATGAGCTCGGACACGATGTGCCGACGTTGTATAAGCATTTAGAAGATATGACAGGCTGTGAAGTTACTAAAATACCAATGTCTGATAAAAAGGTGTATTCGCTCTTCACATCGACTGAGGCTTTAGGTGTTAAGCCCGAACAGATTTTTGTAGAGACGGGAACTCTTGGCATACCGGAAATGGGAACGCCTTTTGTTCGGCAGATGCTTTTAGACGCACAACCTCAAAATTTCTCTGACCTATTACAGATTTCAGGGCTTTCTCACGGTACTGATGTTTGGCTCGGTAACGCTCAGGAGCTTATCAAAAACGGCATTTGTGATATTTCCCAGGTAATAGGAACCCGTGACAGCATTATGACAAAGCTCATTTATTACGGAGTAGATCCGTCTCTTTCGTTTAAGATTATGGAGATCACCAGAAAGGGTAACGCTCCAAAGCTTCTCACAGAGGAAATGAAACAGGAAATGCGTGATAACAATGTACCCGAATGGTTTATAGAAAGCTGTCTGAAGATTAAATATATGTTCCCGAAAGCTCACGCAGCGGCGTATGTAACGGCAGCTATTCGTCTTTGCTGGTTTAAGGTGTACAAGCCCCTTGAATTTTATGCGGCGTTATTTACTGTTAGAGGTGAGGATTTTGACGCTGAAACCGCAATTAAAGGAGAAGCGGCAGTAAAACACAAAATTCAGGAGCTTCAAATCAAGTCTGATAAAACGGCAAAGGAGGAGGGAACTCTTGATACCCTTATGCTTATCAATGAGATGATGTCAAGAGGATTTGAATTTTTGCCTGTGGATATTTTCAAATCACACGCAACTGTCTACAAAATAGAAAACGGGAAGCTGAGACTTCCGTTCTGTTCTATAAACGGAGTGGGAACAAACGCATCTAAAAGCATTTACGAGAAGGCACAGAACGGCGATTTTATATCTGTTGAGGAGTTTGCAAATCAAAGCGGAGTTTCAAAGACGGTCATAGAAACGCTAAAGGAAATAGGTGCATTTGGTGATATTCCCGAAAGCAATCAATTTTCGTTATTTAGTTTGTAATGGTAAGAAAATAAATGACTTAACTAAATAGAAAATTGATAAAACAGGATGGAGATTAAATATGCATAATTTAATTATTGTTGAGGGCTTACCATGTTCAGGAAAAAGTTCAACAGCAAAGTATATTGCTGATAGATTAAATATGCTGAACATTGATGAGGGCAGTGGTATTCACCCGGCAGATTATGAATTTCATGCATTCATTCATAGGTCAGAAATGCAGAAGTTTTCTTATGATGACAAAAAGAAAATTATAGAGAATTCTAATCAAAAATCCGAAGGATTTGTTGTCTCACTGTCTGCATTTCAAGGCGCTTTATTTGAGAAGCTTCTTCAATATAAAATATATGATTTTTTGCCATGGGAAGTGGAAAAGCCCGTTATGCTTGATAAATGGCGTGAGTTTGTAGATAATAAAAACCCTGATGAGAAGTATGTTTTTAATTGTGTACTATTGCAAAATCCTATGTGTGAAACTATGATGCGTTTTGGATTTAATCAGGATAAGTCATCTGCATATATTAGTGAAATTTGCAATATCATCAAACCATTGAATCCTGTCATAGTTTATTTGCAAAATGATAATATATGTGAAAGCGTAAAAAATGTTGTTTCTGAAAGAGGCGATGAATGGCTTAATGCAGTAATCGATTATCATTGTAATGGTGTATATGGCAAGTCTAAACAGCTTAATGGTTTTGATGGCTATATAGCTGCACTGGAAGAACGACAGCGAAGAGAACTTGAGATTCTGTCAGGTTTAGACATTGAATATATTGTGCTGAATAATCCTCAGAAGAATTGGAATAAAGCGTATTTGGAATTGTATAAAAGACTGGTTTAAGAAGTCGGTATCTATCCGCACAAAACTTAAACGTAAACAGTCAAGGCTAACAAAGACCACATCGAGTTTGGACAATTGCAATCATATTTGTTTCTTTAATTTGTAAACTAACTATGAACTTTATGCAGGATTGTTGACAAAGCGATTTTACTATGGTATTATGCTAATAAATTAGCGTGTTAATACTTTACTAAAGTAAAGTAAATATAGCAGTGAATTGCAAATTATAATTCAAATTTTATATGGAGAGAATATGGAAAGATATGATTTAATAACCCCTGAGGGTACTAAGGACTTGCTCTTTGATGAATGTCTGTCAAGAAGAGAGGTTGAGAATAAGTTTGCTGAAATTTTTCAGTTGCGGGGCTACAGTGAAGTAGTAACAACAGGGATTGAGTTTTATGATGTTTTCAATAAAGGCTCGAGAACAATTCCTCAGGAGCAGTTGTATAAACTCGTTGATTCTAAGGGAAGACTGCTGGCTATGCGTCCTGATTCTACAATACCTATTGCAAGACTTGTTGCCACACGTCTTAAAGACGCTGAAATGCCGCTGAGATTGTATTATATTCAAACAACTTATGAAAATAACGCTTTGCTGAAAGGTCATTCTGATGAGATCGTTCAGGCGGGTATTGAGCTTATCGGTTCTGACTCGAGAAAAGCAGATTTTGAAGTTTTGTCAACGGCAATGGAGACCCTTACAGCTTTTGAGAAAGATAAATTCCGTCTTGAAATTGGAACTATAGGATTTTTCAGAGAGCTAATTTCAAAGTTGGATATTGATGAACGCAAGGCAGAGGCAATCAGGTATCTGATACTTAACAAGAACTACCCTGCACTTAATGATTTACTTGATGAAATAGGCGACAGTGAAGCTGCAAGAGCATTAAAACAGCTTCCAAGACTGTTTGGAGGGGAAGAGGTATTTGAACGTGCGTCAAAGCTGTTTTCCGATGAAAAAACTGAAAAGATTCTTTCTGATTTGAAATATGTATATAATTCACTGTCTAAGCTGGGCTATGAGGGAAAAATAATTGTCGATCTCGGAACTGTAAACAGAGTAGATTATTATACAGGTATAGTTTTCAGAGGCTATCTTGAGGGAATAGGCGAGCCTGTTTTATCCGGCGGACGATATAACAAACTGATTTCTGAATTTGGTTTTGACGTTGCCGCAACAGGCTTTGCAATAAACGTCAATGCGGTTTCATCACTGCTTCTTAAAAGCGGAAATATACCTAAAACAAAAGTTGCAGACGCAATAGTTTTCGGTGAGAGTGAAAATGCTTTAAAGGCTGTTGCCTATTCAAATGCTTTGGCAAAAAGCGGAATGACGGTTGAAAACTCGCTTTTTGATACCCTTGAAGAAACTAAGGAATACGCATTTAAAAAGGGAATTTCAAAGCTGTATGTAGTGTCTGACGAGGTTAAGGAAATTGATTTATAAGATTTATCGCTACTTTGGAAAATAGTTCTTGCCTCTGGCGACCAGTTTCCTTTCTTGTCTCTTGCTTCTGGTATCTTGCCTCTATAAGTTGGTTACATCTCTAAATCTAATTTTATCTGTTTTTTTAATTTAATTGGAAAGGAACATGAAAATAAATGAGTAAGCCTATAAGAATTGCTCTTACAAAGGGCAGACTTGAAAAGGATACAGTCGGGCTTTTGGAAAAAATCGGCTTTGACTGTACAGCCGTAAGAGAAAAGGGAAGAAAGCTGATACTTCCTATTCCCGACGCTAATTTAGAGGTCGTGCTTGCAAAAGCAAATGATGTAATTACATATGTTGAGCACGGCGTATGCGATATGGGTGTTGTAGGAAAAGATACCATTATGGAAATGGGCGGTTCTTTTTTTGAACTGGTCGATTTAGGCTTTGGAAGATGCAGGTTTGCACTTGCAACTAAAAAGGGCTCGGGCTTCTATGGCGGATACGATATAAAAACTATAGCTACTAAATATCCTAATGTTGCAAGAGACTATTTTAAAGCAAAGGGTATGGATTTGGAGATTGTCAAGATAGAGGGTTCTGTAGAGCTTGCACCGCTGTTGGAGCTTTCAGACGGCATTGTTGATATAGTAGAAACGGGAACTACACTAAAGGAAAATGGGCTTGAAGTTATTGAGGATATTGCTCCTATTTCGGCAAGGCTTATTGTGAATACTGTCAGTATGAAGCTGAGACAGACGGAAATTGAAAAACTGGTTTCGCTTTTTGAGAGCAATCTATAAAATATTTTATTTCTTTTAATTTGTGTTGCGGAGAAAATAAACTAAATCGGGATTCATAAAGGGGTCTGTATGATAGAAATTTTCCCTATGTCACAAGGACATAGATATTGGAATGAAACCTTTTCACTGGCTGCAAATTGCTCATGGAAAGCAGGTTCTTATTTAGCTGAAAAAATGATAAATAATGAATTTTCCCAATGGGAAAAGGTGTTTGCTGCTTGTGTAGACGAAAAAGTAGTAGGCTTTTGTACGCTGACTGAAAAGGACGAGTTGTCTCCAAAGTATAAATTTAAACCACTTATAGGATTTGTTTTTGTTGACGAACAATATCGAGGTAAAAGATTATCAGAATTAATGCTAAAAAGTGCAGCTTCCTATGCACGTGAGTTGGGGTATAAAAAAGTATATATTATGAGTGGTGAGATTGGGTTATATGAAAAATACGGTTTTGTAAAACTGGGTGATTATGAAACAATATATGGCACAATTGATCAACTTTTTGTTAAGTCAACATTATTATGAGATAAAGTCTAATTTGTTGAAGAAACACTTTGGTAAATAGAGAGAAAATAATTAATAATGTGAGAGGAGGAACGCTCCTTAAGGAGCAGGTATATGAGTATAAAGACGATTTACGCTAACGGTAAGGATGAGGTTGAATTTTTAAAACAGGTCGCTGACCGAAACGGCGAAACAGATAGAAAGGTTACTGAAATAGTAAGCGAGATTATCAATAATGTAAAGGTCGGCGGCGACAAAGCCGTAAATGATTATACAGTGAAGTTTGACGGAAAAGCACCGGATTATTATGAAGTTCCTAGAGACGTTATAAACGACGCTCTGACTGAGGCTGACTCTGCTTTTGTTGAGGCTTTGTTGAATGCACAGGAAAACATTGCAGATTTCCACAATAAACAGAAGTCGCAGAGCTTTGTTGATACTAAGGAGAACGGAGTTATACTCGGACAGAGAGTAAGAGGTTTAGAGCGTGTAGGACTGTATGTTCCGGGAGGTACGGCTGCTTATCCTTCGTCTGTTTTAATGAATGCGATTCCGGCAAAGATCGCAGGTGTTAAGGAAATAATTATGGTTACTCCTCCGCTTAAAGACGGAACACCAAACAAAGATATTCTTGTTGCCGCTGCAATATGCGGAGTAGACAGAGTATTTCTGACAGGCGGTGCTCAGGCGGTTGCGGCACTGGCATTTGGAACGGAGACTATCCCAAAGGTTGATAAGATTGTAGGTCCGGGAAATATATTTGTCGCAACGGCAAAGAAAATTTTATACGGAACTGTAGATATAGATATGATAGCCGGCCCTAGCGAGATTCTGGTTATCGCAGACGATACTGCAAATGCAAAATTCGTTGCGGCTGATTTGATGAGTCAGGCGGAGCACGATAGAATTGCTTCGGCTATTCTGGTTACAACAAGCGAAAGACTTGCGAATGATGTTAAAACTGAGTTAGAGCGACAGATGAAAGAGCTTTCGAGAAAAGAAATAATAGACGAGTCTTTGACAGGCTTCGGAGCGATAATTATATGTGATTCTAAGGATAAGGCAGTACAGCTTGCAAACGATCTTGCACCTGAACACTTAGAGGTACTGTTTGAAAATCCATTGGAGTATATAGGAAGACTTGACAATGCAGGCTCGGTATTCTTGGGTTCATATGCTCCTGAGCCTTTGGGAGATTACTATGCTGGACCTAATCATGTTCTGCCTACAAGCGGTACGGCAAGGTTTTCATCTCCTTTGTCGGTAAACAGTTTTGAAAAGCGTTCCAGCTTTATATATTACACTGAGGACGCTTTATTTAAAGCAAAGGACGATATTGTTCAGATAGCTGAAAGAGAGGGGCTTACCGCTCATGCTAACGCAGTCAAGGTGAGATTTGAATAAAGGAAAGTTTGTAATGAGAAATTGGGAGAAGAATATAAGAAAGGTATGTCCTTATGTTCCCGGAGAACAGCCTAAAGATAGGGGCATAATAAAGCTGAACACAAATGAAAACCCATATCCTCCTGCTAAGGGAGTTATGAAAGTTTTGAAGGATTATAACGCAGATAATTTAAGGCTTTATCCTGATCCTTCGTCTTATGAACTTGTTAAAGCTCTTGCTGAAAGGTATGGAGTAAAGCCTTCGCAGATATTTGTTGGTGTTGGTTCTGACGATGTTATTTCAATGGCATTTATGACCTTCTTTAATTCGGAAAAGGCTGTTATTTTCCCTGATATAACATACTCTTTTTATGATGTTTGGGCAGAGGTTTATAAAATTCCTTATGAAACAAAACCGCTTGATGAGAATTTTAAAATAGATGAAAACGATTATATCTGTGAAAACGGAGGAATTATTTTTCCCAATCCCAATGCACCTACAGGAGTTTATGAGAACCTTGATAAGATTGAGAAAATTTTAAATGCAAATCCTGATGTTATAGTTATGATTGACGAAGCATATATAGATTTCGGAGGGGAGAGCTGTATACCTCTTTTGAAAAAGTATGATAATTTGCTTGTTATTCAGACTTTTTCAAAGTCACGCTCATTAGCAGGGGCAAGAATAGGATTTGCTGTCGGCAGTGAAAGGCTTATCAAGTATCTGAATGACGTCAGGTTTTCTGTAAATTCTTATACTATGAACAGTCTTACTCAAAAAATCGGTGTTGAGGCTGTTAAAGATGAAAGTTATTTTCTTGAAACTGTAGAAAAGATAATTTCAACCAGAGAAAATGCAAAGGTCAGATTGAAAAAACTTGGGTTTGAATTTCCTGACTCAAAGAGCAATTTTATTTTTGCATCTCACCCTGATAAGCCTGCAAGTGAGATATTTTATGAGCTTAAAATGAGAAAGATTTACGTACGATATTGGGATAAGCCAAGAATCAATAATTATCTGAGAATTACAATAGGTACTGACGAAGATATGAATATGCTTTTTGAAGCCTTAGAAGATATATTAAGGAAATAAACAGGTATTACTAAAGTACGGAGGGTTATTATGAGAACAGCCGAGATTGAAAGAAAAACAAAGGAAACAGACATAAATGTATTTGTAAAGCTGGACGGCGAGGGCAAGGTATCAGTCGATACGGGAATAGGTTTTTTCGATCATATGCTGACCTCGTTCGGAGTACATTCAGGCATTGATATGCAGATAAACGTAATGGGTGATTTAGATGTTGACAGTCACCACACTGTAGAGGATACCGGAATTGTTTTAGGGCAGGCAATTTCAAAGGCTCTGGGTGATAAGTCGGGAATTAAAAGATACGGCAGTGCATATATACCTATGGACGAGGCTCTTGGCTTTTGTTCTCTTGACATAAGCGGCAGGCCGTTTTTGGTATTCAATGCAGATTTTACTGGCGAGAAAATAGGAGAGATGGATACTTGTCTTGTTGAGGAATTTTTCAGAGCATTTGCGTTCAATTCCGGGATAACTTTGCACATTTCAGAAATATACGGAAATAACGATCATCATATATGCGAGTCGCTGTTCAAGGCACTTGCTCACGCATTTAAGACGGCAATTTCTTTGAACGAAAGCGGAGAGGTCCTGTCAACTAAGGGAGTGTTATAAGTGATAGCAATTATAGATTACGGTGCAGGAAACATATTCAGCGTTAAAAATGCACTTGATATGCTCGGTATAGAGAGCGTTCTTACAAAAGACAGAAAGATTATTGAATCTTCTGACGCTATAATACTTCCCGGAGTTGGGGCTTTTCCTTGGGCTATGGGCGAACTTAAAAAAAGCGGTCTTGTTGATACAATTAAGTACGAGGCAACCAAAAAGCCGTTTTTAGGTATTTGTCTGGGAATGCAGCTTCTTTTTGATAAGGGTTACGAGTTTGAGGAGTGCGACGGTCTTGGTCTTATTCCGGGCAGGGTTGACAAGATTGACGAACCTGAACTGATTATTCCACATATGGGCTGGAACAAGCTTGAATACAATATTACGAACTGTCCGCTTTTTGAGGGATTGCCCGGGAATGATTATGTTTACTTTGTACATTCTTATAAGGCATACTGCGAAAATGAAGACAAGAATTTAGTCGCTTACTGTGAATACGGGGATAAAGTTCCTGCTATGGTTTGGGACGGAAAGTTCGTATTCGGTGCACAGTTCCACCCTGAGAAAAGCGGAAAAATCGGACTTAAGATCTTACAAAATTTTTGCAGCCGGTGAGCTACTGGTTCTATGCCGCCTTTGGAAAGCTGAAAGAAAGTTTTAGTATGCATAACGGCGGTTTTTACAAAGATTAAACTATTAAAAATAAAAGTTTACGGAGGAAAAAATGCTAGCAAAAAGAATTATTCCCTGTCTTGACGTAAGGGACGGACACGTTGTAAAGGGTGTTAATTTTGAGGGGATAAAGGAAGTCGGCGATCCGGTTGAGTTTGCATATGAGTATAATATGCAGGGTGCCGACGAGATAGTTTTTTATGATATAACGGCTTCTCACGAGGGAAGAGGGGCTATGCTTGACGTTGTAAGAAACACTGCAAGAAAAGTTTTTATTCCTCTTACTGTTGGCGGCGGAATAAAAACAATTGACGATTTTCGTGATACGCTCAGGGCAGGAGCAGACAAGGTTTCGGTAAATTCGCAGGCTGTTCAGAATCCGGAGCTTATCCGTGAGGCGGCTGATATATTCGGTAGTCAGTGCGTTGTTGTTGGAATTGACGCAAAAAAAGTATCTGACGGCAAGTGGACGGTCTATATCAATGGGGGCAGAATAGATTATGGACTTGACCTTATTGAGTGGGTCAAGAATATAGAAAAGCTGGGTGCAGGTGAAATATGCCTTAATTCAATCGACACGGACGGCGTTCGGGGCGGTTATGATATAGAAATGCTGAATGCAGTCTGTGACGCTGTAAAAATCCCTGTAATAGCATCTGGCGGCTGCGGGAAGCTTGAGGATTTTCGTGACGCCTTTGAAAAGACGAATTGTTCTGCGGCACTTGCGGCTTCTTTGTTTCATTTTAAAGAGCTGACGGTCAACGAGGTAAAGTCATATCTTTTAAAATGCGGAGTGCCTGTGAGAGATGTGGGAAATAATCTGATGCCCAGATTATTCTAAGCAAATACATCTGATGAAAGGAAATTATAATGAGTGCGATTAAAGTAGACATAAATAATCTTGACAAGTATTTTGTCAAGTCGGAGCTTGTACCTGCGATTGCATTCGATGTTGATACCAAAACCGTTTTAATGCTTGCGTATATGAATAAAGAGAGCTTAAAGAAAACTCTTGAGACAGGTTACACGTGGTACTGGAGCCGTTCAAGGGGAGAGCTTTGGAACAAAGGTGCGACCAGCGGACATTTGCAAAAGGTTGTATCTATATACAGCGACTGCGACGACGACACATTGCTTTTGAATGTAAGGCAGACGGGAGTTGCCTGTCATACTGGCTCTTACAGTTGCTTTTTTAATGAAATGTATAATGACAAATAACGGAGGATCGGAAATGGAAACTTTAAAAACTTTAGAGCAGGTTGTTATATCCCGAAAGGAAGCTAAAGCAGAGGGTTCATATACCTGTTATCTTTTTGAAAAGGGAATTGACAAGATACTCAAAAAAGTCGGCGAGGAGAGTGCAGAAACCATAATTGCAGCTAAGAACAAGGATAACTCAGAACTTAAAGGTGAGGTTGCCGATCTTTTGTATCATCTTATGGTAATGTGCGTTGAAAGAGGCTTGGCTTGGAGCGAGGTTGAAGCGGTCCTTGATGAACGCCACAATAAGACGGGAAATTTAAAAAAAATGAAAGTGGTTGACAAAAATACTTAATAGTAATAAACAAGAAATCATTCGGGGAAGTCTCGAATGATTTTTTATATTAACTTATTTTACTTTGGTTTTGCTGATTTCTTTTTTAATATCTTTGCAATTTATGTTATAGTGTACAAAGTAAGCCCCATGTTTTTGTATAATTCTACAAAATCATATTTTTCACATAAATTTCACTTTGCTTTCTAATAAATAAATGCTACTATATATTTGTAGTTAACTGTAAACATATTAAAATTGTTAGAAAGGAAAATTTAATATGAAAATCAAAAAGCTGTTTTGCTTATTAGCTGCAGGAGTTATGGCGGTAAGTTCATTTGCAGGAAATGCATTTGCATATTATATTCATAGATATGAATATGATTGTGAGGAAAATGCACGAAAAGCACAGATTGGTAGTTTCACATATTTTTTAAAAGATTATGCACAATATGGTTCTGTATACATTTCTAATGTGGCTATTGTTGTTGATATTCCGAATATTCAAAAGGTAGAAATACCTGAAAAGGTTACCTATGCAGGAATAGAGTTTACTGTAACTGATTTAGATATGAATGAAGAGACATATCCTAATAAATATAATAAAGTTGAAGAAATTGTATTACCTGAAAGTATATATAATATATTTTCTTTTGAAGGATTTAATAATCTAAAGAAAATGAATATACCAAAAAACACTATGTTTGGCAGGCGTCGTGATTATATTCCCAAAAATGGTGTTTATGTATATGTATATTCAGATAAGGTAGATTTTGATGATATAGTGGATTTTTATTATTTAGCACAATGTCCAAAGTTAAAGCTTTCAGTTGACCCAAATAATCCGTACTATAGCTATAAAAATGATTTCCTTTTATCTAAAGATGGCAAAACCATATATATTTCATTTAATAAAAATACTAATCTTATAATTCCTGATGGGATAGAAGAAATCGAAGATTATGGAGGCATTGGCTTTAAACACGTCAAAAATGTTAAGTTTCCGGAAACATTAAAGCATTTGAGTGGAACTTGGAGGTCTTTAGAAAGTATTAAATTGCCTAGCAAATTAGAAATTTTAGGAGGTAAATTTGGTAAATCAAAATTCACTAAAGTAGTTATTCCTGATAGTGTTAAAACAATGTATACAAGGGTATTTTATGGTTCAAATATAAAGTCTGTAAAAATTGGTAAGGGCTTGACTGTGATTAGCAGTGATGTGTTCGCTAATTGTAAAAATTTGAAAAGTGTAACTATACCTAAAAATATTAAAGAAATTGATAACGAAGCATTTAAAAACTGCAAAAAATTAAGGAAAGTAAATATTCGTTCAAAAAATGTCAATATAAATTATGACGCTTTTCGTGATTGTAAACAACTTAGAACCATTACTATAAGAGGAGCTAAAGAAATATTATATGGTGCATTTAATAACTGTAAAAATCTAAAAAATATAACTATAAATAATGTTAAAAAAATAGATGCAGATGCTTTTTATAGCTGCAAAAAGCTTTCTAAAATCATTATTAAAAATAGTAAAAGCACTCCTAAAATAGTATCTGAGTTTGGTGATGGAAACTTTAAAAACACTAACAAAGGCATAAAGTTTGTAGTTAAAAACAAGAAGATTGCAAAACAGCTTAAAAAGCAGTTGAGCAAGAAAAAGTATAAGAAAAATCTGAAGAATACCAAGATTTTAGTTGGTAAAAAGGTTGTGTATAAAGTATAATAGATTAGCATTAAGCAGGCACAGATGTGCCTGCTTTTAAATTGCATATGGAGTCCGTCCTTAAGGTAATAGAATAAAGGTAAAACCCCTCGATACAATGCATTGAGGGGTTTTGGAATTACTCTGTTTCAGTTTGTGATGCTTCCTGCTGTGTTTGAGCCGGCTGTTCAGACACAGGTTCGTGTACTCTTCCTGAATTGAGCATTTCTGTTTCTTCTAACGATCTGGGGAAAAATTCGTTAGTAGGGAATTTGATTTTCTCAAACAGCTCACAAGGGGAGTCTGTGGTTGTTGAGCATTCCTTGCTCGGTATGCAGTAGTCGTATGCCGGAACAAGAATAGGTACGGGACGTGAAAGCTGGACAATTGAGAAAAGTCCGATTGTTATGTAAGCAACCTTTGGTACAGACGGCGGTGTAGGACACTCTCCGCTATTGCTGTCATCGCACTGAATAGGACAATTACAGTTGTTAAAACGATGTTTTGGGAGCAGTTTGCAGTCTAAAGAAATAGGCTCTACAACGCTTACCGTTGCTCTTGGCAGAGTCTGTGAGTAGTATCCGTTAGTATTGACTTCCGTTGTATCATCTGACGAGAAGTATTTTGTATTTCCGTCGCCGCCGTAGAGAATAACCTTTTTGCTGAAGGTCGTAACGCCGTTAAGAGTTGTTGATGGCAGTGAAACATTTGTAAATGCTTCAATTTCAACATTGAATGTGTAGGTGAGGTCTACAGAGAAAAAGCCCTTGTTGAACGGAACAGGTTCAATGTCAAACACCGTATTTACAACTTCAACGCTTTTACACTTAATAAATGTTGCGTTTGCAACAATTGCTTGATCTTCGGCACTGCCGAATACAACCTGCAAATCCTCGATGCAGTCTTTATCAGAACAGCTATCGAATATTCTCATTGCCTCAATGCAAACGGCTTCGCTGAAAGCGGCTGAATTAGCATTTAGATCGCTCATATTAGTTTCCTCCTTTGATTGAATTTGAAGTTTTAGACTTCTATATATCTTATTCATATTTAATAATTTTGTGCATATTTTAAGAAAATGTGAGATATCGGATATTATTTGCATTATACAAGCATTAGCAGTCATATTATTAATGAGAAATTATGACGTTTTAGCTGCATTTTAGAGGGTGTGAGTAAAAATGATATGTCAATTTGCAGAACTTAAAAACAAAGAGGTTATAAACGTAAACACAGGAATAAAGCTCGGATATGTTGATGATATTGAGATCAATACCGACAGCTATGAAATTGTGAATATGGTCGTGTACGGAAGACCTAAGTTTTTTGGTTTATTCGGTCATGAGGATGATTTGCTTATAGGATTTGATAATATTCAGCTAATTGGTGAAGATACTATTTTAGTTTCGATGCAAAACAGTACAATATGTACAAAAACAAAAGGAATAAAGGTTGAAAATTTGTTTAAATAGATTTCAAAATAATTCTTGTATTGAAGCATAAAAAATGGTATAATATTTAAGCAATTCGCACGCTTGTCATTTGCATTAGGTTCCTGAGATTAGTCAGGTAGAATGCATGCTAAGATAATGCGGAGGACCGTCTGTTATCAGACGAAAAAAACCAATTTATTAAGGAGGAACTACCATGGGAGTAGTATCAATGAAACAGCTTCTTGAAGCAGGTGTACACTTTGGTCACCAGACAAGAAGGTGGAATCCGAAAATGGCACCGTACATTTTCACAGAAAGAAACGGAATTTACATTATCGACCTTCAAAAGACAGTTTCCAAGCTGGAAGAGGCATATATGTTTATTCGTGAGCTTTCGGAAAACGGAGAGGAAATTCTCTTTGTCGGAACAAAAAAGCAGGCTGCTGATTCAGTTAAGGAAGAGGCAATCAGAGCTGAGGCACATTATGTAAATGCAAGATGGCTCGGCGGAATGATGACAAATTTTAGAACGATTAAACAAAGAGTAAAGAGACTTGAACAGCTTCACAAGATGGAAGAAGACGGAACATTTGATTTACTGCCTAAGAAGGAAGTTATCAAGCTGAATCTTGAAATTGAAAAGCTTGAGAAGTTCATGGGCGGAATCAAGAATATGAATAAGCTGCCGGGTGCATTATTTGTAGTTGACCCGAGAAAAGAAAGAATAGCAGTATTAGAGGCAAAGAAACTCGGAATACCGGTTGTAGCTATTGTTGACACAAACTGCGATCCTGATGACATTGACTATGTAATTCCAGGAAATGATGATGCAATAAGAGCAGTAAAGCTGATTGCAGGAGCATTGGCTGACGCTATTATTGAGGGCAGACAGGGTGAACAGAATACTGCTGATGATTCAGAAGAAAATGCAGATAATACAGAGGAAACTGCTGCAGAAGAAGCAAATGAAGAATCGGTTGAAGAAGCAGCTGAGGAATCAACGGAAGAAGCAACCGAAGAATAATTTTATGCAAATTATTAAGAAATAATATATACAAGGATTTTTCTTGTGAAATTGGCAGGGTAACTCCTGCCTTAGTTTTAAAACAGAAATTGGAGGAAAATAAAATGGCTAATATCACAGCAAAAGACGTTGCTGAACTGAGAAAGCAAACAGGCGTCGGAATGATGGATTGTAAAAAGGCTTTAGTTGAAGCTGACGGAGATACAGAAAAGGCTATACTTATTCTTCGTGAAAAGGGACTTGCCACACAGGCAAAGAAGGCAGGAAGATCTGCTTCAGAGGGAATAGTTACAGCTGTTGTTAAAGACGGCATAGGAGTTGTAGTTGAAGTAAACTCAGAGACTGATTTCGTTGCACAGAACGATCAGTTTAAGGCATTTGTTGATACAGTTGCTGACACAATTATCGAGAGCAACCCTGCTGATGTAGACGCTTTGCTGGCTACAAAAGCAAGCGGAAGCGATATGACCGTTAAGGAGTTATATGACGAGCTTTTCTTGAAAATCAGAGAGAATATGAGCATTCGCCGTTTTGTAAGATTAGAAGGTATTTTGGTTCCATATGTTCACGGCGGCGGCAGTATCGGTGTTATGGTTAAGCTGGATACTGACATAGCACCTGACAATGCTGAGATGCTTACTGCCGGTAAAGATTGTGCACTTCAGGTAGCAGCTATGAATCCTAGATATTTAGACGAAGCGTCAGTACCGGAGTCTGCAATTGAAGAAGAAAAGAACATTATGCTTGTTCAGATGAATGAGGATCCAAAAATGGCTTCAAAGCCTGAGCAGGTCAAGGCTAAAATTATTGACGGTAAAATTGGAAAGTTCTATAAGGAAAACTGCTTGCTTGACCAGACATTCGTTAAGGATGACAAAGTATCTGTTAAGCAGTATCTTGATAGCGTTGCAAAAGCTCAGGGCGGTAAGCTGACAGTTTCTGAGTTCGTAAGATACGAGCGTGGCGAGGGAATCGAAAAGAAGCAGGACAACTTCGCTGATGAAGTAGCTTCAATGATTAAGTAATATAAATAAAAAGTTACGAGCAGCCGGTATTTTGGCTGCTCCTTTTTTAAAATATTATATACAATGGTTTAGCTGATTGTACTTTAAGTTTTTTATATCATATAAAGGTTGAAGGGTTATTATAGTCAAGTAAAGACTTGAGTATAATAATTAAGCGAGGAGGATTTTATGTTTAAAAAAGTAATATTATCTTTCCTTATTATTATGTTGGCAGTATCATTTGCTTGTTGCGGAGTTAAAAAAGCTGAACATACTTCTTGGAACAGAATTGCCATAACAGATGAATTGGATAATGCAGTTCATAACGCACTGATAAATGTTGTATCTGATAATGAAGAAAAAGCAGAGCATATGCTGCCTGTTGAAACTCATAAAATTTTTGCTGCCAACAAAAAGGATAATTCTGTTGCCGTATATATTTACTATCATGGTTCATATTTAATCTCAAACGGCAATCCGAAAAAGGAAGAAGATTTTGACGGTTCAGATAAATGCGGGCATATTGTTATGTTTTTTGATATTACCAACGGAAATTATTCATATAAATCTATTGATGATTACGAGCTTGAAGGACCTGATGATGAATTTTTAGAGGAGAATTTTCCTGATGATATAATTGATACTGTGAACAAGTATACAGATGCCGTCACGGATGTAAGCACAAAGGAATATAAGGAATTCTGGGATAAGTATAATAGTCAGATAGACAGTTATTTAGAGAGTATTTAATAAAAATCTCAGTGTTTTGAATAATGAAAATCACGTCCTGTTTAATAACAAGACGTGATTCTTTATATATTAATGTAATTATATAATTAACAGTCGTTTTTAAGTTGATTTTGGCATATTTCTTTTTGAACAGACATTGTCTCAAGAGTGTCGCCGAGCTGAACTAATATTGCTCCTAAAAGAGCAACTTCATCATCGTTGAGCTTTTGAAATATTACATTTGCAATTGCAGTTACAGCAGTTGAAATCTCGCAAGAATTCATATAACCATTCCTTTTGTCAAATATTAATATTATATGATGTTTAAAGAGTAAATGTGATGCAATTTTTCTTAGTTATACTCAAAAAAATAGTTTTATTTTTTTGATTTGTCATTTATCACAAAATTCATGACTATTGTTTAGTCATTTTTTACATATTTGGTGTTGACATTTTTATTCTGATTTGCTAAAATTTATGGTAAAGTATCAAGACAAAAAACACAGTGTCGTGCAGTTGTTACGATACTGTGTTTTTCACATTTATACAGAATTTAGAAAGCTGAATTATATGGTTATAAGTTTTAACCGCAGGCGATATAATACTAAGTGATAATAACAGGAGCATTTGAAATGATTACACCAAACGGTAATCCTCTTAGGACAATGTTAAGGGAAATGATTCCCGCATTATCAGTTCTGACGTTTATAGCCTTTTTGATTTCTCTGTTTTGGGGATTTAGGCTGTCAGTATTAATTGGCTTTGCTCTTGGATTGATATATGTTGTTTTGTCTTATTATTTTTTGTCTGAAACAATTTACCGTTCAGTAAAACAAAGCAAAAAGAAAGCTCAGCGAATGATGTTTTTTTGTTATCTGTTAAGGTATCTGATACTTGTTCTGCTATGTTTTGTAGCGGTAATATCTAAGGTGATCAATGTTTTTGCTTTACTTGTACCGCAGTTTTTTCCGAGAATAGTATTAATGTTCAATAATTACAAAGAAGGGAAGGCATTTAAGAATGATAAGTCCTCAGCTGATAAATAGTGCACTGGATATTCACGGACCTAAGGTTGTTTTTACCATTCCTTTTATTAATGTTGATATAACCGAATCTGTAGTTGTGGGTTGGCTTTTGATAGTTGCTGTTGCGATTTTGTGCAAGTACCTTACTCACAACCTAAAAGTCAAGCCCGAAACAAAGAGACAGGTCATTGCCGAGTATGCAGTGGAGTTTGTAAACAAAAGCGTACGTGACTCTATGGGCGAGAGATTTATGTGCTATGCGCCTTATATTGCAACTCTTTTAGTTTACGCAGCACTGGGAAGTCTGGTAAGCATAATCGGACTGCGTTCAATAACAGCAGACGTTAATGTAACGATTTCTTGGGCACTTATCACATTTGTGATGATAGTCTACACAAGATTTAAGTATAAAGGCTTTCTCGGATTTTTTAAGACTTTTGCAGAGCCGGTTCCGGTAATAACCCCTATAAATATAATAAGTGAGTTTGCTACTCCTGTTTCAATGGCTTTCCGTTTATTCGGAAATGTCGCTGGAGGAATGGTTATTACAGGAATACTTTATATGGCTCTGGGAGGTTTGTCTGAACTTCTGCATTTGAGTTTCAATATCGGCGGTTTTACAATTAATGTAGCGTCTATAGGTATTCCGGGAATCCTGTCCATATATTTTGACTTGTTTGTAGGATGTATTCAAGCGTATATTTTCGCAACTCTTACAATGGTAAATGTGGCAGGTGCGGCTGACTAGGTAAGTTTGAAATAATAACTTCGTTTAAATTCAATTGATAAGGATCTATCAATTGTTTAATAAAGAAAATAAATTGTATTGGAGGATACTATTATGGATTTAATTGCAAGAGCAATAGTTATGGGATGTTCCGCACTTGGTGCAGGATTGGCAATGATTGCAGGTATCGGACCCGGTATCGGCGAAGGATTTGCTGTAGGAAAGGCTATCGAGTCTATGGCAAGACAGCCGGAGGCTTCGGGCGACTGTACAAGAACAATGTTTATCGGCTGTGCAATTTCCGAGTCTACAGGTATTTACGCATTCGTAGTAGCTTTATTACTTATGTTTGCAAATCCATTTATCGGTAAGCTTTAATTTAAAATCTGCAAATAGGAGGGTATGCTCGTAAAAAGAGCATAGTAACAAAAATGATTTACGCCAGAGTAACTGATTTTTTCTCAATTGATTTGGGAACAATTATCCCTACATTGTTAAATACATTAATTATGTTTTTGGTGTTAAAGCACTTTTTCTTCAAGCCTGTCAATGCGATTTTAGATAAGAGAAAAGCTGAGGTTCAAAAGACATATGATGACGCCGATGAGGCAAACAGAGCGGCGGAGGAATACAAAGCCGAATACACTCAGAAGCTGTCGGGAGCAAAAGAAGAATCGGCTAAAATCATTGATATAGCGACTAAGAGGGCAAATTCCCGCTCTGATGAAATCATCACAGAGGCAAAGGCAGAAGCTAAGCATATAGTTGCCAATGCTCACAGTGAGATCGAAAAGGAAAAGAAAATTGCCGTTAATGAGATCAAAGACGAAATCACAGGAATGGTATTTGACGTTGCGGGCAAGGTTGTAAATAAAGAGCTTAACACCAATGATAACGAAAAGCTGATTGAAGAGTTTATTGAAAATGTAGGTGAACTGTAATGAAGGGTTCATTAGAAGCTAATTATGCAGAGGCTCTGTTTGAATTGTGCAATGAGCGTGATATTCTCGACGAGGTACATTCAGAATTATTATGGCTGTCTGAAGTTATTGAAAATAATAATGAGCTTATAAAATTCTTAAATGCACCTACAGTTGAGAGTGAGGACAAGAAAAATGTTTTAAAGAACATTTTTGAAAGTCAGCTTTCTAAGACTTCTTTTGATTTTTTATGCGTTGTTGCAGATAAAAAGAGAATAAGGTATTTGAGCAAGATCATCGATAGCTTTAATTCTTTATACAACGATGAAAACAATATTTTGGAAGTTACGGCAATAACAACAGTACCTCTTTCGGAGACGCTGAGAAAAAAGCTTATAAATAAGCTTGAGAGTGTTTCTAAAAAGAAAATAGTACTGTCTGAACGTATAGATAAATCTATAATCGGCGGAATTGTACTTGAGTATAACAATACGCAGATCCAGGGAAGCATAAAGCACAGGCTAGACGAACTGCGTGACAGAATAAACTCTGTAATAGCATAACAGTTATATATTGTTTTATATGTATTTGCATATAAATATTACTTATATTTATTTCTGCATTTGCAGAGATAAATAGCTATACAGTCACGGTATAGCAGGTTTTCAGAAAGGTATGGTATTTGATTATGAAGTTACGTCCTGATGAGATTACGAGTATAATTAAAGAGCAAATTAAGAGTTATCAAAGTGAAATTCAGTATGCTGATGTGGGAACAGTTGTAACAGTTGGTGACGGAATTTCAAAAATACACGGTCTTGACAACTGTATGTCGGGCGAACTGCTCGACTTCGGCAACGATGTATTCGGAATGGCTCTTAATCTGGAGCAGGATTTTGTCGGAGCGGTTTTACTGGGCGATGAAGAAAATATAAAAGAGGGTACGCTTGTTAAGAGAACAGGAAAGATAGTATCTGTTCCTGTAGGAGACGAACTTATCGGAAGGGTAGTAAACTCACTTGGCGAGCCTATCGACGGAAAGGGTGCAATACTCACTAAAGAGACTAGACCGATAGAGTGCCCGGCATTTGGTATTATTACAAGAAAGTCGGTAGACAGACCGCTTCAAACCGGTATTAAGTCTATTGATTCAATGATACCGATAGGCAGAGGTCAGCGTGAACTTATAATAGGCGACAGGCAGACAGGAAAGACGACCATTGCCCTTGATACGATCATCAATCAGGCAGGTAAAGACGTTATTTGTATTTATGTTGCTATAGGACAGAAAAGCTCAACTGTTGCAGATGTTGTAAACATTCTTACAAAAGCGGGGGCTATGGATTATACCATAGTTGTAAGTGCGTCTGCGTCTGAATTGGCACCGCTTCAGTATATAGCACCGTATGCGGGCTGTTCTATCGGCGAGCATTTTATGCTTCAGGGTAAAGATGTTCTTTGCGTTTATGATGATCTGTCAAAGCACGCTGTTGCTTATAGAACTATGTCTTTGCTGCTGCAAAGACCAACAGGACGTGAGGCATATCCGGGAGATGTATTCTATCTTCACTCAAGACTTCTTGAGCGTGCCTGCAATCTTAATAAAGACTACGGCGGAGGCTCATTGACAGCACTGCCTATTATAGAAACTCAGGCAGGAGACGTTTCGGCGTATATTCCTACTAATGTTATTTCAATAACTGACGGACAGATATTTTTAGAGAGCGAGCTTTTCCATTCAGGTGTAAGACCTGCTGTAAATCCGGGTATTTCGGTTTCGAGAGTTGGAGGAGCGGCTCAGATAAAGGCAATGAAAAAGGTCGCAGGTTCGCTTAAGCTTCTCTATTCGCAGTACAGAGAACTGCAGTCTTTCTCTCAGTTCGGTTCGGATTTGGATAAGGATACAAAACGCAGACTTGATCAGGGTGAGAGAATAGTTGAGGTTTTAAAGCAGGATAAGAGTACTCCTATCAGGGTTGAAAATCAGGTTGTAATTATATACGCAGTTGTAAATGATTATCTAAAAGACATTCCGGTAGATAAAATAAAGGAATTTGAGTCAGAGCTTTACAGCTATATGGATTCTCAGGGTTCGGATATTATAAGTGAGATTTCCAAGACGAAGGATCTATCAAAGGATACAGAGGAAAAGCTGAAAGCGGTTCTTACAAAGTTTGTTGAAGACTTTAAGGCTTCCGAGAAATAAAGTTAAGCAGGTGATAATGTGGCAACGGCGAATATAAAAGACGTAAAGAGAAGAATCAAAAGCGTCGAAAACACTATGCAGATAACAAAAGCTATGGAGCTTGTTGCAACTTCAAAACTTAGAGGTGCAAAAGAAAGAGCGGTTGCTTCACAGCCATATTTTAATACGCTTTATGAGACAATGTGCGAGATTCAGCAGGACAGGGGATTTAAGTCGATATACACAAAAAAAGAATTTCTGAAAACTGTTCTTGTAGTTGTTTTAGCAGGAGACAGAGGTCTTGCCGGAGGCTTTAATCACAATATATTAAAACTCGCAGAAGATAAAATCAATTCGCTTGAGAAAGACGGCAGAACAGTTAAGGTTTTTCCGATTGGGAAAAAAGCGGTCGAGTATTTTGAAAAGCGGAATTACGAGATTTACAATAAAGACTACCAGATAAGCGATAACCTAACTATGAGCAAATCGCTCAGTCTCAGTGAAAGCATTATATCAGGCTTCAGAAACGGTATATATGATAAAGTTGAGCTTATTTACACAACATTTGTGTCAACTCTTGTTCAGAACGCTTTGAGTGTTACGGTTCTACCTATTGAAAGCAGGGACTTAAAGGATATAAAGCAAGATGAGAAAACGGACGCTGAAAAGTCTCAAAAAACATCATTGACGCTCTATGAGCCTTCGGCTGAAGAGGTTTTTGACGGGCTTATACCAAAATACATTTCAGGACTTATATTCTGTTCAATAATTGATTCATATGCCTCAGAACAGGCTGCAAGACGGACGGCTATGGAATCTGCAAGCGATAATGCAAGTGAGATGATTGACAGCTTATCTCTTTTATATAACAGAGCAAGACAGGCTCAGATTACTCAGGAGTTAAATGAAATTGTCGCAGGACAAATGGGTAATAACTAGAAAGGTGGCAGGAATAGTGAGTGATAAAAACGTCGGAAAGATTGTGCAGATAGTTGGTGCGGTTGTTGATATTCAGTTTGATAAGGATAATCTTCCTAATCTTCTGCACGCTATAGAAATTGACAATAACGGAAAAAGATTAGTTGTAGAGGTCGCTCAGCATATAGGCGACGATATTGTAAGATGTATTGCTATGAGCTCTACAGACGGTCTTGTAAGAGGTATGGACGCAGTGAACACTGGAAAAACCATTTCTGTTCCCGTTGGAAAAGAAACTCTTTCAAGAATGTTCAATCTGCTTGGTGAACCTGTTGACAATATGCCTGCACCTGAAACTGCGGAGAGATGGGAAATTCACAGAAATCCTCCGTCTTACGAAGAACAGGCGGCCTCTAATGAAGTTCTGGAAACAGGTATTAAGGTCATCGACCTTATTGCACCTTACTTAAAGGGCGGTAAGATCGGTTTATTTGGCGGTGCCGGAGTAGGTAAGACAGTTCTTATTCAGGAGCTTATCAATAACGTTGCAAATCAGCACGGCGGAATTTCCGTGTTCACAGGAGTAGGTGAGAGAACCCGTGAGGGTAATGACCTTTATTATGAAATGAAGGAGTCGGGAGTTCTGGATAAAACCGTATTGGTATACGGTCAGATGAACGAGCCGCCAGGAGCAAGAATGAGAGTAGGTCTTTCGGGTCTTACAATGGCAGAATATTTCAGAGACGTTGAGGGACAGGACGTACTTCTATTTATAGACAACATATTTAGATTTACGCAGGCAGGCTCTGAGGTTTCGGCACTGTTAGGACGTATGCCGTCAGCGGTTGGTTATCAGCCTACGCTTGCAACAGAAATGGGTGCTTTGCAGGAGAGAATCACCTCTACAAGCAAGGGTTCTATAACTTCTGTTCAGGCTGTTTATGTTCCTGCCGATGACTTGACAGACCCTGCACCTGCAACGACATTCGCACACTTAGACGCCACCACTGTACTTTCAAGAAGCATTGCGTCTCTTGGTATCTATCCTGCGGTCGATCCACTTGAGTCAAACTCGAGAATTCTTTCACCTGAGATAGTTGGCAAGGAGCATTATGAAGTCGCAAGAGAGGTTCAGTCTATTCTTCAGAGATACAAAGAACTTCAGGATATTATTGCGATTATGGGTATGGACGAGTTGTCTGATGATGATAAAGTCACAGTAAACCGTGCAAGAAAGGTCGAGAGATTTCTTTCACAGCCGTTCTCGGTTGCAGAACAGTTTACAGGAATGAAAGGTAAGTATGTTCCTATCAAGGAAACAATTCGGGGCTTTAAAGAGATCATTGAAGGAAAGCACGATGATATTCCGGAATCTGCATTTTTGTTCGCAGGAACTATTGATGATGTTGTCAATAAGGCAAAGGAAAGCAATTAAGTTATAAATCTTAGAAGGGAACAGTGTGAAAAAATTCACGCAGTATGGTGATTATTATGAATTCTTATAAACTTAAAATTGTCACACCCGAAAAGATTTTTTTTGACGGTGAAACCGAGCAGATTACTGTAAGAACGACTGAGGGCGACATAGGTATACTTGCAAATCATATTAAGTATGTTTGTAACATTGTTGCCGGACCTTTAAGAGTTAAGCAGAAAAGCGGCGAGTACCGTGAGGCGGCACTCTCGGAGGGAATATTGAAGGTGTCTGATGAGGGTGTTACCGTTTTAGCAAGTACTGCCGAGTGGGCAGACGAAATAGATTTAGAGAGAGCAGAAAAGGCAAAACAAAAAGCTGAAAATATTCTTGCTGATAAATCAAGAGCCGATGAATTCGGCAGAGCGGAAATCAAGCTGAAAAGAGCTCTGGCAAGAATAAGCGTCGGCAAACGATATTCATAAATAAAAGCCCTTGATAAACAAGGGCTTTTATTATACTGAATTAAATTATTTCATAAAGATAAAAGACTTTAGTTCAAATAAACACCGTTCTTTTAGCAATTCTCCTGTCCAATCTGACGGATAATCGGTAGTTATTTTAAAAAACAATGCGTGCCGTCCGGTTACTTTTGCCACTCTGGAAGTTATAACTGCGTCATCATGTCCTATTTTACAAGTACCGATTTCTTTTCCGTCCTCGTTATCGAGAAGTAAGTGCATAACGCAGTCGCAGCCGCAACCGTTTATCATTGCGGAAAACTGTATGGTTTTACTTGAATAATCGTTTCCGAAATCAAAGTATTTATATCCGATTATACAGCCGTCTTTTATATTAGTTATAACACGATCAAATACATTCTTTTCAGTAATCATTGCTCCGCCTTTAAGTACGCAGGCAATATCGGCAGGTGTTTGTTGATAAGGTGAGAGCGAATTTTCAAAACCAAGCGAGGTCATCTCAACTGTAGGAATTGTTCCGTCTGGCAGTATTTCTATCTTTTCAACACAGCCTCTTCTGGAGGTTATCGTACCGTTAGTCATTCGGTGATAGAAAATATACCATTGCCCGTTAATGCAAGCAACTGAACCGTGATTGTTTCCTGCCGGATAATCAACGCCGTTATCAATTATATAGCCGCGGTAAACAAAAGGTCCTGTAGGCTTATTTGAGGTCGCATAGGCAAGTCTGCTACCACGTTTCGGTGAATAGATCAGATAATAGATGTTACCGATCTTACGCATAGAAGCAGCTTCAAAAAATAATTTTTCTTTATTATCGAAACCGTTCTCTTTATCAATTTCGCAGGGAATAATATGTTCAATACAGCTTCCGTCTAAAATTTCATACATATTATCAGGGTTTATCTGTGCCATAAAAGAACGTTCAAAACCGCAGTAAATATACACCTTGCCGTCATCATCGACCAAAACGCCAGGATCAATAAACCAACCGTTACAGCAAATTTCATCAGGAATTGTATATTTATACTTCGACAATAATTTAAACGGTCCTTCCGGTCTTTCGCTGACAGCAACACAGCCTTTGGCATTAATTATATATGCATAAAGATAATACTTGCCGTCTTTTTCAATGACGTCAGGTGCGTAAAGCTGATTGTCAGTTGTTGTCCAGTCAGTATCAGATTCATGGTCATAATCAGCCTGCGTGTGAAAAATATCTCCGTGACATACCCAGTCATTAAGATTATCAATTGAAGCACTCCAGCATTTTAAAACATAATCACAGAATTTGTCTGAACCGGCACGGTCATGAGAGCCGTATACATAAATTCTATTGCCAAAAACTCTGGGTTCACCATCGGGTATGTATTCCCAGTTGGGAAGGTAAGGATTAGCCATTTTATTCTCCTTATTAATTTAATTTAATCAACAACAGTAACCTTTAAAAGGTTCGTAGTTCCGGAAATACCGAGAGGTACGCCACAGGTTAGAACAACGGTATCTCCAGATTTTATAAAACCATATTCAACAGACTTCCTTACGGCTTCGTTCAGAAGATCGTCGGTCGTTGTCATTTCGTCGATAACGGCAGGAGTAACTCCCCATGACATATTCAACTGTCTGCACGCTGTTTCGCTTGTTGTAAGACCTAAAATTCTTGAGTTAGGACGGTATTTTGAAATCATTCGTGCAGTGCTTCCGCCCTTTGTGACGGCAATTATCGCCGCTGCGTTTAAGTCGTGTGCAGTAGTTACAGTAGCATGGGAAATAGCATTTGTAATTCCGTTATTGGTATCGTGTTTTACAATTGAAAATCTGCTCTCATAATCAATATCCTGTTCAGTGGTTTCAGCGATCAAAGCCATAGTTTTAACCGCTTCAACGGGAAAGTCGCCTGCCGCAGTTTCTCCTGAAAGCATTATTGCAGATGTACCGTCGTAGATTGCGTTTGCCACGTCAGTGATTTCTGCTCTTGTAGGACGTGGGTTTTTCATCATAGACTCAAGCATCTGCGTTGCCGTTATAACTTGTTTTCCGGCATTGTATGCTTTTTGAATTATCTCTTTCTGAAGAGCCGGTATCTGCTCAAAAGGTATCTCGACGCCCATATCGCCTCTGGCGACCATTACTCCGTCAGCGGCGTCTAATATAGCGTCGATATTGTTGACACCGTCCATATTTTCAATTTTAGCAATAATTTTTACCGTGTTCCAGCCAAGACTGTATGTAAAGTTTCTAAGATATTTTACATCGGCATCACTTCTTACAAATGATGCGGCAATAAAATCAAAGCCCATTTTTGCACCGAATTCAAGGTCGTGCATATCAGAATCGCTTATGTACGGCATTGAAAGCTGAACTCCGGGAACGTTCACTCCCTTGTGATTTGATATTACACCGCCGTGAATCACTCGGCATATTATATCAGTTCGGTCAATCCTTTCAACCTTGAGTTCAATCAGTCCGTCGTCAATAAGAATACTTGAGCCTTTTGAAACGTCACTCGGAAGATGTTCAAATGTAATTGAGCATATTTCACTTGTTCCTGTAACATTACGTGTAGTCAGTGTGAATAGATCTCCGTCTTTTACCTTGACAGGTTTGTTGTCTTTAAAGTCTCTGATTCTGATTTCGGGCCCTTTGGTATCAAGCATAGTGGCAATAGGCAGATTGAGTTCCTCTCTTAAAGCAACTATCTCTTTAAATCTTTTTTCGTGAGTTTCATAATCACCGTGAGAAAAGTTGAATCTAGCAACATTCATTCCCGAAAGCATAAGCTTTTTCAATATGTCTCTGTCATCCGTTGAAGGACCTATTGTGCAAACTATCTTTGTTTTTCTCATAATATTCAAACTTTCCTTTCAAAATAAAAAAATAGGTATGTAGCTGTCGATATTTCTGTATTAATTATACACAAATAATATAGTTCAGTCAATAAAATACGTTTTATTTTAATTGATAAATGAATTTTAAATATAATATGCATTTAAAATTAACACAAACATTTAGATGTAAGACAAATTAGGACTAAATTTACTTTACTTTTTCGGTGAAATATGGTATACTAATTTTATTAATATACCACATTTGATGGAAGTGACAATAATTGACGTCTGAAAATATAACCGAATGGATAGAAGTACATATTAAAACTTCAACTGTTGGAATAGAGTTGGTGTGCAGCAAGTTGATGGATATAGGAATAACAGGTTTTGCTATTGAAGATGCACAGGACTTTGAAGAATTTCTTAATGATAAAAACGGCAATTGGGATTATATTGACGACGATCTTATGAGCTTGCAGAACTGTGAAACAAAGGTAATTGTTTATGTTAAAAACGACAGTCTTGCCGGTGAGAATATAAATTCAATAAAGTCTGAACTTAAGGCTTTGAAGGATATAGACAAAAATGGTGAATTCGGCACGCTTGACATTGAACTTAACAATATTGCCGAAGAAGATTGGGCAAATAATTGGCGTAAATACTTTAAGCCTTTGACTGTGGGAGACAAAATTCTTATAAAACCGTCTTGGGAGAGAGCTGAAAATTTAGGATCAAGAAAGGTTGTTGAGATTGATCCTGCCTCCAGCTTTGGAACAGGTCAGCATGATACGACGCAGCTTTGTCTGGAAAATCTGGAAAAAAACATTAATAACGGCGACAGACTTTTAGATCTTGGCTGCGGAAGCGGGATACTCGGAATAGCGGGAATGTTGCTGGGAGCATCATGGCTAACTGCTGTTGACATTGACCCTAATGCGGTAAAGATAACTAATGAAAATATTATTAAGAATAATATTTCAAATGACTGTTTCAAAACACTGTGCGGAGATATTACGTCAGATTCGCTGTTGAGAAGCAATATAGGCGGAGGATTTGATATAATTACCGCAAACATAGTTTCAGATGTTCTTATTGCTATGAGCGGATATTTTAAAGAATTCTTGACGGAGAACGGTATATTGATAGTTTCGGGAATAATCAAGCAAAGAAAAGAAGAAGTAATAAGCATTATTGAAAAATGCGGATTTAAAAGAAGCAGAGTAATAGAAAGTGAGGAATGGGTTTGCGTATCCTTTTCTCAAGTATAACTGGAGGCGAATTGAATGCAGCTATTGATATTTGTAACTAAAAAAGAAGATAAAATTGATCAGCTTATGAAAGAACTTGCTTTGGCGGATATTAGGGGAGCGACTGTTTTGTCAAGTACAGGTATGGCAAATTCCATAAAGGATATGGAAGATCTTCCGATGTTTGACGTTCTAACAACAATGCTAAAGGGTGAAACAGAAATGTCCAGCAAGACGATTTTATTCGCTGTAAAGGATTCTAAGGTTGAGGACGCAAGAAAGGCAATTAATAAAGTATTCGGGGATTTGTCAATACCAAACTCGGGTATTTTGCTTGGAATGCCTATCTCATTCTTTGAAGGTTTAAAAGAGGATTAACGAAATTAATTGTAAAGAATTGAAGATAATTTGAACTATTGGTTTATACATAACCTTCTAATTTACGAATATATAAAGGAACACCCAAAGAGATTGTTTTCTCCTTGGGTGTATTTTGTTGTACTAAATTATGAAGCATATAAGTCCCGAACAGCCCTCGTTTATAATACGTTCCACAGCTTCGCTCAATTTTTGTCTTGCCTCCGGCGGCAGCTTATGTAATTTGTTGTGAAGACCTTCATTTACAAGCTCATTAAGAGACTTACCGAAGATATTGGATGCCCATATTTTCTCCGGCGACTCCTCAAAGTCGTTAAGCATATAAAGAACCAGTTCTTCTGATTGCTTCTCGCTGCCTACGATAGGGTTGATTTCCGTAGTGATATTAGCCTTCATCATATGAATTGACGGGGCAGTGGCTTTTAGCTTTACTCCGTACTGACCGCCTTGCTTTATTATTTCGGGCTCATCTAAAGTGAGCTCTTCGGTTGAGGGCATAACGATTCCGTAGCCTGTTGCTTCGACCTCTTCTAAAGCACTTTCAAATTTTTCATAGGCATTCTTAATTTTTATCAATTTCAGTATCTGAGGAAGCAGGTCGCTTTCATCATTAATATCAAGATGAGTAGCCTCTCCGATTATCTTGAAGAATAAATTGCTGTTAAGAGTAATATTCATAACAACTGTGCCTTTTCCTAAGTCCATTTGCTCTATAAAACAGTTTGCAATGTTTTCATTTACGCTGATATAGTCTACGCAGTTTTTCACCTCACGTATATGTTCCAGATTCTTTGTGGCTTCTTTTATTGAAGTAAAAATGTTTTCTTTCAACCAATGTGTTTTTTCAAGCGTATTTATCCACTTGGGCATATTTATATTTATTTCTCTGATTGGGAACTCATAAAGAATCTGTGAAATGATTTCCATAATGTCATCTTCGTCTAAGTCGAGACAGTTTACCGCCATAACAGTTGTATTATATTTTTCCCTAAGTTCTTCGCAAAGGTTTTGAGACGACTCAGATCTAGGTTCAAGGCAGTTTAAGAGAACAACAAACGGCTTGTTGATTTCGCTAAGTTCTTTAATAACACGCTGTTCACTTTCTTCATATTCGTCTCGGGGAAGATCGGTTATACTGCCGTCTGTAGTCACAACAAGACCGATAGTGGAATGTTCGGAAATTACTTTTTGTGTTCCGATTTCAGCCGCCATATTGAAGGGAACTTCTTTGTCAAACCAGGGGGTGTTTACCATTCTTGGGGCTTCGTCCTCAAAATAGCCTACTGCACTTGGAATAACATATCCTACGCAGTCGATCATTCTTACAGAGAATTTTGCTCCGTCGTCAAGAGTAAGTTCAACTGCGTCTTCGGGAATAAATTTAGGTTCGGTGGTCATAATTGTTTTGCCGCCGGCTGACTGCGGAAGCTCATCAATAGCTCTTTCCTTTACATACTCGTTGTCGATATTCGGAATGACCAGAGTTTCCATAAATTTTTGAATGAAGGTTGATTTTCCTGTTCTAACAGGGCCGACAACGCCTATATAAATGTCGCCGCCTGTACGTTTGGCAATATCTGAATATATCTTTTCGCTGTTCATCAATATTTACCTCCTTTAGTCGAGTATAGGAATGAGAAGCATTCCCCGTTGAAGTTTTGTGCTGTCTGACAGTTCGTTCTCCTGAGCAATAGCCGTTACCGATGTTGAGAATTTCTTTGCTATCTCCCATATATCTTCGTCCTGCTCGGCATAGTAAAGTTTGACAGCATAGCAGTTTTCTTTGCTTTTTACGCTGTCTTCGTTGACGTTAATGCTTGTTATTAGCTTTCTTGAGTCAAGTTCTTTTATGTATCCGCTTATGAACAGCTCTGCTTTTATCTCAATCTTATCTGAAGATGCTATTGTAAATGTACAGTTGTCTATATATACATTAAGGTCGGCAGTTGAATTTTCATCTGCCTTTATATCAAGGCAGTGCTCAAATGAAATTGTATCCTCAAGATATAGGGGACAGTTGTTTTCATCCTTTGCTATTGCCCCGACTTCTATGTTACCGAAAATTACAAAGGTTTTCTTTTCAATATTGTATTTGCTTTGAATATTAAAAGGCTTTGCCCAGACGTCAACTGCCGTACTTATTTCAGCGTCGCTGCAAGTAAGCTCTGCTTTTATTGTTTTGTTTTCTTTTGTTTCAATCGGCTTTTTTTCCAGCTTAATGTCTGCACAATCATAATTGCACATATATTTTGTTGAATAAGCGTCAGTTGCAAGTTCAAGCGTGTCATAACGAAATGCTATGCAGTTTACAAGCAGAATGATCTCACACTCTATTTCGCTAGAATCACTTGATTTGTTGGGAATAAGGTCAAGTGACGCAATTGAAATATTAGTCATAGCCTCATATTGTTCTGTGATCCCGTCAATGTCAATAATCTGGCTGAACGGTACGGAAAACTTAACAGTTTCAATTTTCTGAGGTTCATCATTCTCAATCTCACAGTTGTAAAGCAGTGAGATCTTTGCCTCTCCCTTGATGATCAGCTTATTTGCAATTATTTTTTTATCAAAGCTGTTTATAATGCAGTCGGATTTCACAACCGAATTGATTTTGCCCTTTGTTTTGCTTAGTTCAATTTCTTCGGTTATTGTAATTCTCTTAGCGGCGGTAAGTCTTTTAGCAGGGAAGGTAACATATTCTTTTTTTAGCTGCACGTTAAGACCCTTAGCACCTGAAATTATATTTGTTGACTTTTCACACTCAAGGATCACCTTAGTGCTGACTGCACCTCTTATGTCCAGTCTTCTTGAATTTACAACTCTGCAATTTACATAGTCAGTTGACGGCGTGATTTTAAAGCACGGATTTTCAGGAGTGCAGGAGAGGTCAACAGTTTTTGTGTAATTTTGTTTTTGCTCGATGCAGTTGATACTTGACGATTCGTTCGATAAGTAAAGAATTTTTATTGACAAAGTTAAATCAAAGATAAGTTTTTCACCGTTTACGCTGTGTGAAATTACCTTTGGATAGAATGAACACTTCAAAATCCTGAATATATCGGGAAGATAGTCGGGAAGTATGTAATCAAGCTCAACAGATTGTTCGCAGCTTCCGTCGAATGCAATTTCGTTTGATATAAAGCTTTCGTGATCTAATATTAAATCCATATAAATGTCATCCTCCTTTGGAATGTTTTAGCTTCTTCCTTTAGCATTATATTCACACATTTTTAAGATATGCATATAATAATAGATTAATTTATTGGCAATTAATTCGGTCAATTTTAACAAATATGGTATACGGCTATTTACAAAACCATATATGTTGTGGTATACTATAATAAATGTGTATAAATAATATAAAATTGGTTAAATAAATTCTTAAGAACAAAAGAAAGGGATATGTTTTCATGGCAGAGAAAAAAAATATCTATGATAACGAAGCCATTATAGTTTTAAAAGGAAAAGAGCGTGTAAGAAAGCGTCCTGCCGTAATATTCGGTTCTGACGGACTTGAAGGCTGTAAGCACTCGGTATTCGAGATATTGTCTAATTCTATTGACGAGGCAAGAGACGGAAACGGCGATAAGATAATACTTACTAAATATAAAGACAATGTTATTGAAGTTGAGGATTTTGGGAGGGGCTGTCCTGTAGATTTTAACAAAAGCGAGAACCGCTATAACTGGGAGCTTGTATACTGCGAGCTATATGCGGGAGGAAAGTATAATAATAATTCGGGAAATAATTATGAATTCTCTCTCGGACTTAACGGATTGGGTGCATGTGCTACGCAGTACGCATCTGAGTTTATGGACGTAGAGGTTTACAGAGACGGATATAAATATGATCTGCATTTTGAAAAGGGAGATAACATCGGGGGATTAAAAAAGGAGCCGACAACAAGAAAGAAGACAGGTACCAAAACCCGCTGGAGAGCAGATTTAGATGTATTTACAGATATTAATATAGAGGATGAGTATTTTAAAGATATACTTAAAAAGCAGGCGGTGGTAAACCCTAATGTAAAGTTTGTTCTGAGAATTCAAAACGAAAAAGGTTCTTTTGACGAAAAGATTTATTATTATGAAAACGGAATAACCGATTATGTATCAGAGATAGTAAACGGTGAAAATTTAACTACAGTTCAAACTTGCTATGCCGACAGAAAGGGTAAAGACAGAGATGATAAAGAGGAATACAAAGTAAAGCTGGGCGTTGCATTTACATTTTCTAATAAGGTCAAGTTTTGCGAGTATTATCACAACTCCAGTTTCCTGGAGCACGGGGGTTCGCCTGAAAAGGCAGTAAGACAGGCATTTCGTTCGCAGATCGACAGCTATTTAAAGCAGAATAATAAGTATACAAAGAATGAAAAGCCGATAACCTTTGAAGACGTTGAAGATTGTCTGGTACTGGTTTCAAGTTCATTTTCAACGCAGACCTCATATGAAAACCAGACTAAAAAGGCAATTACAAATAAATTCATATATGACTGTATGACCGACTTTTTAAAGCATCAGCTTGAGATATACTTTATTGAAAACCCTGACGAAGCTTCAAAGATCGCAGAGCAGGTTTTGATAAACAAGCGAAGCAGAGAGAAGTCGGAAAAAACAAGGCTTAATCTAAAGAAGACTCTTTCACAGTCGATGGACCTTGCCAATATGGTAGAGAAGTTTGTAGACTGCCGAACGAAGGACGTTTCAAGGAGGGAGCTTTATATTGTTGAGGGAGATTCGGCACTTGGTGCAGTAAAGCTTGCAAGAGACGCAGAATTTCAGGCTGTTATTCCTGTAAGAGGAAAGATTCTCAACTGTTTAAAAGCCGATTATGACAAGATATTTAAAAATGAGATCATAACCGATCTTATAAAGATACTCGGCTGCGGAGTTGAGGTCAAGTCAAAGGTAAATAAAGAGATTTCGCTGTTTAATCTTGACGCATTGAAGTTCAATAAGATCGTCATCTGCACTGATGCTGACGTTGACGGATTTCAGATAAGAACTCTGATACTTACTATGCTGTACCGGCTAACGCCTACTCTAATTGACAAGGGATATGTTTATATTGCGGAATCGCCTTTGTTTGAGATTACAACTAAGGATAAGACGTACTTTGCATATGACGAACGAGAAAAAGCAGAGATTCTGTCGATGATAGGGGAGAGTAAGTACACTTTGCAGCGTTCTAAAGGTCTTGGCGAAAATGAGCCTGAGATGATGAATCTAACAACAATGAACCCCGAAACCAGAAGGCTTATACAGGTGCTGCCTCATGAGGAAATGGAGCATACTTCATTTATGTTTGATATGCTGCTAGGTGATAATCTTCAGGGCAGGAAGGAATTTATATCAGTAAACGGACACGATTATTTAGAGATGGCTGATATATCATAAATGAGAATCGAGTTCTTTGAGCATTTCCCGTTAAATACATTGTAGTAATCCGTTTTTGAACGGCTCGTAAATATATGAAAGGAGATGCCTTTGCGTTGCAAAGGTGCGGAGATTTATATTAATGGCAAGGAAAAAGAAACAAGAGGAGAAAAAGAAGACTCCTGAGGTAAACGCATATATAGAGGGTGCAGGTCAGGTAGTTGAGGAGAGAATAACAGAAACCCTTGAAAAGAACTATATGCCTTATGCAATGAGCGTTATAGTATCAAGAGCATTTCCTGAGATCGATGGATTCAAGCCGTCTCACAGAAAGCTGCTTTACACAATGTATAAAATGGGGCTGCTCACAGGTGCAAGAACAAAATCAGCTAATGTTGTAGGTCAGACTATGAGGCTTAACCCTCACGGCGACGCAGCTATATATGAGACTATGGTAAGGCTCTCAAGGGGAAACGAAACGCTTTTGCATCCTTATGTTGATTCAAAGGGCAACTTTGGTAAGGCGTATTCAAAAAATATGGCTTATGCGGCTTCACGTTATACTGAGGTTAAATTGGACCCAATCTGCAATGAGCTTTTTCGTGATATTGACAAGGACACTGTAGATTTTATTCCGAATTATGATAACACAATGCAGGAGCCTACGCTTTTGCCGGCGTCATTTCCGTCAATTTTGGTAAATGCAAATGTCGGAATCGGTGTTTCAATGGCAAGTTCTGTTTGCTCATTCAATCTCTCTGAAATATGCGAGACCACTATTGCATTGATGAAGAATAGGGATTTTAATATTTTAGAGACATTGAAAGGACCTGATTTTTCATCAGGAGCATTTATGCTCTATGATGAGGACGAACTAAAGAAAATTTACGAAACCGGCAGAGGCTCTGTTAAGCTGAGGGCTAAGTATAATTATGACAAGAGCGATAATTGCATTGAGATAACGGAAATTCCGCCGACAACTACCATAGAAGCAATAATAGAAAAGATAGTATTTCTTATGAAATTAGGTAAAATCAAAGAGATTCAGTATATAAGAGACGAAACTGATTTAAGCGGACTTAAAATAACTATTGATCTTAAAAGGGCGACTGATCCTGATAAGCTTATGCAAAAGCTGTATAAAATGACTCCCTTGCAGGATACTTATTCGGCTAACTTTAATATACTTGTAAACGGTTATCCCAAGGTAATGGGAGTTTATCAAATTTTAGACGAGTGGATTAAGTTTAGGACCGGCTGTGTAAAACGCAGAGTTTCATATGATTTAAAGAAAAAGCAGGACAGGCTTCATCTTTTAAAAGGACTTTCAAAGATTCTGCTTGATATTGATAAGGCTATCAAGATCATTCGTGAAACAAAAGAAGAGGCAGAGGTCGTTCCGAATTTAATGATCGGATTTTCAATCGATGAAATTCAGGCTGAATATGTTGCTGAAATAAAATTGCGTCATTTGAATAAGGAATACATCTTAAAAAGACTGCAGGATATTGAACAGCTTGAAGCTGACATTGCTGATATGATTGATATTCTCGACAGTGAAAGACGTATCAAAAAAATTATAATCGATGAGTTGGGTGAGGTATCTAAGAAATACGGAAAACCGAGAAAAACTCAGTTTTATTATGCAGATGATGTTGAAGATTATATAGAGACTGAGGAAGTTCCGGAATATAAATGCACTGTTTTTCTGTCAAAAAGCGGATATTTCAAAAAGATCACTCCGCAGTCGCTTAGAATGGCGAGCACTCAAAAGCTGAAAGACGGCGATGTGATTTCTCAGGAAATTGAAATAACGAACAAATCAGAGCTTCTGTTTTTCACTGACAAAGCAACCGTATATAAAACAAAGGCTTCGCAGTTTGATGATACAAAGGCAAGTGCTATGGGTGATTTTATTCCTGCGGCTCTGAGTTTTGACGACGGTGAAAATGTAAGATATATGGTTGCCACTGTCGATTACAGTGGATATATGATATTTATATTTGAGAACGGCAAGGCAGCGAAGGTTCCTCTTAAGGCTTATGAAACAAAGACTAACAGAAAAAAACTCGCAAAGGCTTACGGTGCTAAATCCAGACTTGTTGAAGCATTTCATATAACTGATGATGTAAATCTTATGCTTAAATCCTCAAACAGCAGGGTTATAATATTTAATACAGGTATACTTTTGCCAAAGACTTCAAGGGATACTATAGGGGTTCAGGCACAAACGCTGAAATCTAAAAACACACTTGATAAAGCGTTTATTGTAGATGACGATACTCTTAAAGTTATGTCAAAATACAAAACTAAGAACATTCCTGCTGCGGGCAGCTTTGCAAAGGATATGGAAGATCCGGATCAAATGCAGTTATCTTTATAAAAAAAGTTACAAAATTTAATAGTTTTATATCTGCTCGGTTAAACAGCTGGGCAGATTTTTTGTTTAATTTGCAAAAAATCCGCATATTAATTCATATACTAATACCTATAAAGCAATCATTTTTTATATTATATTTAGACAAAAAAGTGATAATTTTTGAGTCAATATTATAGCAATTCGACTAAAATCATTAAATATTTTCAATTATTACAGAATAGATACAAATTGTTTCATAATGTCTACAATTAGTTTAAACTTGTTGACTTTGAGAAATAATGTTGTTATCATAGGTTACACGAGAAAGTATGTTTACGGAGGCTTTTATGGAAAATATTCAAAATCTCTGTATGGGATGTATGAATGAACTGGAGGGTGACGGAACCTGTAGCTATTGCAACTACAATGCAGATTCCCCGTATCTTCAGTCATACTTACCGCCGAAGTCTATGCTTGATAATGACAGATATATAGTAGGAAAGGTTTTGTCTTATAACGGAGAGGGTGCGTCATATATCGGTTATGATACAATGACTTCTTCTAAGGTCGTTATACACGAATATATGCCTGACAAGCTTTGTTCAAGAACAAAACAAAGTCCAAAAGTCATGGTAAAGACCGATTCTCTAAACAAGTATAAGACTTATATGTCGGAGTATGCAGAGCTTAATAAATCATTATCCAGAATGAGAACTCTTTCGCATCTTGTTCCTGCAATAGATATGTTTGCTGAGAATAATACTATGTATGCAATTTCAAAATATGTTGAGGGAATATCACTCAAGAAATTTTTGCAGGGTAACGGTGACAGGCTTAGTTGGGAACAAATTAAAAAGATTTTTCCGCCTATTTTTACAACTCTTAGTCTTATTCACAATTCGGGAATAATTCACGGCGGAATCTGTCCTGACAATATTCTTGTAACTCCAAAGGGAGAATTAAAGCTGATAGGTTTCAGTATAAGTGCAACAAGGGTAGAAAATTCCGATTTGTCGTCGGAGCTTTATCCGGGTTATGCTGCACCTGAACAATATAATTCATTAGACTGGCTGGGTACATGGACTGATGTTTATGCAATTGCAGCTGTGCTTTACAGAATGCTTACCGGTGTTTTACCGCCCAATGCCGCATCGAGAAAACAGGCTGATAACATTATTGATTTAAGCCAGATGAGCATAGATATTCCACAGAATGTTTCCAGAGTAATTATGCAGGCTTTAAGAGTAAATCACGAAACAAGAGTTCAGACGATTACCGAGCTTGTTACAAGGCTCTTTGAACAGCCTGAATACGTAGTTGAGCATAAAAAAGGAGCTACGCAAACTATACATGTTGATACTGCTGATCAGATAGTCAATAATTACAACGAAGATTATGATAATGACAATGACGATGATAACGAAGGAACTGAAAAGAAAAATCTTATTCCTACCGTTATTGGTTCGGTAGCACTTGCTTTGCTTGTCGGAGTGGGATTATTCTTCTTGGCAGAGATGTTTACCGGCGGCAGTGAACAAAACACTTCAAATACTGTATCTAGCAATATAACTTCTGTAACTGTTACAGAGAAAAAAACGTCTAATGAAAGTAAAGACGAAAGCTCTGATTCTTCAAGTGAGGTTGACTATGGAACAGGTGCTGTTATGCCTAACTTGAAGGGTCTTGAATATGAAAATGTCAGAGAATCAATAGAAAACGATTTTAACATTGTAATCAAGGAAAAGAAAAGCAAGAAGTATGATGCAGGTATTATTATAAAGCAAAGTATACCTGCCGATGTTGAGTATGATCCTTCACTAAAGCATACCTTAAAGCTAACTATATCGACCGGAAACGGCGAATCAAGCAGTTATGATGATACTTCATCTGAGTTATATTCAGATTCCTCGTATACTGACAAGCCGGTTATTCCTGATTTTTCAGGATATAACAAAGACAGTTACGGTGAGGTTTTGTCAAATCTCGGGATAACATACGTTTTTTCATTTGAAGAAAGCGACAGTGTGCCTTCGGGTAATGTAATATCTACAAGCGTTCCTGTCGGACAGGAGTTTGACACAACAACAGATGACGTATTGACTGTTACTATTGCTCAATAGTTAGAGATTAAATGGTAATTACAGGTGATTCCGAATTTTTGGAGTCGCTTGTTTTTATGAATTTTAAAATAAAAATTAAACTTATGTGAATGATTGTTCCATATCCTTGACTAAGCTGTTTTGCTGTGCTAGTATATTTACTGAACCATTTCATTATCAACATTTTATTGGAGGCAAAATTATTATGGTAAAAAGTATCGGAGTTTTAACGAGCGGTGGAGACGCTCCCGGAATGAATGCCGCTGTAAGAGCGGTAACAAGAGCTGCTCTTAATAAAGGTCTTAAAGTATACGGTATCCGCAGGGGATATAACGGATTAATTAACGGCGATATTTTTGAAATGAACGCAAGAACTGTTTCGGGAATTATTCAAAGAGGCGGAACAGTATTATATACGGCACGCTGTCCTGAATTTAAAACTGAAGAAGGTGTGTTAAAGGCGACAGAAACGTGTAAAAAGCTAGGTCTTGACGGAATAGTTGTTATCGGCGGCGACGGCTCGTTTAGAGGAGCAGCTGACCTTTCGGCACATGGCATACCCTGTATAGGTCTTCCGGGAACTATAGACAATGATATAGCTTGTACTGAATACACAATTGGATATGATACTGCTATGAACACAGCAATGGAGATGGTCGATAAGCTGAAAGATACAACTCAGTCTCACGACAGATGCTCTGTTGTTGAGGTTATGGGAAGAAGAGCAGGCTATATTGCAGTTAATGTTGCGGCGGCAGTTGGTGCTGAATGTGCTATCACTCTTGAAGAGGGCTACGACTTAGATGAGATCATTAAAAAAATACTTGCTAATAGGTCTTCGGGAAAAACACACTCTATCATCATTGTTTCAGAGGGAATCGGAAATTCTGAACAGATTGCAAAGGACATTGAGGAAAAAACTGGTATTGAGTCTAGGGCTACAATCTTAGGTCATGTACAAAGGGGAGGTTCTCCGACGCTTCGTGACAGAATTGTGGCAACTGAAATGGGTTATTATGCTGTTGAGCTTTTAGAAAAGGGAATCGGTAACAGGGTAATAGGTTTGAGAGATAACAAGGTCTATGACGTTGACATTCAGGAAGCTCTTACTATGACTAAGCCTTTTGACAGTAAGATCTATCAGATTCTCAACGACACGGCATATTAATATTTTCGTATGCGTTTTTGAGCCTTTGACGTATAAATCAATGCGTCAATTCCGGCAGAGCCGAAACCGGCTCAAATTATTCAAAAAGGCATACTATTAGAATAATAAAAAAGCATACAGAGTAGGAAATCAGGCGTAAAGTGTCAATCAGACGGGGAGTTGCTGTTTGAACGAAAAGCTTTAAGCTTGCGGTTTGGTTTCCGCATCCCGCTGAATGCATAACGAAGCTTTTCATGCTCCATTATGCACAAAGCATATTTTGAATGGAGGTTTGTTTATGGAAAGCTTTTTTAATTTATTTAAGGATTCAGCTTCAGAGCTGAAAAAGGTAAGCACTCTCACTGTTTGCGGTGTATTGATGGCATTATCTATAGTTTTGAGAAATATGGCAATCAATATCACAGCAGACTTGCGGATTACATTTGCCTTTCTTGGTATAATGGCAATAGCAATGCTTTACGGTCCCGTAGTTTGCGTGATTGCAAATGTGGGTGTTGACGTCATAGGTTATGTTCTTGACGGCTATAAGGCTAGGGACTACAATTTGGGGCTTCTTGCAGTTAAAATAGTAATTGCATTAATTTATGGTCTATTCTTATACAAAAGGACAACAGGAAAGTCAATTATAATTTCAAGTATAGTTTCACGAATAATAGTTGTGGTGCTGTGTAATTTAGTACTTAATTCTGCGGTGCTTTATTATTGCTATACCAATAAAAACTTCCCGTTTATGTCAGTTTCAGAATGGACAGCATTTAGGATTTGGTTTACACCACGACTGATTAAAGAGTGCGTAATGCTGCCTATTGAGCTTGTTATGATATCAGTTATTCTGCCGATGATCTCACAGGCATATAAAAGAATATTCAAAAAAGCATCTGCGTGATTAATACTTGTATTGATTTGAAATTAAAGTTTGAAAGGTCTTGATAAAATGATAAATGTAGGTTTTATCGGTGCGGGAAATATGGGTTTTGCAATAATGAAAGGCATTGCTGAAAGCGGTCATTGCAAAAGTATTGATATGTATGCGACCTCCTCCAGGATACAGCTTTCTGCGTTTGACACCGATAGTAAGAAGCTAAAGAGGCTGGAACAGTTCAATGTTTCAGTTTGCACATCATCAAAGGAATTGGCAGAAAGATGTAAATATATTTTTCTTGCCATAAAGCCCCAGCAATTAGACGAAGTTTTAGATGATATAAAAGATAAGATAACAAGTGACAGCGTGATAATTTCTATCTGTGCCGGAATTACAGGTGAATATATAAAGTCAAAGACTATCAACGATGCTAAGGTAGTTTTGGTAATGCCAAATACACCTCTTTTGCTGGGCGAGGGAGCATCTGCTTTGGCAAGGGTAGAGCCTGTTTCTGACGACGAATTTGAACTGGTATGCCGTATATTCTCTTCATGCGGGGAGATTGCTGTTATTGATAAAGACAAGATGAAAGAAATTATTGCAATTAATGGCTCGTCACCGGCATTTATATATCTTTACGCTAAGGCTTTTGCAGACTATGCCGAGTCTGTTGGAATTGAGAAATCGGTTGCTCTAAAGCTTTTTGCTAAGACTCTTATTGGTTCGGCAAAGATGATAACTGACAGCGGCAATTCCATTGACGAACTGATAAAAATGGTCTCATCAAAGGGCGGAACTACTATTGCCGGTCTTGAAAAGTTAAGAGAGGGCGATTTAGAGGGTACTGTAAAGAAAGCCTGCGAGGCATGTACAAAAAGAGCCTATGAGCTATCCAAATAAAGGCAATAGGTAAGATGCAAAAGTATAACATTTTAAGATGTTATACGCGAACTGCGTGCAGGGGTCACTCCTGCCGGTTTGATGCTCTTGCTTCTGGCTTCTGGTTTCTTGCCTCTAGAGTAATATATGTTTGTCCTAAAGCATATAATCAACTAACGAAGTTAAAAAGCAGGGAGTTGATCATATGACTGAAAGGACGTCAAAGCCAAATGTTATATTCAGAATAATGCTTCTTATGGTTGTCGGGGTATTAATCGGAACATTGGCTTTTTCTTTTTTAAAGACAAGCACTCTGAGCGATTTAAACCTGGTTAATAACGATTATCTTTCAATGAGGGAAAACGGCGGGTATGTTGAAATTCTATACAGTTCGCTGTTAAATTCGTCATTGCTTATTATTGTTTTATTTTTGATGGGATTTTGTGCAATTGCTCAGCCTGCGGCAGTTTTAGTTCCTATTTACAAGGGATTAGGTTTCGGAGTAACAATTGCACAGATATATTCTAAAAACGGATTAAACGGATTTCTCACAGCTTTTATTTTGATTTTGCCTTGTGCATTGGTATCGTCGTATGCACTTTTTATAGCTGTAAGAGAATCTATGAAGATGTCAAATCGTTTTTTTTCACAAGCTTTTTTAGACAAGCGTTCTGAAAGTACCAGCATAAATGAGTATGTAAGGCTCTACGCAGTAAAATTTTTGGTTTTAGAAGCTATAACCGCTGTGTCTGCCGCAGTTGACTGTCTCAGTTCTTTGGTGTATAATATGTTAAAGTAACTTTGTTAGTGGAAGTATAAGGCATGGTGATTTAAAATGGGATTTTTCAGCAACTATGAAAATGCAGGACCGGGTATTCCGAAAGCTCCGCAGGAAAAAACAGATTTTTTTAAGTTCTTTGAAATTTACGGTCGGCGTTTCTGGAAACTAATGGAGATAAATCTAATATACTTTATATTTTATCTGCCGCTGCTTTTTGGAATGACTATTTTGTTTAAAAACAATATAAGTATAAACATAAAGGCAGTTGGAATCGCAGCATTGGGTATTATTTTTATTTTAACGATTGGACCGGCTACTGCGGGATTTACAAAGGTAATTAGAAATTACTCTCAGGAGAGAAATGCGTTTGTGTTTGCTGATTTCTTTGACACATTCAAAAAATGCTATAGACAATCATTTATAATGGGAATTATAGATATTATTTTTGCAGCAGGATTTGTGGTTTCAGTTATTTCTTACAGTACATGGGCTCAGCAGAATTCAATTATGTATCTTCCGTTTATCATATGTCTTAGCTGTATGCTGATGTTCATAATGATGCACTTTTACATTTATCAGCTAATAGTTTCAACCAATTTATCAATGATACAGATAATTAAAAACTCGTTTCTGCTAGTCGGAATAAGCGTTAAGAGATGCTTATTTAATATAATTATCATTGCAATTATAGTGTTTCTTATATTATTTTTCTATCCGTATTCGGTATTTGTTATTCCGTTTTTGCCTATTAGCTTCGGATGCTTTTTGATATGCTTTAACTGTTATCCGTTTATAAGAAAATATGTAATTCAGCCTTACTACAAGGCAAGAGGAGAGGAAAGTCCCGAATTTGATTACCTAAAAGACGATGGTGAGACTGTCTTTGAGGACAAGGGCGGTACGGAAACTCCAATAAAAAAACAAAGAAGACGAAATATAAAGTAGTCTGTTTATAAAAAATTAAACCGCCGTTTAAGAGAAAAATATAACGGCGGTATTTATATTATTAAATTGTAATGATAATATAAAACAAATTATTGACATTGTAATAACAATGTGATAAAATAATCAATAAGGGTTATAATAACATATAATATTTTTAAGGAGTTGAGTTTATGGCAACAACAAATTTGAATGTCCGTATTGACGAAAATCTTAAAAAGAGTGCTGAGGCACTTTTTAACGAGCTTGGAATGAATATGACTACTGCTATAAATATTTATTTAAAGCAGGCAGTTAGAAAGCAGGCAATACCATTCGAGCTTAAAACAGATATACCAAATGCAGAGACTTTAGCAGCAATCAGAGACGTAAAGAATGGTAAAAATCTTATCGGTCCATTTAGTAATGTTGAAGAACTTATGAAGGCATTAGATGCTGACGATTAAAATTCACTCAAGCTTTAAAAAAGATTATAAGCGTGTAGTAAAAAGAGGATATGACACAAAAAAGCTAATGTCTGTAATTGACTTGTTGGTTCATCAAAAGGAACTTCCCGATTATTATAAGGATCACGCTCTTGCCGGTGAATACAGGGGCTGTCGGGAATGTCACATAACGCCTGATTGGCTGTTGATTTATGAAATTGACGGCAACGATTTGATTTTGTATCTAACACGAACAGGCTCACACAGTGATTTGTATTAAATTACAGAAATTCACGAATATCTGCGGTAAGCTTTTCCTCTAAGTGAATGAGACGTTTGGTGATGTCTTTGGAATTTTCATCTGCGGCTTCGTACTGATTCAAATACCTGTTGAGTGTTTTTACTCCCATATTGCAGCCGTCTGTTATAAGGTCTGCTATAGTTGAGTCTGTTTCTTCAGCTGCCAGCTTTACATTGGTTTTGATCCACGACATACTTTTTGCCATTGGGTTGGGGTTTTTGCCCTCATCGTGAAATCTGTCAAGACTGGTTTGTATTTCGTCTTTTAGAACCTCGTGTTCAGATTTGCATTCAGACAGACAGGTTCTTAAATATTCACTTTGTACATGATCCATTACTTCGTCTATTGACGCAACTCCCATTTTAATTCCTGCGTCACATTCTCTAAGCAATTTTATTGTATCTTGTTCTATCATAACAATATCTCCTTTTAGTTTTTATATATAATATATCCATTTTTATAATTTATATTTAAACAAAAAAACGGCAGACCCTGTTTTAAGGGAATACCGTTTTTTTCATATATTATGTAATTTATCCGTTCCTGCCTTCGACTAAAAAAGTAGCTTCCATATCAGCAATATTAAGTGCCAATGCCAGCGGGAATTTATCAAGTGCATTTCCTATCGTATTTTTGTTTTCCTCGCCTGAGAAACCCATATGATAGCGTATTGCAAACGCTTCATCTCTTGAAAGTTTCATATATCCGCTTATCATATAAACAGATTTCTCTCCGTGACCGTATGGAAGTTTATCTTCATACTGATAGTAGGGAACTTTAGTCCACTGTCCGCTCTCGTCTTTAACATTACGCATACTGGTTTTGTATACATTTATTTTGCACATATCGTGTAAAAGAGCAACTATTGCAATCGTTTCGTCGCTGAATGATAAGCCGAATTCCTCTTTTATCATCTCACGGTTAAGGTAATCCCTCAAGCATTTGTATACGTTTATGCTGTGTTCTGCAAGTCCTCCTTCGTATGCTCCGTGATATCTTGTAGATGCAGGTGCAGTGAAAAAATCACATTTTTTTTCGTCTGTTAGATAGGTTAATAGTTCCTTTGCACCTTCACGTTTGATATTCTCATTATATATTTTTGTGAATTCTTCTTTAAATGTCATAATTTCGCTTCCTTTTCTGATAATAATTAATTTCCGCCTTACTAAGAGTATATCATAAAACTAATTCAAAATAAACCCCTTTTACTTGATTTAAAATTGAAACTGTGGTATTATATTAGAAAATAAATTTGCAATTAAATACAGAAAGATATATTGCATAAACAGGTAATGATAGGAGATGTATTTCTATGTGCGGAATAGTGGGTTATGTTGGACAAAAAGACTGTACAAAAATATTGCTGGAATCGTTGTCAAAACTTGAATACAGAGGATATGACTCTGCCGGAGTGGCAGTAATTCAGAATGGGAACATTGTAACAAAGAAGAATAAAGGCCGTCTTTCGGGACTTGAGGAGAAGTTGGACAAAGAGGGTTGGCTCAAGGGAAACTGCGGAATAGGTCACACACGCTGGGCAACACACGGAGAACCGTCGGATATAAATTCTCATCCTCACGGAAATGCAAATATAACTATTGTTCATAACGGTATTATAGAAAATTACAAAAAGATCAAGGATTTTTTAGAGAATAAAGGATATGAATTTATCAGTCAGACCGATACGGAAACTGTAGCTAAACTGTTGGATTATTACTATAACGGTGACCCTCGTGAAACTATTGCTAAGGCTGTATCGGAAATTGAAGGCTCTTATGCTTTGGGTATTTTATTCAAGGATTTTCCAAATGAAATTTTTGCAGTACGCAAGGATTCTCCGCTTATTGTAGGAGCAGGCGACGGAGAGAGTTATATTGCCTCTGATGTTCCTGCAATAATTAAGTATACCAAAAATTACTACCTTCTTGATGAAGATGAAATAGCTGTTTTGAAGGCTGATGAGATAAAGTTCTATGACATACACGGAATGAGCGTTGAAAAGGAGCTTTTAACTGCTAACTGGGATTTAGAAGCTGCTGAAAAGGGCGGTTATGAGCATTTTATGCTAAAGGAAATTCACGAGCAGCCAAATGCAATTAAAATGACTATCTCTCCTAGGATAGTTGACGGTATGCCCGACTTCTCCGAATCGGGTATATCAAAAGAGCTTTTGAATAGCTTTGAACATATATTCATAGTTGCGTGCGGAACGGCTATGTATGCAGGTACTGTTGGAAAGTACGTTATAGAGAGGCTTGCCAGAATACCTGTAACTGTCGATGTTGCTTCAGAATTCAGATACAGAAATCCTATTCTGACCGATAAGGATTTAGTGATATTGGTTTCACAGTCAGGCGAGACGGCAGATACGCTTGCATCTCTCAGACTGGCTAAGAAAATCGGTGCTAAAACTATGTCCATAGTCAATGTAAAGGGCTCGTCGATTGCAAGAGAATCTGATTACGTCGTATACTCGCACGCCGGACCTGAAATTTCAGTAGCGTCTACTAAGGCATATATGGTGCAGATCTCAGTTTTCTATCTTCTCGCCTTTGAACTTGCATATTCAAACGGAATAATTACTGAGGACGAATGTAAACGTCTTGTATCTGTTCTTCAGTCGATTCCTGAGAAGATCGAATGTGTTCTTAAAGATAATGACAGTGTATCGTATATTGCTTCACAGCTTGTGGGTACGAACAGTCTTTTCTATATTGGCAGAGGTCTTGATTACGCACTAAGTATGGAAGGCTCTTTAAAACTCAAAGAAATATCTTATATTCATTCTGAGGCATATGCTGCAGGCGAACTCAAACACGGACCTATTTCGCTTATAAACGACGGAATGCCGGTAATAGCGGTTGCTACTCAGAGAGAGCTTTTCGATAAGACAATAAGTAATGTAAAAGAGGTCAAAGCTAGAGGAGCAAAGGTGATTTTAGTAACGCACTCTTCTATGAGCGTTGACGATGACGCTGCGGATTATGTGATTGAACTCCCTACCACTGATGATATGCTTATGCCTATGATTGCGGCAGTACCGCTTCAGCTTATCGCATATTATACATCGGTTCTTAAAGGCAATGACGTTGATAAACCGAGAAATCTGGCAAAATCAGTTACTGTTGAATAGTTTAATGGGCAGCTTTATAGCTGCCCGCATTATTTTTTAGTTTTAATAGAAGTTCGCAGTTTGCTTCTGCAGCTAATAGGAGGTTTTATGAAAAATTACAATGCTTTTATATTTGATTTTGATTTAACTTTAGCTAACAGTACAAAAGGTATATTTATCTGCTATAAAAAGTGTTTGGAGCATTTTGGTTACAGAATACCGAATAATGATGAAATATTTAAAACTATCGGGCATACGATTCGGGATTCTATAGGCTTGCTTATCGGTAAAAAGCCTGATAACGTTGACGAAATGCATAAATACTATGTAAGTCTTGCTGATGAGTATATGGTAAAGAACACAGAGTTTTATCCAAATGTAATTGCAGTTCTTCAGGTGTTAAAGCAGGCAGGAAAAAAAGTAGGAATAGTATCGACAAAATTCAGGTACAGAATTATGCAAAGCTTTGAAAAGGAAGGCTCATATCCTGTTGATGAAATAGTGGGCGGTGAAGATGTAAAATCTCATAAACCTGATCCTGAGGGACTGCTTCTTATGATTGACAAGATGAAAGTTTCAAAGGAAGAAACTCTTTATGTAGGCGACAGCTATATAGACGCTGAAACCGCTCAGAATGCAGGAGTCGACTTTGCAGGTGTATTGACAGGTTCTACTACGCAAGAAGTATTTTCAAAGTATTCTCATATAGCTATAAAAAATAGTATTCTTGAATTAATTACAAGTTTAAATGATTAATGAGATATTTAATTATCAAATGTTAATAATATATTAATTTTTGCTTGCCTAAAAATACATACAATGATATAATAATTTTATTATTTTAGCAATTAAAAGTTGTTTATAAAATAAAATTATGGAGGAATATGATGATTAAAAGCATGACCGGGTTCGGACGTGAGCAGGGCATTGTTGACGGATATGAGATTTTAGTTGAAATACGTTCTGTAAATCACAGATATTTTGAATTCAGTTCTCGAATACCAAGAAGTTTCAGTTATCTTGATGAAAAGTTGAAATCTTTTATTGGCGAAAAGGTTTCTAGAGGAAAGGTAGAGGCTTCAGTTTCCATTTCAAAAACTGAAGAGTCTGATGCGGAGATCAAGGTTAATCTGGATATTGCTCAGGGTTATGTTAATGCTTTAAGGCAGGCTAATGAATCTCTTGAATTAAATGATGATTTGACCTTGTCAAATATAATTAGATTTCCTGACGTTTTCAAAATACAAAAGATTTTGGATGATGAAGAGGTTGTATGGAACGCTGTAAGTCAGATTTGCGGCAAGGCACTTGATAAGTTTATTGATATGCGTAAGACTGAGGGCGGAAAAATGTATGATGATATTTCGTCAAGGCTTAACTTTATTGAGAAAAAGACAAATGAAATAGAAAGTGTTTTGCCGAGCATAAGTGAGAGTTATAATAACAGATTATATTCCAAGATCAAGGAAACTCTTGATGATAATAATATCGATGAACAGCGAATTTTAACTGAGGTGGCTATATTTTCAGACAAAATAGCCGTTGATGAGGAAACGGTAAGACTACATAGTCACATTTCTCAGTTCAGAGAGTTGATAAAAAGTAATGAGCCTGTAGGCAGAAAGCTGGATTTTCTGGTTCAGGAGCTTAATCGAGAGGTAAATACTATCGGTTCCAAGGCACAGGATCTATCTGTTACAAAGACGGTTGTGGATTTAAAATCAGAAATAGAAAAAATAAGAGAACAGATACAAAATATTGAATAGATATGTAGGAGACAGTGATTATGCAGTTAATTAATATAGGCTTTGGAAATATTATTTCAGCTTCAAGACTAATTGCAATTGTGAGTCCTGAGTCTGCACCGATAAAGAGATTGATAAGCGATGCGAAGTCTAAAGGAACTCTTATTGACGCTACATACGGCAGAAAAACAAGAGCGGTGATTATTATGGACAGCGATCATGTCATTCTTACTGCTGTGCAGCCTGAAACAGTAGCAGGACGTGCAAGCGGTGATGATTCAGCCGCTGACATTGGGGAGCGTGTTTATGATGAATAAGGGAATTCTGTATGTTGTTTCAGCACCGTCCGGCTGCGGAAAGGGAACTATTCTTGAAGAGGTATTAAAAAACAACACGAATTTATTTTTATCTGTTTCGGCTACTACGAGAGACCCAAGAAACGGCGAGACAGAAGGAGTAAACTACTACTATATTTCAGAAGAAGAATTCAAGCGTGAAATTGAAAACGGAGGTATGCTTGAATATGCTGAGTATTGCGGCAATCTCTACGGAACTCCTAAGAAAAAGGTTTTGGAAAAACTGGACAAGGGGATAGATGTTATACTGGAAATAGAGACTCTTGGTGCTATGCAGGTTAAGAAAGCTATGAAAGAGGCTGTTTTGATTTTCATTTTGCCGCCGTCTGTTGCTGAACTCAGAAGACGTCTTGATAAGAGGGGTACTGAGGAACAAGAAGTCATAGACAGGAGAGTTAAAGAGGCAGTTGAGGAAATAAAAAGGTCAGTAAATTACGATTATGTAATGATGAATGACGAATTAGAAAATGCTATAAAGGATTTTGAAGCTATTTTAAAGTCTTCGAAGCTGACAATTGAAAATAATAAGAATATGATAGGGAAGGTGCTTGAAAATGCTTAGACCGGCAATTTCGCAAATATTAAAAAATAATGAGAGTTACTATTCGCTTGTAATAGCGGTAGCAAAGAGAGCAAGACAGCTTACGGATGACGCTTGCAATGAAAAGGTTGTTTTAGAAGAAAAACCGGTAAATACCGCTATTGACGAATTTGCAAGAGGAGATTATAAAATCATTGAGGATCCCGGTTTAAATGACTAATTACTTGAGGTGAGAAAATTGCTGGATAAATATCTGGTTGCAAAAGTAGCTGTTAGCAGTACGACGTACAGCTTTGATACTGAGTACAGCTATGCAGTTCCCAGTACTTTTTCTCACGCAGCAAAAGTAGGCTGCAGGGTGATTGTTCCGTTCGGGAAGGGTAACAGACGCAGAATAGGATTTATAACCCGTCTTTATGAAAGAGACAGCTATAACTCCGATCTAAAGCTGATGCACAGTGTTATTGACAGCGAACCTTTGATTTCCGAGGAAATGCTGAAAATAATTTTCTGGTTACATGAAAATACCTTCTGCACTCTTTTTGAAGCCTACAAATGTGTAGTTCCTACCGGCTTCAGCTATAATATAGTAAAAAAGTACAGGCTTGTTAATGCAATGATAGACGTTCCTCTTACAAATGAGGAGCAGAATCTTTTAAACGCTTTGATTTCCTGTAAAACTGATAAAGAATTCGATAAAATTTTGTCATTGCAGACCGAGAGCAAATCAAAGCAAAGTGTTATTGATTCGCTTTTGGACAAGGGAGTTTTAGAAGAGATTGATAATGTCAAAAGACGCATCAATGATGAGACCGTTAAAATGGTCAAGTTCACTCCCGAATATTTGTCTGGCGAAATTTGTGTAGATTTAACTCCAAAACAGAACCTTGTTGTAAATCTTTTGCAGGAATGTGAAAGTGCATCTGTTAAGGAAATTTGTTATCTTGTAAATGTTACGCCTACTATTGTTAAGAAGCTTGTCGAGAAACGTGTACTTACACAGTATGATTTTGAGGTTCTAAGGTCTGTTAAAACTTCAGATGTTGTTAAAAGGTCTCTTGATGATATTGTTTTATCGGAATGTCAGAGAAATGTTTACAACGGAATTAGAGATATTATAGACAGCAATAAGCCTTCCGGAGCATTGCTATACGGAGTTACCGGAAGCGGAAAAACGTCAGTTTTTCTGAAGCTGATCGAGCATACTATTAAGGTAAATAAAACTGCTATAATGCTTGTTCCTGAAATTTCTTTGACGCCGCAGATGGTAGGGCAGTTTAAAAGCTATTTCGGAGATATAGTTGCTGTAATCCATTCAAGTTTGTCTCTGGGTCAGAGGGTTGATGAGTTTAAAAGGATAAAAAGCGGAAAAGCTAAAATTGTTATTGGAACACGAAGTGCTGTTTTTGCTCCGCTTAAAGATATAGGCTTGATAATTATGGACGAAGAGGGTGAACACACCTATAAATCCGAGTCGTCACCGAGATACCACGCAAGAGACGTTGCTATACAAAGATGCGGTTATAATAACTGTACACTGCTTATGGCGTCTGCAACGCCTTCTTTAGAAAGCTATTACTATGCCAAGATAGGCAGATACCGTCTTTTTGAACTTGAGGAGAGATATTCAAATGCTGAACTTCCCAAGGTGGTAGTTGTCGATATGCAGAGGGAAGAGGAGTGCGGAAACGACAGCCTTTTCAGCAGAGAGCTTATTAATTCCATTAACGAGCGGCTGAAAAAGCACGAGCAGAGTATTCTGCTTCTCAACAGGCGCGGCTTTAATACAAATGCTGCCTGCTTAGACTGCAAAAAGCCTATAGAATGTCCTAACTGCAATATTCCGCTGACATATCATAAGAAGAATAACCGACTTATGTGCCATTACTGCGGATATTCTATGGTATTTAACAATGAGTGTCCCAACTGTCACGGAAAAAACATTAAAATGACCGGCGTCGGAACTCAAAGAGTTGAAGATGAAGTTCAAAGGCTTTTTCCTGACGCTCGCATTTTGAGAATGGACGCAGATACAACATATTCGAGATTTGCATATGAAAATAACTTCAAGGCTTTCGGCGAAGGTAAATACGATATAATGTTGGGTACTCAAATGATAGCTAAAGGTCTTGATTTTCCAAACGTAACGCTTGTAGGAGTTTTATCGCTCGATAAAGCCCTATTTGCGGGAAGTTTTAACAGTTATGAAAGAACTTTTTCTCTTTTAACTCAGGTCGTAGGAAGATCAGGGAGAGGAGAAAAAGAAGGAGCAGCATTTATTCAGACCTATGTGCCTGAGCATTATGTTTTGGAACTAGCCTCAAAACAGGATTACAAAGAATTCTATTCTCAGGAAATAGCTCTGAGGAAAGCACTTGTTTATCCTCCGTTTTGTGATATATGCGTTGTGGGAATAAATTCACCTATAGATTCTCAGGCACAGAAGGCGTCGGATACATTTATAGGAATATTAAAGAAAAATATAAATGATCTGTCTTTTAAGTTTCCGCTGAGAGTTTTGGGACCGTCTCAGTTTTCTATTGGAAAAATAAATAACAGATACAGATACAGGATAATTATAAAGTGCAAAAATGAAAAGCATTTCAGAGAACTGATGAGCTTATCTCTTAAGGAAGCTATGAAGCATAAAGATTTTTCTAATGTAAGAATTTATGCTGACATTAACGGCGATTTTGGTGCTTAGAATTTGAGTCTGCCGTTTACATAAAGAAAGGATGAATGTAATAAATAATGGCTATCAGAACTATATTAAATAAGAGTGATGAAGCATTGTCAAAGGTCTGCCGACCTGTAGAAAAATTTGACGAAAAGCTGTGGATTTTACTTGATGATTTAGCTGAAACTCTAAAAAAAGCCGACGGTGCAGGACTTGCTGCACCTCAGGTTGGAATTTTGAGGAGAGCGGTCGTTATTGATGTCGGAGAGGGATTGTATGAACTCATAAATCCTGAGATAATAGAAACCTCCGGAACTCAGTACGGAGTTGAGGGTTGTCTTTCCTGCCCGGGAGAATGGGGTTATGTTACAAGGGCTAAGAAGGTTAAATTTAAAGCACAGGACAGAAATGGAAAATGGTATGAAAAAGAGGTCGAAGACCTTTTTGCCAGATGCGTTCTGCATGAATGCGATCATTTAGAGGGAAAGATATTTACCAGATTAATTGAAGAATATGTTGACGCAGAGGAAGAAAGCAGATAATGAATATAATTTTTATGGGAACTCCTGATTTTGCAATTCCCGCTTTAAAAACGCTGATAGAATCAGAGCACTCAGTTTCGGCAGTATTCACGCAGCCGGATAAGCCAAAGGGAAGAGGTCATAAGCTCACTCCGCCGCCTGTAAAGGTGTTGGCAGAGCAAAATGGAATAGCTGTATATCAACCTGAAAGCTTGAAAAAAAACGCAGATGAATATATTTCAATAATAAATGACATAAAACCTGATATAATAGTTGTAGCAGCATATGGAAAAATCCTTCCAAAGGAGGTATTGGATATTCCAACCTTTGGGTGTGTAAACATTCACGGATCTTTACTGCCGAAATACAGAGGAGCAGCACCTATTCAATGGGCAGTTCTAAACGGAGATAAGGAAACCGGAATAACAACAATGCTTATGAATGAAGGACTTGACACAGGTGACATTCTGATGACCGAAAAAACCGAAATCGGCGAAAATGAGACCGCTTCAGAGCTTTTTGAAAGATTGTCATTAATGGGAGCGGAGCTTATGCTGAAAACGATTGACAATCTGCAAAAAGGAAAAATCACACCTAAGAAACAGGATAACTCAAAAGCGACTTATGCACAAATGCTTTCAAAGGATTTATCAAATATTGATTTTAACCGACCCGTGTATGAGGTGCACAAGAAGATCTGCGGGTTGTCTGACTGGCCCTGTGCTGTTACTTCAATAAATGGAAAGCGGCTGAAGATTTACCGTTCGGAGATTGTATCAAACACAAAGCCTGATGCTGAGCCGGGGGAGATCATTAATGAAAAAGACTTTACAGTTGCCTGCGTTGACGGAAGTATACGGTTTGTTGAAGTCCAGGCTGAGGGCTCAAAACGAATGAAGTCTGAGGATTATTTAAGAGGCAAGCCTGTAACAAAAGGAACTATATTAAATAATTAATAGTCATAATGGATATTTTATATCCATTATACCGCTATTTTACTGATAAAGGAGGAAAATATGTTTTTTTATTATTATGATTGGACTATTCTTATTTTAATACCGCCGCTTTTGCTGTCGCTATATGCACAGTTTAAAGTGAACTCAACATACAAAAGATTTTCAGAGGTAAGCAATGCAAGAGGATTGACCGGCAGAGATGTTGCAAGACGTATTTTAGACGCTAACGGTCTATATGATGTTAAGATCGAGCATATCAGAGGGAATCTTACCGATCACTATGACCCTAAATCCAATACAGTACGGCTTTCTGATAGTGTTGATAACAGTACATCAGTTGCCGCTATCGGCGTTGCGGCTCATGAATGCGGTCATGCTGTTCAGCACGCTGAGGGTTATGCTCCGGTTAAGCTGAGAACCGCTATGGTTCCGATAACGAATTTCAGTTCAAGAACAGCTATACTTTTTATCATAGTTGGTCTTATACTTTCTAATATGTACAAGGTAACTCAGGGGAATAATATAGGATTTACTATTGCGGTTATAGGAATCTGTCTGTTTGCAGTTGCTACTGTATTTCAGCTTGTTACGCTTCCTGTTGAGTTCAATGCAAGCTCAAGAGCACTTAAAACTCTTGAAACAGATATGATTTTGTATGATGATGAAATTCCGATGGCAAGAAAGGTATTATCCGCCGCTGCATTGACTTATGTAGCAGCCTTGATTTCATCAATTGCAAGTCTTTTGAGAATTATTCTTATTGTTTTCAGCGGAAACAGGAGACGCTGATGCAAAACGCAAGGAGATTTACAAAAGACTTGCTTAAAGTGTGTTTTGAAAAATCGTCTTACTCTAACATATTACTTGACAATGCACTAGTTAAAAGCGATTTGTCCAAACAGGATAAAAGATTTGCCGCAAATTTATTCTACGGTGTAATTGAACGCAGAATAACTCTTGACGCAGTTATAAATAAATATTCAAAAAGACCTGTTGAGAAATTATCAAGCGATATTCTGCAAATTTTAAGAATGGCGGTTTATCAGCTCCTCTATATGGATTCAGTACCCGACAGAGCGGCTGTTTATGAAAGTGTTAAGCTTGCAAAGACAAAGAAAAATCCTGCACTCTGCGGTTATGTAAATGGGGTGCTCAGAGCCTTTCTTAGAGACGGCAAAAGAATTCCCGAATCAAATGATGAAATAGACAATTTATCTGTTAAATATTCATGCCCCAAATGGCTGATTGAAAAATGGATAAGTGAATATGGCAAGGATCTGGCTCTTGATATGCTGGAAACCTCTGTCGGCAGACCTCCTGTCACGGCAAGACTGAATGTTTTGAAAATGCCTGCTGATGAGATCGTTGACGGCTTAAGAAAGTCGGGCATTGTGACTAAGACCAGAAATGAGGTAAATAATTGCGTTGAGTTTTTTGACGTCGGTGAAATAAGTGATTTGAAAGCTTATAATGACGGTTTATTTCATATTCAGGATATATCAAGTCAGCTTTGCTGTGAGATTTTAGCTCCAAAGCCAAACGAGACGGTTCTGGACGTTTGTTCGGCACCCGGCGGTAAGGCATTCACTATTGCCGAGATTATGAACAATCAAGGCAGAATTATTGCTTGTGATCTGCATAAGCAACGTGTAAGACTTATTGAGAACGGTGCTAAAAGACTTGGTATTGATATAATTGAGGCAATAGTAAACGACGCCTCTGTGTATTCTGATGAGATTGGATTGGCAGACAAGGTTTTATGTGATGTTCCCTGTTCGGGTCTTGGTGTTATAAGACGCAAGCCGGAGATAAAATATAAAAATCCGAATGATTTTGACAGTCTTAAAGATGTTCAAAGAAAAATTCTTGAAGTTTCATCTAAGTATCTTAAAAAAGGCGGGGTATTGGTTTATTCTACCTGCACGCTGTCAAGAGCTGAAAATAATGAAATAATAGATTGGTTTTTAGAAAATAACACTGATTTTGAAAAGGGAAGCATAAACGGATTTTCAGGTATAAAGAATGGAGAATATAAAGTAACTGTTACTCCAAAGATGTTTGACAGCGACGGATTTTTTATTGCAAAATTGATTAAGAAAAGGTAAAATATATATACTATGACAGAAAATAATCGGGAAAAAATTGATATATTGTCACTTAGCCTTAGTGAACTTGAGGAGAAAATTCAGCAACTGGGAGAAAAAAAGTTCAGAGCTTTACAGATATGGCAGTGGCTTCACATAAAAAAAGTCAGAAATTTCGACAAAATGAGCAATTTATCTGCACAGTTTAGAGGCAAATTATCTGATGTATTTTGTATAAAATCACTAATTATTTCAAAAAGACTTGCGTCAAACATAGACAATACTGTAAAATATCTATATGAACTGCCGGACGGTAACCATATAGAAACAGTACTTATGAAGTACAAGTACGGATACAGTCTTTGTGTATCCACTCAGGTTGGGTGTAAGATGGGCTGTAGGTTTTGTGCTTCCACAATTGCGGGTTATAAAAGAGACCTTACGCCGTCTGAAATTCTTCTTCAGATATATGAAACTGAAAGGGATTCGGAAATAAAGGTTTCAAGCATTGTTCTTATGGGAATAGGAGAGCCTCTTGATAACTTTGAAAATGTCATAAAGTTTTTGGAGATACTTAGTAATAAAGACGGGAATAATATGAGTCTTCGTCATGTTTCTCTTTCAACCTGCGGTATTGTTCCCAGAATTTATGATCTGGCTGATAAAAATTACGGGATCACACTTTCTGTTTCTCTTCATGCAACTGACGATAAAAAGAGAAGTGAAATAATGCCCGTTAATGATAAATATAATGTAAATGAACTTATTGAAGCCTGCAAGTATTATTTAAACAAAACTAAGAGACGTATTTCTTTTGAGTATGCTTTGATTGACGGCATAAATGATTCAATTGAGCAGGCTAAACAGCTAAAGATACTCTTGCGTGGTATGCAAAGTCATGTTAATATAATACCGGTCAATAAAATTAAGGAGCGTAAATTTTCATCAAGCAGGGAATCTGCTGTGAGGTTTCAAAAAATGCTTACTGAGCTTGGTGTAAACGCTACAGTACGCAGAACGCTGGGTACAGATATTGATGCAGCCTGCGGTCAGCTGAGACGAGAATATGAGATATAGAAAGATGGTGAGCAAACTTGTTTGTAGTTGCAAAAAGCGATGTCGGCAAAACACGACAGGAAAATCAAGATAAATTTTGCATTAAAATAATTGACGATGAAGCGGTTGCCGCCGTTGTTTGCGACGGAATGGGCGGTGTTCAGTCAGGCGGTCTGGCGAGTGAGATGGCGGCTAATGCAGTTTTCGATCGTCTGCTTCTGAATTACAGAAGCGACGCTGATGACAACAGTATAAGAAACACATTAATTACTTCTATAACGGCTGCAAATACTCTGGTTTATGAAAAATCAAAAGAAGATGATGATAAAAAAGGTATGGGAACTACTTGTATTGGAGCTATAATACGTAGGGACAAGGCTTATATTGCAAGCGTAGGAGACAGCCGTGCTTATCTTCTCGATGAAAACGGAATCACTCAGATAACAAACGACCATACTATTGTTGAAATTCTCTATGAGCAGGGAAAGATAGAAAAAGACGATAAAAGCAATCATGAAATGAGTCATATTATAACGAAAGCTGTAGGTACCGAACCGGATTTGGATCCGGATTATTTTGAAGTAGAACTAAAGAAAAATTCAGTAATTCTAATTTGTTCAGACGGACTTACCAATTATTGCAGTGATGAGCTCATATACAGTTATGTATACAAAAAAGACCTTGAGCAGTCATTAGATGATTTGATTAATTATTCAAATGAAAAAGGCGGTAAGGATAACATTACAGTGGCAATCATAAAGAATTAGTGATAAGGGAGGAAAATGTTTTGGATACTAATATAGGAAAAAAGCTTGACGGGAGATATGAAATTACCGAGCTTATCGGTATAGGCGGAATGGCTGATGTTTATAAGGCTGTAGACATTATGGAAGACAGAACTGTAGCCGTCAAGATTCTGAAGAATGAGTTTTCAGAAAACGAAGAGTTTTTAAGAAGGTTCCGAAACGAAAGCAAGGCTATTGCAGTGCTTTCACACCCTAATATTGTTAAGATATATGATGTAGGATTTTCAGATGAAATTCAGTATATTGTTATGGAATATATTGATGGTATAACACTAAAGGAATTCATAGAGCAGCAGGGTGTTTTAAGATGGAGAGACGCTGTGCACTTTATAACACAGGTTCTGAGGGCACTTCAGCACGCTCATGACAGAGGTATTGTTCACAGAGACATCAAGCCTCAGAATATTATGCTGTTTTCAGACGGCACTATAAAGGTAATGGATTTTGGAATTGCACGTTTTTCACGTTCAGACGGAAAAACACTTTCAGATAAGACTATAGGTTCGGTTCATTACATATCGCCCGAACAGGCAAGAGGCGATATTACCGATGAAAAAAGCGATATATACTCTGTTGGAGTTATGCTTTATGAAATGCTTACCGGGAAAAAACCATTTGACGCTGAAAACCCTGTTGCTGTAGCACTTATGCATATGCAGGAGGTAGCAAAAAATCCAAGAGAGATCATAAGCACTATTCCCGAACCTTTAGAGGAAATCGTGTATCATGCAATGGAGAGAAATCCTTCACGAAGGTATCAGTCCGCTTCAGAAATGATGAAGGATATTGAAGCTTTTAAACACAATCCGGATATTGTGTTCGGATATAAAAATATGAATGAGATTGATTCTCATAAATCCAGTGAATCGACTATATTTTTCAATCCGGTAAAAAAAGATGAAAACGATTCTGAGGAAAGCGATATAATTGACGTCGATCCGAATGCTCCTGCTGAAACTTATAATAATTATGCCGATGATTATTATGACGAAGAAGATGAAGTACCTGCTAGAAAGCGTTCGTATGTTGTTCCGATTTTATCGGCAGTTACTGTTGCAGTAGTAATAATTGCGGCGGTAGTAATTCTGTTTATGGTTATTAAATCAGACGCTTTCGGAAGCAATACGAATAAGGTAGAAATTCCTAACTTTATCGGTCAGTCAATAGTAGACGCCAAAAATGAATTCGGTGAAAAGCTGATATTCATTATTGAATCTGACTTCAACGACGAATATGCTAAGGATATAATTTATGAGCAGGATATTCCTCAGGGTACAATAAAGAAGGAAGGCTCAGAAATCAAAGTAAAGGTTTCAAAGGGACCTAAGACATCAGTTATTCCTGATTTGAAGAATCAAACGTATGAAGCGGCAAAATCAATGCTTGAAAGTCTGAATCTTGTGCCTATGCAAAGTCTGCTTCACGATGATGATATAGTAGAGGGTCGTGTTATAAAGACCAATCCGGAAACTAATGAGGAAGTTCCTCAAGGTTCTTCAATTACGGTGTTTGTCAGCAGCGGTCCTTTGGAGACAAAGGTCAAGGTTCCGTCTCTTGTTGGAAGAACTGAGGACGACGCTAAAGCATTGCTTGAGGAAAACAAATTAAAATGTGAAGTTGAGAAAGTCGATACTGATGAAGTTGACAAAGGTAAGGTCGTTTCACAATCTATTTCCAAGGGCACAAGCGTTGACAGAGATACTGTAATAACCATTGGCGTTTCAACTGGAAAAGCAGCATCTAAAACTGTAAATATTGACGTCTCTGTACCTGTAGGAGCATGGGGAAGCTATAAGCTGTTGATATATGTAAACGGTAATCTTGAAAATACTCAGTCTTTAGGCGACGCTGAAACTGTTGCAGGAAGTTCTATAAGAGTTCCTGTTACGGGACAGGGTGAACAAACTGTGTCAATTAAAGTACAGCGAGATAATGATTCAGAAATGTATGGATCATATAATGTAAACTTTGCTGAAGGCACTTATTCAGCAACATCGACAAATTCCAGTGCGTTCTCATCTATAACTCCGGAAAAAGAAACAACTGAGACAACTACAACAGACAGTGAATCTGAAAGTGAAACGACTTCCTGGAGCTTGACAACAACAAATAATGCAGGTTAATTGAATGAATAAAGAAGGATTAATTACAAAACTGATCGGAGGCATCTACTATGTAGAAGCCTCTGATGTTATATATGAGTGCAAAGCAAAAGGTTCGTTTAGGAATGATAATCTGTCACCCGTGTGTGGAGACAGGGTAGAAATTCTTATAAAGGACGGAGAAACTCCTGTTATAACAAAAATTTTCGAGCGGAGATCTTTTATCATAAGACCTCAGCTAGCAAATTTAGATTATCTTGTCTTAGTAAATTCCGTTTGTGAACCCTCACCGAACCTGCTTTTGATTGATAAGTTCATTGCCATTGCCGAATATAAGGGAATAGAGCCGATTGTTGTTTTCACTAAAATCGACAAGAAAAGTGCAGATGATCTTATGTCTATTTATAATAAGGTTGGTGTAAAGGTTTTTTCTGCTGATAATACAACAGGTCAGGGGAGCGGCGAATTAAAGAAACTGCTTATAGGAAAGCTGTCTGCTTTTACGGGTAATACAGGCGTTGGCAAATCCAGTCTTTTAAATAATCTTTTTCCCGGTCTTAATTTAGATACCGGTGAAGTCAGCAGGAAATTAGGTCGAGGAAAGCACACAACAAGGTGTGTGGAGTTATTTAAGTTGTCAGACGGCGGATATATTGCGGATACGCCAGGCTTCTCTTCATTTGATACGAATAAATATGATATTATCTTTAAAGATGAACTTGCTTCCTGCTTCAGAGAATTCGGCGACTTTATTGGCAAATGCAGATTTCAGGACTGCAATCACATAAGCGAACCCGGCTGTGAGGTCATTAATGCTGTAAATAGTGGTATTATCGCAAAATCACGGCACGAAAGCTATGTAAAAATGTTTGAAGAAGCAAAAAGTCTTAAAGAGTGGGAGCACTGAAATATATGAAAAAATGTCTTATAGCCGGAGGCTGTGAAATAAGCAATATAAAATGGTTTCAAAATATTTCAAATTGCTATGATTTTATTATTGCAGCAGATAAAGGATATGAAACTCTGAAAAAGTCAGGCATTAATATTGACATTGCAATAGGTGATTTTGATTCGTTGGGTTATGTACCTGATGATGTCAAAGTTGAAAAGCTAGAAGTTGAAAAGGATGATACTGATATAATGTCAGCTGTAAGATACGCTCTTAACAACGGTGCAAAAGAAATCGCACTGATAGGCGGAATCGGGGGACGTCTTGATCATACTATTGCCAATATTCAGACGCTGAGTTTCATTGCAGTTAACAATGCAACAGGGATTCTTATTGACGAAAATAATGAAGTCAGAGGTCTTTTGCCGGGTGAGTATGAGTTTGAAAGAAGAAAGGGATACTCACTATCGTTGTTTTCATTAACCGATAAGGTTACAGGTCTTTGCGAATGCGGAGTAAAATATCCTCTTGAAAATGCAGTTTTGACGAATACATTTCCACTCGGTGTATCAAATGAAATAATTGACGAACAAGCAGCTATTTCGTTTGAAAAAGGCATTTTGTTGGTGTGTTTTTCAAAGCTGTAACAATAAAAGGCTTATAAGAATATTATAAAGTATTCTTATCATGAGAGGAGAGTACATATGAAAATAGTGTTGGTCAAACCTCCGAAAATCCTTTCGGGAATACTTAGAATGGTATTTAAGATTAAAGATCCGGAATATTAAATAATTGTGCTTAGCTTGTGCTGAGCACTTTTTCATAAAAATGATACTTCAGCATATAAATAAATATCTGTAAATCCGAAAAAGGGAGGTCTGCAAAAGCAGAAATATTTCTTATGCTGGAATTTTCATTAAAGAATTATAAAATAAAGCTGTCATTCAGTTTTTTTGCAGTTTTGGCTGTTCTCTTATTCTTCGGAGATAATTTTGCCGTCATAACTGCGTTGTTATGTTGTTTCTTGCATGAGTTCGGACATATGATAATGATGTATAAGTTTTCAGTACCGATAACTGAGATAACTCTGTACGGCGGCGGAATAAAACTGAAATGCGATACAGACAGGCTGTACAGCAGAAAAAGCGAAATATGTGTGCTTCTTGCCGGAGCAGCAGTAAATATTCTATGTTTTTTTATTTTCAAAGGATTTCTTAAGCAGTTTGCGTATACAAGCCTTGTTCTGGGGCTTTTTAATCTTCTTCCGTTTAAATATTTTGACGGAGGCAGAGTTTTGAAGCTGATATTTGAGGATTCGATATCAGTTTATATGAACTCTGCATATAGGGTGTTACGTTCGCTTATTATCCTTGTAACAGTTTGTGTTATAATTTTTATGATATATAAGGGAATTACAAATTTGTCTCTTATCATAACGCTTATATATATTATTTTATCTGAAATTCTTAGCTGATTTGTACACAGGGTGCTATACATAAAATATTAATAAAAAATTCAGGAAATATATTGAATTTATAATTTGATTATGATATAATAATTAGGCATTTGAATTACCGTCGTTAAAAGCGACGAGAGTTAATGCCTGCTTGTTAAGGCAAGACATTAAAGCGGACAGTCCTCTGATTTTGTGAAGCAAAATGTATGAATGTCTGAAAATAAATAGGAGGTATTTAAAGTGGACGCTTTAAAGCTAATTTCAAATTCAAGTATGAAATCTGAAGTTCCTGTTCTTAGCATTGGTGACACTGTAAAGGTACACGTTAAGATCAAGGAAGGCGACAAGTCGAGAATTCAAGTTTTTGAAGGAACAGTTATCGCTAAAAAGCATGGCGGAATTAACGAAACATTTACAGTTCGCCGAGTTGCTCACGGCTGCGGAATCGAAAGAGTTTTCCCGCTTCATTCACCTGTTGTTGAAAAGGTTGAGGTAGTAAGAAGCGGTCGTGTACGCAGAGCTAAGCTTTACTATCTGAGAGACAGGGTAGGTAAGGCTGCCAAGGTTAAAGAAGCAATTAAATAATTGTTATAAAGGAGCAAAGTAATTTTGTTCCTTTTCTTTTTAAAAGTACTTGAATTTTGAAAGTTTTTTTGTTAAAATTAAGATATATTTTTGTAAATAAAGAGGTACTACAGATGGAAGAAAAAAGCAACGAGATTTACAGCAATGAAGATTATAACAAATTTAAAGAAAAAAAATCGTTTGTAAACGAATTGATGGAATGGCTTGAGTCAGTAGCTATTTCAATTTTTATAGTGATACTGGTATTTACTTTTGTTTTCAGAATCGTGATTGTTGACGGAGGTTCTATGGTTCCTACACTTCAGGACGGGCAAAGACTGATTATTTCACATCTTTTTTACTCTCCGGAGCAGGGGGATATAGTTGTTGTAAACAGCACAGGACTTAATAAAACTATAATTAAAAGAGTTATTGCCACAGAAGGGCAGACTGTTGATATTGATTTTGAAAAGCATACTGTTACTGTTGACGGAAAAGTTTTAGACGAGCCGTATATTAACGAACCCACTCTAAGAAATGACGGCGGAAATACCTATCCTATGGTTGTTCCGGAAAACACCATTTTTGTTATGGGAGATAACAGGAATAATTCTACTGACAGCAGAAGTCCTATGGTAGGCTGCATTTCTATTGACGATGTATTGGGAAAAGCTGTATTTAGGATTTTTCCTTTTGACTGTTTTGGCAGGATAAAATAGTTTTTGTTTAAAAAGAAAAGGTGCGTTAATATGAGCGAAGATTTAAGTATTCAGTGGTTTCCCGGACATATGGCGAAAACACGGCGTTTAATGCAGTCTAACTTAAAGCTTGTTGACGCAGTTGTTGAAATGACAGACGCAAGAATTCCTATTTCAAGCAGAAACCCGGAAATGGACAGACTCGTTGGTTCAAAGCCAAGACTGGTCGTTCTTAATAAATGCGACGTTGCCGATGAAACGGTCACCTCTATGTGGCTTGATTTCTATAAAAGAAACGGCATCAATGCTCTTTCAATGGATTGCAGAAGCGGTAAGGGAGTAAGTAAGTTTATTCCGGCACTAAAAGAGCTTTTGAAGGTTCAGATAGAGATATGGAACAGTAAGGGAATGGTTGGCAGACCTGTTAGAATTATGATTGTTGGAATTCCCAATGTGGGCAAGTCTTCATTTATAAACAGGCTTGCAGGCTCGAAAAGAGCAAGGGTCGAAGACAGACCGGGAGTAACCAGAGGCAAACAGTGGGTTTCAATAGGAAATGAAATTGAATTACTTGATATGCCCGGGGTTTTATGGCCTAAATTTGAGGACAAAACTGTAGGGGAACATCTGGCTTTTACAGGTGCTGTAAAAGATGAGGTAATGGATTTAGAATATCTCGCTTGCAGATTGCTGCAATTTTTATATGAGAAGTATCCTGAGAATATTATTGAAAGATATAATATAAGTCTTGACGGTATTCATAAAGATGAAATGTCGCTGAGCGATTGCACATTGGGCTTTGAGATTCTTGAAAGAATAGGAAGAAAGCGTGGATTTCTCATTTCAGGCGGAGAGATAAATACCGAGAGAACTTCTGCAACTGTGTTAGATGAATTCAGAGGCGGAAAATTAGGACGATTGTCAATAGAATCGCCGAGAGATTTAAAATAGGATAAGAGTATGGAATTATATGAATTTGATAAAAGTATAAGAAACGGAAGGATAATCTGCGGTGTTGATGAAGCAGGCAGAGGTCCGTTGGCAGGAGATGTATACGCTGCCGCAGTTATATTTGATGATGCTACTGTTATTGAAGGCATCAACGATTCAAAAAAGCTGAGTGAAAAGAAAAGAGAGGCTTTTTATGATGTCATTATAGAAAAAGCGAAGGCGTATTGTATTGCGACGGCAACTATTGAGGAAATTGAAGCTATGAACATTCTCAATGCAGCTATGCTTGCTATGAAAAGAGCTATAAACGGTCTGAAAATTAAACCTCAGCTTGCTTTGATTGACGGAAATAAGTCACCGGAAATTGATATTCCTACAGAAACTATTGTCAAAGGCGACGCTAAATCGCAGTCAATAGCGGCGGCGTCAATACTGGCAAAGGTCGCAAGAGACAGGTATATGAAACAGTTAGACGAAATGTATCCGCAGTATCAGTTCTCAAAACATAATGGCTACGGAACAAAGCTGCATTATGAAATGATAGAGAAATATGGAGTTTCACCTGTTCACAGACCGTATTTTTTAAGAAAGTTTTTTGAAAAGAAATGAAAAACAGGGAAATAGGAAATATAGGTGAACAAACGGTATGCGATTATTTAGTCAAAGGCGGATATGATATTTTAAAAAGAAATTTTACCGTCAAGGGCGGTGAGATCGACATTATCGCTAAAATAGAGGATACTGTTTGCTTTGTTGAAGTTAAAACAAGAAAAACCGCTTCGTTAGTTTCGGGGGAGGAAGCTATAACTGCTTTAAAACGCAAGCATATAATATGTGCGGCGGAAAGGTATATTCAAACTTTATCATATGTTCCGAAGTGCAGATTTGACGTAGCAGTTGTTGAGATGAAAAACGAAGAGGTTGTAAAATTAAAGTATTATGTTAATGCTTTTGATAACAGTAATTAATTGATTAAGCATATATAATTTCAGGAGGGTTTTATGTATTATAAAAGTACCAGAGACAGTAATGTAAACGTAACGTCGGCACAGGCTATTGCACAGGGAATTTCAAAAGACGGAGGTCTGTTTGTTCCCAGTGAAATACCAAAAATTACATTTGATGATATAAAGGCTATGGGAGATATGAGCTATCCTGACAGAGCCGCATTTATTTTTTCAAAGTATCTTACAGATTTCAGCGGGGCTGAAATAAGATACTGTGTTGACAACGCTTATACTGATAAAAATTTCGATACTAAAAATATATGTGAGCTTGTTCAGCTTTTTGACGGAACATATATGCTTGAGCTTTGGCATGGTCCGACGTGTGCATTCAAGGATATGGCTTTACAGATACTTCCGTATCTTATTACAACGTCGTCTAAGAAAATAAATCTTGATAAAAAAGTAGTAATTTTAGTTGCCACATCGGGTGACACAGGAAAGGCTGCTCTTGCGGGATTTAAGGACGTTGAGGGAACACAGATAATGGTATTTTATCCTGTTGACGGCGTATCTAAGATGCAAAAAAAGCAAATGACGACTCAGGAGGGTGAAAATGTAGCAGTCTGTGCTATTAAGGGTAATTTTGACGACGCACAAAACGGTGTGAAAGCTATATTCACAGATAGCGAGGTTGGAAATGAACTGAGTAAGAACGGTCTTATGTTTTCATCTGCAAACTCAATAAACTGGGGACGTCTTGCTCCGCAGATCATATATTATGTTTCATCGTACGCACAGCTTGTAAAAGACGGAAAAATCAACTTGGGTGAAAAAATTAATATAGTTGTTCCTACTGGAAACTTCGGCAATATTCTTGCTGCATACTATGCTAAGAAAATGGGTATACCTGTTAATAAGCTTATATGTGCTTCAAATTCCAACAATGTGCTTACAGACTTTCTCAATACAGGCGTTTACGACAGAAACAGGCAATTCTATACGACTATTTCGCCGTCTATGGATATTCTTATTTCTTCGAATCTTGAAAGACTTCTCTATCATCTCTGCGGCGAAAATGACAGTCAGGTAAGGGAGTGGTTTAAATCTCTTGCTGAGAGCGGTAAATATGAGGTCACAGATGAAGTAAAGGCTGTATTGAAGGAAGAGTTCTATGCAGGCTTCTGTGATGATATTCAAACTAAGGCTTGCATTAAGAAGCAATTTGACAGCCATTCATATTTGTGTGACACTCACACTGCCGTAGCGGTAAAGGTCTATGAAGATTACAGAGAGAAAACAGGGGATATAACAAAGACAGTTATAGCGTCTACTGCAAGTCCTTATAAGTTCTCCGGCAGCGTATTAGAAGCACTCGGTGAGTATGACTCTGCACTAGACGAATTCGAGCTTGTTGACAGGCTTTATGAGGTTTCAAAACTCAATGTTCCAAAGTCTTTAGCTGAACTTAAAAATAAGGAAGTACGCTTTAACGATACAATTGAAAAGTCTGATATGAAAGATTTTGTATTAAAATCTTTAGGAGTATAAGATTTTAAAAACTATATGTAAAATCGTCTGCCATTAAGACAGACGATTTTCTGTGATATTAGTTTTAGCCCTTTGGCTTAAATGTTCTGCATATGGTTTCATCACAGCAGTCAGGCTTGTCGCAGCAGCAGCAAATATCAACTTTTCCTGCTACACATTCGCAGTTATCTCTGTTGTAAACACAGCTTGAAACATCACAGTTAATTCCTTGAATTTTATCGTGTTGCATTTCAATCACCCTGCCTTTGTTTTAGAAAGGCTCCTTTCTGCAATTTAACGATGCTTTTATTAAAATACAGAAGTAAATTAAAAAAAGCATCCGTAAAGCGTATGTGAAAAATTCTTTCACCGTACCTTTTTGCAAGAAAAGTCTTGCAAAAATATTATAAGCAAAATAATAGAGATTATTCAGAAATTTTTGGAAATTGGAGGGCTTGATTTGGCATTATATACTATTGGAGATCTTCATTTATCATTTGGTGTAAACAAGCCTATGGATATTTTCAAGGGCTGGGATAACTATCAGGAGCGACTGGCTAAGAACTGGCAGAAAAAGATAAAACCTGATGATACTGTTGTATTACCGGGAGATTTTTCGTGGGCAATTAATTTAGAGGAAGCTATACCCGACTTTCAGTTTGTGGAGAATTTAAACGGCAAAAAAATTCTTATAAAGGGAAATCACGATTATTGGTGGGAAACCAAAACCAAGATGGATAATTTTTTTGTTAATAACGGATTTAAAACGTTTTCAATTCTAAATAATAATCACTATAAATACAGTGATTTCGGAATTTGCGGTACTCGCGGCTGGATAAGCGAAAACGGAGTGTCGGCGGACAGAAAGGTTCTGTTAAGAGAGGCAGGCAGGTTGGAAACGTCTATTAAGTCTGCATTGAGCGAGGGATTAAAGCCAGTAGTTTTTTTGCATTATCCGCCGATTTATTATAACGATAAAAATTATGAGATCTTAGATGTATTAGAAAGATATAATATAACAAAGTGCTTTTACGGTCATATTCACGGAAGAGCTATAAACTATGCAATAGACGGCGTTGTTGGTGATGTATTATACAGACTAGTGTCAAGCGATTATCTTGAGTTTGATCCTTTGGATATAACTGACATAATTCTTGATTAAAATTAACAAAATCGTCTTGAAATATGATTTTCACTGTGATATAATATTAAAGATATTTTTAAATGTGGAGGATGTTAATATGAGTTTAAAGTCTAATAAGGAAATCGAGACAAATAAATATGAATTGGAGATAGAGATTTCAGGTGAAGCATTTGAGGCAGCAGTTGAAAAGGCATATCAGTCTAAAAAGAAGAATATAACTGTTCCGGGTTTCAGAAAGGGTAAGGCTACAAGAAAGATAATCGAAAAGGAATATGGCGAAGGAGTATTTTATGAGGATGCTGTAAATGCTTTAGTACCTGGAGAGGTTGATACAGCCGTTTCAGAGGCAGGTTTGGAGCTTGTTACAAGACCAGATGTAGAGGTAGTTTCTGTCGACAAAGAGAAGGGTGTAGAGATAAAAGTAACATGTATAACAAAGCCTGAAATTAAAATTGAGAACTATAAAGGTTTAGAGGCAACAAAAACTGTCAAAGCTGTAACTGATGAAGACATTGACAAAGATATTGATAATTTAAGACAAAAGGGTATGAGAATTATTGATATTGACAACAGACCATGTCAAAACGGCGATGATGTTGTAATTGATTTCGACGGCTATACGGACGGGGTACCGTTTGAGGGGGGAAAGGCTGAAAAGTTTACGCTTTCACTGGGCAGCGGTCAGTTTATTCCCGGCTTTGAGGATCAGGTATGCGGTCATAGTATTGGCGATGAATTTGATATAAACGTAACTTTCCCTGAAGATTACGGTGCTGAAGATTTAGCCGGAAAAGACGCTGTATTTAAAATAAAGCTTCATGAAATCAAAGCAAAGGAACTGCCCGAGCTTGATGACGATTTTGTCAAGGATACAACTGAATTTGATACAGTTGAACAGTTAAAAGAGGACGTTAAGAAAAAATTAGAGGAAGCTGAGGAAAAGAAGGCGGATTCTGAGGTTGAAAGTGCACTGTTTGATCAGATTATTGATAATGTTGAAGGTGAAATCCCTGAAGTTATGTATGAAAACAGAGTTGATGAGATGATCCAGGATATGTCGCAGAGGCTTGCACCTCAGGGCATTAGTCTTGATATGTATCTTCAGTATACAGGCACTGATATGGATACTTTGAAAAAGACATATCGTGAGCAGGCTGAAAAACAAGTCAAGCTGAGACTTGCTCTTGAGCAGATTGTTAAAACGGAAAACATTGAAGTTTCTGATGATGATGCTGAAGAAGAGTTCAAAAAGATGGCTGATAATTATAAGATGGATGTTGAGCAGGTCAAGTCTTATGTTACTGCAGACGCTTTAAAGATGGATTTGGCAGTTGGAAAGGCAGCAGATCTTATTAAAGATACTGCAAAAATCAAGTAAAATTTATTCGCCCGCAAAATTTGTGGGCGATAAGCGTATATGAACAAATTGAAATGGAGGAGTTATTATGTCGACACTTGTTCCTTATGTTGTTGAACAAACAAGTCACGGAGAAAGAAGTTATGATATTTTTTCAAGGCTGTTAAATGACAGAATAGTTATGCTTACCGGACCTATTGATGATTCTGTTGCGAGTGTTGTAGTTGCACAGCTTTTGTATTTGGAGGGTCAGGACCCTGAAAAGGACATAGATTTGTATATTAACAGTCCGGGAGGTTCGGTTACCGCAGGCTTTGCAATTTATGATACAATGCAGTATATTAAGTGTGATGTTTCGACTATTTGCATTGGTCTTGCCGCTTCGTTTGGTTCTTTTCTGCTTTCAAGCGGTGCAAAGGGTAAGAGATTTGCTCTGCCTAACAGTGAGATTTTAATTCATCAGCCGTTGATTTCAGGCGGCGGATTGAGCGGACAGCAGACAGATATTCAAATTCACGCTGATAATATGCTCAAGACCAGAGAAAGACTTGAAAGAATACTGGCAGAAAACTGTTCGAAGGACGTTGAAACAATTCACAGAGATTGCGAAAGAGATAATTATATGACTGCCGAGCAGGCAATGCAGTACGGATTGGTAGATAAGGTTATTACAAAGAGATAAGGACGGTGCTTATGCCTAACAAGGACGGTTTGAAAATATGTAATTTTTGCGGTTCTGCTGAAAATCAGGTAAGAAATTTATTTTCTGCAGGCGATGTGCATATATGTGATAACTGTGTATTGTTCTGTTATGATATTATGGCAGAGCAGGGTGATATTGCCCGCCGCAGTGAGAGAAAGAGCAATTCGGGTAAATTAAAAAAAGATATAACAGATGGAAAGGATATTGTTCTTACCAAGCCTGTTGAAATTAAAAATGTTTTGGATCAGTATGTTATCGGTCAGGACGACGCTAAGATTTCATTAGCAGTGTCTGTATATAATCATTATAAAAGAATTTTAAACAATAAAGAAAATGACGATAATGATGTTGAGATCCAAAAGAGCAACATACTTCTTTTAGGTCCGACCGGAACAGGAAAAACTCTGTTGGCTCAGACGCTTGCAAGAATTCTCAATGTACCATTTGCTATAGCTGACGCAACAACTTTGACAGAAGCAGGATACGTTGGAGACGATGTGGAGAATGTTCTTACAAGACTAATTCAGGCGGCTGATTACGATATTGAGGCTGCTCAAAAGGGAATAATTTATATTGATGAAATAGATAAGATAGCCAGAAAAAGCGAGAACACGTCTATTACCAGAGATGTAAGCGGCGAGGGAGTACAGCAGGCTCTATTAAAGATAATAGAGGGCTGCATATCTAATGTACCTCCTCAGGGCGGAAGAAAGCATCCGCATCAGGAATTTATACAAATTGACACAAAGAACATCTTATTTATCTGCGGCGGAGCTTTTGACGGTCTATCTAAGATTATCAATAAAAGAACAGATAAGTCTTCTCTTGGCTTTGGAAGCGAGATAAAAACCAGCAGCGACAGAACAAATAATAATATATTTGAGAAGGTTGAACCGCAGGATCTGGTCAAGTACGGTTTGGTTCCCGAGCTTGTCGGAAGACTGCCTGTTATCACAGTTCTAAATGATTTAGATGAGGACGCTTTGGTAAAAATTCTTACTCAGCCTAAAAATTCACTTATAAAGCAGTTTACAAAGCTGTTTGATTATGATAACATTGAACTTGTTTTCACAGAGGAAGCAAAAACTGCAATTGCGAAAAAGGCTATTGCTCAGAAAACAGGTGCAAGAGGACTTCGTGCTGTTGTTGAGGGAATCTTGATGAACGTTATGTTCACAGCACCGTCTGACGGCGATATAGTCAGTGTTGTTATAAATGAAAGCTGTGTCACAAAAGGTGAATCTCCTGAAATTCACAGAGCAAATAAGGAGAGAAAAATAGGATAAAATTTAAGCTCCCGAAAATCGGGAGCTTTTTTGTATCTATATTTTTTCCAGATCATTCAAATCAAAAGGTGTTGCCTGATATACCAGATAGTTAAGCCAGTTTGAAAACATTAGATTTGCATGGCAGACCCATGAATGAACAGGCTTTTTATTAGGGTCATCATCAGGGAAGTAATTATAAGGAATGTCAATATCAAGTCCTTTTTCAATATCACGCTTGTATTCGTTTGCCAGAGTTCTTTTGTCGTATTCTGAATGTCCTGTTAAAAAGAACTGCCTGTCCGTTTTGTCAGCGACAATATGTACTCCGCTTATATCGGATTCAGTCAGAATTGTCAGCTCTTTTACCTTTTCAATATCTTCTTTTCTTACCTCGGTATATCTTGAGTGAGGAACTAAAAAAACGTCGTCAAAACCGTTCAAAAGCGGATGTTTAGGATGCAGAACCTTATGCGGAAACACACCGAACATTTTTTTCTCAAGAGGATATTTAGGTATTCCGTAATGGTAGTAAAGTCCTGCCTGAGCACCCCAGCAAACATGAATAGTTGAATATACGTTTGTCTTTGACCACTCGAATATCTCACAGAGCTCACTCCAGTAGTCAACGTCCTCGTAGTTCATTTGTTCAATAGGTGCACCGGTAATTATCATTCCGTCGTATTTGTTTCGTTTTATGTCTTCAAAGGTCTTATAGAATGAAAGCAAGTGTTCCATCGGCGTGTTCTTTGATTTATGAGAAGCCATCTGAACAAGCTCTATATTGACCTGCAGCGGAGTATTGGATAACAGCTTTAAAAACTGAGTTTCGGTTTCAATTTTTTTAGGCATCAAATTGACTATAGCAATTCCCAAAGGTCGAATGTCCTGATGTTCTGCTCTGTCGTCAGGAATAGCAAATATGTTTTCTTCTTCAAAAACCGAAAAGGCAGGAAGGTTATTTGGTATTCTTATTGGCATATTATTAAACTCCTTCCGCAAAAATTGTCTATTGCATTATAGTATAGCATAATTGCCGTATGTTTTCAAGCATTAAGATTAAAAATTGCTATTGAATAATTCCTCCGCCGACAACAATATCACCCTCATATAGAACAACTGCCTGACCTTTGGTTACCGCTCTCTGCGGTTCGTCAAATTCTATATTCAGAGTATCATCATCAGGCTGAGTTACCGTTGCCCATTGCTCTGACTGTCGGTAGCGAACCTTTGCTTTAACCCGCATCGGAGCTTTTATTCTTTCTGTTGATATAAGATTTACATTTTTTGCAGTAAGCGTTTTTGTGTATAAATCTTCTTCTCTTCCGAGAGTGACGGTGTTATCATTAGGATTTACCGCTAAAACAAAAGTAGGATTGTTTGACAAAGAAACTCCCAGACCTCTGCGTTGACCTATGGTATAACGAATTATACCCTTATGCCTGCCTATTACGTTTCCGTTTATATCAATAAAATTACCTTCCGAATAAGATTTTCCCGTATACTGTTCAATAAAATCATAATATTTTTTATCCTGAACAAAGCATATATCCTGACTGTCGTGCTTATCGGCATTTGCAAAACCAATCTCTTCGGCAATTTTTCTTACATCGGACTTATTCATTTCCCCAAGAGGAAAAATGGTGTGTTCAAGCTGTTTTTGAGTCATACAATATAAAACGTAGCTTTGATCTTTAGACTTATCTACAGCTTTTTTTAAGAGATAACGGTTTTTCTCCTTGTCAAATTCAATCCGGGCGTAATGGCCGGTAACAACATAGTCAAAATCTATTTCCCTTGCACGCTGAAACAGCTTTTCAAATTTAAGATAACGATTACAGTCAATACATGGGTTAGGTGTAATACCGTTTTCATATGCACGGACAAACCTCTCAATTACATTCTCTTTAAAGTTATCTGAGAAATTAAATACGTAGTAGGGAATATTAAGCGAATATGCAACGCTTCTGGCGTCCTCAACATCCTCCGCTGAACAGCAGGTGTGCTTATTTGAAATACCAATATCATCGTTGCTGTACAGCTTCATTGTTGCACCAATACAATCATAACCCTTATTTGTCATTAAATAAGCGGCTACGCTTGAGTCAACGCCGCCGCTCATTGCAATAACAGCTTTTTTATTCATCTTTGTCACCTTAGTAAGAAATTAAAAATATCAGGCACATTATAAAATAATATGTGAAATTTGTCAAGCACCAAAAATAATATAAAAAAACTTGAAATAAAATGAAATATAGTATATAATATTTCTATATTATTGATTAAGGAGTAAAATGCTATGGATATGATGGATTCAATAGGCTATGTAAAAAATTATGATAAAGAAGTCGGAGAGGCTATGGACGCTGAGCTTGCACGTCAGAGAAGAAACCTTGAGTTAATCGCAAGTGAGAATATTGTTTCGGGACCTGTTATGGCTGCAATGGGAAGCGTTTTGACAAATAAATATGCAGAGGGTTATCCGGGAAAAAGATATTACGGAGGATGTCAGTGTGTTGATGTTGTTGAAAATATTGCTATAGACAGAGCCTGCAAGCTCTTTAACGCTAAATTTGCTAATGTTCAGCCGCACTCTGGTGCACAGGCAAATACTGCCGTTTACTTTGCATTGGTCAATCCGGGCGATACTATTATGGGTATGAGTCTTGCACACGGCGGTCACTTAACACACGGAAGCCCTGTAAATCTGAGCGGAAAGTATTTTAACTTTTTTTCATACGAGCTTGGCGATGATGAAAGAATAGATTACGATGAGATTGAAAGACAGGCTAAGGAATGTCAGCCTAAGTTAATTGTAGCAGGTGCGTCAGCTTACCCGAGAATTATTGATTTTGAGAGAATTTCAAATATTGCAAAATCGGTCGGAGCATATTTTATGGTAGATATGGCTCATATTGCTGGTCTTGTTGCAGCAGGAGAGCATCCGTCGCCTGTGCCGTATGCTGACGTTGTTACAACAACTACCCACAAAACACTTAGAGGACCTAGAGGCGGACTTATACTTACAAACGACGAAGAGCTTGCTAAGAAGTTCAATAAAGCTATCTTTCCGGGAACTCAGGGCGGTCCTTTAGAGCACGTTATCGCTGGTAAGGCAGTATGCTTCGGAGAGGCATTAAAGCCTGAATTCAAAGAGTATCAGCATCAGGTCGTTTTGAATGCAAAGGCTCTGGCTGAAGGTCTTGTTAAGAGAGGTTTCAGACTTGTTTCAGGCGGAACAGATAATCACTTAGCACTTGTTGATTTGCAGCCTTTCAATATTACAGGTAAGGAATTAGAAAACAGACTTGACGATGTTTACATTACAGTCAATAAAAACGCAATTCCAAACGATCCACAGAGTCCGTTCATAACAAGCGGTATAAGAGTAGGAACTCCTGCCGTTACAACAAGAGGACTTAATGAAGACGATATGGATACTATCGCAGAGTGTATCTATCTCACTGCAACAGATTTTGAAAATAAAGCTGATGAGGTAAGAGAAAAGGTTAACGAACTTTGCAGTAAATACCCGCTTTATTAATGAAAATAAGAATAAATATCATAGGAGTTGACCGACAGTGAACAAGCCTTTAGCAGATCGAATCAGACCGAAAACGCTTGATGAAGTTGTCGGTCAATCTCATTTGCTGGGTAAAGATAAGCCGCTCAGAAGAATAATTGAAAGTGGTCAGATCCCGAATATGATTTTCTACGGTCCGTCGGGAACCGGAAAGACGACAGTTGCAAGAATTATTGCCGATAACACAAATCTTAAAATGTATAAACTGAACGGAACATCTGCTTCAATTTCCGATATCAAAGAAATTATTGCAGAAACCGAGACATTTGAAGGTTTCAACGGTATACTGCTGTATTTAGACGAAATTCAGTATCTTAATAAAAAGCAGCAGCAGTCTTTGCTTGAGTATATAGAAAACGGAAAGATAACTCTTATTGCGTCAACTACAGAAAATCCATATTTCTATGTATTTAATGCAATTATAAGCCGTTCGACGGTGTTTGAGTTTAAACAGGTAAGTTCAAATGACGTAATTCCTGCCGTTAAGCGTGCTTTTCAGATAATTGCAGATGAAATGGGTGTTAAACTTCGTCTTGAAAGCGGTGTTGTAGATTATATTTCCACAGGCTGCGGAGGAGATGTCAGAAAATCATTGAACACGGTAGAGTTATGTGTTCTCTCGGCAGATAAGAATGGCGAATGTCTGGTGATTACACTTGATAATGCAAAGCTGCTGACTCAAAAGAGCAATATGCGTTATGACAGAGACGGCGATGAGCATTATGATATTCTTTCTGCTTTTCAAAAGTCGATAAGAGGAAGCGATGAAAATGCAGCTCTTCACTATGCGGCGAGACTTATGACAGCAGGGGATTTCACATCGCTTTGCAGACGTTTGCTTGTGGTGGCGTCTGAGGATGTCGGACTTGCTTACCCAATGGCTGTATCTATTGTAAAATCTTGTGTAGACAGTGCATTGCAGCTCGGGCTTCCTGAAGCGAGAATTCCCATTGCAGAGGCTATAATTCTTTTATGTACTGCTCCTAAGTCTAACAGTGCTTATAATGCGATCAACTCGGCAATGGGCGATATTCAAAAGGGAATGGCAGGTGCTATTCCAAGACAGCTTCAGAATATGCACTTTGACGGCGACGATGCAGAAGTTAAGGGACAAGATTACAAATATCCTCATGACTTTCCTAATCATTATGTTAAACAGCAGTATCTTCCCGATAATTTAAAAGATAAGGTATATTATGAATTCGGAGATAACAAACAGGAGCAAACTGCTTTGCAGTATAGGAAAAAGATAAAAGGTCAGTAAATGTAATAGAGTGAAAAGAAAAGAGCTAAGGATATACAAATAATTCCTTAGCCTTTTTAATTAAAACTCTGTATAAATTTGCTTGTGACAATTTTCAGTTGAGTAATTCCACTTATCAATGTGACCGTCCGTAATGTAGTAATTTATTGACTTGTCAATTTCACTATCTGAAAAAACATCGACTATAATAAGCTTTACCTTCATTTTTTCGGGAATAATTGATTTTATAAATACGCTGGCTGACTGACCTATATGTACGTTATCCTTCGGTTCTGCGAGACCGGCAAGGTTAGGAGTAAGCTCTATGAAAATTCCATAATCCTCAATTGAACGGATAATGCCTCCGACTGTCTGTCCGACCTCGAATAAATCGGCGTTTTCTGACCAAGTCCCCAAAAGCTCTTTATGCGTAAGAAAAATTCTGTCGTTCTCTCTTCCTTTAACTACGGCATAAATATCCTGTCCGTTATAGAATCTGTCTGAAGGATGAGAAATTCTTGATACTGAAATAGCGTCTATAGGTATAAGTGATGAAATTCCGCAGCCTATGTCTACAAAGCAGCCGAACTGCTCAATATGAGTGATTTTTGCAGGAATGACATCTCCGTTTTTAAGAAGATTAATATGGTTTTCTAAACATTCCTTTTGTGCGGCTCTTCTCGAAAGAATAACTACAGTCTCTTCATTTTCATCTTTTACTATATCTGTAACCTTAAAGCATACCGGTTTATTTACCCTTGACAGCAAAGCAATATCCTTTGTCTCGCCACTGTCTATACCGATTGCTCCTTCTACTCTTGGAATTATTGCCTTAGTACCGGGTATATCAACTATAATATTGTGTTCACAGTCGCACATTAATGCTTTCGCCTCAAGAATAATGCCTGAATCCTTTGCTTCGTTCAAAGTGCTTAGCGACTTTAAGCAGCTTCTGTTAGAGCTGGTATTTATCAATTTCCCCTCAGGCAAATAGTTTTTCATATAATTATCATTCCTTCCTTTGTAATTGAGCTTTTATCTGTCAAGTGCAAAGTAACTGTTTGTTTTATACTTTTCTGACAATAATGTATGATATATCGTTGTGAAAGTTATATATCTAATTCTATGAGGACATTTACATAAATATGCCTTATATAAATATAACGGAATTACAGATGTTTACTGAACAGAAAAATAAATGTTATTTTTTATAACGATTATTTGCTTTTTTATTGAGTATGTGATATACTAATTTCTTGAGTTAATATATATTAATATGATTGACCTTCCATTGGAGTGATAATTACGGATATTAGAATAAACGATATATTGATTATGAAGAAGAAGCATCCATGCGGTGAGAACAAGATGCTTGTTTTACGTTCTGGTATGGATTTTAAGCTAAAGTGCGTTGCCTGCGGACGGGAATTTATGATAGCACGTTCTAAAGCTGAAAAGAATATAAAGTCTGTTATAAGAGATGAGGACACCTAGCATTTTTCGCAGAAAGTATGAATTAAAATAATAAATCTATAGGAGAATATTTATGTTTGAAAAGCTGAAAGCACTTGAAGAAAGATTTGAAGAAATTAATAACAAGCTTATGGAGCCTGACGTTGTAAATGATCAGGCACTTTATATGTCACTTATGAAAGAGTATAAAAGCATTACTCCGATAATTGAAAAGTTCAGAGAGTATAAAAAGGCAAAGGAGTCATTTGACGAGGCAGTAGAGCTTTTGGAAGCTGGCGGGCTTGATAAGGATTTTAAGGAAATGGTACAGCTTCAGTATGAAGAATCCAAGGAACAGGAAGAAGCCTTAACTGAAGAGTTAAAAATACTTCTTTTGCCTAAAGACCCTAACGATGATAAAGACGTAATAGTTGAGATCAGAGGAGGAGCAGGCGGAGAAGAAGCATCTCTTTTTGCAAACACACTCTATAGAATGTATACAATGTATGCAGAGAGTAAGGGCTGGAGCATTGAGGTTATCTCTGCAAATGAAACAGAGTTAGGCGGATTTAAAGAGGTTTCATTCAGTATACAGGGAGAGGGAGCATATTCAAGGCTAAAGTATGAAAGCGGAGTACACAGGGTACAAAGAGTGCCTGAAACCGAGTCGCAGGGAAGAGTTCACACTTCTACTGTGACTGTTGCGGTTTTACCTGAGGCTGATGACGTAGAGTTTGAAATCAATGAAGCTACAGATTTAAAAATAGATGTTTTCAGGGCTTCGGGAGCAGGCGGACAGCATATAAATAAAACAGAATCGGCAGTAAGAATAACCTATCTCCCTACCGGTCTTGTTGTTGAATGTCAGGACGAAAGAAGCCAGCATAAAAACAAGGATAAGGCCCTTAAAGTACTGCGTTCAAAGCTGTATGAGGAACAGCTGCGGGCTCAGGAGAATGAAATTGCTGCTGTCAGACGATCACAGGTAGGAACCGGAGACCGTTCGGAACGAATCAGAACCTACAACTATCCTGAGGGAAGAGTATCAGATCACAGAATCGGTCTTACAATTTACAGACTTGAGCAATTTCTCAACGGTAATATGGATGAAGTTATTGACGCATTGGCTACTGCTGACCAGGCAGCAAAGCTTGCAATGCAGGACGGTGATAATTAATCAGAAAGAACATATTTATGGAAACAAAAGTTTTAAGACCAACAAAGGAGAATATTGAATATTGTGCTAAGCTTATAAAAAGCGGCGAAGTTGTAGGTATGCCTACAGAAACAGTATATGGTCTTGCAGCTAACGCTTACGATGAAGACGCAGTTAAAAAAATTTTTATCGCAAAGAAGCGACCTGCCGATAATCCGCTTATAGTTCACATTGCCGATATAGATATGCTTAAAGAGCTTACAGCAAGTACTCCGAAAGTTGCAATTGCGGTTTGTGAAAAATTCTGGCCCGGACCTTTGACAGTGGTTTTGCCGAAGTGTGACAAAATACCATTGATTACAAGCGGAGGCTTGGACACTGTCGGAATAAGACTGCCGTCTAATAATATTGCAAGAGAACTTATTAAAGAATGTGGATTGCCGCTTGCAGCACCTTCGGCAAATTTATCGGGAAGTCCCAGCCCTACGACGGCAGAACACGTATATGATGATTTAAACGGCAGTATACCGGCGATAATTGACGGCGGAAGCTGTTCTATCGGTGTTGAATCGACAGTAATTTCTTTTGAAAATGATATAATCAGATTGTTAAGACCGGGCGGGATCTCTGTTGATGATTTAAAGACTGTTGCGTCTGATGTGATAATTGATAAAGGCGTATTGGAGATAATTTCAAATGATGCAAAAGTTAAATCACCTGGTATGAAATATAAGCATTATTCGCCGAAAGCGGATATTACGCTTATTGACGGTCCTATTGAATTCTTTGAAAAATATGTAAGCGAGCACAACTCTATTGATACTTATGCTTTGATTTTTGACGGAGATAATATTTCAAAGGATATAAAGTCAATTAAATACGGTGTCAACAGCGAACAGCAGGCGGAGAGAATATTTGATGTTTTAAGAGAGGTTGACAAAATCGGAGCAAAAAAGGTATTTGCAAGATGTCCTTCAAAGGACGGCATAGGACTTGCAGTTTATAACAGAATGCTTCGTGCGGCAGGTTTTAAAGTTATTAAAGAGGGTGACTGAATGAAGTCTTACATTGTCGGACTTACGGGTCAAAGCGGTGCGGGGAAAACAACTGTTTGCGACGCCTTTAAGTCACAGGGATTTTATATTATAAACGCTGATTTGATTTCTAAGGAAATAACAGAGAACAATAAAACCTGTATTTTGGAGCTTCAGGCGGCATTCGGAGAAGAATTTATTGACAACGGGGTCTTGAACAGAAAAAAGTTAGGTTCTTTAGTTTTTGATAACAGAGATGAACTTGATAAATTAATGTCAATAACATTTCCGTACATTTTAGATGAGATAAACAGCCGTATATCAAAAATAGGCAGTGACAAGCTTGTTTTAATTGACGCACCCACTTTGTTTGAAAGCGGATTAAATAAACGATGTGATACAATAGTCAGTGTTATTGCGGATAAGAATTTAAGACTTGACAGAATAATTAACCGGGATAAAATTTCTAAAATAGAGGCAGAAAACAGATTCTCGTCTCAGCTGCCTGAGGATTTTTTCAGAGAGAACAGTGACTGTGTCATAGAAAACAACGGCAGTGTGAATGAACTTATTAAAAAGGCTGTTTTAACGGCACAGAATATTAAGGAGATCTACTATGGCAAGAAGAGCAAGGCGAAAGAATAGAGGGTCTGTATTTTTAGTTGTATTAGTAATTCTTTCAGTAATTGCTTTTGCAGTATATAAATCAATACCGAACTTTTTAAGAAAAAATATATATCCCAAAAAGTATTCTGAATATGTAAAGCAATACAGCGAAGAATATGAAATAGATGAAAACTTTATATATGCTGTTATTAAAACTGAAAGCGGATTTGATCCTGATGCAAGATCAAACGTCGGAGCAGTAGGGTTAATGCAGCTTATGCCAATTGCCTTTGAAGAGGTAAGCAACAATATTGACGATAATAAAGGTCTAAAGTATTCAGATATGTATAATCCCGAATACAACATTATGTACGGCACTTGGTATTTGGATTATTTATACAAGCATTTCGGTTCATATGAGCTTACCATTGCAGCATATCATGCAGGTATGACTCAAGTGCAAGGCTGGTTATACAGCGGAGTTCTTGATGAAAACAATCTGAATTTAGATAATATACCAAGTGAATATTCAGATACAAGGCACTACATAAACAAAGTCATAAGTGCATACAAAGAGTATAACAGACTCTACAGATAAAACAGAAAGGATGATTTATATGTCAGAATCAAACGCTAAGGACCTGAAAAAGGAGTTATTCAGCAAAAAGAAAAACGCAGGTCTTATAATGAGTGAAAGTGAAATCAAAAAGGCTGATGATTTTTGCAAAGAGTATATGAAATTTCTCAATATTGCCAAAACTGAAAGAGAGGCAGTCTGCGAGTCTGTAAGACTTCTTGAAGAAAAGGGCTTTGTAGAATATGATTTCAAAAGCGACTTAGAGCCCGGAGATAAAATATATATTAACAACAGGGGAAAGGCAATAATCGCTGCAATTATTGGAAGCGGAGATGTTTCAGAAGGTTTTAGAATCAATGCTGCACACATTGATTCGCCCAGACTTGATTTAAAGCAGAATCCTGTTTATGAGGATAATCAGATAGGATTTTTCAAAACGCATTATTACGGCGGAATAAAAAAATATCAGTGGACAACGATTCCCTTAGCACTACACGGAGTGATAATAAATTCCAAAAATGAAAAGATTGAGGTCAATATCGGCGAGAATGAAAATGATCCTGTGTTCTGCGTATGCGATTTGCTTCCACATTTGGCAACACAGCAAATGAAAAGAACTCTTGCCGAGGGCGTCAAGGGTGAGGAACTGAATATTCTTATCGGTTCAAGACCGTTCAAAGATGATGAAGAATCAGAAATGGTCAAGCTGAACATCATAGACATTCTTAACAAGAAGTACGGAATAGCTGAAGATGATTTTATTTCGGCAGAACTAGAGGCAGTACCTGCATTCAAGGCAAGAGATATTGGATTTGACAGAAGTATGATAGGTTCTTACGGTCAGGACGACCGAGTTTGTGCATATACTGCACTGAAAGCACTTCTTGACTGTGATTGTATTCCAAATAAGACAGTAATTACAGTGCTTACTGATAAAGAAGAGACTGGAAGCGACGGAAATACCGGTCTGAATAGTTCGTATTTAAAATATTTCATATACGATTTAGCTGAGAAACTCGGCGGAAATGCAAGACAGGTAATATCCTCCTCCGAATGCTTGTCAGCCGATGTAAATGCCGCATTTGATCCTACATTTCCTGATGTTTTGGAAATCAGAAATGCTTCAAAAATAAATTACGGCGTATGCGTAACTAAATTTACCGGCTCCAGAGGAAAATCAGGAACGTCAGACGCTTCTGCTGAATTTGTGGCGAGAATCAGAAATCTCTTGGATAGCAATGACGTTATATGGCAGACAGGCGAGCTTGGAAAAGTAGATTTAGGCGGTGGTGGAACGGTAGCTCAGTATATAGCAAATCTCAATATTGACGTGATAGATGTAGGAGTTCCTGTACTTTCAATGCACGCACCTTTTGAAGTAACTTCAAAAATAGACACTTATATGGCTTATAAGGCTTTTAAAGTTTTTATTGAAGATTAATTAAATACTTTGCAAATGCACCTGTGAATTTTGCAGGTGTATTTTTTATGCTTTAAAATCGACATATTTATCAGAAGGCTTGGATTATAATATTATCAAAGCGTGAGGTGATACTCTTTGAAGTGCATATATGCTGATGTTTTGGTCATAACCAATATTTATTTTACATATTTCTTCATTAAAGTATTAAGTCTTGTTTTTCATATTAAGGCAAATGCAAAAAGAGTTGCTCTCGCTTCAGTTACCGGAGGCATTTCATCACTTTTGATTTTACTTCCGATCAATGATTACATAATTATGTTGTTAAAGATTACAGCAGTGTTAATGATAATTCTGATTTGCGGATTTTCAAAAGATATATTTGATATGATAAAGTATTCTCTGGTATTTATACTTATAAACATAGTTTTTTCAGGTATTTGCTTTGCATTCTGGAAGCTGTCGGGCGGCAAAATGATATACGTAAAAAACTTTACTGTATATTTAGATTTGTCTTTGATAATGCTTATAATAATCACAATTCTGGTGTATTTTGTAATGACGATAGCTGATTATTTTCTGATTAACAGAAAAAACCTTACAGGATTGTATACGGTTTCCTTTAATCTTTTTAATAAAGATTATAATTTTAAAGGCATTGTAGATACCGGGAATAAGCTATACGACTACTTTTCAGGACGTTCGGTCGTTATCTGCAAAAGCAATGAGCTTTTGGGATTATATAATGAGATGCTGAATCAGAACATAAATTCGGGCTTCAGACTTATGCCTTATAACACAATTTCATCAGACGGTCTTATACCCATAAAAGCAATGCAGGGAATAAAAATAACAGATGAAGACGGAAATTCTAAGGAAGTTCGAGTATGTATCGGCATTACAAGCAGTGGTGAAGCCGAACCTACAGCAATATTTAATCCGGCAATACTAAGTTGAAGCAAGTTAAAATATGGAATAATCTCAGAAAGGAGAAATGCTCTTAAAAGAGCGTACAGAATGAAATTAAATTTACTTTTAAATAAAATTCTTAGCAAGATTACTGAATTACTGAACAGAAAGAAAAAATATATAGATTATATAAACGGCTCTGAATCACTTCCGCCGCCGCTTTCGGCTGAGGAGGAAGAAAAAGCCTTTAATCAGATTAAAAACAACGACAACAGGGGAAGAGAGACTCTAATAGTACATAATTTAAGACTTGTCGTATACATAGCAAAAAAATTTGAATCTACAGGAATAGGGATCGAGGATTTGATCTCAATAGGAACAATAGGCTTAATTAAAGCAGTAAACACATTTCAAGTTGATAAAAATATAAAGCTTGCAACATATGCGTCAAGATGTATAGAAAATGAAATACTAATGTTTTTAAGAAAGTCAAATCAATACAGAAACGACATTTCGATTGATGAACCGCTGAATGTAGACTGGGACGGGAATGAACTTTTACTTTCAGATATATTAGGTACAGATGAGGACGTGGTGATAAGGGGAATAGAAAATGAAGTAGAGCGTGAGCTTGTTTTAATTGAGATCGAAAAATTGAACGACAGGGAAAAGCAAATTATGAAAATGCGTTTTGGTTTATTGGGTGAAAAGGAAATGACGCAGAAAGAGGTAGCAGATATTGTCGGAATTTCACAGTCATACATATCTCGTCTTGAAAAGAGAATACTAAAAACAATAAGAGAAAATTTAGAGAAGATATGTTAGCACTAAAAAATTTGTATGCTAGCACTCTTATTAATAGAGTGCTAAATTTCATCTTTTCATCACTATATTTTCATATAATAAACACAATGCGGCATTATTATGTAGTTGTTGAAAGGAAAGAAGTGATTCCAATGGATAAGGAATTATAACAACAGAAAAAATTTAAAGAAAATTTTAAGGAGGAATTTATTATGTTATACGGATTAACACCATTTGAAAGAAGCACTTATGATTTATTCAATGTATTTCACGAGTTTGAAAAGGACTTTTTCAACACGAAGCCGTCTCACGATTTGAGATCCTGCAAAACAGATATTTGTGACAAGGGTGATAAATTTGTTCTTGAGGCAGAGCTGCCCGGTTTCTCGAAAGATGATATTAACATTGACATTAAAGGAGATTATCTGACTTTGACCGCTTCTCACAAATCTGAGAAAGAGGACAAGGACGATGACGGCAATTATATTTGCAGAGAGCGTACATTTGGTTCATATCAGAGAAGATATGATATTTCAAATGTTGACGCTGACGCTATTGAAGCCGAGTATAAAGACGGAATACTCACTCTGGATTTGCCTAAGAAGGCAAAAACAGAGCCTGAATCAAGACGTTTGGAAATCAAATAATAGTTTCTTTTTAATACTTCCATTATTTGTTGCCTGCTATTTTTAACATAGCAGGTTTTTTATTTCCAGAAATTGACCGTATTAAAGCAAATTGATTTTTGCATATAAAAAAACTCACAGTCAATAATTATATTAAATTGATTGTTGGAGTAGATTGTTTATGCAATATAATAAAGTGGAAATAAGCGGAGTAAATACTTCTGAACTTCCCACTTTGAGGGAATCAGAAAAGCTGGAGCTATTAAAAAAAGTCAAAGACGGAAACAAAGAAGCCAGAGAGGAGCTTATTAAAGGAAATCTTCGGCTGGTATTAAGCGTATTGCAGATGTTTGCAGGGAGGGGAGAGTCTCCCGACGACTTATTTCAGGTCGGAGTTGTAGGTCTTATTAAGGCAATCGATAATTTTTCTTTAGACTATGACGTTAAATTTTCAACTTATGCATTTCCTATGATTTTGGGTGAGATAAGAAGATACCTGAGAGATAATTTTCCTATAAGAGTAAGCCGTTCGCTTAGGGATTTAGCATATAAAGCAATGCAGGCAAAGGAGAAATATATCAATGATAATCAAAAAGAGCCTAAAATTGATGAAATAGCAAAAATGATAGACGCTAAGACTTCTGACGTTGTAACTGCTCTTGAATCCATTTGTGACCCTATTTCAATATACGAGCCTGTATATTCTGATTCCGGAGACACATTATTTGTTCTTGATCAGATAGGCGACGGAAACAACGATATAAGCTGGCTGAATGAGATTTCCTTAAAAGAAGCTATTTCAAAGCTGATGCCCAGAGAGAAAAACATACTAAGTCTTAGATTTTTTCAGGGTAAAACACAAGTCGAGGTAGCAAAGAGCATTGGCATTTCGCAGGCTCAGGTCTCAAGGCTTGAAAAGGGTGCATTGGAGCAGATTAAAAAGCAGTTCTGCTGATTCTGTAATTTAATACTAATTGAAAAAGTGCGGTAAGCAATGATAAAACGCCGCACTTTTTATAATACATAAATTTGTATATCGGTCTTGACAATAAGAAAATTATATGTTAATATGACAAAAACAAAAAGCTGTGATAAGAACAAGTAGCATATCATTGTTGTTTTAAGAGAGCTTTCGGTCGGTGGGAGAAAGCAATAACTAGATTTGCGAATACATCTTTGAGCTGATATTCTGAAAATCAGTAGGTTTATTCGTCTGACGCCCGTTAAAGCGTTATGAGTTCACGGTGAAGTTTAATGCTGTGATAAATTGAGGTGGTACCACGATTTATTCGTCCTCTGGCTTTTGTCAGGGGGCTTTTTATTTTTAATTGAAAGGGGTGATATTTGTGAGATCGGTGTTTGATTTCATCGTTTATGAGTGATTAATGTGTAAAACCATCCATATAGATTAAAATACAAATTCGGAGGAAGAAAAATGACATTATTTGAGGAACTGAAAAGAAGAGGTCTGTTAGCTCAGCTTACAGACGAAAAAGAAATTGAGGAACTAGTCAACGCAGGAAAAGCCACATTCTACATTGGTTTTGACCCGACTGCTGACAGTCTGCATGTTGGACATTTTATGGCTCTTTGCCTTATGAAAAGAATGCAAATGGCAGGAAACAAGCCTATTGTTCTTATCGGCGGCGGAACAGCTATGATAGGTGATCCGTCTGGAAGAACTGATATGAGAAAGATGATGACAAAAGAAACCATTCAGCACAATGTTGACTGTTTTAAAAAGCAAATGAGCCGTTTTATTGATTTTTCTGACGACAAGGCAGTTATTGTAAACAATGCCGACTGGCTTATGGATTTGAATTACGTTGAGGTTCTAAGAGAAATAGGACCGCACTTCAGCGTAAACAGAATGTTATCTCACGAGTGCTACAAGCAAAGAATGGAAAGAGGCTTATCTTTTCTTGAGTTCAACTATATGATTATGCAAAGCTATGATTTCTATGTTCTATATCAGAAATACGGCTGTAATATGCAGTTCGGCGGAGACGATCAGTGGGCGAATATGCTGGGCGGAACTGAGCTTATCAGACGCAAGCTCGGGAAAGACGCTTATGCAATGACGATTACTTTACTGCTCAATTCTGAGGGCAAAAAAATGGGCAAGACTGAGAAAGGTGCTGTATGGCTTGATGCAGATAAAACCTCGCCATATGATTTCTATCAGTACTGGAGAAACGTAAATGACGCTGACGTTATAAAGTGCTTAAAGATGCTAACCTTTGTTCCTATTGAGGAAATTGAGAAAATGGAAAGGACTATGGAGGGAGCAGAGCTAAATAAAGCAAAAGAAATATTAGCATATGAGCTTACAAAGCTGGTTCACGGTGAAGAAGAGGCAGATAAAGCACAGAATGCCGCCAAATCAGTTTTCGGAAGTGCAGGTGTAAGCGACGATATGCCGACTACAAAAATCAGTGTAGATGATTTAAACGAGGACGGCTGTATCGGACTTCTGACTCTGTTGGTCAAGTGCAGTCTTGCGTCGTCAAACGGTGAAGCCAGGCGGCTTGTTCAGCAGGGTGGAGTATCAATAAACGATGAAAAGATATTAGATCCACAGGCGTTTATAAATCTTAATAAAGCTGTAATAATCAAAAAAGGAAAGAAAGTTTTCCACAAAGCTGAAAAAGAATAACAAAAAGGTGAAGAGCAATTCTGCTTTTCACCTTAATTTTTTATCAATCCATCATACGTCTTTTAACTTGACGTATATCTGTTCCGAAAAATCTGTAAGGGGTAAACATACCCGTGAGCCTTGATATAATTCTGTCGTCGTATTTTTCATTTAATTCTGAAAGAGAAAGATTTGTAGAAACGATTGTCGGAACCTCCATATTGATTCGTGTATTTATAATGTTATACAGTGTTGAATTGTTGAAAGGAGTAGAGAACTCAGAACCCAAGTCATCAAGAATAACCAAGTCTGCGTTGAGAATTGTATCAACAGTATTTCCGTTGCTTCTTCCGAAGTGGTCATTTTCAGCTTTAATAAGAAAATTATTTATAGAATCAAAAACCACGTTAAATCCCTTTTCAATAAGCGACTTTGCAATCATAGAAGATATAAAGGTTTTTCCAAGACCTGTTTTCCCTAAGAAAAATAACGAGCAGGAGTCTTTTGAAAAGGTATCGACGTAATTCCTGCACTGAACAAGAATTTCATTCATTCTCTCTCTAGGAATAATTCCCGATTTATCATCGGGGAGTTTAGAGTATAAATTTAAGTTGAATTCATCAAAATCGTGCAGTTCAATTTTACAGCTTTTGTTAAGCTCGTCAATAGTATATTTTTTAATCAGCTCGTTAAGGCAATCACACCTGCTGCCGTTTACATATCCGCTGTCATTGCAAATAGGGCAGGTGTATTTAGCTTTTAAATAATCCTCCGGATAACCAAATTCTTTAAGCATTACTTTAATCAAAAGTTGGTTTTCAAGATTTTTATTTTTCAGCTCGTCAATGATTTTACCTATATTTTCACTGCGTGAAATTATTGCCTTAGAAAGTTCAATGCTCGTCTGCAAAATTCTGTTGTACAAAGAATCAATTTCAGGAGCCTTTTTGCTGATTTCCGCTTTGTGAAGTTCAAGTGTCTGAAAGGCTTTGGAACGTCTGTTTTCAATTTCAGATACAGCTTTTGTAAAAGCAGACGGCGATATATTGTTATTCATCACTGCTCTTTCTATCCTTTCCCTTTATTTTTGGAACGTGATTTAATGTAAATTCATAAAATTCATCAAGATCGTATGAGTGTTCTTTTTCCTTCTTTTTAGATTTATATTTTTTAGATTTTGCGTCCTGTATATTGACTTCATCTACAGTAAAAACTTTCTCTTTCGACCAGCTTGTAATTATTTTATTTATGTAAGGAAATGACAGCTTATTGATCTGGTCAACACACTTTTCGTATGCAAGCTGGATCATATCAATACTAAAACCGAGTTCCGTCCACGAGTTTATATATTCCTTTTGCTTTTTAGTGAGGTTTGTTGTCATACCGAAAATCTTTGCAACCTTATTTTCAACCTTGTGAGACTCCATCATCTTGATAATTTCAGCTTCAACCTGTTGGTATGAAGTAATATCCTGCTCGAACCAAGATTCAGCAATGCTTTCTACATATCTGATACTTGCCTTTCCGATATCCTCGCAGTATTGAACAAGCATAAGTATTGAGGCAATCGGGAAGCCGTAATTCTCTACCAGATTTATATAACCGCACTGCTCAGAAAAACGTAATCCTCTCTTTAAAATAATTTCAAGCTGAGAGAACATTTCCTTTATCTCTTTTTGATTATTTACAATATCCGCAATATCCTTTGAGGAATATTTAACGTGGTTCTTTTTCTCAAGCGACTTTTGGGTAGGATTCAATGCAGGAAGTACAGATACTTTTTGAGATTCAGCATCAGTTATATTTGATTCACCTGATTTTTGAGATACATCAGTATGTATAGTTTGCTTTTTGGTATTCTTCAAAACTGTAACATTAAGCACTGAGAAAATCTCAGCCTGACTCCAGTATACGACAGCGTCGTCTACAATATCGTCTGAAATCCCAGTGTTAACGCTTATATCTTCTGTGATAATTTCATTTTTATCACTTGATAAAATAAATAGCAGTACCTTTATAAAATCCCCGCTGCACAGCTTTAAATGTTTAGAAACAACCTTACTGGGAACGGTAAAGAAACTGCCCCAATTTTTTCTCTCTATTTTATACTTCATTTTACACCTCAGAATACCATTCAGCAAAAAATAATAGCTGACAAACTAAAAAAATACAATTTATTTTTATTTGTGACATTAAATTAATAATTAGTATACCACATAAAAATACCATTTGCAATTCAAATTATTAATAATTTTACTTGAAATAACTGTTATTGTATGTTATAATACACTATATATAATTAAAAGGGAGTTTTATTTTGGAAAATAAGACTATATGTTGTGTAGATAAAGATTTTTCAATTGATAATTTAAAAAGATTGATTCATGATATTTACGGGGATAATACTCCGCTTTGTTATTTACACTCTTTTGGCTGTCAGCAGAACGCAACAGACGGCGAAAAGCTCAAAAACTTAATTTCAAAAATCGGATATGAGTTTACAGATGATACTGAAAACGCTTCTCTTATAATCTTGAATACTTGTGCTGTCAGAGAACACGCTGAAGACAGAGTTTTCGGCAATATAGGAAGATTTAAGCGTCTGAAGGAGGAAAAACCGAATACTGTTATATGTATATGCGGCTGTATGGCACAGCAAAAGCATATTGCTGAAAGAATTAAGAAAAATTACCGTCAGGTCGATTTAGTATTCGGGACATTTGCGTATAATCAGTTTTATGAAATGCTTTATGAGGTTTTAAAAACCAAAAAACGGGTTTTTAATATTTCTGAACAGGAAAGCGATATAAATGAGAATTTAAAGCAGCTTAGAGACAGTAAGATAAAGGCGTCAGTTCCTATAATGTATGGATGCAACAATTTCTGCACATATTGTATAGTGCCGTATGTAAGAGGCAGAGAGCGTTCAAGAACTGTTGAGGCAGTATTCGACGAAGTATCTGGCTTAGTAAGCGAGGGCTACAAGGAAATAACTTTGCTCGGACAGAATGTAAATTCATACGGCTATGGATTTCCAAAGCTTTTGAGAAAGCTGAATAGAATTGACGGTGATTTCAGAATACGATTTATGAGTTCTCACCCTAAAGATGCAACACACGAGCTAATTGACGCAATACTTGAATGTGACAAGGTATGCAAGCATCTGCATTTGCCAATGCAGTCGGGCAGTAACAGGATCCTTAAGGAAATGAACAGAAATTATACTGTTGAAGAATATGCTGAAATTATTGATTACGCAAGAAGTAAAAAACCCGATTTTTCATTTACAAGCGATATAATTGTAGGCTTTCCGGGCGAGACATATGAGGAATTCTGTGAAACTAAGGAAGCTGTAAAGAGGTTTAAATTCGATAATATATATTCATTTGTATACTCAAAGAGAAGCGGTACAAAGGCTGCATTAATGGAAGACAATATAAGCAACAAACAAAAGGGTTTGTGGCTTAGAGAGCTTTTACTCGAGCATCGTGAAGTAAATGTTGAGTGGATGTCACGGTTTATCGGCAAAACTTTAAGGGTTCTGGTTGATAAAGAGGGCAGAACCTCAGACGAGCATCTTCAGGGAAGATCTGATGAAAATATTATTGTCGAGTTTATAGGCGGTAAAGAGCTTATCGGCAGTTTTGTAAATGTAAGGATAAACAAAGCAATGAACTGGGCGTTGCTTGGGGAAATTGTTTAATATATTGATTTAAAGGAGATTTTTTATGACTGTTATTGAAATGGCAAGAGAGCTTGGAAAGGCTCTTCAGGAGGACGAAAGATACAAGAAGTATCAGGAGGCAAAAATCAAGAACGATAAAGACGTCGAACTTCAGAATATGATAGGCGATTTCAATGTAAAAAGAATGCAGCTCAATCAGGAGATGCAAAAAAAAGAAAAAGACGCAGACGCGATGAAACGTCTTGACGGTGAATTGAAAGATGTCTATAACAGGATTATGGCAAATCCGAATATGGCTGAATTTACAGCCGCTCAGGAGAAAGTGGAGAAGCTGATAAACTCTATAAACTTTATTATAAGTATGGCTGCAAACGGAGAAGACCCGATGACCTGTCCTGAAGAACAGCCTGCAAGCTGCGGAGGAAGCTGTTCCACCTGCGGAGGCTGTCATTAATTTATAAAAAATATGCTGATAAAATGGAAGTGAGTTCAAGTGAAATTAGCTGATATTGATGTATCAAAGCTGTCGCCTATGATGCAAAAATATGTAGAGGTCAAGAAGAATTATATGAATCACATAGTCTTTTACAGGCTCGGCGATTTCTATGAAATGTTTTTTGACGACGCTATTGTTGTATCCCGTGAACTTGAACTCACTCTAACTGGACGTGACTGCGGCTTGGAGGAGAGGGCACCTATGTGCGGTGTTCCTCACCATGCCTGTGATGTATATTTAAAAAAGCTGATCGATAAGGGCTTTATGGTTGCCATTTGTGAACAGACTGAGGATCCTTCACAGGCAAAGGGACTTGTAAAAAGAGAGATAGTAAGAGTTGTTACTCCGGGAACACTTATAGAAAGCAGTATGCTTGATGAAACGCAAAATAACTACATAAGTGCGATTTTTTACAATGAGAAAGAAATTTCAATATGTATGACTGATATTTCTACAGGCGAAGTGCATCTTTATTTATTTAACGGAAAAGACGCAGTTTCGGATGCTGTAAATGAACTTTCGAGATTTGAACCTGTAGAAGTTCTGATGAACGACAGGGTTTTAATGCTCAAAGCAATAACATCATTTATTAAAGAAAAGTTAAAAGCAAGCGTTAACATTCTTGACGATTCTGATTTTGATTTGACACGCAACAGAGACATTGTATGCGAACAGTTTTCAGTTTCTGATTTATCAGAACTTTCAATAAATGAGAACAGTATTGAAGTAAATTCTGTATGCGGTTTGTTCAAATACATATATGACACACAAAAAGCGCTGATAGGCAGATTTACTAAAATAACCAAGCACGAAAATGATCCGCTGATGACGTTAGGAGTAACTGCAAGAAGAAATTTAGAGCTGACCGAAACCTTGAGAAATAAAGAGAAGAAAGGTTCACTTCTTTGGGTTCTTGATAAGAACAAAACCTCTATGGGTAAAAGACTGCTCAAAACATTTATAGATCAGCCGCTAACAAATCCGACTAAGATAATGCAGAGACTTGATTCTGTCGAACAGCTTGCTCGTAATCCTGTTATTTTGGGAGATCTAAGTGACGCGTTGTCAGGCATTTATGATATTGAACGTCTTATGACGAGGGTTATGTATAAAACTGCTACCCCGAGAGATTTAAAGGCTTTATCTGCGACTGCTAAAAAGCTCCCTGAAATTAAAAGGCTTTTGTCGAATTTTTCTGCTAAGCTTTTAACTGCTGAAAACGCTAAAATATCGACACTGGAAGACGTTGCTAATTTGATTGAAAATTCTATAGTTGACGAACCCCCTGTTAATACCAAAGACGGCGGAGTAATAAAAGACGGATTTAATAAAAATCTGGACGAGCTCCGTGATATAATTCACGGCGGGAAAAGCATTATTGATAATATTGCCGAACGGGAAAGAGAACGCACAGGAATTAAAACCTTGAAGATTGGCTATAATCGTGTTTTTGGCTATTATATTGAAGTTACAAAATCAAATATCGGTTTAGTCCCTGAAAGCTATATTAGAAAACAGACCCTTACAAACTGCGAAAGATACATAACTGAAGAGCTTAAAAATGCTGAGAACACTATTCTCGGTGCAAATGATAAGGTTATTTCACTTGAACAGGAGATATTTGTTGAGATAAGAGACTACACTGCAAAGCAGCTCACAGTCGTTCAGGAAACGGCATCTGCACTTGCTTTGGTTGACGTTTTAACATCTTTTGCTGCGGTTGCAACTGCTAATAATTATTCTAAACCTGAAATTGCCATTGACGGCGTTATTGATATAAAAAAGGGAAGACATCCTGTTGTAGAGCTTATGCAAAAGGATGAGGTATTTGTTCCAAATGACGCATATCTTGACCTGACCGAAAACAAAATGAACATTATCACCGGACCGAATATGTCGGGAAAATCTACTTATATGAGGCAGATTGCACTTATTACATTAATGGCGCAGATAGGTTCGTTCGTGCCGGCTGAATACGCAAAAATTTCGGTTGTCGACCAGATTTTCACCAGAATCGGTGCATCTGATGACCTTACCTCCGGTCAATCGACCTTTATGGTTGAAATGAGCGAGGTTGCAGAGATCGTTAAAAACGCAACGCAAAACAGTCTTGTTATTTTAGATGAAGTCGGCAGAGGAACTTCTACCTTTGACGGCATCAGTATTGCCAGAAGTGTAGCGGAGTATATAGCTAATACCAAAAAGCTGGGCTGTAAAACTCTGTTTGCGACGCATTATCATGAGTTGATTGAGCTTGAGCAGGAATTAAGCGGAGTAAAAAATTACAGTGTTGCCGTTAAAAGAACTAATCAGGGAATTAAATTTCTGAGAAAAATAGTTCGCGGAGGAGTAGACGAAAGCTACGGAATTGAGGTTGCAAAGCTGGCAGGGCTTCCTGCTAAAATAATAAGCAGAGCAAACGAACTGCTTGAGGGCTTTGAGGAAGAGAATAAAAGTCATACGAATACATTTGCACAAAGAGATATGCAGATTGGTATGGATGACATAAATGAAAAAATTGCAATTGAAAAACTGAGAAAAACAAACATTGACGAAATGAATGATGAGGAACTCAGGTATTATATGAAAGACATATTGAATTATATCTGATAATTGTGAATGGAGCGTAGTTACAGAAATGTCTAAGATAAACGTGTTGTCAAAAGAGGTTTCCGAGCTGATAGCGGCTGGAGAAGTAATAGAGCGTCCGTCATCAGTTGTAAAGGAGCTTTTGGAAAATTCAATAGATTCAGGTGCGAATGTAATAACGATTGAAATAAAAAACGGCGGACGCACATATATGAGAGTCACAGACAACGGCTGCGGAATATCCGCTGAAGATATTTCTACGGCTTTTCTAAGGCACGCTACAAGTAAGATTTCAGCAAAGAACGATCTTGATAAGATTATGACGCTTGGGTTCAGAGGCGAGGCTTTAGCTTCAATTTGTGCCATTTCTAAAACCGAAGTTCTCTCTAAGGTTATAGATCAAGACTATGGTACACATTATGTGATTGAAGGCTCCGAAGAAAAGATAAATGAAAAATCGGGCTGTCCCGACGGAACAACAATAGTTATTAGAGATATTTTTTACAATGTTCCTGCCAGACTGAAATTTCTTAAAAAAGATGTCACGGAGGGAAATGCTGTTTCAGGTGTTGTGTCGAAGCTGGCTCTGTCGCACCCGGAAATATCTTTTAAGTTTATTCGGGACAACAAAACAGAGCTTGTAACTGCCGGCGACGGTAAGCTGTTTTCAGCTATTTATTCGGTTTTTGGAAAGGCTTTTGCCAATACTCTTATCCCTGTTGATTATTCTTATAACGGGATAATTGTAAAGGGATACACCGTTAAACCTTTGGATGCAAAGGCAAAGAGAACCTTTCAGAATTTCTTTATCAATCATCGATATGTAAAGTCAGTTACCTGTATGGTTTCACTTGAGGAGGCATATAAAAATCAGATTATGACAGGAAAGTTTCCTGCTTGTGTGTTGTATCTTGATATTCCGCCTAATTTAGTTGACGTTAATGTGCATCCTGCAAAAATTGAAGTAAAATTCTCAAATGAGAAAATGATATATGAAAGTGTTTACTTTGCCGTTAAAAATGCACTTCTACAGAATTCTTCACCTAAGGAGCTTGAACTTAAAAGAGAAAAGCATTTTAATGAAAATGAGCTTCATCAGTTCAGTAAGCCTGACAGCGGTGTGCAGACGGTTATGACCTTCAGTAAGGAAAACACATATACTGTCGAAAAAACAGATGAAATTCTAAATAATAATGTGCATATTAAAACATATTCAAGACCTGCTGATGAATTCAACAAAGTCGAGTGTCCGAAGCCAGAATATTTAACTGAATTTGATAAGCACAATAATAATGATAATGATATATCAAAGCTAAAACCTGAAGAGCCAAAGAATTTAGAAGACTATAAATTTATTGACAGTTCTTCATTTGTAAAGAAAGATAAAAGCTCAGATTTAAACAATGCTGAACGCTTAGAGAATGAGAAGAATGAATACGAAAAATCAAAGCCGCAAGTGATAGGAGAAATTTTCAATACATATATAGTTGTTGAAAAAGATGAAGATATGTATCTGTTTGATAAGCACGCTGCACATGAGAGATATATTTTTGAAAATATAAAAGATGAATCCAGCAAACTTGATTCGCAGATTCTATTTGAGCCTATAGAGGTTTTATTATCCTACGAGGAATATGACGCATTGATGTCTAACCTTGAGAATGCAAAACAATTCGGGTTTATATTAGAGGACGCTCAGGCACCGAGCATCAAAGTTATAGGAGTGCCGGTAGTAATCGAAGATACTGATCCTTCTGATATAATAACAGAGCTTGCTCATAATTTTTTGGAGCATCGTCAGAATCCTAATTTATCATTATTTGATGAACTTTACCATTCAATTGCATGCAAGGCGGCAATAAAAGGAAACATAAAATCAGACAAATTAGAGCTTCAGAGCCTTATTGACAGAATATTTGATGATGAAAACATCAGGTATTGTCCGCACGGCAGACCTGTGTTTACAAAGATTTCAAAAAAAGAAATAGAAAAGCAATTCAAACGCATTGTATAACTGTAAAATTGGGGGAGAGTTTTAATTGTCAAAACAGACTATTATTGTTGTTCTCGGGCCTACTGCAACTGGTAAAACTAAGCTTGCCGTTGAATTAGCCAAACTCTATAACGGAGAGGTAGTATCAGCAGACTCTATGCAGATCTACAAGGGAATGGATATACTTACTGCAAAGCCAAATGACGCTGAAATGCAGGGAATAAAGCATCATCTTATAGATTTCTTAGAGCCTGATTGCGACTTCAGTGTTGCAGATTATGTAAAACTTGCGAACAGTGCTATTGACGATATTGCTTTCAGAGGAAAGCTGCCCATTCTTGCAGGTGGCACAGGACTTTATATAAACTCACTTATTGATAATGTTAAATTCGATGAAACAACAGGGGATAAAGAGTTAAGGGAAAGGCTTTTCAATCTGGCAAAGGAGAAGGGAAACCATTACCTTTGGGAAAGGCTTTTAGAAGTTGATGAAGCTGCTGCATTAGCTGTTCACGAAAACAATTTAACCAGAGTTATAAGAGCATTAGAGGTTTATGAAAAAACAGGACAAAAGCTTTCTGAACACAAAAAGACAAGCCGTTTAGAGGAATCAAGATTTATTCCTGCAATGATAGGTCTTACATTCTCGGATAGAAAATTGCTTTATGATAGGATCAATAAGAGAGTTGACGCTATGATCTCAAACGGTTTGTTATCTGAAGCAGAGAAAATTTATAAAGGAAAAACTATTAATACCGCACATCAGGCAATAGGATACAAAGAGCTGATACCGTATTTTTCAAAGCAGGCTTCACTTGACGACTGTATTGAAAAAATAAAGATGGAAACAAGAAGATATGCAAAGCGTCAGCTTACATGGTTCAGACGGGATGATAGGATTTTTTGGATCGAGGTTGACAAATACAAAAATATAGAAGAAATTTTAGAAAAAACCAAAATTTATATAGCCAAATGTATAAATTTGTGATATAATAGTTTTAATTAATAATCTTTTGACTGCTTTCGCAGTTTTATTGTATAATTTGCATGGCAAAAAATTATGTGAATATATTTTTTCAAATAGAAAGGAAGATATATTATGAACAAGGCAATGAATTTGCAGGACGTATTTTTAAATCAGGCGAGAAAAGAGAAAGTACCTGTGACAATTTTTCTGGTGAACGGTTTTCAGTTTAAGGGATTGGTTCATGGGTTTGACAGTTACATTGTTATTTTGGAATGCGACGGAAAGCAGAATGTAGTTTATAAGCATGCAATATCTACAATTGTACCTGCTAAGTCTATTAATTTACTTGATTCAAGTGATGAAAAATAAGTTAACAGTCTTAAAGTTTTAATAAACCTACATTAAGGAGGATCGCTCTTTGCGGAGCGTAGTTGTAATGAATTCTTCTATTACAGTTAAAGTTTTAGGTATTGCTTTATCTGTTTTTATACTGATTATGGTCGGCAGTCAGATTGTCTTTATGATAAATAACTCACACGATACCGAGGAAGCTGTACTCTATACCGTTAACGAAAATATTACTTTCAAGGGTATGTTTTTGCGTGACGAAAGGGTTATAAATTACGATAATACCAGCAGTGGAGTTATTAATTATCTTTATGGCGACGGAATGAAGGTTGCTGAAAATTCAGATATTGCCAAGGTTTACGGAAATAGTGATCAAATTTATTATAGAAACAGATTGTCAAGACTTAAAACTGTTTTATCCGATCTAAAAAGGGCTCAGAGTCCTGGTACAACCAATTATGTTCAGTCTGAGTCTCTCAGAAGTAAGATCAAAAATGATTATCTGAATGTAACAAATATGATTCAGCAAAAGGATTATTCGTCTGTAAGTTCTAAAAGTGACAATCTGATTTATACAATGAATATATATAACATTGTCACCGGTTCGGAAGAGAACTTTAAACCTGTGATAAATCAAATAAAGTCAGAAATTAATGAATTAAAGGCTAGAATTGAAGAACCTGTTGACAGTATCAGCACTAATAGCTCCGGTTACTTTGTTAAATCAGTTGACGGATATGAATCCTCAGTGTCGTATGAAGATATTGAAAATATGTCAACAGACGAGCTGCAAAAGCTGTTTGATATAAAACCAAAGGTTACAGATAATACAGTAGGTAAGATTTTAAAAAGTTATGAATGGAAGTTTCTAGGCATAATTAAAAATACAAATAAATTTCTCATAAACGATGGATTATCAATAAGATTCAATTCATCAAATAAAGTATATGGCGTCACGGTAGACAGTATAAAACCAATTGACGGCACTGATAACAGCGTTGTAATTCTAAGCTGTAATGAAATTGATGAAAATGTTCTCAATTGTCGATTTGATAATGCTGAGCTGATTTTTGACGAATATACCGGTGTTAAAGTACCAAGAGAGGCAATTAGATTTCAGGGCGAACAAAAAGGCGCCTATGTTATGTTGGGACAGAAAATAACTTTCAAGAAAATTGATGTAATATATGAAGGCGACGACTATGTATTATCTAAAAACACATCTGACGACAGTTATCTTCTTTTATATGACCAGATTTTATTAGAGGGGGTCAGCACTGATGAAGTCACCTCAGGAACAACAACCGACTCAAAAACAAATTCGGGATAAAAAATTTAATTATTTGGTTGAAAACTATAAAGAAATATGTTATAATATTAAAGATAGTAAGTCTAAATACAGAGATTCTGATGATAATGTGCGAATTATGGCTGTTACCAAGACTGTTGAGCCCGATTTAATCAACTTTGCCATAGAGCAAGGTATTGATTTATTAGGTGAAAACAGAGTTCAGGAATTTCTTTCAAAAAAGGAATTCTACAAGCCGTGTGAAGTGCAGTTTATCGGTCATCTTCAGACAAATAAGGTCAAATATATTATAGGTGACGTTTCTCAGATTCAGTCGGTTGACAGCTTTAAGCTTGCCAAGGAGATTGACAGACTTGCTAAGAAAATTGATAAGACTATGGATATTCTTATCGAAGTAAATATCGGTGACGAGTTATCGAAAAGCGGTATTTCAAGGTCTGAAGTATTAGAGCTTGCTAAGAGAATTTCTGAACTTGAAAACGTAAGGATAAACGGCTTGATGGCTATTCCACCGATAAATGCCGATGATAGTATCTACGGTGCTTTACAGGAACTCTATATAGATATAGGACAAAAGAAATTAAATCGTATCAATATGAATGTGTTATCAGTTGGTATGTCAGGAGATTATATTAAAGCCGTCAAATACGGTTCTAATCTCGTGAGAATAGGAACTAAGCTCTTCGGAGCAAGAAAATATTTGGAGGTATCAAAATGAGTGTTATGCAAAACTTTAAGAATCTTTTCATCGGCAGCGATGAAGCCGTTGATGGTTATGATACCATTTACGAGAAAGGTGAAATGAGCGAAGACGAAATCAGAGACAGAAGAAACAGAGAAGTAAAAATAGCTGCAACGACTACTTTACAGATTGTTCTTGCAAGACCTACGGACTTTTCTGAGGTTAAGGCAATTGGCGATGACTTGAACGATCAAAAGACCGTTCTTTTAAATCTTGAAACAGTAAGAAGCGAAGACGCTAAAAGAATTCTTGACTTTTTATCAGGTGTTGCTTATGCAAACGGTGCTGACATCAAAATGATGGCTCAGAAAACCTTTGCAATTATGCCTAAGAATGTAGGTTTCTCAGGTGTAGATTTAATGAGCGAGTTGGAAAATAACGGCTACAGCTTTTAATGAAAGAGTTTAACAGCTCTTTTTTGAGGAATTTGTCAAAGTCGGATCATCTGCTTATTGATAAAATTCTTGATTGGGTAAGTATTGCTAATGAGAAGTATACCGAGAAATTTTCATTTTTTTTAGACTGCCGCCAGTCAAAGATTGCAAAGCAGGTTCTTGATTCGTTAAAATTTGATAATTATAAGTTTTTTGGCGGGTATGATGAAGCACACAGACTCATTCTGGGTATATTTCCGCCTTACAGCCAAATTGACAATAATGATTTTCCTGTCAAAGGATTGACCTTTACATATAGAAAATGTGATGTTTTGACGCATCGTGATGTACTTGGAAGTTTAATGTCTTTAAATATTTCAAGAGACTGCATAGGCGATATTATCATCTGTGATGGAAAGGCAATTGTATTTACAATTGACAAAATACTACCTTTATTACTTGAAAATGTACATAAAATCGGTAGAATAGGTGTCAAGACCGAAATCGGATTTGATTTGTCAGATGTTGCCTTAGAGCAAAAATTTTCTGATATACGCGGTACTGTACAATCCTTAAGAGCCGACAGCGTCATAGCATTAGCCATAAATAGGAGCAGGGAAAAGACTTCGGCACTAATCAAAACTAACGGTGTTATTATTGACTATGAAGAAGTTTTTTCTCCGAGCTATGAAATGTGTGAAGGCGTTGGCTTTTCCATTCGTGGATACGGAAAATTTTTATTAAATTCTGTTGACGGAGTGTCAAGGAAAAATCGTTTACACATAACGATTAAAAAATATGATTAATATATCATTAGGAGGCAATAGTATGATCAATCCAAACGATATAGCTGAGAAAACCTTTGAAAAGGCTACATTCGGTTACAAATCTGAAGATGTTGACGAATATCTTCTCGGCCTTTCAAAGGCTTTTGCGGATGTAGTTGCTCAGAATCAGGAAAATGAAGCTAAAATCATAAAGCTCGTTGAAAAAATTAATGAGTACAGAAGTGATGAGGACGCAATTAAAGAAGCTTTACTCGGTGCTCAGAAGCAGGGTCATAAGATTATTTCTGATGCCAAAGCTGAGGCTGAGGCAATACTTAACAAGGCTCGTGAGGAACAGGAAATCGTTTCTCGTCAGAGTGCGGAAGAGTGTGACAGAATCGTTCGTGAGCACAAGGCTAAGTGCGAGACTTTGATAAGAGAAAACACAGAAAAAACTGAGTACAGGATTAAATCATCTAAAATCCAGAGTGAGCAGGAAGCAGAAAATCTTGCTAAATTAAAGGTTGAAGTTACTAGGTTCAAGGCTCAGCTTACTGAACTTTATAACAAGCAGCTTAGATTGATCATGGAGCTTCCTGAGATTTCTGAAGACGAGGTTGAGCAAATCATTGCAGAAAAAGAAGCAAGAGAAAAGAAGCTTGAAGAAAGCAAAGCTATTATCGATAAAGCTCAGGAAATTGCCTCTAAGAGCAATACATCTGATGATTTTCATTATGAGGGAAATAAATACACTCCGGATGAGGGCCATTACGGCGATTTGAAATTTGGAAAAAACAATTAAACTTTTAAGGAGACTTTTTGTAGATGCCACAGGACTATAACACTTCATTAAATTTACCTAAAACTGAATTTCCCATGAGAGGTAACCTTCCCAAGAGAGAGCCTGAAATGCTCAAAAAATGGGATGAAGAAAATCTTTATGAGGATATAATCAAAAGGAACGAGGGCAAGCCGAATTATACACTGCATGACGGACCTCCATATGCTAACGGCGATATTCATCTGGGAACTGCTTTGAACAAAGTTCTTAAGGATATAATAGTTAAGTATAAGAATATGAGCGGCTATCGTTCTCATTATGTTCCGGGCTGGGATACTCACGGTCTTCCTATTGAATTGAAGGCAATGAAATCTATAGGAGTTGAAAACGGTGCTATTCCGCCAGTTGAGTTAAGACAGCACTGTAAGGATTTTGCTCTGTCTTTTATGGAAAACCAGAAGGAGCAATTTAAGAGACTCGGAGTGTTAGGTGATTTTGACAATCCGTATCTGACATTAAAACCCGAGTTTGAAGCCAGAGAAGTTGAAGTTTTTGGAGAGTTTGCTAAAAAAGGCTATGTATATAAGGGATTGAAACCTGTTTACTGGTGTCCTGAGTGTCAGACAGCTCTGGCGGAGGCTGAGATCGAATATTCTGACGATCCTTGTCAGTCTATTTATGTTAAGTTCAAGGTGTCTGACGATAAGGGATTATTTACTGAAAAGGGAATAGATATAAGCAAAACATACTTCATTATCTGGACAACTACTACATGGACGCTTCCGGGAAATTTGGCTATATGTCTCGGACCTAACTATGACTATGTGGTTGTAAGAGCGGAAAACGGCGAGAATTATGTAATGGCAGAATACCTTGTTCCCGTAACTATGGAGGCTGCCGGAATCGAAAAGTATGAGGTTATTGCAAAGTTCCTGGGCAGCGATTTAGAAGGTATCAAAACAGAGCACCCGTTTATGAACAGACCGTCTCCGATTATTCTTGGTGATCACGTTACCTTAGAAAGCGGAACAGGCTGTGTTCATACAGCTCCTGGTTATGGTGTTGACGACTTTGAGGTATGTAAAAAATATGATGATATAGGAATTGTTGTCGGCGTTGACGGCAAGGGAGTTTTAACAAAGGACTCCGGAATGTTTGAGGGCCTGACAACCGATAGTGCAAACAAGGTTATTGCGGAGCATTTAAAGGAAACAGGTGCTTTATTCGCAATTGAAAACATTGAGCACCAGTATCCTCATTGTTGGAGATGTAAGTCTCCTATTCTGTTCAGGGCAACAGAGCAGTGGTTCTGCTCTGTAAAGAACTTTAAGGACGAAACTGTAAAGGCAATTGAAAATGTTGAATGGATTCCTAAATGGGGAGAAGACAGAATTAAGGGTATGGTTCAGGATCGCTCCGACTGGTGTATTTCAAGACAAAGAACCTGGGGAGTTCCTATTCCTGTGGTTTACTGTAAAGACTGCGGTAAGCCGATCTGCAATGACGAAACGATAAAAGCAATTTCAGACTTGTTCAGAGCTGAGGGCTCGGACGCATGGTATAAAAAGGACGCTAAGGACTTTATTCCTGCAAGCGTAAAATGCGAGTGCGGATGTTCAGATTTTGTTAAGGAAATGGACATCTTAGACGTTTGGTTCGACAGCGGAGTTACACATAAAGCTGTCTTGGAAGAAAGAGATGATTTAAACGCTCCTGCCGATTTATACCTTGAGGGAGCAGACCAATACAGAGGCTGGTTCCAGTCGTCTTTGCTGACGTCGATCGTATGCAACGGCAAAGCTCCGTATAAAACTGTATGCACACATGGCTGGGTAGTTGACGGTCAGGGAAAGACAATGCATAAGTCTCTCGGAAACGGAATTGAACCGTCTGAAATTACTAATAAATACGGTTCAGATATTCTGAGATTGTGGGTAGCGTCAAGCGATTATCACTCTGATATAAGAATTTCAAATGATATTCTGGCACAGCTTTCAGACGCTTATAAGAAAATCAGAAACACAGCAAGATTCATCTTAGGTAATTTGTCAAACGCCGACGGTTTTGATATTGATAAAGACGGAGTTTCAGAAGATGATTTATTTGAATTGGATAAATGGGCATTAACAAAGCTCGATGAACTGATTGACAAAGTCAATGCCGCGTATAATGCTTTTGATTATCACATTGTATTCCACGCAATACACAACTTCTGTGTAATTGATATGTCGAACTTCTATCTTGATATCATTAAAGACAGATTGTATTGCGATGATGTTGATTCTGTTTCAAGAAAAGCTGCACAGACTGCAATGTATAGAATACTAAGTGCTATTACAAGACTTATTGCACCGATAATGTCATTTACTGCTGATGAGATTTGGAGTTATATACCTCATTCATCAAGCGATAATCCTAAGAGCGTATTCTTAAATGATATGCCTGTAAAATCAAACATCAAGGCAGATGCTGATTTTACAGCCAAGTGGGATTTGATTGCTGCACTCAGAGAAGATGTTAAAAAAGCTCTTGAGATAAAGAGAGCAGACAAGGTTATAGGTAAATCTTTAGAAGCTGACGTTATATTGTACGCTGACGGAGAAATGAAGGAATCGATTTCCGATTTTGTAAGCGAACTGCCTGAGATTTTCATTGTTTCAAAGGTTGAACTTAAAGATGGCAAAGGTGAATTTAAAGGCGAGCTTGACGGTGTTACAATAGATGTTGTAAAAGCAACGGGTGAAAAGTGTGAAAGGTGCTGGAAATTTTCAGAAACCGTCGGAACTTTTAATGATCATCCGACGCTTTGCGACAGATGTCACAGTGTTATTTCTGAATAATAATTATTGCATAAGTTGTCAGATTATTTTGACAACTTATGTTTTGTCTATAATTTGTTGTTAAATTTTCTATTATTATATAGTAATTACCATTAGTACCTTAATATAACAGTTTTAAGACAGTTATGAAGCTATAATCATCTAAATTTGTCTGAGGAAAGGTGAGAAATTTGATTTTTCTGTCACTTGTTCTGATTATTATGCTTGTTCTGATTGATCAGGGTATCAAATATTTTGTTGTTTCAAATATCAATTTGAATGAAACCTTTTATACTTTTAGCGTCAGCGGGCATAATCTCTTCAGTATAACTCACGTGAGAAATGACGGTGCTGCCTGGAGTATTTTAGAAGGTAAGACGATTTTTCTTACTGCTATTGCGGCTATTGCAATTGTAATAGTGCTTTTTCTTATTGCGTCGGGTCGCTTTAAGCTGAAACTTGAAGTCGTTATGCTTTCATTCGTTATAGCCGGTGGATTGAGTAATCTCATTGATAGAATAAGGTATAAAGAGGTCATTGACTATATTCGTACCGATTTTATGGATTTTCCTATATTCAATTTTGCTGATATTTGTGTTGTTGTAGGAGCAATTGGATTTTGTGTTGCTTATTTAATTGTTGAATCGGTCATAAACCGTAAAAAACGCTCGGTTGTTATTGGCTCATTAGGCGATTCACCGAATGAAGCAGGTAATGCTGACGAATTTGATATTCTCACTGAGCTGTCTGACAGTTCTAATAATAGTGACAGCATTATTGAATCAGAGGATAACTAATATGAAAAGTCTTAAACTCTATGTATCCAGTGAAACTGCCGGAGCAAGAATTGATAAATGGCTCTCAGATAATATTGATGATCTGTCACGGTCGTCAATCCAAAAACTGCTTAAGGAAAAAAATATTCTTATTAATTCTCAATCGGTCAGCAAGAATTATAAGCTTCAAACAAATGATGTTATTGATATAAACATTCCCGAGCCTAAAGAGCTTAATGTTACACCGCAGAATATACCTGTTGACATTGTGTACGAAGATGATGACCTTCTGGTTGTAAATAAGCCTAAGGGTATGGTTGTTCATCCTGCGGCGGGTAATCCGGACGGAACTCTTGTAAATGCTCTCTTATACCATTGTAAAGGACGTCTTTCAAGTATCAACGGGGTAATACGGCCGGGAATTGTTCATAGAATAGATAAATATACAAGCGGTCTTTTGATTGTTGCAAAAACCGATAAGGCACATACACATTTAGCTAAGCAAATTAAGGAACATTCCTTTAAAAGAGAATATGTAGGTATTGTCTGTGGGAGAATGAGCGATGAAAACGGTACTGTAAACGCTCCTATCGGACGTCATAAATTAAACAGAAAGAAAATGTGTGTAACTGATAAAAACTCAAAGAATGCAATTACTCACTATGAGGTTTTAGAAGCTTTTGACAAATATTCATTTCTTAAATTCAATTTGGAAACAGGCAGAACTCATCAGATAAGGGTACATATGTCATATATCGGTCATCCTATTTTAGGCGACGACGTTTACGGAAAATCCTTTAAAGGAATAGAAGGTCAATGTCTGCACGCTAAAAAAATAGGTTTTATTCACCCGTCTACAGGTGAGTATATGGAATTTGACAGCGAGCTTCCTGAATATTTTGTGAATATACTAAAAAGGGTAAGATAAATATATGTTTGAAGATATATCTAAGGTATTGCTAATAACCGATATGGACGGAACTTTTCTTCCGACGAATAAAATTCCTTCAAAGGAAAATTTGGACGCAATAAAAAAATTTCAGAATGCCGGAGGAAAGTTTACCGTTGCAACCGGACGTGCCTATCAAGCTACTTCACAATACTTTGAATATTTTAACGTAAATTTTCCAATGATAATGTTCAACGGCGGTATGATTTATGATATAGACGCTCAAAAGTCTATATACGATATTTATACACCGCCTATTGCGAAAGAAATCACTATTGATATTTTAAATAAATTTCCCAAATTGGGTTGTGAGATTTTAACTGATAAGGTCAATGTGATAAGCATAAACCCAACTGAGGAAAATCATATTAAAATCTGCAAGGTCACACCTAATTATACTGATATTGAAAATGTGGAAAATAACTGGTATAAGGTTCTCTTTGCCGATACAAAGGAAAATCTTGATATAGTTGAAGAGTATGTAAACAAGCAAGATTTTTCAGGTGTTGATTTTGTAAGAAGCGATATGAATTACTTTGAAATACTTCCTCAGGAAAACTCAAAGGGTTCTGCACTTAAAGCTATGAGAAATCTGTGCAATATTGAGGATTATACAATTGTCGCTGTAGGCGACTACAACAATGATATACAAATGCTTATTGAAGCTGATATAGGTGCTTGCCCTGCTAACGCTGTTGACGCTGTAAAGAATGTTGCCGATTTAGTTCTGGCAGAAACTTGTGATGAAAATGCTATCGCATCCGTGATAGATTATATATTTTCAAAAGTAAATTAATCTGGAGGATTGATAAAATGGACGCTACTATTAAGAAACAGCTTGAAATACAAGCCTGCAAAATTCGTATGGGTATAATTGAAGGCGTTTATAATGCAAAATCCGGTCATCCGGGCGGATCTTTGTCAATAGCAGACACATTGACATATCTATATTTTGCAAAGATGAATGTTGACCCAAAAAATCCTGATATGGAAGACAGAGACAGACTTGTTCTCTCTAAAGGACACACGGCTCCTGCACTTTATTCAACGCTTGCCAATAAGGGCTTTTTTGCACTTGATGAACTAAAATCATTAAGACACATAGGAGCATTGCTTCAGGGTCATCCTTGTATTCATATACCTGGTGTTGATATGTCGTCCGGTTCACTGGGGCAGGGAATTTCTGCTGCTTGCGGAATGGCTCTAAGTGGAAAGATCTCAAATGCACCATATAAGGTTTATGCTATTCTCGGCGACGGAGAAATTGAAGAAGGTCAGGTTTGGGAGGCGGCAATGTTTGCCGCTCACAAAGAGCTTGATAATCTTGTTGCAATTGTCGATAACAACGGTCTGCAAATTGACGGTGCTATTGAAGATGTATGCTCGCCATATCCAATTAAAGAGAAATTCGAAGCGTTCGGCTGGCATGTTATTGAAACTGACGCACATGATTTCGACAAGCTTGAAGCAGCTTTTGACGAGGCTGAAAAAATCGCGAAACAGCCTGTTGTAATTATTCAAAAAAGCGTCAAGGGCAAGGGCGTATCGTTTATGGAAAATCAGGTTTCATGGCACGGTTCAGCTCCTAATACTGAGCAGTATAATCAGGCTATGGAAGAGTTGAATAATACTTTAAAGGCATTGGAGGGTTAAAATATGAGTGAAGTAGTTAAAAAGGCCACCAGAGAAAGCTATGGAGAGGCTTTAGCGGAGCTGGCTGATAAATATGAAAACTTATACGTTTTTGATGCTGATCTGGCTGCAGCAACTAAGACGGGAATTTTCAAAAAGAAATATCCTGAGAGGTTTTTTGACTGCGGTATTGCAGAAGCAAATATGATGGGCGTTGCCGCAGGAATGGCTGCAACAGGAAAAATTCCTTTTGCATCGACGTTTGCAATGTTTGCAGCCGGCAGAGCATATGAGATTGTAAGAAATACTATTGGCTATCCTCATCTGAATGTAAAAATCGGTGCAACTCATGCAGGAATTTCGGTGGGCGAGGACGGAGCAACTCACCAGTGCAACGAGGATATTGCTCTTATGAGAACTATTCCTGGAATGACAATTATAAATCCTGCTGATGATGTTGAAGCAAAAGCCGCTGTCGAAGCCGCAATTCTTCACGAAGGACCTGTATATATGAGATTTGGACGTCTTGCCGCACCTGTATTTAACAATAAGGAAACATACAAGTTTGAACTCGGTAAAGGAATTAAGCTTACAGACGGAGATGATATAGCAATTATTGCAACAGGTCTTATGGTCTCAGAGGCACTCACTGCCGCTGAGGAGCTTAAAAAAGACGGTATTAACGCAAGAGTTATTAACATTCATACAATTAAGCCTATTGATAAAGAAATTATTCTTAAAGCTGCAGAAGATACAGGATTACTTCTTACTGTTGAGGAGCACAGTGTCATCGGAGGACTAGGTTCGGCAGTATGTGATGTTGTATCTGAAAGTCTTCCTACAAGGGTAATAAAAATTGGTGTCAATGATGAATTTGGACATTCTGGACCGGCAGTTGATCTGCTTAAAGAATTCGGCTTGTCGTCAGAGAACATTGTTAAAACGGCTAAAGAAGCTCTCGGAAAATAGAATATAGCAATAATTAAAGGCTATCAGATTAATTTCTGATAGCTTTTTCACTCTTTTCACGATATTGAATATAATAGGTTATCACTATTTGATACAGGTGAAAGGAGTAAGAAAATGAGAGCTAAACGCAGAAGGAAAAAAGCCAATAAAAAGCGGAATGCAGTATTTATTATACTTATCTGCATAGGTATTACAATATTTTTTGCACTTAATCATGAACTTAAAACTAAGCTGCGTGATATAGCGGTATATAAGTGTAAGAACAGTGCAACTGAAATGATCAATGACGCCATACAGAACACCTTATCAGATTTAGATTATACATATGACGATTTAGTTGAGATTAACAGAAACTCAGATAATGAAATTACTTCTGTATCCTGTACATCGTCAAAAATCAACAGCTTGAAAACCGATATATCTGAACAGATTAACAAAGGCTTTGAGAATAAGGATAAAAACGGGTTCAGCATTGCGTTAGGTACAATTTCTGGGATTAACCTGTTAAGCGGAGTCGGACCTGACGTTACAGTACATTTTGAAAAAGAAGGAAGCGTCAAAACAAATATAAAAAGTTCATTTTCCAGTGCCGGAATAAATCAGACTATTCACAGAATTTACATAGAAGTAAGTTCAGACATAGTTGCCGTTGCGGCGGCCGGAACTTATAAATCAAGCGTGGAAACTGAATTTTTACTTGCAGAAACTGTTATTGTAGGTGAAATTCCCGAAAGGTATGCGTCAATATCTTAAAAAATTAAGAAATATTGTTAAAATACTAGCTTTATTAATGTAAAATGTGGTATACTATAGTTGTATATTTTTTAGGAGAGTTTTATGGATATTAATGAAGCCAGAGAAAAAATTAATAAATTGGTTGAGACTTTAAATTACCACAGTCGTAAGTATTATGTTGAGGATAACCCTGAAATCGATGACTACGACTATGATATGATGCAGCAGGAACTGAAAGTCTTAGAGGAACAATTCCCTGAGTTAGTGCGTTCGGATTCTCCCACTCAAAGGGTAGGGGGCGAACCTGTTTCAATATTTGAAAAGGTAGAACATACAGTTCAGATGGCAAGTTTGCAGGATGTTTTTACATTTGAGCAGGTTGAGAACTTTGTTAATAAGACTAAGATGATAAATCAGGATACAGAGTTTTGTGTCGAGCCAAAAATTGACGGACTTTCCGTTTCGCTTGAATATGAAAATGGGAATTTCATAAGAGGTTCAACAAGAGGAGACGGCTTTGTAGGGGAAGACGTCACTGCTAATCTCAAAACAATAATGTCAATACCTATGAAGCTCAATGAGCCTGTTTCATATTTGGAAGTTAGAGGAGAGGTATATATGCCTCGTTCGGTTTTTGAAGCGCTTGTTTCTGAACAGGAGTTAAACGGAGAACAGCCCTTTAAGAATCCAAGAAATGCTGCCGCCGGCTCTTTAAGACAAAAGGATTCAAAGATTGCCGCAAAAAGAAAGTTGGATATCTTTTGCTTTAATGTTCAGCAAATTCAGGGTAAAGAGCTTCACTCTCATAAGGAATCTCTTGATTATTTGAAAGAACAAGGCTTTAAGGTAATACCGGAATATGAAAGGGTCGATAATTTTGATAAAGTCAGAAATAAAATTTCTGATATTGGCGAAAAGAGATTTTCACTCAGCTATGATATAGACGGCGTTGTAGTCAAGGTAGATGATTTTGCAGAACGTGAGCAAATAGGTTCAACTGCGAAAACTCCGAGATGGGCAGTAGCTTATAAATTCCCTCCTGAGGAAAAAGAAACAAAGCTGCTTGATATTGAGGTAAACGTCGGGAGAACAGGTGCTGTAACTCCTGTTGCTGTATTTGAGCCTATTCTGTTAGCCGGAACTTCCGTCTCCCGTGCAACTCTTCACAATCAGGACTTTATAGATGAAAAGAATATTTCAATAGGTGATATTATAAAGGTCAGAAAGGCAGGGGATATAATTCCCGAAGTGCTTAGCGTTTCAAAGCCGTGCGGTGACAATAGCAGTTTTAAGCTGCCTAAAACTTGCCCTGACTGCGGAACCGAGCTTATAAGAGAGCCGGACGAGAGTGTAATAAGGTGTCCGAATGTTAATTGCCCTGCTCAGATTTACAGGAGTATTGTTCATTTTGCTTCAAAAGGTGCAATGAATATTGACGGCTTAGGCCCTGCGATTGTAGATACTCTTATTGAAAATAATCTGATTCATTCTGTTGCTGATTTGTATACCCTTAATGCTAATGATTTGCTAATGCTTGATAATTTTAAGGATAAGTCGGTAAGTAATTTGCTGACGTCTATAGAAAAGTCAAAGAGTAATTCACTTGACCGATTGATTTTCGGATTAGGTATAAGAAATATAGGAAGTGCGTCTGCTAAGCTATTGTGCGACAGGTTTGGAGACTTAGAGAGCATAATAAATGCAACTGCGGAAGAAATCGCTGAGATAGATGGTTTTGGAGAGATAATGGCACAAAGCGTGGCAAAAGCATTTAAAGAACCTCACAGACTTGAAATAATTGAACGTCTAAAATCATATGGTGTGAATATCTTTTATGAAAAAAAACAGAAAGATAATCGCTTCGAGGGAAAAACTTTTGTTCTGACAGGTACTTTGCCTACATTGAAACGTGCAGAGGCTAAAGAGATCATTGAGAGCTTTGGAGGTAAAGCGAGCGGTTCTGTATCTAAAAAGACCGATTATGTATTAGCAGGCGAAGAGGCAGGAAGTAAGCTGACAAAAGCAGAGAGCTTAGGAATTACAATTATATCGGAAGATGAATTTTTAGAAATGACAAAATAATAAGGAGGTAAGCCCCTAAGGGGTAACGATTAAAATGAATATTGATATTAAACACATTGCAAAGCTTGCAAGGCTTCGTATTGAAGACGAGGAACTGGAAAAATTCAAAAATGATATGCAGGGAATAGTCGAAATGGTTGAAAATCTCCCAAGTGACATAAAGGACGAGCCTTTGCTTGACCCTGAAAATTCAATGGTACTAAGGGAAGATAAAGTAAGAGAAAATAAATATTCACGAGATGAACTGACAAAAAATGCACCTCATGTTACAGCAGGCTGCCTTGTAGTTCCAAAGACCGTAGAATAGGAGGCAGATATATGGAATTGTATAAAAAAAGTGCGTTTGAACTTTCTCAAATGCTAAAGAACAAACAGACAAGCTCTGTTGAAATCACAAAATCAGTCTTTGACAGAATAGATTCTGTCGAAGAGAAAGTAGACTCTTATGTTACATTAGATAAGGAAAACGCGTTAAAAAAAGCAGAAGAAGTTGATAAAAAAATTGCAGACGGTGAAAATCTTTCTCCGCTTGCAGGAATACCAATCGGCATTAAAGACAATATTTCAACAAAAGGACTTAGAACTACCTGCTCATCTAAAATGCTTGAGAATTATGTTCCGCCATTTAACGCAACAGTTGCAGAGAAAATCAATAACGCTGGTATGATTATTACAGGCAAACTCAATATGGACGAGTTTGCTATGGGTTCTTCAACTGAAACATCATATTTTAAAAAGACGAAAAATCCATTTGATTTTGAGAGAATACCTGGCGGTTCGTCAGGTGGCTCTGCTGCATCTGTTGCAGCAGGCGAGGCTGTTGTATCGCTTGGCTCTGATACGGGAGGTTCGATCCGTCAGCCTGCCGCATACTGCGGAGTTGTAGGATTAAAGCCTACTTACGGCAGGGTATCACGTTTTGGACTTGTTGCATTTGCGTCATCTCTTGACCAGATAGGACCCGTAGGCCGCACTGTTAAGGATGTTGCTATGCTCCAGTCGGTTATTTCAGGTCACGACAGATATGACGCAACATCAGCTAATGTTGAAATTCCTGACTTCTTAACAAACCTGAAATCAGATGTAAAAGGCTTAAAAATAGGAATTCCAAAAGAATACTTTGGTGACGGTATTGACAATAATGTAAAGGACGCTGTTTATAACGCTGTCAAAGTTTTAGATCAAAACGGTGCGACTGTAGAAGAGATAAGTCTGCCGTCTACTAATTATGCACTGTCGGCATATTACATTATTTCTTCGGCAGAAGCGTCATCTAACCTTGCCAGATACGACGGAGTTAAATACGGCTACAGAGCAAAGGAATTTGACAGTCTTATTGATATGTATGAAAAAACCCGTTCTGAGGGCTTTGGAGATGAAGTAAAGAGGAGAATTCTTCTCGGTACATTTGTGTTAAGTTCAGGTTTCTTTGACGCTTATTATAAGAAGGCAAAGTTAGTTCAAAGAAGAGTATCGGTAGAGTTTAACGAGGTTTTCAAAGACGTTGACGTTATCTGCACGCCTACTGTTCCGTCAACAGCATTTAAAATAGGTGAAAATATTGATAATCCGCTGAAAATGTATGCTACCGATATATGTACAGTAACTATCAACATTGCTGGTCTTCCTGCAATGAGCATACCTTGCGGATATGACGATAAAGGACTTCCTATCGGATTACAGCTTGTAGGAAACAAGTTCTGTGAGCAAACGCTTTTAAATACCGCAAATGCATATGAGAACATAATCGGCGGATTTAAAAGTCCATTGCTTTAATGATTGGAGGTAAGTATAATGGTTAAAGGTTATGAAGTTGTAATCGGATTAGAAGTTCACGCTGAGCTTAATACCGAATCTAAAATTTATTGCGACTGCAAAAACGCTTTCGGTTTAGAAGTCAATACTCAGGTTTGCCCGATATGTATGGGTATGCCCGGAGCACTGCCAACCTTGAACGAAAAAGTTGTTGACTATGCAATAAAGATGGGACACGCACTGAACTGCACGATAAATAACGTTTGCAAGCAGGACAGAAAAAATTATTTCTATCCTGATTTGCCAAAAGCGTATCAAATTTCTCAGGCAGAAGTGCCTTTATGCGAAAACGGCTACCTTGACATATTGGTAGACGGCGAGGAAAGAAGAATCGGCGTTACCCGAATTCATATTGAGGAGGACGCAGGAAAACTTCTTCACTCTGACAAATTTGACGGCTCGCTTGTAGACCTCAACAGATGCGGAGTTCCGCTTATTGAGATAGTTTCAGAGCCTGATATGAGAAGTTCAGCTGAGGCTCACGCTTATCTGGAAACTATAAAGTCTATTCTTCAATACTTAAACATAAGCGACTGCAAGATGCAGGAGGGTTCAATAAGATGTGATGTAAACGTGTCTGTTCATAAGCCCGGAGAGCCTCTGGGAACACGTTCTGAAATGAAAAACGTAAACAGCTTTTCAGCGGCAGTAAGAGGAATAGACTTTGAAGTAAACAGACAAATCAAGATTCTTGAGGCAGGCGGAGAGGTAATTCAGGAAACACGCCGTTGGGACGACACAAAGGGCGAAAGTCTGTCTATGAGAAGTAAAGAAGACGCACAGGATTACAGATATTTTCCCGAGCCTGATTTACTGACGATTGTAATTGACAAAGAAAGAATTGAAAAGCTGAAAAGCGAGATCCCCGAATTGCCGAATAAAAAGCTGGTTCGGTATGTTAAGAAATTCGGTCTTTCTCAAAAGGACGCATCATTTATATCGGAGGATATAGAGAAATCCAGTCTTTTCGACGAATGTGTTAAGGATAATCCTAAGCTAGCTAAGAACGTATCCAACTGGATTTTAAGCGATGTTGCAAAATATTGCAACGAGACAGGCAAAAAGATTTCAGATACAAAGCTCAACGCCGATAAGCTTTTATATATTATAAAGCTAATCAGCGAGGGTAAGATTTCAAACAGTGCAGGAAAGACTATTTTTGAGATTATTATTGATAATGACAAGGATATAGACGAGATAATCAAGGAAAAATCGCTTGCTCAGGTTTCAGATGTATCAGCACTAGAGGCCATTGCTGATGAAGTTATCGCTAATAATGAGAAGTCTGTAAGCGATTACAAGAGCGGCAAAACTAACGCTTTGGGCTACTTAGTAGGTCAATGTATGAAGGCGTCAAAGGGCAAGGCTAACCCGGGAATGATGAAAGAAATTATACTCAAAAAGCTTGAAGGGTAACAAAGGAGAATGGAATATGAAAAACATAACTTTTGAAAAAGCCCGTAGATTTATCTACCGCAATGCCAGACCTGTAGATTTGGCGATTTTTAAGTATCACTTTGAAAATGGTTCCCGTGAAGATGTGCTGACCGCATTGTCTGCCTATCAGAATCCTGATGGCGGCTTTGGTTATGGGATAGAAGCCGACAACTTCAACCCAAACTCGTTGCCAATGGGAGTCTGGAAAGCGACTGAGTATATCCGTGAGATTGGCGAAATTGAGCCGGAACATCCTATCATTCAAGGAATCTTACGCTATCTCGAAAGCGGTGGCGGTTTTGATGAATCCCACAATCAGTGGATGAATACAGTTCCGTCAAGCAACGACTACCCATGTGCGTTTTGGTGGAAGTATACCGAAAACGGCAGCCTATTTCAATACAACCCGACTGCGGCACTTGCAGGATCTATTGTAAGATACGCAAAAAAGGGAAGTGCTCTTTATGAAAAAGGGCTTCAAATCGTTAAAGAAGCCGCGGAATGGTTTATAAAAGATGCTCCGATAGAGCAGCATATTGCAAGGTGCTTTATCACTATGTATGATGACTGCAAAGATGCCGGTGCAATGCCTTTTGATGATGCAGCGTTTTTGTCAAAACTTAATGAAATTGTTGACAAAAGTATCTGTCGAGATATTTCACGTTGGGTCGAATATATTCCAAGACCGTCAACATTTATTACTTCACGAAATTGCAGATTTTACAATGAGGGTCTGGAAGAACTATGCCGTGCTGAGTGCGATTATATTAAAAACACTCAGCTTGATGACGGCTCGTTCTATGTACCATGGCAATGGAGCAACTACAAGGAGTGGTATATAGCAGAAAACTGGTGTAAATCTACTATTACCATTGATAATATGCTGTTTCTGCGAGAGTTTGAATCTTCTGTGTGATGTTTGCTGAAAACACTATTTTAGAAAGTGGTAAATATGGATTTAAAGTTAATTCGTTCCGACGTGAAAGATGCTGAACACCTTTGGCAAATGCAGGTCGAGGCTTTTATGGAGATGTATAATAAGTATCAAGATACGGATACAAGCCCAGCCATTGAGTCGTTAGATAAAATGATTGAACGGCTGAAACAGCCCTTTACGTATTACTACTTCATTCAAGTAGAAGATACTGTTGTGGGTGCTATCAGGGTAATTGATATGAAAGAACCGAATAAATCGAAAAGGATATCTCCCATTTTCATAATGCCGCCCTATCGGAACAAGGGCATAGCACAGAAAGCGATTTTGGAAGCAGAGAGAATACATGGTAATTCAAACTGGGAGTTAGATACCATATTGCAGGAATCTGGAAACTGTCATTTGTATGAAAAAATGGGATATCGTCAGACAGGGAAAACAACGTCAATTAACGACAAGCTGACGCTGGTATTTTACAAAAAGGATTAAACCAAATTTCAGTTTATCGAAATAAGCTAACAGAAAAACTCCCCACCGTCGATGTGGTGGTAGAGTTGGAGGAATAATGTATGTCAACAAGTAAGGAATATTTGAGCTTTTTATTAGAGCAGTTGTCCTCTCTTGACGGAATATCGTACCGTATGATGATGGGTGAATACTTAATATATTACCACGGTAAGGTTGCCGCTTATATTTGTGACGGACGTTTTTTGGTTAAACCTGTTCCATCGGCAATAAAAATGCTGCCTGAGGCTGAATATGATGCAATAATTGAAGGCGGCAGAAAAAAATTACTTCGAGTTGATAACGTTGATAATAGAGAGTTTTTAACAAATCTGTTTATGTCAATGTATGACGAGTTACCCGAATCAAAACCCAAAAAGAAGAAAAAGGCAAATAAAAATTCTTTAGCATAAAAAGTGAGGAGTTAGCATTTTTCTGTTTGTATCAAAATCGCTAAAAACATAGAGATAATTTTTCGGAGGTTGATACAAAGGCGGGGAATAATTGAAAAGTGCACCTTTGCGGTGTAATTTTCCGCTTGCGGTGTAAAATCTGTGCCGGGTTAATAGCGGTAGATTTCTTCACATTTTTGGCGTATATTTTTAGATGCAAGCGGACAACCAAGTGATACAAGCAGAATTATTATAGACTCTACCCTTAGTTTACTGTACCAGATTAAACCGTTGGTTGGTTGTAGCTCAGATAAAACTAATATATAATGCAATTGTAATCAGCCTGATATTCAGGGAGGAAATCAATGCTATGAACGAAATCAAAATAGGACAATTCATTGCCGAATTGCGAAAAGATCAGAAGTTGACACAAAAAGATTTAGCAGCTCAATTACATATTACCGATAAAGCGGTTTCAAAATGGGAGAGAGGATTAAGTTGCCCCGATATTACGCTTCTAACTTCGGTTGCCGATATCCTCGGAGTAACAACAGGCGAGTTGCTCAATGGTCAAAGGAGTCAATCTGTTACCTCTAAGGAAGTAGAGAAAAACATCGACAATGCGTTAGTTTATGCGGAGAAATCCGCAAAATCAAAAATGGTATCGTTCCAAAATATATTTGCCGTATCATTTTCGGTATTGCTGTTACTTGGCATCATTGTTTGCTCTATTTGCGATATAGCAATATCGGGAACGTTTTCCTGGTCGCTATATCCAATTACTGCAATTATTTTTGTGTGGTTAGTATTTGTACCGTTTGTAAAATACGGAAACAAAGGAATACTCTGCTCTTTGGTTATCTTTAGTGTTTTAATCATTCCGTTCCTGTATGTAATGAGTATAATCGTTGGAAATCATCTGATTATGCCAATCGGAATTAGAATGTCCCTCTATTCAATTGCTTATCTTTGGTGTGTCTATCTTATTTTTAGAAAATTAAAGAGGAGAAAAATAATCGCAGTTGCTATTTCTTTATTGTTAACAATACCCTTATGCATAATAAATATTAGTCTTGCAAAAAATCTTTCTACTTCGCCTTTTGATATATGGGATTTATTGTCATTTGCGATTATCACCATGATTGCCATTACGCTATTTATAATAGATTATTTTACAACTTCCCGTTTATCAAAATGAACAAACACAAAAGAACTCCCCACCGTCGATGTGGTGGTAGATAGGGATTTTGTTTGTATTAAAATAACCAACAACCTAGAACCTACTTTTTAAGTGGGTTCTTTTCTTTTGTAAAGATAAGTATAAACATCATTATAACCATAAGTATAGCAGGAAGACAGCTCTTAGCGTCAGTAAATCCTATAGCTTTACCGCTTATGTATGTTTGAACTGCACTTGCCTGATAATTTATATTAAATACTGCTGTTATTATTCTGGTAAAGGCAGCGGAGAGAAATACAGCAGGTATTCTCGAAAGTATAAGGTATTTAAGCGGTACTCCCTCAGAAAGCGATTTTAGCTGAAATAAAACGCAAACTCCTCCGAATGAAATAAATGCCGATATAATAGGAATCAAATCAGTACTAACATACATATCGACAACATAGGTTACTTCCAGCAGGGGAAGCACATCAAATTTAACTAAACTGAAAAAATTTAAGCCCTTTAATATTCCGACAATTGACGCAAACATAATTATCATAGAGCAAATCATAAACATATTCATTGATGCACTTTTAACAGAGTCAACTATCGATGCTCTTGACTTATCGTTCGATGTTTCTTTTATTTTTGGCATTTCAACAGTGCGATTTAAAACTATTGCAATAATACAATTTGATAAGAAGTTTGAAATACAAATAATAAAGCCGATTGTCTTTGATGAAAACATTGTAATGCCGACTAATCCTATTACAAATGAAGGTCCAGAAGCAAAACAATAGCATGACATTATTTCTGCTGTGAGTTTGTTTACTTTACCCTGAGAGTACAGATTATTTAGCAGTTTAAAGCCTATCGGATAGCCGCATATATTCCCCAATAAAAATACAAAGAAAAGGTCGCTGTCCATTTTAAAAATGTATTTTGATATTAAAGAAAACGGCTTGCAGATAATTCTGTAGCATCCTGATTTTAAAATAAGATCGGAAAACACCATAAATGAAAACAGCGACGGAATAATGATAAACAAGCATCTGTTCAGTGCGGAAGAAATCTCTTTTGAAACCTGAGCAGACATTGCAATTGAAAGAATACCAAAAGCAATAATTGAGATATATATTACAGTATTTTTTAATTTTTTCATAAAGTGAATGCTCCTTAAGCATTTGGAGTGTACATGTTTTTAAGCTAATAAATGTATATGTCAATCAAAATAATAATATAATTAATTAGTTTGATACTTAGTATTTTTATAGCAGAACGGAGTAGATCAATGAAAGACTTAAAGCTAAACAATTTTCTAGGCGAGATAACAGGAACAGCGTCCAATATAAATATTTACGGAACGAAAAAGGTTGTAATAGAGAGTTTCAGAAAAATCTTAGAATGTAACGACGCATTAATTATAATTAAAACCTGCGACAGCAGAATAAGTATCTGGGGAAATGAGCTGATACTTACATCTTATTCATCTGGGTATGCTGAAATAACAGGTAACATTGACAGAATTGAGATAGACGAGAAAAAGAGTAAAACGTCTAAATGATTTTTAGGAGAGAATAATAGTGGCACTTAATTTTTTGATAGGAAAATCTGAAATCAAAATAAAAAGCGATAATCCTACAGGTCTTGCAAATGAATTTTCAAAGCGTAATATCCCGATAAAAAGAATTACATCAAAAAAAGGCGAAATGAGCGTTTGTGTTTCATTTTTAAGGCTAAATATAATAAAAGAAATATGCAAAAATAAAGACTGCGATATAGTATCAATAAAATCAAAAGGTATATTGCCAAAGCTGTACAGATACAGACTGCGGTACGGAATATTTGCAGGTATAATTATATCTCTGATTTTAATTTTCATTTGTTCAAATATTGTTCTGAAAATTGAGATCACTGGCGGAAACAGTGAATTAAATTCTGAAATAATGGCTCTGCTCAAACAGCAGAACATTAAAGTAGGCAGATTTATACCCAATATTGATTTTTCAAAAGCTGAAAGCTATATGATGCTGAATTCTAATAATTTTGCATGGATAACTATTAGAAACAGCGGTGCAAATTTAGTTGTTGACGTTCTTGAAAAAACAAAGGAACCTGAAATGGATAAAATAAGACCTGTTACAAATTTGATTGCAAGTCACAGCGGAGTGATAACAGATGTTAATGTGTATATAGGGAAGTTAAGAAAGGTTGTTGGAAATAAAGTAAAAAAAGGCGATGTTCTGGTAGCGGGAAAATACAGAGCAGAGTCAGTTGACGAGAGTCAAAAGGATAAAGCTAAAATGATGCTTTTCCATTCTAAAGGTGAAATATATGCAGACTACGACGAAAAAATCACATTTGAACAAAAATTTATGGATGAGAAAGAAATTATTATAGACAGCGATAAAACAAGAAAATATTTTACTATATTTGATTTGGAAATTCCAATTTCAGTAGGCAAAAAAGTAACAGGGAATTATATTCTGAAGGATAACAGAAAAAATTTTTCTTTTCTTGGATTTAAGTTACCGATTGGAATATCAAAGAAAACCTATGACAAGTATTATTTTGAAAAAGTTAAGCTGACAAAAAAACAGGCAAAGAGAAAGCTAAGGAGAAAAATTAAATTATATGAAAAAAACTTTTTAAAGGATAAAAAAATCATTAACAAAAAAGTTAAGACAAGGGTAACAAAAAAGGGAGTAAAAATGACTGTCAAATATAAATTGAACGGAAATATTGCCGTTGAAAAGGAATTATTGACAAAATGAATAAAATTACTTTATTTTTTATAAAAATTATGGTATAATAATTTTGAAAGCAGGAATAAAACTGTTATACTAATTTACTTTAAAAAGTAAATTCACAGTAAAATAAGAGTGACGTTTTTATGCTTTGATTAACAGGAATTTAAAATTTTTACGTGGCAGGGTGAATAAATGGTTGAAAAAATTGTAAATGTTGATTCAATTGATTCAATTTTAAATATTTTCGGAAGCTTTGACGAAAATGTTAATTTGATTCAAAAACAGTATAATGTAGTGATATTAAGCAGGGGTACTGATATTAAAATAACCGGCGATGAGGAGAATGTTCGCAAAGCAGGGCAGGCAATTGAATCCTTGATACTTCTTGCTAATAAAGGGGATCAAATAAACGAACAAAGTATAAGATATGTATTTTCTCTTGTTAAAGAGGGAGCTCAGAAAGAGCTTACCAAATTAAACGACGACGGCATTTGCGTTACAACAAGCGGTAAAATTGTCAAACCTAAAACTCTTGGGCAAAAGAGATACGTTGACGCTATCAATGACAACACAATAGTAATCGGAATAGGTCCTGCGGGAACCGGAAAAACATATCTGGCAGTTGCAATGGCGGTAAAGGCATTCAGAAACCACGAGGTAAACAAAATAATTCTTACACGACCGGCAGTTGAGGCAGGGGAGAAGTTAGGATTTCTTCCGGGCGATTTGCAGGATAAGGTAGATCCGTATTTGAGACCTCTCTATGACGCACTGTTTGAGATGCTTGGTCCTGACACCTTTGCAAAGCAACATGAGCGAGGATGTATTGAGGTTGCACCGTTGGCATATATGCGTGGAAGAACCTTAGATGACGCATTTATCATTCTTGATGAAGCACAAAACACTACTCCCGAGCAGATGAAAATGTTTTTGACACGTCTTGGATTTAATAGTAAGATAGTTATAACTGGTGACATAACCCAAATTGACCTTCCTGACTCTACAAAATCAGGACTTATTCAGGCTGCCAAAGTCTTAAAGAATGTTGATGATATTTTTATTAACACCTTTAACGAGAGTGACGTTGTAAGGCATAGATTAGTACAGGATATTATTAAGGCATATGAAAAATTTAATAACGACAAGAAAGGAAATAAAAATAATGGGAAAAACAAAGGTTTTAATAACAAATAATCAAAAGGACGTAAAAATACCCGTTGGAATGAGACTTCTTATCAGAAGAAGCTGTAATGCAGTTTTGGATAATGAAAAATTTACGGACGATGCAGAGGTCAGCGTTACATTTGTAAACAATGACGAAATACGTAGGCTGAATAACGAATACAGAAATATTGATAAGGTAACCGACGTTTTATCTTTTCCTCTTGGTGAGAACGGTGTCTACGATTTCAATAATGAAACGGGTGCATATATGCTTGGCGATATTGTAATTTCTATTCAGACGGCTTTAAAACAAGCTAAACTGTATGGTCACTCACTTGAACGTGAAATAGGCTTTCTAACTGTACATTCAATGCTTCATCTATTGGGTTACGATCACGAACATGGCGGAGTAGAGGCAAGAAATATGCGTGAAACAGAAGAACAGATACTTGATAATCTGGGAATTTCTAGACAAAGCTCTTATATAACTGAATAATATGTTCAAAAGTTTTATAAAAAGCTTTATATATGCCTTTAAAGGAATCTTTTCAGCAATATTAAACGAGCGTAATATGAGATTTCATATTGTCGTTTCGGCATATGTACTTTGGTTTTCAAAATTTTACGATTTCAGCAAAATTGAATATGCAATCTTATTTTTAGTTATAGCTATGGTCATTGTTTCTGAATTAGTCAACACGGCTGTTGAGTCTGCTGTTGATATGACTTCAAAATCTTATAACAAGTATGCTGAGATTTCAAAAGACGCCGCAGCGGGAGCAGTTTTGATTTCTGCAATTTGTGCCGCAGCGGTTGGAATTTTGTTTTTTGCCGATCTGAATATTTTATACGAAATTTTTGTTTATTTCAAACATAGCTTATTTAAACTTATAATACTAATTTTATCAGTTATTTTTAGTATAGCTTTTATATTTTTCTTATTTCCTGCAAAGAAGAAAAAACAATATGACAGTAACAAGGAGAAATAATTAATGGGAAGCAGAACAGCATTTGTTTCGATTGTCGGCAGAGCAAATGTGGGAAAATCATCGCTGTTAAATAAGATGGTGGGAGAAAAAATTGCAGCTGTCAGCAGTAAGCCTCAGACTACAAGAACAAAGATAACAGGTATTGTTACAAAAGGGGATACTCAATATATTTTTATTGATACTCCGGGTATGCACAAAGCGAAAACCAAGCTGTCAGAGCATATGGTTGATAATATCAATGAAGCTGTAAAAGACGTCGAAACTGCTATTTTAATGGTAGATTGTACAAAGCAGATAGGTGAGAATGAAATAAGACTTATTAACAGATTTAAAAACACAGGCAGAAAGGTTATTCTTGCAGTAAATAAAATAGATTTACTGAATGACAAAAGTATGCTTATTGAAATTCTGGACAAGTATTCAAAGCTGTATGATTTTGAGGAGATAATACCAATCAGCGTTTTAGAAAATGACGGAATTGATTTGCTTTTTAAGGCAATTGATAAAAATGCTCAGAATGAACCTCATTATTTTCCTGATGACGCTATAACTGATCAGCCGGAAAAGGTTATAATGGCTGAAATTATTAGGGAAAAAGCATTGCGTAATTTAAGCGATGAAATACCTCATGGAATTGCGGTCGCTGTTGAAGATGTTTCAGAACATGATAATCGTAACAATGAGCCTATTCTGGATATTAGTGCTGTAATCTATTGTGAAAAGGAGTCTCACAAGGGAATTATTATAGGTAAAAAAGGTACAATGCTTCAGAAAATCGGCAAAGATGCAAGACATGATCTTGAAAGCTTCTTTCAGATAAAAGTAAATCTTCAATGCTGGGTAAAGGTAAAAGAAGGCTGGAGAAACAGAGAGGGAATAATCAGAAACTTTGGTTTAACCAATAAATAACATTAGAATGAATTACCTCTTATAATCATCTCAAAGTTGATAACTATAATAATATAAAACAAAATCAAGGTAGGTATTATTATGGACAAGCTATGGGATACATTTTGTAAAACGGGAAAAATTTCAGATTATCTGAATTATAATAAATCAAAGGCGGATCGTGAAGGAGATAAATTAAATGCTGCTGACAACAATGGGAGTAGTGATAGGGGAGAGAGCTTACGGTGAAAATGATAAATTTATCGATGTCTTTACCAAGGACTACGGGATAATAGAAATCACTGTAAAAGGCGGAAGAAAATTAACTTCTAAAAATTCAGCGTCTGCGGCACTTTTCACATATTCAAGATTTTGTGTCAGTAATAGGGGAGAAAGATATTACTTAAACAGTTCTGAAATTCAATACTCATTTTATAACCTCAGACTGGATATAAAAAAGCTTGCTTTGGCGTCTTACTTTGCAGAGCTTTTAAAATATACGGTATTATCATATGATTCAGACGAATCATATGGAATTATTTTAAAGCTATTTCTTAATACTTTATATTATTTAGAGAAAGACACTCTTAATATAATGCTGCTTAAATCGGTATTTGAATTCAGATTATTATCTGAACTAGGACTTATCCCTAATCTTATCGGCTGCAGTATTTGCAATGTGTATTCACACCCTAAAATGTATTTTGACATTCAGGCTGGAAAGCTCTATTGCGGTGATTGCTTTTTGAATAATGATGGTTACAACATTGTTGCAGTAAATGAGAGTACGCTATCAGCGTTGAGACATATTTCTTTAGCAGATTTGAATATTCTCTTTAACATTAAGGTCTCAGACAGACTCTTAGCAGAGCTTAATAAAATTACCGACAAATACGTTATAGTTCATATAAACAGAAGATTCAAAACTCTTGATTATTTTCAAAGTATTTCTTAAAAGACATAAGGAGATTAACATTGAAAGAATTAAATAACGACTTTATAACTCTTGAATTACATAAAATATTGGAGCTTTTGTCAAACGAGTGTTCCAGCAGTATGTCAAAAAGTCTTGCAATTAACACAAGACCTGATTTTGATCTTGAAACTGTAAAAAGAGAAGTTGATAAAACAGATACCGCATTCAATCTTTCAGTAAGATTCGGAACACCGATATTTCACAATATTTCAGATATAACTGACAGTATAAAATTAGCAGATTCCGGTTCATCTTTATCGCTAAAAGAATTATTAAAAGTAAAAGACGTACTTATTCAATCTCATGAGCTTATTTCTTACAGAAAACAATTCACAGATGAAGAAACCTCACTTGATTATCTGTTTGACAGTATTTTTCCCAATGAATTCCTTGAGAGAAAGCTACAGTCAACTATTGTTAATGAGGAAGAGATAGCAGACGACGCAAGTCCTGAATTAGTCAGAATAAGAAAAAAAATAAATCAGTCAAGCATAAAAATCAGAGAAAATTTAGAGAAAATGATACACTCTAAATCCACGCAAAAATTCCTTCAGGAAGCTATAATTACCGTTCGTGACGGACGTTTTGTTTTACCTGTTAAAACTGAAAACAAAAGCGATGTACCGGGACTTATTCATGCGACCTCAGGAAGCGGTTCTACAATATTTGTCGAACCTATAAGCGTCGTTGAAGCAAATAATGATATTCAGATTCTTTTAGGCGAAGAAAAAGACGAGATTAACAGAATTATTTCACAGCTTTCATCTCTCTGTGCTGAATTTAAAGAGCAGTTTGAATCAAATCTTAATGCAATAAAGCAACTGGATTTATACTTTTCAAAAGCAAATCTGGGTGCAAAGATGTATGCTATAGCTCCCAAAATTACTGACAGCGGAGAAATTATTCTAAAGAAAGCAAGACATCCGCTAATAGATAAAAATAAAGTAGTTCCTATAGATTTCTGCTTGGGAAATGAAAATCAGGCAGTTGTTATAACCGGTCCAAATACCGGAGGAAAAACTGTAATTTTAAAAACAGTAGGCTTACTTACGCTTATGGCAATGTGCGGTTTTCTGATCCCTGTTGCTGACGGAAGCGTTATATCTATCTTTAACAAAATATTGGTCGATATAGGGGACAGTCAATCAATAGAGCAAAGTCTTTCAACATTTTCTTCGCATATGAATAAGGTTATTGAGATTATTAATATTGCCGACAGTAAATCTCTTGTTCTGCTTGATGAACTTGGCTCTGGAACCGATCCTGTTGAAGGTGCCGCATTGGCGGTTTCCATAATAAATAAACTAAAAGAGAATGGTGCAGAAATTGTTACAACGACCCACTATCAGGAGCTTAAAATGTACGCATTGGAAACAGATGGAATTATAAACGCGTCCTGTGAATTTGATACAAAAACTCTTCAGCCGACATATAAGCTGATATTTGGTACACCAGGAAAATCCAACGCCTTTGAAATTGCATTAAAACTGGGAATGGACAAAGATATAATAGAAAGTTCCAAAAGTCTTATAAACAGTGAGAACAAGCAGTTAGAAAGCATTTTAGAAAAGCTGGAAAGTGAAAGACAGAGATATGAAAAAAATAGGATCTCTGCTGAAAATCTAAAAAAAGAAGTCAGCAATTTAAAAATAGAACTGGAGAAAGAACGCACTGAACTGGAGGAGAACAAGCAGAAAATACTAGAAAGAGCAAATAGAGAAGCAAATGCTATAGTTACCAGAGTTACAAAGCAATCTGACGCACTTATCGATGAGCTTGATAAAATCAGAAAACAAAAAAATAAAGACGATTTTGAAAAAAAGGCAATTGAAGCTAAACATCGTGCGAAAAGAACTATAAACAAATTATATGACAAAGCAAATCCAGTTAATGGTAAACTTGATAATTATAAACTTCCAAGACCTCTTAAAAAAGGTGACAGCGTAATTATTACAGATACAAACGGAAAGGGAATTGTGGTATCACTTCCAGACAGCAACGGTTTCTGCTATATTCAGGCAGGGATTATGAAAACTAAAATTCACATATCTAAACTTCGTTTAAACGAGGAAAACATTACTCTGAATAATAAGAAAATTTCAAGCAAGGTTTCCACAAAAAATGTTCAGTCAGTTGCAGAAAGAAGTGCCTCAATGGAACTGAATATCAGAGGGTATTCAGTTGATGAGGGCATTTACGAAGTTGACAGATTTATTGATAATGCAATTATGTCTCACATAAATGTTATAACTATAATTCACGGTAAAGGAACAGGAGTTCTGAAAAGTGCTGTAAGAGAGCATTTAAGACATCATAAGCAAGTAAAATCCTGTCGACGAGGTGTTTATGGCGAAGGTGAGGACGGAGTCACTGTTGCAGAACTGAAATAACAGCTTATAAATATTAATTTATAGGCTGTTTTTTCGTTTTTAGGTGTTGACAAACGCAAGGGAATAGTGTATAATCAATATAGAAAGTTTCACTAAATAAAAATTTAGTGAAACTTAGGGAAGTAATAAACTAAGGAGTTGTATATATGAAACCCGAATATTCTGCGGATTGTCCTGAATATTTAAAAGATTTTCTAATGAATCTTAAATTGATTCGCAACCGTGCTGAACGAACTGAAGAAGCATACTATATTGATATTAGAACATTTCTGAGATATTTAAAAATTAAGCATAAAGATGTATCTGACGAGGATTTTTCTAAGATTACCATTGCTGACGTTCCATTTAAGTATATTGAAAATGTTTCACTATACGACGCTTACGAATATCTGAATTATTTGAAAGATGTTAGAGAAAATGATACAGCTACTCGATCTCGAAAAACTTCAGCACTTAAACAGTTTTTTCATTATTTACACACTAAGGCTAAACTATTGGAAAATAATCCATTAGACGACCTGGAACTTCCAAAAATCAAAAACAAGCTTCCTAAATATCTATCGTTAGACGAGTCTTTGCAGCTATTAAAAAACATTAATTCTAAAAATAAAGAACGAGACTTCTGTATGATAACTTTGTTTTTAAACTGCGGAATGCGTCTGAGTGAGCTTGTCGGACTTAATCTTAACGATTATAGTAAAGAAAATCGAACACTGAGATTATTTGGAAAAGGCAGCAAGGAACGTATAGTATATCTTAATGACGCCTGCATAGACGCTTTAAACAGTTATTTGTCAGTGCGTCCTACCAATTCCAGAGATCCGGAAGCAATATTCCTTTCTCAGGCTAAAAAGCGTATTGACAAACGCAGAGTTCAGCAGATAGTTGAAGAAATGCTGAAACGTGCAGGTCTTAACAATCTTGGAATCACAACTCACAAGCTGCGACACACGGCAGCTACACTGATGTATCAGCACGGCGGAGTTGATCCGCTTATCCTTAAAGAAGTTTTAGGACATAAAAGTATCGCCACTACTGAAATTTACACACATCTTTCAAGTGAGAACTTAAAGAAAGCAGCTGATGCCTCACCGCTTGCAAATAATAAAGCGCCAAAAAGTCAAAAAAATATCGAATAAAAATTAACCTCTTGTGAAAATTTCTCACAAGAGGCATTTTATTATTTTCTATAATCATTTCTTATAAAAGGCTCGTCAATTGCTTCATTGATAAGCAAACCGTACTTTTTTGGATGTCTGTAGGCATTACCGTGTACTTCGCGCTTTCTGTATTCACGGATTTCATCTAAAGGAAAATTGGCAATAAAAATCCCCTCTGCCTCCCCTGCTTCTACAATCAAAGTATCTCTGGAATCTGCTTCGCCAGGACGATACGCTATGCCGTCAAATGCAGAAGAATGTCCATTACAGTCTGGCTTTCCCTTTGGATAATTTGTTGTGGCAATACCTACCATATTTTCATATGCTCTCGCTCTTAACTGTGACAGCCTATTTATCTCCATCGGGCAAGCGTTAGGAACTAATATTATCTCCGCACCTTTTAGCATTAAAATCCTTGCACTTTCGGGGAATTCTCTATCGTAACAAATCATTGCTCCAATCTTTACAATGCCTGCATTAGTGTTTAGATTGGCAACAAAAAAGTCATCTCCTGCCATAAGAACTTTTTCATCACCGAAATCACAGGTATGAACCTTTGCATATGTTAAAACAGCTTCACCCAACCTGTCAATTAAGCATATTGTGTTTCTGAAACTACTTTTGTGTTTTTCAAGAAATGTTATTCCAATAGCCATATTCAGTTCTTTAGCAAGACTTTGAAAACATAATACAAAACTACTGTTCGAAGTTATTGCCAATTTGTTAAGTTCTTCTATACTTTCGGGAATATTATAACCGCACGACCACATTTCAGGGAAAAGAGCGATGTCTGCACCCATTTTCTTTGCACGTCTGCAATAATCCATTCCTTTGTTCAAGTTACCTTCAAGGCTGTTTTCAGGAAGAAGCTGCAAAAGTGCAACTTTAATACTGTTTTCAACACTTACCACTGAAATTTCTCCTTTCACAAAATTAGCCCCCTATTACACAAACAAAATCGGTAAAGGAGGCAAAAATCTACTTTTTAATTCTGATGATTGAATTTTTTGCAAAAACTTTATCACATTCCAGTGACATCTTCATCATTGCGTGATTAGCAGTGTCTATCTCTTCATTTTTATCGTTATATAGTCTATCGGCAGTAATCTTAACCGGCTCTTTACCGGGAGCTAAAATTTCAAGCTCGTCTCCCCTATTGAATTTATTTCTTTGTGTTGCAAAAATCCTGCCGTCACAGCACTCATCTACTATTGCAACAACATCATATTCTCTGATATATCCGCTGTTTTCATAATACTGGGTATCTAATTGTTCATTAGGGTGACCGAAAAAGAAACCTGTGCAGTAGGCTCTATGGCTTACTTTGTAGACTTCCTCTTTGATCCACGAAGGCAATTTATCGTAATCATCAGGATTATTTTTTAAAAAATCAACTGCCAGCCTGTAAGCGTTTGTTACTACCGAAACATAATAAGCAGATTTAGCCCTGCCTTCAATTTTAAAGCTCTTAATTCCTGCCTTTGCAAGCTTGTCTAAATGCTCTATCAAACACATATCTTTCGCATTAAGAATATATGTTCCTTTTTCATCTTCAAACACAGGAAAATACTGCCCGTCACGTTTTTCCTCCATAAGATGATAACCCCATCTGCAAGGCTGTGCACACTCTCCCCTGTTTGCGTCACGATTTACTAAATAGCTTGACAAAAGACATCTTCCCGAAAAGCTGACGCACATTGCTCCGTGTACAAAGCACTCAATATCCAAGTCTTTTGGAGTTTTTGCTCTGATTTCTGCTATTTCATCTAATGATAGCTCTCTTGTCAGAACAACTCGCTTTGCCCCCATATTGTAAAATTCGTTAGCAGATACATAGTTCACAATTCCCGCCTGCGTGGAAATGTGAATCTCCATATTCGGAGCATACTTTTTCACCAAAGACAGAAGTCCTATATCGTTGACTATCACTGCGTCAACTTTAGCGTCAACTGCATTATCTATAAACTCCTCAAAATATGGAATTTCATCGTTATGAGGCAGAGTGTTACAGGTAAGATACACCAGCACACCTCGTTTATGTGCATTATCAACAGCAGTTTTAAGTTCTGAATTATCAAAGTTTAACGGTCCTGCTCTCATACCAAATGATTTTCCGCCAAGATATACGGCGTCAGCACCGTAATCCAGAGCCGACTCAAGCCTTTCCATATCGCCTGCCGGCGATAAAACCTCTAAATTACTAAAATCCATTATGCCTCCATAACTTTTTGCCTAATCGCTTAAACCTGCCTTTTTAAGATTTTCTTTATGTTTAGACAGTGTTTTTGCAAAATAAGTCTTTTTGGTCTTTATATTTGAACAGAAATACAAATAATCAGTTTTTGCAGGATATAATACTGCGTTTATTGCCTCAAGTCCAGGATTGCAGACAGGTCCTGAGGGAAGACCGTTAGCAACATAAGTGTCATATGAATCCTTAAATTCTGCAATTTCACTATCCGTATATGTCTTAGAAATTTCTGCTTCTACCTTTATAACTTCCTTATAATAGCTTTTAGTTGCGTCTGACTCAAGTCTTGGAAAATTTGCGGGGTCTTTTAGTCTGTTCAAAAATACAGAAGCCACCTTAGGCATGTCCTTAACTGAACCTGCCTCAGTCTGAACAATAGATGCAAGAGTTATGACTTCATTCATATTCATACCATTTTCGCTCATTTTAGCTTTCATTTCATCAGTGAACTTTGAATTAAAATGCTCTCTCACAGTTTTTACAATATTGTAAGAAGAATCATCTATATAGAAATTATAAGTATCCGGATAGAAATATCCCTCCATATCATAAAATTTATTGCTATTACTATCAATCTGGCTCTCATAGTCATAACCGAACTTTTCACTATTGAAAGTTCGTATAAGCTCGTGGTAATCTGATATTACACCTTTAGTTTCAAGTAGTTTTGCAGCGTCAAGAAGAGTTATACCTTCAGGAAAAACTACAGAAACATTTTCAAATGACTGTCTTTGTTCCATCAAAGCGTCTATTTTATCAGCATATGACGAGTTAGGTTTAAGCTCTATATCACCGGGCTTCATCAAGGCACCTGCGTCTTTCAAATTAACAATAACTTTAAAAAGAAACATATTGTCTATAATATTCTCATCATAAAGCTGCTGGGCAATTTCATTAGTGTTTGAACCCTCTTTAATGTTGAGCTTTATCACTTCATCACTTTTGTTAATACCCAAATATTCAAGCCCTAGTGAAATACCAAAAAAAGCAAGAGAAGCAGAAACAACTAAAACAACAACGGTAACGATAAGTCCAGTGAAAATCGAATAATTCACTTCAACCTTTTTCTTTTTACTGTTCTTTCCTTTAGGTTTTCTGTTAATATTTCTTTGCTCATTGATATTACTCTTAGAGTAATCAATATTCAAATTGAACTTTTCCTTTTGATCGTTTATGCTAAATGTATCTTTACTGTTTTCATACTTAATATTAGAATCTGCACCAGATAACGGCTCTTTTTCTTTTATTTCATTTTTTACGTCCGGTTTATCACTTAATTCCATTTTATTGGTGGTTATTTTATCTGTGTCAAGCGTTAGTTCCTCATCAGTTGAAGATATAATACTATCTTTAGAAATATTGACAGATACATTACTTATAGATTCATCCTCTACGTTATGTACCTTATTATCTGTATTTTTATCATTTAAAAGATTCTGTTTTTCCAAAGGTTTTCTTGTTTCGATATTGGTCAAGGTTACATCAGTAGAAGCAACAACATTCTCTTTTTTTTCATCTCCAACTATTGAATCAAGAGCCTTTGATGCCTTAAAACTCTCATCCAGAAAATCACTTAATTTTGAATCAATATCTAAATCATCATTATTTACGGTGTCATTAGATTTTTTTTTCATTTCATCCATTTTACTTTCCGCCTTTACAACAATATTCTTTAACATCAGATATAATCATATCAACAGCAATATCTGTATTATATCTCGGAAGAACTTCTTTAATAAATTCATCAAAGCAAATACCGATTTTTATGCCATTAAAATCATTTAAAAATCTGTCGTAATACCCTTTTCCATACCCTAATCTGTAACCCTGCCTATCAAAACAAAGTGCCGGAACAATACATATGTCATTTTTATCAGAGTAAATATATTTTTCATTTTTCTCACTAGGCTCTAAAACTGAAAATGCTCCTACATTAAGCTCCGTCAGAGAATTTATTTTATAAAACGTCATTTCATTGCTGTTTTTGTCGCTTTTAGGTGCATATACAGCCTTACCTAACCTTATAAGATGTTCAATAAAGCAAATCGTATCAGCCTCGTCTGATTTTGATACATATATACAAATATTCTTGGCATTATTTATTTCACTCAGCCTGATAAGTCTGTTAAATATTTTTCGGTTTATTACTTCCCTTTCTGTATCACTTAACTGACTGCGTCTTTTTAAAAAATCCTTCCTCAGAATTTTTTTTTGATTATAAGTATCTACTTGCATTGAAGTGACGCCTCAAGTGCCTCAGCTTTTGCTGCAGATACCAAAAGCTCTACCAGCTTCAGCCCAAATTTAACAGCAGCTCCTGCCCCTTTAGCAGTAGTAATTTTGCCGTCGTTAACAACAAGATCGCTACAATAAACAGCCTTGCCTAATTCGTTTTCAAAGCCTGGAAAACAAGTAGCTTTCTTGCCGTCTAAAATACCTTTGTGTCCTAAAATTGAAGGTGCTGCACATATTGCAGAAATAAATTTATCATTTTTCAGACAAAAATCTATAGCACGGCTTACATTTTCATTTTTTTCAAGATTGACCGTTCCCGGCATTCCTCCCGGAAGGACTATCATCTCAATGTTATCATCAAGTATTATTTCATTTGAATCCAGATCTGCAATCACAGGTATCCCGTGTGAACCTCTGATTATATTTGAACCTATTCCTACTGTTTTGACCTCAACCTCGGCACGTCTTAAAATATCTACAGGTGCAAGAGCTTCAACTTCTTCAAAACCTTCAGCTAAAAAAATGTATACCATAAATCTTACAGTCCTTTCACAAAAATGCAATAATTAATCTCTTTTAAACACCACAGAATGTTTTTCCAATTGAAAACAAGGGTGATATGAGCGTTTTGATTTTCTCAATCCCTCAAGACCCATATCCTCTTCCCTGTTTACATACTGTAAATCAGACGCATTTGCTTTAACAAATTCGTTGCACAAGGTCGGATATGCACCGTTTATATCACTGAGTGCCTTTTCAATGTGAACAACTAACGTATTGGAATTCAGCTTTTCTCCAATTGTAACCCCAACCAATTTATCATTTTGAAAAAGTACTCCGCCAACGAGATCCATATAATCAAAGTTGTTAAAAAAAGTATTTACAGCAAACTGTTCAACAATCGCAGAAAAATTATTTTCACCAATTTTTTTATTATAAGACTCAGTTATAAATTCTATGCAATCGTCGAACAAATCTGACGTAAGATTTTTATATTCCCAAGTCTGTTTTTTAAAATTACTTATATGATTTCTCTTTGAATGATATTTTTTTCCTCTGAGATTTATCAGGTCATCAGAATTGTAAATATAATCATAGTAATCAGGATTAGACTTTATAGTTGCAATTCTATCTCCAAGATTTTCTTTAAGAAATTCCAAATTCTGCGACGTTACAGAAGATAAAATAAAGCCTTTGCCTAAATTATTGCAGTACCTATTGAAAGTATTAATAAGTTCAAAAATGTCCCCTTCCCCTGCCGGGTAGGTAAGATATATATTATCGTCGTCACGAGTGGAAATTAAATAAAAATTATTATATCTTGAAATAACTGAATCGCTGAGCCTTCTCCAAGCCACATTATTGGCAAAGGAATATTCACATCCCATAAAGTCTGATTTTGCCAAAAGACCGTCGATCCATTGTTTGTCGCCTAATTCAATCTCTCTAAAGTCGAACATTGTATCCTTCTTTTCTGTTATTTCAGTCTATTAATTTCGTTTAAAATTCTTTCTGTTATAACATTAACGGGCAGCGGTGATTTTCCGTCACTGCAATTGATTATTTTCCAATTTTGCTTTTTTGCCGTGTAAAGAGCCGATTCACGGCAGGATTTTAAAAATTCAATATCCACCTCGTGTATATCCTTTTTACTCTCGTCTCCCTCATATCTCTTAGCCAAAAGCTTTTGAGAAACCTCTATCGGCATATCAAGAAATATTACTAAATCCGGTACGGGAAGTCCCAATTTGCTGTATTCGTAATCATACAGCCAGTCAAGATATTCGTTCCACTCGCTCTTATCGCATTTAACCATTTGATATATGGCGTTTGACGTTACATATCTGCTGGCTAATATCAAATCTCCATTTTTGTAAGCGTCCTCCCAGTAAAGCTTATAGCTGGCATATCTGTCAACAGCATAAAAGCTGGAAGCCGCATATGCGTTTATATCTTTAGCATTTTTTGAAAATTCACCGCCGAGATACATCTTAACTAATGCCGACGACGGGTTATTATAATCAGGAAAACTAATCGACTTATGGGGAATATTATTTTCTGCAAAATACCTATCAATTATTTCAAACTGAGTAGATTTACCGCTTCCGTCCAGACCCTCAATAACAACAAGCTTATTTTTCATTTTTAAGCTCCCTATAAAAGTTTTGAACCTCTTTCATTTTACCGCAGGTCATATTACCTTCCGCACATTTTCCTCTTACACAGCCGGGACCTGCATTCTTAAAAATAGTAGGTGCGACTTTACAGCACAGTCTCAGCATTTCATCAGCAAGAGCCTTGATTTCCCATTGTGCTCTTGAACAGCATCTCAAGCTAAAAAAGTTTAACAGACTTCTGGCGTTCATAGTCATAATCATTTTAGTATCACAGGCATTTGGAAGTACGAACCGTGCGTCCTCAATTGCCTTTTTCTGTGCTTTTTTTGCGGCTTCCTTTTCATCAAAGCCCTCTTTTATAAAGGTCTTGTAATGCTTATCCTTGAGTATATCCGCAAGTTTATTATAGCTTGAAATAGCAGAATCCATCTGATTGTTAAACTCCTCTAAAGCTTCCGGAACATCAGCGATTTCCGGCGGAGTTACAAACTTATAATCCTTTTCCTCTACATATCTTTGACTTTGAACCGAGAACGAGGCAATTCTATGTCTGGTTATCTGTGCCAAAAGAGCACGGGATACCCCCTCAATTCCAAATGTGAACGTTATATGCTCAATGGGACTGAGATGACCCAATCCGGAAAGCATATTCAGGAAATTAACAGTTTTTTCTTCGGTCAAACCATCAAGAAGCGTATCTATATCTGAACTTGCATAACACAATTTCGCAGCAGCCGCAATTATTTTTTCAGGCTCTGGAGTGTGTGTCAATAATGTAACTTTCATTAATACCTCAGTCCTTATACAAAGTTAATTAATTATACCATTTTATTAGATAAAAGTCAAATTCAGAAAAAAATCGGCAAGCATACGCCCACCGATTATAATTATGTATGATTAATGCTATTTAGCATTTCCTCAGCACTCGCAAGAGTAATTTCTGATGTGTTATCGCCGCTTATAATTCTTGCAATTTCGCTTTTTCTCTCATCAAGAGACGTCAACTCACTAACTGTAGTCTTGGTCTTTCCGTTTTTGACTATCTTTTCAATAAGCATATGAGTATCTCCCGTAACAGCAATCTGTGCAAGATGCGTTACGCAAATGACTTGTCTATTCCTTGAAATTTCATGTAGCTTTATTCCAATTTTCATTGCTGCACGCCCGCTGACACCTGTGTCTATTTCATCAAAAATCATAGTAGGTGTGTTATCTTTTTCAGCAATTACACTTTTTAAAGCAAGCATAATGCGTGAAAGCTCTCCGCCGGAAGCTATTTTAGCTATCGGCTTTGCTTCTTCACCTAAATTTGCAGAAATCAGAAACTCTATGTTATCCATTCCGTGAATAGTCAGCTTGCCTTTATTATTAGAAACCTCCAGCTTGACATTAGGCATATTGAGAAATTCAAGCTGTTCTGTAACTTCTTTTATAAACCTTTTGCCGGCCTGCTCACGCTTATTAGACAGAATTATTGCTTTTTTAGAAGTTTCCTCTAACAGTTCTTCCCTCTTTGCTTTGAGTGCTTCTATATTATTTTCATCACCCGTTAAGACTTCAAGCTCCTTTACCGACTCATCAAGTCTTTTAAGTACATCGGAAAGTTCAGGACCGTATTTTTTCTTTATTCTGATAATGCTGTCGTTTCTTGCAGAAATATATGCAAATCTTTCAGGGTCAACATCAAGTAATGAAGTAAGATGATTTAGTTCACCGGAAATATCGTCTATTTCTATTTTAGCCGATTTAATTCTTTCGATCAAAGGCTCTAGATCAGAAAAAACATCAGAATAATTATCTAAAATATCAGACGAGCTTTGCAGACCTCCGCTTATACCGTCATCATTTTCAATAATGTTTATAACCTCATTTACGGCTGATCTTACCTCAACAGCGTTGTTTGAAAGTTCAAATTCCGATTCTATTTCCTCATCCTCATTTTCCTTTAAATCAAGTGAAGAAATCTCATCAACAATTTCTCTCAAACTTTCAATTCGGTCTATTTTGTTTTGCCGACTGAGAGTTGCCTGCTTTATCTGCTTAGCAACAGTCTGAAGACTTCTGAACGATGTTTGATAATCCGCAAGAACATTTTCAAGATTCCCGTAAGAATCAAGTATTTCTATATGCTTGTTAGGAGATAAAAGAATCTGACTGTCATGCTGACCGTGAATATTAACCAAAAGCTCTCCTATTTCTCTAAGTATGGAAAGATTAAGGGGACGTGAGTTTATGCGTGCAATACTTCCTCCATCAGCTGAAATTTCCCTGGAAATTATAAGCTCACCGTCACTGTCAATACCATTTTCTGAAAGCACCTTAGATACTTCATCAGATATACTGCTAAATACGGCAGAAATAACCGCTTTCTTTTCCCCGGTCCTTACAATGTCTTTTGTAACACGCTGACCAAGCACTGCGTTTATTCCGTTTATTAAAATTGACTTTCCTGCACCTGTTTCACCTGTAAAAACATTCAGCTTATCGCCGAATGTTATCACAGCTTTTTCAATAACGGCAAGATTCTCAATATATAATTCCGTGAGCATTTAGGTTATTCTTCCTTTCATTGATTTGAAAAAACAGATATTTTTATTCACATAAGCAAGCTGTTTAACATACCTGCAAATTCAATTGCAAATTCCTCGCTTTTCAAAACCGCAAACACAGTATCATCACCTGCAATGGTTCCGACAATTGACTCAAAATAAGCGTTGTCCAGCTTTGCACAGACAGCCTGTGCCATTCCTGTATTGCATTTGATAACAACGATGTTCATTGCAGAATTTACTGACACAACAGCTTCTTGAAAAATATTTTTCAGGATCTCCTCAGGACTTTTTCCTCTGTCTTTGATACTGCTTGGTATATCGTATTTATATGCTCCGCTTTCAGATACAGCTTTGATTAGCGAAAGCTCTTTTATATCTCGTGAAATCGTTGCCTGAGTGGTTTCAAAGCCCTTTTCCTTGAGTCTCTCCTGAAGTTCCTGCTGTGTTGATATACTGCTGCTTGTTATTATATTTAAAATTTCCTTTTGCCGCTTTTCCTTAGACATTGTCATTATCCTCCATTACAACCTTTAAAGGCCGCATCAGCTTTGAATTTACAGAATCGAAAAAGCTTCCCCCTTTAATATCTATCAGCTTGATATATCTGTCTGACATAGAGATAGTTAAAATATCCTTTTGTGATATATCATCCTCAGTAACTCCGTCTACCGATAAGCCGAAGAATTCATTAGAATTTGTAAAAAACTTTACCGTCAGTTTTGACGTCTTTGAGAATATCATCGTTCTTGATAGTAAAGAATGGGGACAGATCGGAGTAAATTCAATACACTCCATATCAGGTTCAATAATGGGACCTCCAGCCGAAAGAGAATATGCAGTTGCTCCCGTCGGTGTAGAAAATATCAAGCCGTCAGCCCTTATAGATGAAACAATTTTCCCTGACTTTGACACTTCAAAATCAGAAATCTTGCTGTGGGGTGGCTTAGATACTACAATATCGTTAAGTGCTGTGAAAGTCTTTTTGTTATTATCTTGCTTTGTGATTTCACCGTCGAGCATTATCCTCTTTTGTACAACATAATCACCATTGCAAAAATTATTCAGCAACTCAAGCTCATTATGTTCAAGGGTACACATAAAACCGAGCCGTCCGCAGTTAAGTCCAAGTATCGGCTTATCGTACTTTGAAGCAGATAATGACGCTTTTAATATAGTTCCGTCGCCTCCGACTGCTAAAATAACGTCGCATTTGGACACCAATTTGTCTTCATCTGAAAATTCAATAAAGGTAATATCAGAAAAATCTGTCTTATATTTTTCCGACATAGATAGTTCTGCATCGTTTTGTTTAAGTATTTTTACAGCTTCTCTTACATACAGTTCGCTGTTATCTTTTTTTAAATTAGGCAATATATAAATATTCAACAGATTTCCCTCCTTATTTATTTCAGACATTCAAATCCCCTATCAACTATAGCTTTAATATCTTTATTAAATGAACTTTGGATCTCACTTTTTTTAATATAAACAAGATATTCAATGTTGCCATTACCGCCTTTTATAGGTGAAAAAGTGAGATGTAATATACTGAAACCTGCACTCTCAATAATATTAAGTACATTCTCAAGGACACTAATATGAACTTTTCTATCTTTTACTATACCCTTTTTTAAAAGACTTTTACTGCCGGCTTCAAACTGAGGCTTTATAAGCAAAACAGCTTCTCCGTTGTCAGACAGTACATTATAAACCGCAGGAACAGCAAAGGACAGTGATATAAATGAAAGATCAACTGTGCAAAAATCAATATCTTTTTCAAACATTTGCTTTGTAACATCTTTAATATTTGTATTTTCAATATTCTCTACATTAGGATTATTAATTAAACTGCTGTCAAGCTGATTACTGCCAACATCAACTGCATAGACAAATCCGGCACCGTTTTGAATCATACAATCGGTAAAACCACCTGTTGACGCACCAAAATCAACGCAAATCTTATTCTTTAAATCTATATCAAAATCTAAGATTGCTTTTTCCAGCTTAAGACCTCCCTTGCCGACGTATTTCAGCGTTTCACCGACAATGATTATTTTATCAGTCTTTTCAACTGAAAAAGCAGGCTTTAACACCATTTTTCCATTTACACTTACAACAGAATCCTTTATCATAATTTGTGCTTTAGAACGTGAATCAGCGAGTCCCCTGCTGACCAATTCAACATCAAGTCTTTGACCCATTATCTAAATCTCCGAACTCAGCTTTTTATAAATTTCATCACCTGACAAGCCCAGTTGCTCAAGAGATGATTCAACCGACGCCTGAGGTACAAAATCATAAATTGCCGCTACGTTTAATTTATGTACATAGTTTTTAAGCCGCTGAGAAACAGAACCGTTATAATAACATTCCTCAAAGAAGTAAACTTTCTTATATGAATTAATTTTTTCAATCATCTTTTCATCTATACAGTTTAAATTAATTAATTTCAGTATATCAATAGATTTATTGTCTTTTTTAAGTTTCTCAAACGCTATTGATGCCTCTCTGAAAAGTCTGCCGTAGGTTATAACAAGAACATCAGATTTGTTTTCATAAAACTCATAATCAGTTGATACGCAATCTTTTTTTAATGCACATTCTTTTTCAGAGCCTCTTGGATAACGTACAGCCACGATCCCCGAATCATCATAAAGACCCTTTGTTATACAGGCTCTCAGTTCATCATAATTACTCGGCGAATATATTGTGACATTAGGTATCGTTGACAAAAATGAAACATCAAATATGCCCTGATGTGTTACACCGTCCTCACCGACAATTCCTGCCCTGTCAATGCCGATCAAAGCGTGCAGGTTGGAAATTGAAAGGTCGTGTATAAGCTGATCGTATCCTCTTTGCAGAAATGACGAATACACTGCAAATACAGGAAGCTTTCCCATAGAAGCCAGACCGCCTGCAAATGTAAGGGCGTGTTCCTCAGCTATACCAACGTCAAAGAACCTATCATTGTGCGATTTTGCAAACTTATCAAGCCCGGTACCATATTTCATAGCCGCTGTTATTGCACATATTCGTTTATCTTTATCTGCCAATCGCGATAGCTCACAGCCAAATATAGTTGAATAACTGTCGCATTTACTCACGTCAGGATTTCCTGTTTTAAGTTCAAATGAACTTACGCCGTGATATTCACCGGGATTTTTTTCAGCAGGTGCATATCCTTTGCCTTTTATGGTATTAACCTGAACCACAACAGGCTTTCTCATTTTTTTTGCTTTTTTTAGTGAGTCCTCTAACTCCGCAAGATTATGTCCGTCAACAGGTCCGACAAACTCAAATCCCAGATCCTCAAATAAAGTCGTTCTGAATATTGAGTTTTTAATGGTATCCTTTGAAAACTTAAGAGTATTCTTTACAGGCTGACCTATAATCGGAATTCTGTCAAGTGCACGCTCAACAATAGTTTTGGTCTTTTTATAAGATTCCTTTGTTCTGAAATTTGACAGGTATTTTGCTATTGCACCTACATTTTTGGAAATTGACATTTCATTATAATTTAAAACAACAATCAAATTAGTATTACTTTTACCTGCGTTGTTAAGTCCTTCAAATGAAAGACCGCCGGTTGCGGCACCGTCTCCGATTACAGCAACAGTATGATGTTCATCGCCGTTCAGCTTCATTGCAGTCGCAATTCCTAAAGCGGCAGAAACTGAATTAGAACTGTGTCCGCTCACAAATGCGTCGTGTTCCGACTCGCTCGGTTTGCAAAAGCCTGACAAGCCGTTTTCCTGTCTCAATGTAGAAAAATCCTTTAGACGGCCTGTTAATATCTTATGAGTATACGATTGATGTCCTACATCCCAAACGAGCTTGTCCTTTGGTGAATTAAAAACCCTGTGCAATGCCAATGACAACTCAACCGTTCCTAAATTGGACGACAGATGTCCGCCATTTTCTGATACTGTTCTGATTAATGTATCCCGGATTTCTTTACACAATATTCTGCACTGCTCATAACTCAGTTTTTTAAGATCACCGGGAAGGTTTAATCTATTAAATTTTTTCTCATATTCCTTTGTCATTTTATCCAATTCTCACACTTCTAAATTTATTCCAAAAAAGTAATACAGTTTTATCAAATATAAACTGTGTTCTATTTTTTTCTATTCAATAGGTCCATAGTCAAATCAACCATAAGCTCGTTATTATCAAATCCTTCAAGAATATCCAGAGCCTCTAAAGTCTGATGACGTGCCGCTTCTTTTGCTTTATCTAGACCTACCATAGAAACGTAAGTTATCTTTCCGTTTTCTTTATCGCTGCCTATAGGCTTGCCTAATTCATCAAAGCTGCCCTCTACGTCAAGAATATCATCAACAATCTGAAAAGCATAACCAAGTCTCTTACCGAAAGCTTTTGCTTCTTCAATGGTTTTATCATCAGCATTCGCCAAAATACATCCCATTGCACAGGCAGACTCTAAAAGTCTGCACGTTTTAAGCTCATGCAAAAGATTAAGATTTTGAACATCAAAATGCTTCATCTTGAGTGAATACATATCGAATGCCTGTCCGCCTATCATTCCGTTTATTCCAGCTGCGTTAGAAATTTCACCAACTAACTTAACGGCAATTTCTGCGGAAATTTTTCCATTATAATATTCATTTGCAATTATCTCAAAAGGAAGTGTATTTAAAGCGTCACCTGCCAGAAGGGCTTCAGCTTCGCCGAATTTTTTATGGCAAGACAACATTCCCCGCCGAAAATCATCATTATCCATACATGGTAAATCATCGTGAATAAGCGAAAAACAGTGTATAAGTTCTATACAACAGACAATTTTATAAAAGTTCTCATAATCCCCTCCGCACATCTTGCAAAACTCAATTGCTAAGATAGGTCTTATCCTCTTGCCGGGACTAAGAATTGAATACTCCATAGCCTGCATAACTTCTTTTTTGTAAAATTCCTTTTGCTTTGTAAAGCTATGAAGAGTGCTTTTTATCTTTTCCTGATATTTCTGAATTTGTGCGGCATAAATCTCCTGCATTTTTATCACCTTGCTCTATTGCGAGCAGTCCTCCTAATCTGTAAAATTCTCGTCAACAGTCTCAACTGCAAGCTTTGCTTCTTCAAGCTTTTTTTTGCACTCTCCTGAAAGTGCAATGCCTTCTTTAAACTTGTCAAGAGACTCCTCCAATGATAAATTACCCGATTCAAGCTCTGAAACAATTACATTAAGCTTATCCAATGTCTCTTCAAATGTCATTTACAACAACTCCTCAATGATTAATAACCTTAACTTCAGCATTGATTGAAGAATCCGAGAACTTGACCTCAACCATATCACCTATTGATACATCATCAGCCCTTGAAATTACTCTTTTCCCCTTTAGCGTAAGCGAATAACCTCTGCCTAACACCTTAAGCGGACTGTAAGAGTCAAGCAGCGATGCAGAATTACTTAAACTGGCAGTATTCTTTTTTATTATATTATTGATCGAATTTCTCAAACGCTGTTCAGCATTTTTAAACTTCACTTCGCCTATTTCCAATCTGTTCTCGGGCGAGGCTGAATGAAGCCTGTCAGATGCAAATTTCAGCTTAACTTTAAAGTCGGAAATTCTATTCTCAATAGTCTCTTTCATTTTAACTTTTAAGCTGTCAACAAGCGAGTAAAAAACAGATATATCAGGCGACGCCAGTTCCGCAGCGGCAGACGGCGTAGGTGCACGCAAATCGGCAACTAAGTCTGCAATAGTTATATCCGTTTCATGCCCTACAGCAGAAATAACGGGCGTTTTAACACTGAAAATCGCATCTGCGACCTTTTCTTCATTAAATACCGATAGATCCTCCGCAGAGCCTCCGCCCCTTGCAAGAATTATCGTATCAACTTTCATAGAATCTGCCGTCATAAGTGCATTTGCTATATTACCCTTAGCGTCAGTTCCCTGAACTAACGTCGGAAAAACCAAAACTCTGCATATGGGGTAACGTCTTTTGAGAATATTAAGTATATCCTGCAACGCCGCTCCCGTTATTGAAGTTACAACACCGATAGTCTTAGGTGCATAAGGAATTTCTTTTTTTAATTCAGTGTTAAAGTAACCTTTATCTTTAAGTCTCATTTTCAGCTTGTCTAGCGATTCCTTAACGGCTCCGACGCCGATTGGCTGTATATCTGTAACAATTATCTGGTATATTCCGTCTCGTTCATAGCAATCTATATTTCCCAGTGCCATAACATTGAGCCCGTTTTTTAATTCAATTTTTAGATTTTTTGCCGCATTTGAAAACATAATTGCCTTGATAGCACTGCTTTCGTCTCTTAAAGTAAAGTAAAAATGCCCCGACGAGTAACTCGTATTCAGATTTGATATTTCTCCCTTTATTGCAATACCCTTCAGCTTAATATCGCCTCGTATCTTGCTAGCTAAATATCTGTTAATTTGTGAAACAGTCAAAATAGCACTCATTAAATCAATTCCTTCTTTATTGCCGCAAATAATGCGGTACCGACCGCGTTATCGCAGGAAAACTCAGGCTGTGAAAAATATACATTGCCAAGTTCTGACGAAATTTTTTCCTTAATAATTTTATCAGACATCACTCCGCCTGCAAATACTATTGGAACGTTCGTATATGTTTCCCTTGCCCTTTTTGACATAGCAATAATCGTGTTGCTTATGTAAGTAAGACAAAAATTTGCAATATCGCAGGGCTGTTCGCCGTCTTCAATCATTTTTTCGCATATGTTTTGTAATCCTGACAGACAGCAATTATTGTCTTTAAGTGCGGGCTTTGGACTATAAGATTTTTCACTCAGCAAAGCTGCTTTTTCAAGTTCGGCACCGCAGGGAAAATCAAATCCCAGCTTAACACCAATTCTGTCAATTGCCTGCCCAGCCTTTAAATCGAGTGATGTTCCAATCTGAGTTATGCTAAACACATCTTGCTTAGATGGCTTACAGAGCAGACAGTCGGTTGTACCTCCGCTTATATGAAAAGCTATAAAGTATTCCTTATTTTTAATTAAATCCAATCTATCTGCCGAAAATAGAGCAGCAAGTATATGCCCTACCTGATGCGAGGTTTTATATAAATCAATACCGCAAAGCTTACTATAGCTTTCAGCAAAGCCCTCTCCGACCAAAAAGCACGGCATATAAGAGCCTTTGACAAGTCTGGGACTTTTTGATACGCCGACTGCCTTTATATCATAACCATTATCGTTTACTTTTTTTAATAATTCGGAAATAACAATAGGTAACTGTTTAGTATGATGAAACACAGCGTCAGATTGTCTTATACCCACCTCGCCGCTTTTTACGGGAAGCATTATCTTTGATTGATATACTTCCATATTTTCAGTGTCAATCAAAGATACAGAGGTAGTGTAGTTACTTGTATCAATGCCTAGTACATTAAGCATCTGATGAATTCCTTTCGCTTCTTGAAAAAGCCCCCAAAGCACCGTTTATGAATTTTGCATCTGTTTCAAAAGCATACTTTTCTGCAATTGCAACAGCCTCTGAAATCGCAACGTTTACAGGTACATTTTCTGAATATTTAGCTTCATAAATTGCGAGCCTGAGTATCGACAAATTAATCTTTGGGATACGCTCCAGACTTCTTTTTTCGCTGAACTGCGAAATTATATTGTCTAACTCCTCTAAATGTTCAAAAACACCTCTAACCGTTTTTATAACATCGTCATTTATCTGTATATTTTCAGACTCCCTTGCCAATTCAAATAACTCGTCCAGCTCATAATTGCCAAAGGATCTCTCATAAATAATCAAAAACGCCGATTCTCTTATTTTTCTTCTCGACAGCTTCACTTAAACACTTCCCTTATTAAACAGCATCAGCCCCAATATCATTTAGATAATGAGGCAAAATGAATTAATTGTATTTTACATCTGAGATAGTTACATTGACTTTTGAAACAGTTATACCAGTCATAGACTGAACTTCATTTTTAACCCTATTCTGTACCTGTTCGGCAACTGATTTTACCTTTGCACCGGGATCTACAAGGAGAAAAACTGAAATTACAGCTGTATCGTTTACAAAATCTATATTTATTGAATCAAAATCCGTATTAGATACAAACATACCTTTTAACATCTTCTTCTTAGCGTTCGCTATAGAACAAACACCGTCAATATCAAGTACGGCATTCTTAGTTATGGTGAATATAACATCCTTGCTTACTTTAAGCTGACCGTCAACTTTTTCATTTTTGAACATCATAAATTGTCCCTCCCTTTAACGGTGAACATATAGCTAAAGCTATTATACCATTAAAAAGGAATTAACACAACTATTTTACATCAAAAATTTTTATGTTTTCATTTAAAACGTCAACTTCACCGAGTAATATATCCTTTATCTGTGCAGCTTGTGCAGTTTTTAAGCCGTCAGATTTAACAACTATATTAGCACTTGTTCCGTCAAGATAAACCACGCAGTCCTCATATCCTGCTGCTTTTATAAGGTTTTCAACCTTACTTTCCGATTCTATAAGCTGAGATAAAGACACTGCTTTCTCAGAGGCAACCTCTTTTTCCTCATCGGTCGAGTCGCCGCCGCTCATAATCGTCTCCAGCGTCTGAGCCGCTTCATCTCGTGAGGTCATTCTGTCTAACCTTGCCTGTGCAAAGTAATCGTCTTCATCATTTGTTTCGTTAACAAAATCAGCTACACCGTAATTCGATGACTTTGCATTTACGACTTTTGTAGTTTTAATTCCGTTATCACCGGTATTCATAGCATAATTAACATAGATAGCCAGTCCCAGAAACAATGTCAAGCTGGCAAGAATAATTTGTTTCTTTCCCACAATAAAATTTGGAATTTTCATAATATCTCCTCCACATTTAACCTTTTTCAACACAGATATTGTTTGTTGATATATTTAAAGCCGATGAAACAGCTTTAGTGACCCGTTCTTTTATTTCTGTTTTCCCCCCTCCCGAGCAGACGATAACTACTCCCTTTACCTTAGGCTCGACTATCTTTTTAATAAGAGCCTTTTCCCCGCCGTCAGAATCTACAATAATAACTTCATTTTTATACTTGTTGCTTTTACTATCGTTCTCTTCATCAGTTTCAGTATCAACATCTTCGGCATATACATATTCAGTTGTTCCGTCTAATGTTATCATTAAAGATACCTCGCCCACTCCGTCGATTTTACCGATTATTTCCCTTAGCTCCTTTTCTGTTCGCTGTTTAAAGCCCTCAGAATATGAAGTATTATCCATTGTGTTTGCAATATCTTTACCTTTTTCAACCTTACCGCTTGGGAAAATTTCAGATAAAACTATCAGTAAAAGCCCCAGTATCCCTATAATTACTATGATCAATACTTTACCTGAAAGTCCGGTTTTTTTTGCAAATATATCTGTAATTTTTTTAAATGATAATTTATTCTTGATATTCATAGAATTCAACTTTTGATTCTCCAATGTTATTTTTCAGTTCTTCTTCAATTTTTTCTTTTTTCTCCTCTGAAATTTCTTTTGCTTTTATATAAATCTCTGTTTTTTTAACTTCTATTGAATTATATTCATATGCATCAGCTTGTATGACAACTTTTTTTATATTTTCATCTACGGTCTGAAGTCTTTCCAGAACCCTTTTTTCAAGATTCTTTATCAAAATTTTTTCATAAGATTTGCTTACGCTTTCATTAAGTTCATTGTACTCTTTTAAGTCGGTTATCTCATTTAATTCGGGTATTCTCAGCTCTAGATCAGACCCTAAAAAAGGAGTAAGCATAGCAATAATTAGTATCAGTGCTAAAATCTGCTTGATATTCAGCCTGAAACTCTCGCTTGGTGAAATATAATCACATATAGTTGCCGCCAATCCGACAAAGCAAAATGCTGCAGTTACACTTTTTATAAGTTCCATTATTTATCACTTCCTTGTTGAAGGTTTACTGTCAGACCATATTAAAGCTAAGAAGCATTACCACTGCCGTAGATATAATAAAAATTAAAGTAAAACAGGCTACAACTCCAAGAAGTATAGATAAAACGTTGTTAATTCCTCTAAGAAGCGAGCAAATTCTATTATGCTCAAAAAAAGCAGCAATAACCGATGACAGCCATACCGAAAATTTAAGACACAAAACCATAACTACAGGCTTTAACGCCGTAACAAGTATAATTATAATCCCCAGCACACCAACGCTGTTTTTTATCAGAGACAGGCTTCCCATAATTGTTGAATAAGCATCTGACATTGCTCCGCCCACAACAGGTATCATACTCGATGCCGCATACTTTGCCGCTTTTACTCCTATAGTATCTACCGAAGTACCAATAATGCCTTGAATTGAGATTACTCCTATGAAAATTGTTGCAGTAAGACCTAATATCCAACGAGCAACGCTCAATAGACCTCTTGAAAAGCCGTTTACAGACAAATTTGGGTTTATAGATTCAACAATAGAAGACGCAAGACTGAAGCTAACAAACGGAACTAATATATAATCAATTATAAAAGTTATTATCTCGCACAAAAACAGAACCACTATGTAGTATGACGCACCGCTTGATGCATTACCGCAGGCAGCGGCAACGCTTGAAAATATAGGAACATAAGACACTATAAACATAGACAAATTAGAAATCGTATTGCTTACTGAATCAACGCATTTATTTATTGTTTCAAAGAGAATTGCAGTGCAGGAAAGCACGCTGATTATACTGATTATATTAAGCATGCTTGAATTCTCACTTATGACCCCTGCTACAACTGAAGTAAAAACAATAACCAACAGCAAAGCACCCAAAAGCTTAAGCGGACCGGATAAAAACTCCGTCACAAGGTCAAGAAGATAATCAAGCCAGTCGCCTACCCCAACTTTTGATACTGAAGCAGGATCGTCAAGCGATATATCGTTATTATCCAAAAAATCATCAGCTTCACTTGGAGTATCGGATGTTATTCCTCGTTCAATTTCCTGAGTGATCTCTTTTTGGACCTGTTCTGCATCGGTCGTTTCATTTTCGGCAAAAACTAAAACGCAGTTAATGCAGGAAAACACAAATATTAAAATAACAAAAACTATTATTTTTTTCATATATCCTCAATTTAACAATTCTTCAATCAACGAAATAACAGACGAATATATAGGAAGCGAGATCAGGAGAATAGTTATTTTACCGAATAGCTCAACTCCTGTACACATTGCATTTTCGCCTGAATCCCTGCAACAGTCACACCCAAGCTGTGTAATATAGCTTATCCCCACCGCTTTAAAAAGAATTTCTATGTATTCGTCACTTATACTGGCTTTTGAAAACAAGGTATCAATGGTATCTGATATATCCGAAAAACTTATTACCGCCATTAGAAAAATATATCCTGCAACAAATATGCCGACAAGTATTGATATTTCTTTACTGTCCCTTTCAAGCACCTTGCAAATAATCGACGCCATTATGCAAAGTGCGGCTACTGAAATAACATTCATCTGTTTTCTCCGTCTGTGTCTCAGATTTATAAGTCAAAGACGTCTTTTATAGTGTCAAACAATGAAGCAATTTGGTTTACTATGATCACAAGAACTATTATAAGTCCCGCAAGCGTTACCATCATTGCCTGTTCGTCTCTCTCCGCTCGTTTTAAAAGCTGATTTAATACCGCAACAATAATACCTACCGCCGCTATTTTAAAAACTAAATCAATTTCCATAACTTCTCCTGTTTATTTGTATTTATCTATGACAGAATTATTGAAATAAAAGCTCCTGCCAAAACGCCAAATGATTTGTACATTCTGCATTTTGAGTTTTGCTCACTTACGAGTTTTGCAATTTTATTTTCAAACTGCTTGATGTAACCGTTTATAATTGAAATCTGTCCTTCCATATATGCAGTGCCGAGCTCATTTATAAAGCCTATAAACAATTGCTTGTCATCTTCTTTCAAGAAGCTGCTGCTTTTACATTCTGAAGCAATTCGCCTTTTATAGTCAGGACATAAAAAAGCAGTCTTTGGTATAAAAAAATTATCAAGCTTTTTTTGATTGGAAAGTGAATAAAAAAGCTCGTCAACTGTCGGGCTCTCTGCCTCAATAATAATTTTTATACTGATAATTAATTCATTGATCTCCTCTAAAATCTGAATACGCTTTTTAAATCTCTTCGACATATAAAACCCTGCAAACGCAGATGATAAGAAAACAAGCATTATTCCTATTATTTTCATTGTTGCAATTTGCTCAAATTGAGCTTTTCCTCCTAAACTTGTTTTATACTGATTGCCTTTCCTAAGTTATCCCCTGTTCCAAGAAGAACAATATAATCAAAGGCTTTTCTTGAAAATAATTCTTTCATATACGGCTTTTTAAAAGCATCGTCAATATTGCTTGAGTGCATAGTTGCTATAATTTTTACTCCTGAATTTATTGCGTAATCAAGTGCCTCCAAGTCGTCTTTCGTTCCTATCTCGTCGCAGACAATAATCTGCGGTGACATTATTTTTACAGCAGATAGAATCCCGTAGTATTTTGTGTATGAATTAAATACATCAGTGAAATTTCCTATATCATTCTGGGCAGAAGATTTGAATGTTGCAGAAATTTCATTCTTTTCATCTATGAGAGATATTCTCTTTTTCATACCAAGCTGTCTGCACAAATCTCTCAGTAAAGTCGTCTTTCCGCTTGACGGAGGCCCAAGAATCAAAACATTTTTTAGACCGTCTTTAAAAAGCTCCAGCTCATTAATCAAGTCATTCGCAGCCCCGTAAATCTCTCTGGCAATTCTTATGCTTATTCCCGAAATGTTTTTTAGAGTATCATTTTTGCCTTTATCGTCTAAAACCGCTGTTCCGCAAAATCCTACTCTGTTTCCGCCCTCAGTAATTATATAACCTAACGAAATCTCACGCTTAAAACTGTATATTGTATTTCTAAGTGCTGTCTTATAAGTAAAATCTATATCCTCTTCTGTTATTTGCAAAGCAGTATCGCATTCGTTTGAAATTTTTCCGTTAGATGAAATGTAAAATTCATCTCCGCCGATAACAACAGTCAGATACTTTTGATTTCTAAGACGTATCTCATTAATGCTTAATAGCTCTGCTTTTGGCATATTATAAAAAAGCTGTGCAAGTGACGGTGTCAGTAGTTTTATAGCCTTGTCCGATTTGTTTTTTTGTACAAACATTAAAATCTTTCCTTTATATTTAAAAGTGCTTGTATTTAATCCTATGAAACAAGCTATTATTTTATTACAAAAAAAAGACAGATAAAGATTTCTCCATATCTGTCTTATTTACATAAGAATATATTTAAGTCTCAAACTTGCTTTTCCATTTCTTTTTTTATACTCATCAAAATAGCACATTCAAGCCGCTTTCTTTGAATTTTGCAGGACAATTTATGTGCCTTTAATATATCTCCTTCATAAAGATAGTTATTCGCATTACAGCCGCCGCTGCAATAAAATTTAGCCCAGCAGTCTTTACAATCGTCCTTAGCGTAAATATGTGTCTTAGCAAACATATTTTTGATTTCCATATTAAATGTTTTATCATGCAGATTACCCATTTTGAACTTTTCAATTCCTACAAACTGATGACATGGATAAATATCTCCATCGGGGGTAACCGCAACATATTCGTTTCCGCTTCCGCAGCCCCTCAAACGCTTTATTGCACAGGGGCCCTGATTCAAATCAAGCATAAAGTGAAAGAAGTTGCAAAATTCTCCCTTTTCCCTGATCTCCGTTAGCTTGTCGACAAGAATATCGTATTCCTCGCTTATTTTATCAAGATCATCTTCGGTAATAGCGTACGGCTCCGTTTCACTGCCCATGACCGGCTCAACTGAAACCTGATCAAATCCGCACTCATAAAGGTGCATAACGTCATTTGAAAAATCTAGATTGTATTTTGTATATGTTCCTCTTACATAGTAATCTTTATTCTTATCACGCTTTGAGACAAGTGTTTTATACTTGTCAATAATTGTATCATAGCTTCCGCTTCCGTCAACACGAACCCTCATCCTGTCATTGACTTCTTTTCTTCCGTCAATTGACAAAACTACATTTGACATTTCCTTGTTGATAAAATCTATCTTATCATCAGAAAGCAGCAATCCGTTTGTAGTAATTGTAAATCTGAACGTCTTTCCGAATTGCTTTTCTTTTTCTCTTGCATATTTAACTATTTCTTTTACAACATCAAAATTCATAAGCGGTTCGCCGCCGAAAAAGTCAAGCTCAAGATTCTTTCTGTTTCCCGATTTTTCAAGAAGAAAGTCAATTGCAGCCTTTCCAGTTTCAAAATCCATCAGTTTCCGTCCCTCTCCGAAATCACCAGTTGACGCAAAGCAATATTTACACCTCAAATTACAGTCGTGAGAAATATGAAGACACATCGCCTTTATAGGCGAAGCAACCGCATAATCTGCAAACTGCTCATAATCATCAGCACTGAAAAGAATTCCATCATTATACAGTTCAATGATTTCATCAAAACATTCTTCGATCTCGCTTAATGAATATTTTCCTGCTAGCTTTTTTGAAACTTCATCTTTGCACTTTTCATCAAGTGGCAATGATATATTATCAAGTATTTCATATGTAATATCGTCAACTATATGCACTCCGCCTGTATGAACGTCAAGAACAATATTAAAACCCTTTAGTTTAAAACAATGAATCATAATTTATGCTCCTTGAAGAGCATACCTCCTTTTGAAATTTCAGCATACAAAAATTAAAGGGACAGGCTATGTCCCTCTAACATATCATAGATTTAAAAGATAAAACTAAGCGTCTTTTTCACATTTTTGATTTGCAACAGTACATGATGTCTTACAAGCAGACTGACAGGAAGCCTGACAGTTACCGCATCCGCCTTTTGCTGCAGTTTTCTTTAAATTTGTTTTATTGATAGTCTTGATATGTTTCATTTTATTTCCTCCGAATTTAGTTTTTTTTAGTATAACACACTTTAAATAATATGTCAATATCTCTTGAATCTCGAGTTTGAATTAGCTCCTACAATCCCACCGATTGCTCCGCATACAAGCGTAAGAACAAACTTTGAAGTGACATTGAATGACAAAACAGTATTTGCAAATACAGCTCCTGCAACTACTATCGTACAAAACATTATAAAACCGCATAATGCACCTCTGTATATTCCTCTCTTATGCTTGCGTCTTGAGCAAATATATCCTCCGAAGTAGGTTCCTACCCCCAAAGCAACTGTTGACAACAGCTTAACAATTTTATCAGGAGCATCAATTTTTGTAAGAATAAACGAAAAGAACAAAAGAACCAGCATTGTTATTAAAAAGCCGACAAGTATTGCGACAAAAACAAAAAATATATCCTTTTTTACAGTCGAAGAGGAGCGTCTTCTGGAACTAGGCGACAAAAAAATCCCTCCTAAAGTCTATGAGAAAAGCGATAAAACAGCTTTATAATAAACTTTATTCAGGATTATAAATAATTATTACTTATTTTGATTCATCATCGTGAACTGTTAAATTCTGAGCAATTGCCCATTTCTTAACACGAATCTTGCTTCTGTCTCCGCCTGTTTCAACAACAACAGTATCGTCCTTAATTGAGAATACAATACCGACAACTCCGCCGGCTGTTACGACTTCATCGCCGACCTGAAGATTTTTTCTCATAATCGCATCCTGCTTATCCTTTTTTCTCTGAGGTCTGATAAGTAGGAAGTAAAATACAACAATAATCAGAATCAAAGGAACAAGACTCACCAGTGACATCGCTGAATTTGCATTATTATTTGCAAAAATATTAATTAATACATTCATTTTTTATCCTCCTAAAGAATTTTCCTATTTATTATATCAGTATTTTCTAATAAAGACAAGTACTTTTCTTAAATTTTGTTACCTTATTTCAAGTTTATTATGATTATTAGGACAATTCCTCAGTTATATAAGCATACTCAGACTCTACCCTATTGGAATATTCACTCTCTGCAGAAAAAAGATTTTTATAATTGTATATTGCGATTCCCTCATAGTTTGAAAGCTTCTTTGCATCCTTTATCTGTCTTGCTATAATTCCTTCATTGTGTATATATTCATCTTCGGATATTACTTTATATTCTGCCAAGCCTATAACTAATTTTACGTTTTTATTTGTTTTTAATGAATCCCACCTTTTTATCGTTTTCAGATAAGGGCTTGTGCTGGAATATCCGTAATATACCTGCGGAGTTATATAATCTACATACCCGTCCTTGCTGCACCATGTCTTAATATCTGCAAACTGAAGTTCATAATCATTTTCTATATTTCCCTGCGGTGAAATACCAAACATAACTTCTTTATTTACCTCTTTTATTGAATCGTATACCAGTTTTACCATTTCATTGACGTTTTCAATACGCCAGTCAGATAAATTATTTTTCCCCGATTGCTCAAAAGCCGACCTGTCAAAGCTTTTGTCAGTTGTGGGATAGAAATAATCGTCAAAATGAATTCCGTCAACTTTATAGTTCTCAACTATTTCAGTCACGCCGTCTGCAACCAGCTTTCTTACGTCGTCATAAGCAGGATTTAACCACATATGCTCGTCGTCTTTTACGCTTACTAAATATGTTCCGTTTTTTTCTGAGTCATCATACCATTTTTTAATTATATATCCGTCAGATAATGATTCTATTGTTTCTTCTGTTCCGCATCTGAAAGGGTTTATCCATGCGTGTACTGATAAATTAAGCTTGTGTGCTTTTGATAATATTATCTTTAACGGGTCGTATGTTTTTTCTCCCAAATACGCTGTTTTCGGAAATAATTCTGATTTGTAATAAGCATCTTCAAATGCCCTGACATGAACGTACACCGTATTAAAGCCTGCATTGCAGACATTTTCAAGTGCAGTGCCTATCGACTCTTTGAATTCAGATTTGGATTTTCCCGATATGAACTCCGCTAAATCAATATAAGAAAACCAAATCGCCTTTTGCTCATCATAATTTAAAGGCTCATATTCTATTTTTTCCTTTTGAGCAGAATTTTCTGATTTTTCTTTTTCTCCGCTTATTTGTTCTTTAATATCGCTGTTTAGTGCAATTCCCTCGTTTCTGACTTCAAACAATTCTGTATGTATATTTTTTTGACATGAAGTCAAAAACAAGATAAGAATAATAACAAGCGGCATAATTTTTATTTTTCTTTTAATAGTCAATGTTTGTCCTCCTTTTTATACTTAATTAAAGTATATTAAAAAACAGGACAATTATGATAATTATTATGTATGTTTAAATCCATATAAAAATCACGTCCTGCAACGCAGAGCGTGATTAAATAGTATTGTATCTATGCTTTAAAAGAATATCCGTCCTTCTTTAAATTATCTATAACTCTACCCAAAATTTTTGTGTTTGTTTCTGAAACTGAGTGAAGTAAATAAATTGCACCGTTATGTTTTGCATTTGTCACCTTTTCAAGAGCCTTTGTCTCATCAGGCTGATTGTCAACATCCCAGTCTTCATATGCAAAACTCCACATAACAGTTTTATATCCGCATTCATTTATGAGCTGCAAAATTCTTTCGGAAAATTCTCCTCTTGGCGGTCTGAATTCTTTCATCTCATAGCCGAATTTTTCCTTAATATAGTTATGAAGCCCCATAATCTCCTGTTTTGCCTCTTCAATTGAAATCTTTGGCATTGACGGATGTGAAACTGAATGATTTCCTACAGTGTGACCCTCTTTTATCATTCTTTTAACAAGCTCTGGATTTCTCTCGGCGTAGTCCTGAAGTATGAAGAAGGTTGCTTTAACTTTCTTTTTCTTGAGTATGTCAAGAATTTTTGAAGTGTAACCGTTTTCATATCCCTGATCAAAGGTAAGATATATTGCTTTCTTATTCTTTTTGTCTGTATCAGTTTTTGCCATAGCAATTGCATTATACTTTGAATATCTTTCATTAAAATCAACTGCTCCCTGCGGTATGTTTTCTTTGTCAACTATAACTCCCTGACCGTATCCGATAAGCGTGTTGTCAAGCGTTGACAAATCTACAGAATTACTGGCTGCCAAAGGCTCTGCACTTGCAGAACTTGATCTTGCCGAGCCTGATGTTGAAGGTTCAGTTGTAATATTAGTTTCAGTGCGATTCTCTGTCCCACTTTCAGTTGTTTGGCTTTCAGCTGTTACAGATGAATCCATTATGCTTTCGTCAAAATTTTTAGTATTTGGTTCTATGTCATCAGAACAGCCTGTTAATATAAATCCTAAAGACAAAACAAGACTTATAATATATTTCATTATTGATCATCCTTTCTGAAATTAGGATAACCAGAAATAAAAAATACAATGCTGTTAATAAATTGAAATCGAAATAAGAACTAAATAATTTAATAAAAAGAGACAGCAAAAGCTGTCTCAGAAAATATTTATCACTAATCACCCAAATAAGACTTAACCAGTGCCTGAAGTAATTCATCTCTATCAATATGACGGATCAAGCTTCTTGCATTATTATAAGTCGTTATGTAGGTCGGATCCTCTGAAAGAATATAACCTACTATCTGATTGATTGGATTGTAGCCCTTTTCCTTAAGTGCCTGATAAATAACTGTAAGATTTTTTTTCATCTCAAGTTCCTTATCTTCCTTAACAGAAAAGGTCATTGTTTGATCGTACATAAGCTTTATCCTCCTTTATTAACATTCTTACACGGAAAGTTAAAAACTTTTTTCTAAACCACCACTTCAAAACAAATCTTTAACTTATAAAAATCTTGCTATTATTATTATAACCTAAAAATTTCAAAATAACAAGTGCTTTTGAAAAAAATAGCAAAATTAATAGTTTGTAATCCTTATAATTTACAAAGGATGGTCAAAATTCAACTTATAATACATAAATCAGTTATAAATTGTAATATATGGGTCGAATTTTTTTACACTAAACTCTAAGCTCAGCACCAATTTCCTTAAGTGCTTTTAATACCCTCTTCATCGCAGCGTCAGCCTGCTCATCTGTAAGAGTTCCGTCGTGAGAACGCATTGTAATTGAATATGAGACCGATTTCTTTCCTTTTTCAATTTGCTCGCCTTTATAGACGTCAAATAAAGTAACCTTTTCAAGCGTCTTGCCAACTGCTGACTTAATAGTCTTCTCCAGTGACGCCACAGGCGTTTTATCATCACATACAAGTGATAGATCTCTTGTTGTCGCAGGATACTTAGGCAGAGGTTTATAAGTCTTCTCAAAATCAGCCAAAGCCATCATTTCGGGAATGTTCAACTTTGCAATATATGTTCTTGTTCCAATATCGTAGTTTTCCTGTACCAATGGATGAAGCTCACCGAAAATTCCAAACTGAACATCGTTCTTTTTTAAAACCGCAACTCTTCCCGGATGGAATGCTGAATATTCACCAAAAGCACATTTTGAATCAGCAGACTCAACTTCATAATCATTTATAGATAAGTTATTTAAAAGCTCTTCAATTATTCCCTTTAATGAATAGAAATCTATTCCTCCGTTTGAATCATACGCACCAATGCAAAGACGTACAGGCTCGTTCGGCAGTTTTCCATTTTCGGTTTTTATATACTCATTACCTAACTCAAACAGCATAGCCTTCATATTTCTGTAATTATAGTTTCTTGCCAAAGTTTCGCACATTGAAGGTATAATTGTAGTTCTCATTACAGACGTGTCCTCACCGAGAGGATTGGTTATAGTAACTGCGTCACGCAGACCGCTGTTTTTATCAAGAGAGATTTTATCAAAGTATTTAGGTGAGATAAACGAGTATGTTTCGATCTCATTAAGACCCAACGATACCATTGACGACTGAACATTCTTAATAAATATCTGCTCTGGCGTTCTCCTTGCTTCGGCAACACCTCTTAAAATTGTAGACGGAATGTTATTATATCCGTATATTCTCGCAACCTCTTCTGCAATGTCAGCCATACATTCAATGTCAATTCTCACAAATGGAGCATAACATTTTCCGTCACGGATCTCAAAATCAAGTCTTTCCAGATATTCAATCATATCGCTTTCAGGAATATCTGTACCCAAAAAATTGTTGATCCATTCGGGGTCAAAGTCAACAGGATTATCGCTAACATCAGAACAGTCGCTGTCGATAATTGTATTATAAACTTCACCCGCTCCAAGCTCCTCAACCAATTCAAAGGCTCTCATAATTGCCGGATAACAATTCTGCGGACTAAGCCCCTTTTCAAATCTTGACGATGCATCGCTTCTCATACCAAGCTTCTTAGCTGTTTTTCTAACGCTCGCACCGTCAAAGCAGGCAGCCTCAAAAACAACGGTTGTTGTATCACTCATTATACCGCTGTATTCTCCTCCCATAACTCCCGCAACTGCAATAGGCTTATCCTTATCGGCAATAACAAGCATTTCTTCGCTTAAAGTTCGCTCTTCACCGTCGAGAGTTATAATCTTTTCCCCTTGCTTTGCATTGCGGACTATTATACTGTTTCCGCTTACATACCTTAAATCAAATGCGTGCATAGGCTGACCGTATTCTAGCATTACATAGTTTGTAATATCGACAAAATTGTTTATAGGCCGCACTCCGCTTGCCCGAAGCCTTTCTCTCATCCATCTCGGCGACGGCTCTATTTTAACATTCTTGACAATACCTGCAATATATCTTGAGCACAGCTTAGGATTTTTAATCTCAACTGAAAGCTCGTCCTCAATATTGCCTTCTATACCCTTATAAGAAGGCTCTTTGAGCGTTCTTTTTATTCCATAAGTAGCGGCTGCTTCTCTTGCAAGACCGAGTACAGACAGACAATCAGGTCTGTTTGAAGTTATTTCAAACTCAACCGTTGTGTCGTTAAAGCCAATTGCTTCTTTTATATCTTTCCCCAGAGTTTTATCGCAGTCGTCACCCAAAATAAAAATACCGTCTTCAATTGCATAAGGAAAATCATGAGTTGTCAGACCTAACTCATCAAGAGAGCATAACATACCGTTGCTCTCAACGCCTCTTAGCTTTCCATTTTTTATCTTGACAGGCTTACCATCATGCAAAACCGTTGAATTATTCAAAGCAACAGGAACATAGTCTCCTGCGTTTACATTTTGAGCTCCTGTAACTATCTGAAGCTGTTCTGCTCCCACGTCAACCTGACATACTACAAGATGATCAGAATTTTCGTGAGGAACAACCGATAAAATCTTTCCCACAACTACGTTTGTAATGTCCTTGCCCTCAGGAGTATATCCTTCAACCTTCGAGCCCGACATTGTCATATCATAGCAAAAATCCTTTATACTCTTATCGCTGACGTCTACAAAGTCGCTCAGCCATTTCATTGATAAATCCATTTACAGTAATCCTCCCCTCATTCATTAAAACTGATTCAGGAAACGCAAATCGTTCTCGAACAGCAGTCTCATATCGTTTATACCGTATCTTCTCATAACTATTCTCTCAAGACCAAGCCCGAACGCAAAGCCTGAGTAAACCTCAGGGTCTATTCCGCAGTTTGCAAGAACCTTAGGGTGAACCATACCTGCTCCCAAAAGCTCAATGTAACCCTCGTCCTTGCACATTGAACAACCCTTTCCTCCGCAGTTAAAGCACATTACGTCAACTTCGGCACTGGGTTCTGTAAATGGGAAATGATGCGGACGAAGTCTTATCTTACAGTCATCACCATACAATCGCTTCATAAGCAGTTCCAGAGTCCCCACAAGGTCAGACATTGTGATACCCTTATCCACAACAAGTCCCTCAATCTGATGGAACAGCGGTGAGTGGGTTGCGTCAACTGCGTCCGAACGATATACTCTTCCCGGAGATATTATTCTAATAGGAGGCTTTTTCTCCTCCATAACATGAACCTGAACGGAAGATGTCTGCGTTCTGAGTAGAATATTGTCAGTAATATAAAATGTATCCTGAGTATCCCTTGCAGGGTGGTCGGGCGGAAGATTAAGAGCCTCAAAGTTGTAGTAATCATACTCAACTTCGGGACCGTCAGCAATATCAAAGCCCATACCCATAAAGATTTCTTCAATCTCATTAAGTACGATATTCAGAGGGTGCAGCTTTCCGATAGTCGCCTTATTGCCAGGCAAGGTTACGTCAAGTTCCTCATCTTTTAATTTTTTCTCAAGCATCAAAGCCTTTATTTCTTTAACACGGTTTGTTATAGACTCTTCAATTTCAGCTCTAACTTGATTTGCAAGCTGTCCGATAACAGGTCTCTCCTCAGCCGACAGCTTACCCATTTGCTTTAATATTGATGTGAGCTCGCCTTTTTTTCCTAAGAACTTTACCCTTAATTCTTCAAGGGCCTTAGTGTCGTTTACCTTCGAAAGCTCATCCTTTGCAAGTGATTTGATTTTTAAAAGTGCGTCTTTCATTGAAATCCCCCTTAATTAAATAAAAAAGCCTTATCCCTATCAGGACAAGACTGTATCTTGCTATACCACCTAAAGGTTAAAAGAGCCAACACTCCTTTGAATTTTAACGGTTTCAAAATCCGTTTCTGCTTACAATAAAAACTTCGGCAGAACCACTCGTGAGTGAACTTCAGTCTGATCTCGCTTAGGAATTTTTCAGCAGACATTCCCTCTCTGAAAGCTGTACCACAAACCTACTCTCTCAGTCATAATGTTTAAAGTTAATATATCACAATATATTTCCTTTGTCAAGCAATAAGCAAAAAAATTTTCAATTTTTGCATTTGGCAAAAGGCTTTAACTCCCGATATTTGTGTGATAAAATAAATTTATAAATTATTTTGTAACGTTTTTCGTTTCTAAACGTCTAATAGACAGCAAAAGATCTTTTGTACACTGCAAAGTCAAGGAGGTGGTTTCAATAAGAAATAAAGGAAATAATAAATCTCTTGAAAGAGGTCTTCTTGAGGCAGATTACACACTTGTGTACAGATATACGCTTTCCCTTTGCAAGGACGAAAATCTGGCACAGGATATTACTCAGGAAACCTTTTTTAAGGCTTTAAAATCAAAAGAGAAGTTTTCCGGTAATTCTAAAGAAAGCACCTGGCTTTGTGCAATCGCCAAAAATATATGGCTTGATTATTTAAAAAAGCAAGGCAGGCTATGCGAATTAGATGAGAGCCAACTCAATGGAAACCCTTTTTCAATTGAAGAAAGCATTGCAGATGCTGATACCGCAATGCGTATACATATGGTACTTCATACTCTGGACGAACCGTATAAGGAGGTTTTCTCGCTGAGGGTTTTCGGTCAGCTATCATTTAAAAGCATTGCAGAGATTTTTCAAAAAACCGAAAGCTGGGCACGCGTTACATATCACCGTGCTAAAAAAATTATTACAGAAAAACTAAGAAAGGATGGATTAACATGAATGAAAATAATATTAATTGCGAAATAGTAAGAGATTTGCTTCCGTTATATCATGACAATGTAGTAAGCGATACTACTGCAATTGCAGTTGAGGAGCATCTGAATAACTGCGAGGAATGTTCAAAGGAATATGACAACCTCTGTACTGAGCTTACAGCAACTCTCAGCAACGAAGAAAAAGGTGTTAAAACGCTTTTAAAAAGCATTAAGCATAAAGGACTTATAAAGGGTATAATTATAGCTGTTCTCTGTATTGCTGTATTAATAAGTTCATTTTATGTACTCACACAAGTACCTTTAAAAAATCTGTCGGAAGATAAGGTGTACGCTACCAGAGTTTATAAATGCGACGGTGTGTTTTTTGTATTCTATAATCAAAAGCCCGCCCAAAATTCGGCAAAAGAAGTGTTGAGTAAAGACGGAAAAGAACTAGATATAAGTATTAAAACCCCTGTTTTTGACCTTGAGTCTTATTTCAAGACAGATAAAGAAAAAGGTAAAGTTTATAAAATGGATTGGATTACCAATAACTGCTATAAAGATGTCAACAAACTCACTCTTAACGGAAAAACAATATGGACTGAAAAGGAAAACGGCGATGATGAAGTTCCAGATTATATAAAAGACTTTGTTTACTATCCGGTAACATTTGAAAAAAGTGAAGAATCTGATGAAGAACTTTTACGGTTTGGTAATAATATTAAAGGCAACAATAATGAATCATCATTTCAATTAGATATTGATAATGGAGCTATAAGATTGATGTTTGACTATGACAAAAACCGCGTAACCGCCGAATACAATGACGGTACTAGAAAAGTATGGAGTTTAGACGGAATACTTATTACTGATAAAAGTGATGTAGAATAATATTTAACCGCTAAAAGTCCTTCCAGTTTTTCCACTTATAATCAGGATCATCTTTGTCAAAAATCTCATCAGCACTCAAATCCCTGTATTCCTTCTTTGGATATTTAATTTCTTTATACAAATTGTTTATAAGATAAAGTTTAGCGTCTGTATCACAGAAATACAGAGAAATAATCTCACCGTTTTTCAGCTTAAGCTGCAAATTACCAAAAGCGTCCTGTGATGAAGATAGAATATCACTATAAAAAACTGTAACTTCTTTGTAGTTTGTCTTTTTTAAATTAAAAAGACTTGCCTGTTTGTGTTCAATATGGTCATCATAAATTTTGGTGTAAGAACCGCTGTCCTCCTGACGCTTAACAACCATTAAAATCAGACAATTAAACACTATGCACAGTAAAAGTATAAAAGCAGTTAAAAATTTCAGCCAGATCAATGGAACTCGCCAGATTAAAATGCAAATCACAGCAAGCAGGATTACATTCTGAATTTTTAACCTTCTTATCTTTTTATTCACTTTTATTCGCTCGCCTGCCTGTTCGATTTGTTCAGAGGCAGACAGCTTTTTAGGAAATTTATATAACAGCATTTTATCACCTAGAAAATGGAGTAAATGTTCTTTTACATTTAATATCGCAGTTAATTAATTTTTAGGGAAAGCCCTCTCTTGCAGGGCTTTCCCTCTTTTAAAATAGTCCACCGGACTATTTTAAAATTCACCTTTTTCGGAGCGCACTCCGTAAGAGATTTCGCTGACGGTTCGTCAGCGACAGGGCTCTGCCCTTGACCCGCAAGCCTTTTGAAAAAGGCTTGAGCGAAAACTTTTGAATCAACGCTAAGCCTTTTTATATATTCTGTTCACTTTTATAATTTATTTATTCTTCTGAGCGTCCTCCTCACGGATCTGCACTCTTCTGATTTTTCCGCTTATAGTTTTAGGAAGCTCGTCAACGAACTCAACTATTCTCGGATATTTGTACGGAGCTGTAGCGTTCTTAACATATGTCTGCAGCTCCTTTGCAAGCTCATCACTGCCGGTGTATCCCTTTGCTAGTACAATAGTTGCCTTTACTACATTACCTCTTATCGGGTCTTTAGCAGCAGTAACAGCACACTCTAAAACGCTCGGATGCTCCATAAGTACCGACTCAATCTCAAACGGTCCTATACGATAACCAGACGCTTTAATAACGTCATCAGTTCTTCCAACATACCAGTAGTATCCGTCCTCGTCTTTCCAAGCGGTATCACCTGTGTGATAAATATTGTCGTGCCAAGCCTCTTTTGTAGCCTCTTCATTTCGGTAATATTCAACGAACAGGCACTTCTGCTTTCTGCCGTTTGTTCTAATTACCATTTCGCCCGTCTCACCTACAGGACATGAGTTTCCGTTTTCGTCTACTATATCCATATTGTAAATAGGTGTAGGCTTGCCCATAGAGCCGGGTTTTGGCTCCATTCCTACCATTGTAGCAGCACATACAACGGTTTCTGTTTGTCCGAAGCCTTCCATTATTTTAAGTCCCGTATACTCATAGAACTTGTTGAATACCTCTGCGTTTAACGCCTCTCCGGCAGTAGCAGCATATTTAAGATTTGAAAGGTCATAATTTTCAATTCCCTCTTTTATAAAGAAACGATACATAGTAGGAGGTGCACAGAAAGAAGTTATTTTATAGTCCTGAATAACCTTCAGCATCTCATCAGGGTGGAATCTGTCAAAGTCGTAAATAAATTCAGTTGCACCGCAGGTAAGCTGACCAAACATCTTTCCCCATGCACATTTTCCCCAACCGCTCTCTGAAATAGTAAGATGCAGAGTGCCGTCAGAAATATTATGCCAGTGCTTGGCTGTTATTATGTGACCAATTGTATAATAGTGATTGTGCAAAACCATCTTAGGGTATCCTGTTGTTCCCGATGAGAAATATAACAGCATTGCGTCCTCAACATTGTTTTCAATTCTATCAAGAGTTTTTGGATATTTAGCCGACTCCTCCATAAGGTTGGTCCAGCCCTCTCTGCTGCCTCTTGCAATAAACTTCTCTTTGATGCCATTATACTTCTTTATGGAATTCTCAACAATTTCAGGAACATTATCATCAACCGTGGCACATATGTATTCAACACTTGCGGCTTCAAAACGATAAACATAATCTTTTTCCTTGAGCTGGCAGGTTGCAGGGATAAAGATAGCCCCTATTTTCATAAGCGCATATGCTGCAAGCCAGAACTCATAATGTCTTTTCAGAACAAGCATAACCTTGTCGCCTTTTTTTATGCCGTGATCTATAAACATATTTGCAAACTGATTACTCAGCTCTGAAACGTCTTTATAAGTAAACTTTCTCTCTTCACCCTCTTCGTGTACCCAGTAAAGGCATATACGCTCAGGGTCAATCCTTGCGATTTCATCAATAACATCATATGCAAAGTTGTAATTAGGCTCAGGATTTGCCTCGAACTTTGAAACTACTCCCGTCTTTTCATCAAATTCCTCTATTACGAATCGTTTGTAAAAATCATTCAAATTAACACTCATATTTCTGTTTCCTTTCAGTTAAATCTCTTCTTATAACAAATTTATTACCCTTTAATCAGCACGGCTAAGAATTCGCAGTCTTCTCCGCCTGCTGCTATCATTCCATGAGGCTGATTTGAATTATAATAAAGCGAATCGCCCTCATTTAATATCTCAGTATGACCACCGATTACAAACTTCAAGCTGCCTTTGATTATGAAATCCCATTCCTGACCCTCGTGAACGGATAGCTTTATCGGCTTGTCCTGTTCTTTTTCATCATATGGAGCCAAAACCATAAGTGGTTCAATCTTTTTATCCTTGAACCTGTATGCCAAATGCTGATATGCAAAGCGTTCTCTTCTCTCAATTGGAAGACCCTCTCCCCTGCGTACTATTGAATAGTTGCTTAAACGAGGAGCGGCACCTGTCAGCAGTTCAACTAAATCAACGTCAAACAACTCAGAACATTTGTATAAAAAAGTAACTGAAAAATCCTTTTCGCCCGACTCGATTTTCTTGTAATCTTCAACAGATATACCTGTCTTTTCACAAAAAGAGTGAATAGATAATTCACAGGATTCACGCAGACCTTTTAGTCTTTCAGCAACTTCCTTAATGTTATAAGTCATAAATTCTCGCCCTTTCCATTTATAAATTATTTAATATTATCTATTATTTCAATAAGTTCCATTGGGTGCGATATTATAAAATCTGCACCTGATTCTTTAAGTTCCTTTCTATCTCTGAAACCCCACAAACAGCCAACTGCTCTGAGTTTAGCATTATGTCCGGTTTCAATGTCAACGCTTGAATCCCCGACAACCAAAATTTCATCTAAAGTTAAATTCTTACCCTCCAATATATCATAGATTATCTTAGGATTCGGTTTTGTCGGATTTTCTTCCCTTTTACCCATAATTACGTCAAATTGATTGCTTTTAAACAAACCATTAATAATCTCTTGTGTAAAAGCATCGGTTTTATTTGAGGCAACCGCATATTTTATTTTACGATCATCAAGTTTATTAAGAAGTTCTTTAATACCCTTATACGGAACAGTCTTATTGAGATAATTTTTAGAGTAATACTCTGCAAACTGTGAATGTACACGTTCAATTTCATTAGCCGTCCGCTTATCCTCCGGCAATGCCCGTTCAATAAGTTTTAATGTTCCGTTACCGACAAAATAATAAAAACTGTCAAGAGGATGCTCTTTATATCCGTTTTGTTTCAACACATAATTGACTGAATCTGCAAGGTCATATATTGAATTTACCAGGGTTCCGTCTAAATCAAAAATTATATACTTAATCATAATAAATTAATTATAAAGGAAATATGTTAAAAATATGTTAATTCTATATGTTATTTACTAGCTTTTAATCATTAACTGAAAAAAGTATGCTCAATAAAAATTTTAATTCCTATTGCAACAAGAATAAGCCCGCCGATAATCTGAGCCTTATTATTAAGAAGATTTCCGAATTTCTTACCTACTAACACTGCAATGACCGAAAGTACAAAGGTAACAAACGCTATAAATCCTGCTGCCATAACTATATTTACGTCGGGCAGCACAGCAAAAGAAACTCCAACAGCCAGTGCATCAATACTTGTTGCAACTCCCTGAACTAAGAGAATACCCAAGCCTATCGACGCTCCTGTAGCTTTAATATCATCATCTTTGCTTTTTACTCCGTCAATAAGCATTTTACCTCCGATAAAACAAAGTAGTATCAACGCAATATAATGATCAAATGCAGAAATATAATCAGCAAAAGTGCTTCCAAGAAAATAGCCTATTGTCGGCATTGCTCCCTGAAACAGACCGAAGCAAAGCCCCATACCAAGCGTCCAGCCGAACTTTACATTTTTATAGCAAAGCCCGTTTGTTACAGACACTGCAAATGCGTCCATAGAAAGTCCTACAGCTATTAATAATAGCTCTGTCAAACCCATACTAATCCTCCAGTTTTGATGAAAGAAGTGAAGAATATTTTTTTCTGAATAACTCAAATTCTCCTATGTCAAGAGAATTTCTTATTCTCTCAGCAAGAGTGTTGTAAAAATACAAATTGTGCATAACACATAAACGCCCTGCAAGCTGTTCATTGGCCTTGAAGAGATGACGTATATACGCTCTGCTGTGATTTTTGCAGGTCGGGCAATCGCATTCAACGTCAAGCGGTCTGTCATCGGTTTGGTACTTCTCATTTGTGATGTGCATTAAACCGCTCCAGGTGAATATAGTTGCGTGTCTTGCATTTCTTGATGGCATAACGCAGTCAAAGAAGTCGATTCCCCTAGCGACCGCATCAATAATATTTTCAGGCGTACCCACACCCATAAGGTAGCGAGGCTTATTCACAGGCATATAAGGCTCGACCTTTTCTATTATGTGATACATGACCTCTGTAGGCTCACCAACCGCAAGACCGCCGATAGCAAAGCCGTCTAAATCAAACTCGCTTATCTCCTTCATATGCTCGACTCTCAAATCGTCAAATGTACAGCCCTGATTTATACCGAATAGCATCTGCTCTTTATTTATCGTTTCGTCAAGCGAATTAAGCCTTTTCAGCTCAGCGATACAACGTTTGAGCCATCTTGTAGTTCTCTCGCAGCTTTGCTTTGAATAGCTGTGCTCGGCAGGGTTTTCAACACATTCGTCGAATGCCATTGCGATAGTAGACGCCAACTTCGACTGAATACGCATACTCTCCTCAGGTCCCATAAAAATTTTTCTGCCGTCAACGTGAGAGTGAAAATATACTCCCTCTTCTTTAATCTTACGAAGCTCGGCAAGAGAAAATACCTGAAATCCGCCGCTGTCGGTTAAAATAGGTCTTTTCCAGTTCATAAACTTGTGAAGACCGCCCATTTCATAGACAATATCCTCTCCCGGTCTGACATGAAGATGATAGGTATTGCAAAGCTCGACCTGACATTTGAGATTTTCCAAGTCAACAGACGAAACTCCGCCCTTTATACAGCCTTGCGTTCCTACGTTCATAAAAACAGGCGTTTGAATTAAACCGTGCGGAGTTTTAAACTCGCCACGCCTTGCATTGCCCTCTTGTTTAAGTAATGTAAACATAAAATATCTTACCCATGCAGGGTATTCCTCCGTTTTAATTTAAGCATTGTGTAAATTCTTATCCTCAAACTTTTCATAGTATCCGATAAGATTACCGCTTTCATCTCTTATAGCTACGCAGTAAACATCATCATTAGCACCGTTACGGGCTTTATGAAACTCGAAAATCTTGTTTACCGACTTATCCTTCTGCATTCTTTCAACATTATTTTTTATTATCTCCTGCGAGTGACTGTTATGGCAATCAAGAACTGATTTCCCGATAAGAGACGCCCCGCCCCGCTTTTCATAATTTTTAACTGCGGCAGGATTCATATAAATTATAGTGTGACTTAAATCGCATACAACTATCTGCTTTTCATCACCGTCAATTATTCCTTTTAAAAACATATTAATGTCCATAAGTTTTATCTCCTTTTACAAAAGTTTTTCTTTATGAATGATAATTTATGTATCAATCCTAATCATTTCGGTAAGAACCTTATTACGATATGTTAGGTCGTTCCTGACTGTAAAACCGAGACTTTCCCAAAATGCGTTTCCATCTATATTTTTATCAAATACGACCAGTGCGACCTTATTGATACCGCATTGCTTTAATGCCAACATTGCGGTATCCACTAATTTACGACCTATACCTTGCTTTCTAAATCGTGGACTTACTGCGGTATGATAGATAAACCCACGCCTACCATCATTACCTGCCAAGATCACTCCGACAATTTTATTCTCAATTAATGCAACAAAACAGGTATCAGGATTCCTATTTATGAATTTATCAATACCATCTCTGGAGTCATCAAAATTGTTTAAGCCCATTCCTGCACATGACATCCATAAGTTATAAATCTCATCATAGTCATCAATTTTCATTTTTCTAATATTCATTTTATTCTCCTCTAAATTCATTCACTTACCATTTTTCCATAATAGCATCATCATTTTTTAAAATATATTCAATAGCTCAGAAAGATCCTCTATTTCGTAATCTGCCTGCTCATTTTTATGAATAGCACTTGCCATTCCACCAAGACCTTGTTTTATCCATACCGTTTTCATACCAACATTTTTGGCAGGTACGATATCGTTGTCCAATCTGTCACCAATCATAACAGCATTGACAGGCAAACACTTTGCCGCAGTCATCGCACGATGAAATATCTCACTATCCGGTTTTGAAATACCTTCTTCCGCAGAGGCTAAAACGACGTCAAAATACTTTAAAATCCCCCAGCTTGAAAGGCAATCTTTCGTTCCCGGACTTTGATTTGCGATAACACCAAGATGGTATCCTTTGACAGTCAACTCCTTTAAGACGGATTCAGTGTTACCGTATGGCTTTTCCGCTTCTTTATGCCACGGCGGCAATTCTATACCATAATACTTGACAGCCTCATGGTCGCCTTTCATATTTTGCTTAGAAAATTCAATGACCTTTTTCTCAAAATCATCGACACTGATTGTTGTACCTGCAACAGCTTCACGGTATCTTAGTTTATAGCATTCACTTTCATCAATAAGCGTTGAACCTATATCAAAAAATATCCATTTGATATCTTTGAACACAGTGCTTTTTCCCATAAATTCTTTCATTACAATATCACCATACTATCCCCAAAACTGAAAAATCTGTATTTTTCCTCAACAGCTGTCTTATAAGCATTCATTGTGTTTTCATACCCTGCAAAGGCTGATACCAGCATTATAAGCGTACTCTCGGGCAGATGAAAGTTTGTTATAAGTCCGTCAAGCACCTTGAACTTATATCCCGGATAGATGAAAATATCAGTCTTTCCACTGCAGGGGACAATCTCTCCGTTGTTTTCAGACGCAACGCTCTCAAGCGTTCTGCATGAGGTCGTGCCTACTGCTATAATTCGACCGCCTGATTTTCTTGTTTCACTAATCAGCTTTGCAGTTTCTTTTGGAACTTCATAATACTCGCTGTGCATTTTATGGTCAAAAACCTTGTCCTCTTTAACAGGACGGAATGTACCCAAACCAACGTGCAAAGTTACATACGCAAGCTTAATACCCTTACCTTCAAGCTCGCTAAGCTGTTCCTTTGTAAAGTGAAGTCCTGCTGTCGGAGCAGCGGCAGAGCCAAGCTCGTTTGAATACACCGTTTGGTAACGCTCTTTATCTTTAAGCTTTTCAGTTATATATGGCGGAAGCGGCATTTGTCCGATTTCATCTAAAGCCTCAAAAAAGTTCTTATTGCAAGTAAATTTTGCTATTCTGTTGCCGTCGTCAAGAACATCTATAATCTCAGCATCAAGACTTGAACTGCCGTGCTCAAAATGAAACTTCGTACCGACCTTTGCTTTTTTACCAGGTCTGCATAAAATCTCCCAGACCATATTCTCTTTTTGTTCTAAAAGCAAAAATTCAATCGGCGTATTATTGTCTGCTTTCACACCGTATATTCTGGCAGGAAGCACTCTTGAATCATTAAGAACAAGCAAATCACCTTTTTTTAGATAATCGCATAGATTATAGAAATGACTATGCTCACATTTCCCTGTAACTCTGTCCATTTTCAAAAGCCGTGAGGAGTTTCTCGGCTCAAGAGGCGTTTGAGCAATAAGCTCGCTTGGGAGCTCATAATAAAAATCGGACTTTTTCATATCATTTATATCTATCATATATGTTACATATTCCTTTCTACTGTTCAAATAAACGTAAACCCGAATAAAATTTTTCTGCATTTTTCTTCTGCGGTGTTGACACACAGACTTATTTTTGGTATTATAATTGTAGAAACGATAGAGGTGCGGCTGAAATTATTAGCATTTTCATAATTAAAAGGCTTCCCGGTCAGAAAGTGTGAAAGGTGATGCTGCCGAAGAATTAAGTGTTGGGAAAGCTTATTTCTGATTGCACGCTTAAAAGGCATGTAATTGTCATCATAAAGTATGATGGAGTGCTATCGGCATATATTTGTCATTATATATGTCAACATTTCTATTATATTGTATGATGAGCTGGTTTTCAACCAGTTTTTTTAATATTTGTATGAAGTTGTTTGAAAATTTACAATTACTTATTCAAATATGTGATATAATTTTTAAAAGTAAGCATTATGCTTTCATAAATATATTCTTTAAGAAGTACTTTTACGGAGGTTTTTATGAGAAAATTCAAAGTGGGAATAATCGGTGCAACAGGTATGGTGGGACAAAGATTTGCAACTTTACTTGAAAATCATCCCTGGTTTGAGGTTGAATGTCTTGCCGCTTCGCCTCGCTCAGCGGGAAAAGGCTATAAAGACGCTGTAGGTGAAAGGTGGGCAATGCCTACTCCAATGCCTAAGAAAATGCAGAATATGATTATTCTCGATGCAGCTGAAGACATTGAAAAAATCGCAGGTATGGTAGACTTTGTGTTCTGTGCCGTAGATATGAAAAAGGACGAAATAAGAGCATTAGAAGAAGCATACGCAAAGGCAGAATGTCCGGTAGTTTCAAACAACTCGGCAAACAGGCATACCCCTGACGTTCCGATGGTCGTTCCTGAGATAAATCCTGAGCACATTGAGATAATAAACGCTCAGAGGAAAAGACTAGGTACAAAGCGTGGCTTTATTGCAGTTAAATCTAACTGCTCTATTCAAAGCTATGTACCTGCTTTGCATCCGCTTATGAAGTACGGAGTTAAAAATGTTCTTGCCTGCACATATCAAGCTATAAGCGGTGCAGGAAAAACCTTTGAGACTTTTCCTGATATTGTTGATAATGTAATACCCTATATCGGCGGTGAGGAGGAAAAGTCTGAAATTGAGCCTTTAAAGGTATGGGGAAAAATCGACGGCGACAGAATCGTTGACGCTAAAACTCCTTGCATTACTACACAATGCTTGAGAGTGCCTGTTCAAGACGGTCACACGGCGGCAGTGTTCGTATCATTTGAAAAAAAGCCCTCTAAGGAGGAAATACTTAAAGCTTGGAAAGAGTTCAGTGGTGTTCCTCAGGAGCTTGAACTTCCGTCTGCTCCTAAGCAGTTTTTGAATTATTTTGAAGAGGATAACAGACCTCAGCCTAAATTGGACAGAGATTTAGAGGGCGGAATGGCAGTCACTCTCGGAAGACTAAGAGAGGATAAGCTGTTTGACTATAAGTTCGTTTGCCTGTCTCACAACACGTTAAGAGGTGCAGCAGGAGGCGGGGTTCTTTTAGCGGAGTTACTTGCTGCAAAGGGTTATTTTGATTAATGTTAATTATTAATAAAATTTTACTCGTGAAAGGAGTAATCATTTATGAAAAAGACAATTTTCACAGGTGCAGGAGTTGCCATTATCACACCTATGAACGAAGACGGCTCTATTAATTTTGACAAGCTGGGCGAGCTTATTGAATTTAATATTGAAAATCACACTGACGCTATTATCATCTGCGGAACAACAGGTGAAAGTGCTACTATGACAGATAAAGAGCATCAGGACTGCATAACTTACGCTATAAAAAAAGCTGCGGGCAGAATTCCCGTTATTGCAGGAACAGGCTCTAATGACACAAAATATGCAGTTGCCCTTTCAAAACACGCAGAAGAACAAGGTGCTGACGCTTTGCTTGTGGTTACTCCTTATTACAATAAATGCTCGCAGGAGGGTTTGATCAAGCACTACTACGCTATTGCAAACGCTGTTAATATTCCAATCATTGCATATAATGTTCCTTCAAGAACAGGAACAAATATTGCTGTTTCAACCTGTGTTGAACTTTCAAAACACAAAAACATAGCCGCCATTAAAGAAGCCAGCGGAGACATTTCAAGAGTTGCTCAGATTCGTGCTGCCTGCGGTGACGATTTGGACGTTTACAGCGGTAACGACGATCAGATTATTCCTATTCTCTCACTCGGAGGAAAGGGCGTTATCTCTGTATTGTCGAACTGTATGCCAAAGGAAACTCACGATATTTGCGAGCTCTGCTTTGAGAATAAATACGAAGAAGCGTCTCAGCTTGCCCTTAAGCTTTTGGAATTTACAAACGGATTGTTTATGGACGTAAATCCAATTCCTGTTAAGGAGGCTCTTAATATTATGGGATTTGAAGTTGGTGAATGCAGACTGCCTCTTTGCAAAATGCCTCAAACTAAAATTGATAAGCTGAGAGCACAAATGCAAAAAATCGGACTTGTAAAATAAGTGATTTGAAAATTAAAGAGGGCGGAAATTATCTGCCTTTTCTTGAAAGGACTAATATTTATGACAAATATTGCTGTATGCGGTGCTAACGGTAAAATGGGAAAAGTTATCTTTGATGTCGTTTCTTCAAGGGATGATTGCGTAATTACTGCAGGTATAGATAAGATAACAGATACATATTCCGATTTTCCAATAGTATCAAGGGTCTCTGATATGAGAGTAAAGCCTGATGTGATTATTGATTTTTCTCACCCGAGCGTTTTAGATGAGCTTTTGGATTATTGTCAGACAAACGGTACTCCTTTAGTTATTGCCACAACAGGCTATACAGACGATCAAATTGCAAAAATAAAAAAGGCATCATCACAGATACCTGTATTTTTCACGTTCAATATGTCGCTGGGGATAAACCTTTTAGCACAGCTTGCTAAAAAAGCAACTCAAATACTAGGCGGTCAATTTGATATTGAAATTGTAGAAAAGCACCACAATCAGAAAATCGACGCTCCGTCTGGAACAGCAATTATGCTTTCTGAAGCAATTAACGAGGAGCTTGGCAACAACTATTCTCTGACTTACGACCGTCATTCAATTAGAAAAAAGCGTTCTAAAACCGAAATCGGTATGCACGCAATCAGAGGCGGAACAATAGTCGGCGAGCATGAGATTATTTTCGCAGGGCGTGACGAGGTAATTTCTCTTAAACATGAGGCACACTCTAAAGAAGTTTTTGCAGTAGGTGCTGTCAATGCGGCAATATTTATCAGTAATAAGCCTGCCGGACTCTATGATATGAGTAAAATGATTTCTAACAGATGATTCATTAAAAAACGGAGGTGAAAGCTTTGAAAAAATTTTTAAATGTACCCATTTGCCTTTCTATTATTGCAGTATTGGTCAGTCTCGCAGGGCTAATTTATCAATTTTTCAGTAAAGATAATGAGTATTTAGCATTTCTTGCACTGCTTGTATCCAATATTACTGTATTAGTTGCCAATATATCAATAAATAATAAAAATAAAAAAGATTAAACAAACAGGCAAGAAAATTCTTGCCTGTTTCAATTTCACATCATTTTTTAAAGGCAGTAAGAAATCTTACCGCCTTTAAATTTTCATCTTTTAATCTATCAGGCAGACCGCCGTTGCAGAAATTCCCTCGCCTGCTCCGGTAAATCCCAGACCTTCCTCAGTAGTTGCCTTTATTGATATACATTCAATATCACATTCTAAAGCTTCGGCTATATTTGCTCTCATCTTATCAATATAAGTGCTCAGCTTAGGTGACTGACAACAAATAGTTGAATCGACATTTAAAACTGAATATCCCTTATTTTTTATAACCTTGTAAACCTCTTTTAAAAGCATAATGCTGTCTGCACCCTTGTAATTTTCATCAGTATCGGGGAAAAGCTTTCCTATATCCCCCAAAGCACAGGCACCAAGCAGAGAATCCATAACAGCGTGAGTTAAAACATCAGCGTCGCTGTGTCCGAGCAAGCCTTTTTCAAACGGAATTTCAACTCCGCCTAAAATCAGCTTTCTGTCCTCTGTAAGTCTATGTACATCATAACCGTGACCTATTCTCATTCAAATCACCTACTATCTACCCTTAAAATAAATCGCTGTTAATTACAATATTCAGCCTTCTCACCAGCTGACTCAGTTTTTCTCTTGTCAAGTTTTCATTGTCGGAAAAGCTGACCATAGCTCTGAGCGGAAGCTCATTATACATAGCCAGTGTCATTTGTTCATCACTTTCACTTGTATCCGAGCCGCTGTTTATTCCTGCATTGACATCTTTCAAAAACTCTTTAAATAATTCTTTTCCAGTCTCGGTAGACATAACGTCGCCCCCTGTACTATTGAGCGTATACTCTACTCTTATCTTGTTCGTTGGAGCAACATATATATACGTTTTCAGTCTTATATCTCTTGAGCTTGCTCCGACAAGAATGTTATATTTTCCGTATTCGGTATACCAATCGGATATGTCGGTGTTATAGTATGCAAATGAACGCTTGTCAAGAACAAAAACTATTTTCTTTTCTTCCCCCGGATTGAGCGTTACCTTTTCAAATCCTTTAAGCTCCTTTATCGGACGTATAACACTCGACTGTTCGTTGCTTACATAAAGCTGAACTATTTCTTTGCCCTTGACTTTTCCCGTATTCTTTACAGTAACAGTAACTGTAACCTCCTCATCGTCGTTCATCTCATTCTTTGAAATATCAATATTCTTATATTCAAAAGAAGTATAGCTAAGACCGTATCCGAACGGATAAAGCGGTTCAATTTCCTTTTTGTCATAATATCTGTAGCCTACGAATATTCCCTCCTGATAGCGTACCCTGTCGCTCTCGCCGGGAAAATTCAGATAAGACGGGTTATCGCTTAATTTCCTAGGAAATGTTTCAGCCAGCTTTCCGCATGGATTTTTCTTTCCAAAGAGAATGTCAACCTCTGCCTGACCGACCGCCTGTCCTCCCAGATACGCCTCAAGAATACCCTTAACATCTTCAGCAAACGGCATCTCTACTGCCGAACCGTTATGAAGTACAACTACAGTGTTTTCATTAACTTCTCTCACCTTTTTGATAAGCTCAAGCTGACATTCGGGAAGCCTTAAATGACTTCTGTCATATCCCTCCGATTCAAATAAATCAGGCAGACCTACAAACAAAACGGCAATTTCGCAGTTCTTTGCCGCTTGAACAGCTTCACTCAATAGTTTATCATCTGTTTTATCCTCATCAATTTTATAACCCTCAGCATAAGTTACTTTGCATATATCTTTTACTGCTTTAAGTGCCGAAGTTACCTTATAAGAATTAATATGTGAACTTCCTCCGCCCTGATAACGCGGAGATTCGGCAAACTTACCTATAAATGCGATTTTCTTGCTCCTATCAAGCGGAAGAATGTTATCTTCATTTTTTAGCAGTACCATACATTCGCTTTCGATTTTTGCCGCCAGCTTATGATGTTTTTCCTTATCCCAAATAACATTGGATTTTTTACCGTCTTCATATTTATCAATAAGTTCCAAAATTCGTCTTACGCACTTGTCAACGTCTTTTATATACAGTTTTCCAAGCCTTACTGCCTCAACAATAAATTTATCGTTTTTGCCCTGCGACGAAGGCATTTCTAAATCAAGACCTGCCTTAATTCCGTTTACACGGTTATCTACTGCTCCCCAGTCGCTTACCGTAAGGCCTTTATACCCCCACTCGTTACGCAGAATATCTGAAAGAAGCTTCGGATTTTCAGAAGCATATACGCCGTTTACCCTATTGTATGAACACATAACCGCCCACGGCTTTGCATTCTTTACCGCACCTTCAAAAGATGCCAGATATATCTCGCGAAGAGTTCTTTCATCAACCTCAGCAGAAATACTCATTCTTCTATTCTCCTGATTATTGAGTGCAAAATGCTTGAGCGACGTTCCAACGCCTCTTGACTGTACTCCCTTGATATACGCTGACGCTATCTCAGTTGAAAGATAAGGATCCTCAGAAAAGTATTCAAAGTTTCTGCCGCACAGCGGTGACCGCTTTATATTTGCACCGGGACCTAATATCACCGCTACACCCTCAGCCTGACACTCGTCGCCCAGAGCTTTGCCCAGCTTTTCAATTAAGTCTCTGTCAAACGAACACGCAAGTGCCGATGCAGTGGGAAAACAAACAGCTTCTATGCTTTCATCAGTGACACAGTCTCTTTCCTCGTTTACCTTTCTCAGCCCGTGAGGTCCGTCTGACATCATAATTTTTTGTATATCAAGTCTTTCAATCGGTTTTGTATGCCAAAATCCCTCTCCGGAACACAGTGATGCCTTTTCTTCTAAAGTCATTTCCTCGAGTATTTTATCGATATTCATTATTTTAGATCCCCCTGCAAGGATAAATTTTCTTGATGTCAATTATAACACAATAGTGAAGTTTAATCAATAAGTATTTAACATTATGCCTATGATTTTTTTGCTTTAATATTAAAATATACATCTTTTGTTTTGGATAATAATTGACAAAAATAAGTTAAAAATAGACTATTATTCGATAAGTATTTGTGCTACAATGTAATCAATGACAAAAGTATTATTTTTGTCATTGATAAGATATTCAGAAGATACTGAACGGTTAGTTAGTATTTTCTTTATAAAATATTAAAGGAGGAAAAATTATGAAATTTTCAGATGGATTCTGGCTCACTGAACGTGGATACGAAGTCAATTATGTCAACGAGGCATATGTTATCGAAACAACTGAAAATGCCATTAAGGTCGTAGCAACGCCTTCAAAAATTTACAACAGAGCTATGACACTTGGCGGACCAAACCTTGAGATAACATACTCTTCAACTATGGAGAACTGCATTAAGGTACACATCACGCACTACAAAGGTACTGTTGACCACGGACCGCATTTTGAGCTTAAAGAGGATTACGACTACAAGCCTGTAATTAATGAAAATGAAAACAGCGTTGAGCTTATTACAGGTAAGACAAAGGTCGTTATCAGCAAAGATAACTGGAGCGTTCAGTACTACTACGGCGACAAGCTGTTAACCGGCGGTGCTTGGAGAGCTACAACATTTGTGAAAGAAAGTCAGTTTAAGGCTAACGCAAGACTTGCTAAACAGGAGGACGATACATTCTGGAGCTATCCTCAGGATCCTCACACAACATATCTCCGTGAACAGCTGCAGCTTTCAGTAGGCGAATATATTTACGGCTTTGGTGAGAAATTCACTACTTTTACTAAGAACGGTCAGAATGTTGAGATTTGGAACGCCGACGGCGGTACCTGTTCAGACCAAAGCTATAAAAGTATTCCTTTCTATACTTCTTCGAGAAACTACGGTGTGTTCGTAAACAGTTCTGATAAGGTTTCATACGAGGTTGCGTCTGATACAGTTTCAAAGGTTTCATTTACCGTTCCCGGTGAAGAACTTGAATACTTTATTTTCGGCGGAGAAAATCTTACAGATGTTTTGGAAGGTTATACAAATCTTACAGGAAAGCCTGCACTTCCGCCTGCATATACATTCGGTCTGTGGCTTACGACTTCTTTCACAACAACCTATGACGAAGAAACAATAACATCTTTCATTGACGGTATGGCTGAAAGAAATATACCGCTTCAGGTATTCCATTTCGACTGCTTTTGGATGAAAGAGTTTGAATGGTGTAACTTTGAATGGGATAAGTCTCAGTTCCCTGACCCGCCTGCTATGCTTGAGCGTCTTCACAAGGAGAAAGGACTTCATACCTGCGTTTGGATCAACCCGTATATTGCACAGCGTTCTAAGTTGTTTGACGAGGGTATGGAAAACGGTTACTTTGTCAAAAAGAAAAACGGTGACATTTTCCAGGCTGATGAATGGCAGCCGGGTATGGCACTTGTCGACTTCACAAATCCGGCAGCCTGCGAGTGGTATGCTTCAAAGCTGAAAGCTCTCTGCGATATGGGCGTCGACTGCTTTAAGACCGACTTCGGTGAGAGAATACCTACAAAAGATATTGTTTATTATGACGGTTCTGACCCGATAAAGATGCACAACTTCTACACTCATCTTTACAACAAGACTGTGTTCAACGTTCTTAAAGATTATTACGGCGAGAATAAGGCTTGTTTGTTTGCTCGTTCTGCTACAGCCGGAGGACAGCAGTTCCCTGTTCACTGGGGCGGCGACTGCTCTGCTGAGTATTCTTCTATGGCTGAGACAATCAGAGGCGGACTTTCACTCTCATTATCGGGATTTGGTTTCTTCAGTCACGATATGTCCGGCTTTGAGGCTACGGCTACTCCTGACATTTACAAAAGATGGGCTGCATTCGGTCTGTTCTCTACTCACTCAAGACTTCACGGAAACCAAAGCTACAGAGTGCCTTGGCTGTTCGACGAGGAATCGTGTGATGTTCTTAAATTCTTTACCGAATTAAAAGGCAAGCTGATGCCTTACATCTTTGCACAGGCTATTAAAACCCACAATGTAGGAGTTCCTATGATGAGGGCTATGGTTATCGACTATGCTGATGACCCAACCTGCCTGACTCTCGACAGACAGTATATGTTCGGTGACAATATTCTTGTTGCTCCTATCCTTAACGACGAGGGTATGGCTGAATACTATGTTCCTGAAGGAAAATGGACCGACATAATCACAGGTAAAACTCTTGAGGGCGGTAAATGGTACAGACATAAATGTAATTACTTTGAAATCCCTGCACTTGCTAAACCTAATTCAATTATTCCATTCGGTAACTTTGAGCGTGATTTTGAATACGATTATGTTGACGGAACAAACTTTACAATCTACAACCTTGAAGACGGCAAATCAGCTGTTTGCCCTGTTTATGATAAGGAAGCAAATAAGGTATTTGAACTTACTGCTGAGAGAAAGGGCAGCAAAATTGAATGTGAATACACTGATATCGATTCTACATTCACAATTACTGTTGCAGGCACTGACAAGTCAATAGAAATCACTCCAAACTTCGGCGGAAAGGTAATTATTGAGCTCTAAAACTACAAATTAGTTAAATAGAAAATGTACAACGAAAGCGTTCAGGATAAATCCTGAACGCTTCTGTTATCACTTAGCCTTTTTCTTAATGACTTTACTCCACTTTCCGTAATTTGTACTGCCATTTGCTTTTTTATATGCTCTTACCTTTACATAATATTTTTTCTTGGATTTCAGTCTCTTTAACGTTACTTTGTTTTTCTTGACTTTAACTGTCTTTTTATTCTTCGTAAACTTATTGTTTGTCGCATATGTTACCTCATAGCCTGTTGCTCCGCTTACCTTTTTCCACTTTACATTCAGCTTCTTTTTCTTTGCAATAAGTTTAACTGCTTTTACTTTGGCTGGTTTTGTTACGGTTACTTTAGGTGTGCTTGGCACTTTATTTGCAGGCTTTTTTGTTATAGAATTATTATTATTCTGTACCGGAGCCTTTGCCGTTGTTGGCTCGGTTTTTGCCGGCGGTGTTGGCTTATTGTTAGATGAATCTGATGTATTGTTTGAACTATCTGTCGAGTCTGACTTATCTTCTGATGTTGGGTCAGTTACAGGCTCGTCCGGCTTTTTCTCAAGAGCCTTAATAGCCGCTCTTATATCTGACGCTGTCTGCTCCATTGACATTATATTTGAGTCATCTCCGTATTTTTCTGCCTTTTCAATAAGTGCTTTTAATACCCCGTAACTTTCCGGTGTGTATTTTGTCTCATCATAAGATTTAGCATCGTTAAGCCTTGATTGAATTGTATCTTTATATGCTGATATTTCGTCTTTAATATTAACAAGTCTTTCACTATCATAATCTTTTAATAATTTATTGTATGTTGTTGAGTCAAAATAACAGTGAATTTTTGATGTATCATTTCCTGCAGAAAACCATCCTGATTCCTTTTCATGCACATAAAGGTCAGTTAATGAACTGCATCCATAAGACCATCGTGCATTAGTATAAGAAATAACAATACCTGCAGGTATCTCTAATTTTTTCAGATTTGTGCATCCCTCAAAAACACTTTGAAACCCATATCCACTAACATCTGGTACACCTTCCATCTGAGCACCTTCTTCAATATACGCTTCTTGAAGTCCCGTACATCCATAAAAAGCGTAACAAACACTAATTACTGATGAAGGTATAACTACTTTCTTTAATGATTTACAACCTTGAAAAGGTTTGTATGCAATACGTTTTATTCCGTCTTTAAACACTACAGATGATAGCTTTTCACAGTTTGCAAACGCTAAACCGGTATAGGCACCAGATAGATTAAGATCCTTGTTATTCCCCTTTATCCAATTCCAACTCTCAATTGTTGATGGAATTACTAAACTTTGAACAGCAGTTTCTGCAAATGCTGCTGCTCCGATTACCTTTAAACCTTCACTAAGTGTTATATTTTTCAATGAAGAACAACCATAGAATGTATATATATACCAATCCGTTATGCTTGATGGTATAGTAACACTCTCAAGCGAGGTACAACCCTGAAATGCGTAGCCGCCCAGTGCTGTCATTCCCTCAGTTAAAGTAAGATTCTTTAATGAAGTACATTCTGCAAATGCATAGTTATAACCATGATCTTCATTTTCAAAAGTGAATTCTGTTACAGTTGAAGGTATGACAACAGTCTCAAGATTTGGAAATGCATTAAATGCACAATATCCAATTGATGTTGCTCCCTCTTCAATTTTAACTTCTTTTATAGCATCTTTGTGTGCCTTATAGGAGTATGTTTTAAGATAGTCATCTTTTTTTGATTCAGGAATGGTATCCTCAATATTTGATGGAGAACCCATTTTTCCCTTACCTGTAAAAGTCAGCACACCCTCTGAATCAAGCGTCCAGCTTAAGTCTCCGCATGTACCTGAATCAACAGTATCAGCTGATACTGTCATTGCACCTGTCAGTGCAGTTAATGCCACTACCGCTGCTGCGGTAAATGATAAAAGTTTTTTAAGTTTCATTTTTTTATCCTCCTAAACTCCCTGTGATTTTTGTATTCACATAAATTTAGGATATATTATTAATCTAGAATAATCAAGAATTTCGACACAACCTGCACTTTTTTGTCGTAAGATGTATTTCAATAAATTTATTTTTCAAATCCGACCACAGTTTATGTATAGTGTAATAGGATGTAATTGCTAACGCGAGATATAAAAAAATCCACGCACTATTAAGTACGCGGATTGGATGCAACGCCCTATCAGTTACTAGAAATAAGAGGCAAGAAACTAGAAGTCTCCTTTCCTACTTATTACAATAATTATCAATTATCAATTTTATTAGCCCGCCGTTGCAAAAAAATAACCGCCTTCAGCAACTTTAACAGCGGACTGCCAATAGATACAAAAACAAGCCAGACAAATAGTTTGCCTAGCTTGTCGATTGTAAATACTTAGCAAAAAAGATTTTTTCGATATGGACTTGAACTAACGCATAATTATTTCTAAATGACATTGCAAATACATATGTATTTTATCTTACTCATTATAACTTATTTCTGTTGTGAAATCATCCCAATTATTCTGAAGTTTTTCTATTTGCTTTTTATAATGTGATAATAATATTTTAGAAGTCTTTTCATTTATTAAAATATTTTTGTCTTCTAATAAATCAACATATTTCTTTATATAACCTGTAAGTCTTTCGTTTATTTTGGCTTTCTGGTTTTTATCAATTAATTTGCAATAGTTTAGAACATAAATTCTGAATGCGTCAATATATACAATATGACTATTAATTATTCGGTCTTCATGAAATTGCTTAAACCTTCTCTCTTCACCATAAATGTTTTTTCTTTTAAATTGACAAACATAATGTGAATCCTTATATAATTCTGAATTTTTATATGGGTTTCCATATTTACTCTGATTACACAATTTCTTGTTAAATTTTATTAATTCATCGCAACAACTTTTAACTTGTAAATATACTTTATTGATAATCGTAAAAAATTTATAGGTATTCGTTTCTTTATCAAAAATAAAACTTTTATCACTAAATAAAGCAGCTTCAAGATTTTTAAAGATTCGCACTGAATAGAATTCAAAATGCGTTGTTACATATTCTATATAAATTTTACCTGCACAGCTATAATGTAATAACGTAGTTTCAGGATCTAATTTATTAATCTCAATTACATTATTCTTAATTTTATCATAATACTCTATTTGATTAAAGGATATTAAATGTGTCCATTCTGTATCTCTTAAGTTAAACATTTCCCATAGAATTTTAACTACTTCGTCTTTTTTAAATACATGTTGGAATGTTTCTAAAATATCTTTAATACTAACACTATTACGAGCAGAAGAACATTTAGTCTCAGTATAGTTACTTAAATAAGATAATAGCAATCTACATATACTAACTTCTTTATTTGCTCTATTTAACAGGTCTAAAACACCTATTTTTTTCAAACAATTTTCTTCGTTTCCATCATTCAAACTAAATCTATCAAAAATAAGTTTAAATAATATTCCTCTAGCTCCGTGTCTAAACATTGGTTCGTTTAAACTCATTAGATATTTATACGACTTGACCTGTATCGGATTATTTATAACAACACGTACTAACATAGTAATGCATGAGCGATAATTATTATTAAACAAAGGAAAAATAACACGCTTTGTATAGTCATCTTTAATAATACTTAATATTAATTCTATTTGATCATATATAATAGTATCCAATTCATTATACTTATCAAAATCTTTTAAAGTTTTAAGTCTTTTTTCAATAATAGCACTTTTATCGTACCATTCAGACATATCTTCACTAATATAAATACTATTAAATGCGTTAGAAAAATGTGAGGATGGCAGATTAGCTCTTGTTGTCTCTCTCATTGAAATAAATATTTTTATTTTATCAATATATCCTATTCTTTTATTTGTATTTTTATATACTTTTAGTTGTGAAAATTTATCTGAAAACTCTATCGTAAACGCATCAATACCTTCAATAAATGTTACTAATTCATTGTAATCATCAATATAATCTAAATTGTCAATAACAAATAGTAATTTACTTCTTTTTTCGGATTCATACTGCAATGATAAGTGCCAAAAAAACAATAAATACAATACATCAACGAAATCTAATGAAGAAATGAAATTATGCAATTCTATAAATTTTTTAGTTTCATCCAATTCTATATTCACTTGTAAATTATTAATTATTTCAAAAAACTCTAATAATTTTATATTGTTATTAAATGTTTTAATTACTGGTAAATTATTATTAAAAAAGTTAATAAACCCACAATAGTCATCAATATTATCGATTGAAGTAATTAATTCACTGCAAAATATACTTTTAACCTGTTCTTTTACTTTCTTAGGATTTTTATCACAGTCTATAAGCAAAACATTGGCTTCTGTATTATTTTTATATTCGCTAACCACCGATTGTATGAAAGTTGTTTTCCCACAACCTTGATATCCCACAATAAAAAAAGTATTTTTGCCATTTGGTGTGTGTAACATATCTAGAAATTTCTTTTTATATAATTTTGCCGTCTCACTCTCAGACAAAAATGCTTTTTTAAATCCTTTTTCGCTAATTATTTTATTAAAATTATAAAAAGGAAAACTTGAATATGGATTAGCTTGTAAGTATCTTAAAATACCAGTCTCAACATCGGATTTGATTTCTTTAATTATCTCTAACATCATACTATCAATTTCTTCCGTTTTAATTAGAATATTATTTTGTAACATATGCTTTCTCCTTATTTTATGAGTTTTTTAATTCAAATATTATCTTTTTTATTCCTAATAATAAACCTTTTAAATAAAAAAATTAGATAATGGTTTGAAAATACTTTATAACTTTGAATTTTAATTTGATTAAATAATATTTCAATATTTTGAATAAATCCATTCAAATTTTCTGCAAATTGATTTGCATCTTTTTTATTTATAATTATTTGCATTAACCTTATATCTTTTAAACACTTTTCTTGATAAATAAATAATTTAAAATCATTAATATATTTTTCTGTATTAATTGAATTTATATTTATTATATTCTCTGTATTTTCTCTCAGGCTTTTTATATCACTTAAATATTGTGCTTCTTTAAAAATATTACAACAATCATCTTTATTTATTTTTAAAAGAATTATATATATTTTATTCAAATTTGTTTTCAATGGTATATAAAAATTTTCTAAAACTTTTATATAATTAATTCGGTTTTTATTTTTATAGTCAATATTTCTAAAATATATGTTAATAAGAATGTTTAAAAACACACCTATAAAACTAAAACATGCTGTGATAATTGCCGCACCTATTTGTGGATTTTTTTCTACATAATCAAATAAACTGTTCATTATTATACCTTCTTGCAAAGTTATTCTTGTAAAATATAAATAGAAGATAAAACTTTAATCATTTCCCTTTATTTATACTAATAATATCTAATTACTTTAATAATAAAATTATAACACATTGCTGTCGAATATTATCATATTTACATATAATTTAATTATAAATTTATAATATATACATATTATATATTTTTTTCCATTAAATTATATTATAAATCTACTAATAGTATTTAATAAATAGTATTACTTTCTAAATTTAAAACCGAAGCCAATTTTCTAAGTAGACAAGCCATTAAAAGCGAAAAAGATCCGGACACTAATGGTTCAAATACATAACTTTAGCCGTTTTAGTATTCAACTTTGAGATGTTTTGGATTAACTGTACGAATCAATAAAATGAAAAAAGCACCCGTAAAGGTGCTTAAATAAAGGTTAAACATAAAAACAGAGGTCGTATTCGAACGCTTATGGTTCAGATTACGACCTCTGTTCAGTTGGCTCCCCAAGCTGGACTTGAACCAGCGACATCGTGATTAACAGTCACGCGCTCTACCGACTGAGCTATTGAGG